>NZ_FSQZ01000001.1:0-696250 GCF_900129645.1 Acetomicrobium flavidum
AGCTGCCCTGCCACAGCCTTGCTAATCTGGCCTGTAAGGTCTAGGGTTACACCCCTTACATTTTTAGAAACTTCAAGGTATGAAATTATCCCGATGACCACAAATGATGCTACTACAACGGAAAGCACATAAACCAACATCTTTGTGCGTACAGACTTCATGAAACATCCTCCTTATCCATGCTTAACTTAGGACTTACGATTGTTGTGCTTGTGAAGAAGACCAATTTGGTTACACACTGGGTTTATTGTAGTTTATCGACGATCAAAAAGAAAGGTACAGGTTAAATCGATTTCAAAATACCGGAGGATGCTATATGATTCTCTCAAGCCAACTAAGTCGGCTGCTTGCTAAATTCGCATATCAAGGTTTTTGCCCTAGCTGCTATAATATCTTCGCCGGCAGCAAAAGACAGTGCTTTTATGCCTGATCTCAGGCAAGCGGGGGCGAAATGTTCATGACATTTCTTTCGAAGAAGTTAAGAGAAAAGCAAAAGGAGCTGGTGAAGCTTCTCAACAGCAAGTTTTGCCTGACACCTCAGGAAGAAGAAAAGATATTCTCAGTTAATGATGAAGCGAAGCTGGATGCAGCGCTTGAGGCCTTGATCGATGCTAAACTGAAGTCTGAGGTGTTAAAGGTGCTGGAATTTTAACTTCAATGATAAATTGCAGTTTAATGAACAGATAGAATAGGAGAAGGACATGTATTACGGCGAGTTTAAGGCGCCAAAGGGAATTATAAAGGTTTCGCTTGAGCTTGACGGGACCGTCATATCGGATATCAACATAAGCGGGGATTTCTTCATGTATCCCGAAGAGGCGCTCGACGACCTTGAGAGACTGTTGGTCGGCGCCAAGGCAGAAAGGGCAGAGTTATCCAAGCTGATTGAGCAGTTTTACGAGCAAAGGCAGATCCAAGCGCCAATGCTTACGCCCGACTGCTTTGTTGAGGCCATAATAAGGGCCGTTAGGAGGTAAATCATGGAGGGCTGGAGGGTAATTCCTTTAAGGATAGACGATCCCTTCTATAGCATGGCCATTGACGAGGCCATTTTAAAACTTAACTCAGAGGGCAGGTCTTTAAATACATTGCGATTTTGGAGGTGGCAGCCCTCGACCGTTTCGCTCGGGTATTTTCAAAGCCTGGAGCGCGAGGTCGACATGCAGTCCGCAGCCAAATACGGCATAGCCATCGTTAGGCGCTTAAGCGGCGGGGGTGCCGTGTTTCACGATCACGACGGCGAGCTTACCTACAGCGTCGTCTGCAGGCAGGAGGATTTACCCCGCGACATCATGGAGTCCTTCAGGGTGATCTGCGGTGGGCTGATTAAGGGGTTTGATCGCTTGGGCCTTGAAGCTCGCTTTGCCCCGTTAAACGATGTCGAGGTGGGCGGCAAAAAGATCTCAGGCAGCGCACAGACAAGAAAGTGGGGAAGCGTCCTGCAGCACGGCACGATACTTGTTGACCCTGACATCCGATTGATGTTCGAGCTGTTAAAGGTAAGCCCTGAGAAGATCTCGGACAAGTTCATCGCATCCGTTTATGAGCGGGTAACGTCTCTTGCGCGAGAGCTAAAAAAGCGCCCAAGCTTTGAGGAGGTAAGAGATGCGATGTGTGCGGGTTTTGCCGATTCCTTGGGCGCATCTTTCGAGGAAGGCGACTTGATGCCCGAGGAAATAAACTTGGCAGAAGAGCTAAAGGCAAAATACGCCTCAAAAGAATGGCTCATGAAGCGGTAAGGGTGCAGGCGGAATGAAAGAATACGAAACGACAGGCGACAACAAAAATAATTTTTACGCCTTCTACCCAAAACCCTTATTTCCCTCCCTTTCGATAACGGGAAATGCTTGCGCCATGCACTGCAAACACTGCGATCGCCACTACCTCGAACATATGATCCCCTGTAGCGATTCCGCAACCCTTTACCGAAAGTGCCTCGAATTCGACAAAAAAGGATACAAGGGAGTGCTTGTAAGCGGCGGTTACAACGAAAACGGGTGGGTGCCTTTGGAGGGCTTCGTCGACACATTGGCACGCATCAAGGGCGATACAAAGCTGGCGATAAACGTCCACTGCGGGCTCGTCCCCGAAGGTCTTGCCCGAAGCCTTGGCAACGCTGGCGTCGACGTCGTTTCCTTTGACCTGATAGGCGACGACGAAACGATAAGGGAAGTCACAGGTCTTGACAAATCTGTCGAGGACTACGTCAGCACCCTGGATCATTTGCTTGAAAATGTCTCCTGCGTGGTGCCCCATATAACGATTGGCCTCCACGGGGGGCGCCTCAAAGGCGAAAAAAGGGCCGTTGAAATAGCGTGCTCAAGGAAAGTGAGCACCCTTGTCTTTTTGGTGTTGATACCCACAGGAGGCACGGCCTTCGAGGCAGTAAACCCTCCGTCGGCCGATGAGGTCGAGGACGTAATATCCTACGCCCGCAGCAAAATGGAAGAGGCAAACATTTTCCTTGGCTGCATGAGGCCCCGACAAACAGAATACGAGCTTCGGGCGCTCAAGGCGCGCGTAAACGGGATCGTGGTGCCGAAAAAAGAAACCTTGGAAGCGGCTAGAAATATGGGTTTAAAACTTCAAAAAATAGAGCTCTGCTGTGCCGTCCCAATGGAGATAGGAGGGTAAAAGTTGGTCAAATATGTAAGGGTTGCGCTGGGCACCGCTGCTGTTTTAGGCTTTTGCAAGGTTAAAATTGAAGTTGCCCCCACCACGGCCCATCTGCTGGTTTACAGCGAAAGCAAGTGCCTTGCCAACTGCATGTTTTGCCCTCAGGCAAGAGAAAGCCTCGCCGACGGCGAGATGCTTTCCAGAGTGGAGTGGCCAAGGTTTTCGCTGGACGACGTCATCGAAGCGCTGCAGAAATCAACCCATGCTTTCAAAAGGGTATGCCTTCAGTCCGTAAATTACCCCGGCGTCGCAGATGACCTCGTCGAAATAGTTTCGTCGATAAAGAAAGCCTGCGATCTTCCCCTTTCCGTCGCCTGCCATCCGATCTCGCCAAAGGACATAAAAAGGCTGACAGATGCAGGAGCAGAGCGCATAGGGATCGCTCTGGACGCCGCTACTCCCGAACTTTTCGAGAAAATAAAGGGCAAAGGAGCAAAATCTCCCTATCGCTGGGAGGCCCACTTAAAGGCCCTTGAGGAGGCAAAAAAGCTCATCGGCAGGGCGACGACCCACCTCGTCGTCGGCTTGGGAGAAAGCGAAGAGGAGATGATAAGGACAATCCAGATGCTCTACGACCGCGGTATAACGGTAGGGCTTTTTGCCTTTACTCCCGTCAAGGGAACCCCACTTGAAAAATGGGCGAGGCCTAAAGTTTCAAGCTACAGGAAAATCCAGATGGCACGCCACCTCATAGCAAGCGGCATCGCCAGAGCAGATGGCATGAAATTTCAAGGCGGACGCTTAGATGATTTTGGAGTTGACGGCGCTACGCTTGAGCTTGACGCGGACAGCGGCATTCCCTTCATGACGTCGGGATGTCCTAATTGCAACAGGCCCTTCTACAACGAATCGCCCTTGGGCCCGATGTATAACTTTCCTCGAAAGCCCACAAAAGAGGAGATAGAATCCATCAAGAATGAGCTTGGCCTTGCGGGCAGATGATGACTGAGGCTTTATCCTTCAAACTCATCTTTTTTCCGTCTTGAGGGATCAACTTCCACATAAAATCACCGGACAAGCCCATATAGCACGAAATGCCCTTCATGATGAAGTTGTCAAGCTTTACTGAAAAAGGTTCTACCTCAAACCTGGCAAAACCGTCGGAGTAAATATTTGTTACGTGCCCTATCTTTACACCGTCAATGTATACGGGATCGCCGATCTCTACCTTTCCGCGTGCCAGCACGCCTCCAAAGCCGTAATGCGGCAGACCCCCGTCTAAAATCCCAATGCCTTTGCCAACTGTAACGGGCAGGCCGGAAAATAAGCCCATCCGGGCAATGGGGCCTTTAAGGAGCGTGTAATTCGGCCTTTGGACGATGACTTTGCCCTGAAAGCTTGAAGCAGGAAGCATGCCGTAAAACTTTTCCCATTTCAAGGAAGCGTAAATCGGCATGCCTCCCCTTGCCCTGATCAGATTGTCGCGCGGCCTAATTTCGACGTGCATATGAAGATCGGTCCAGGAGTCGAAGTGCCCGTTTTTTACCATTTCCCCCAGGATCTGGCCGACCTTTACGCTGTCGCCCACCTTGACGATTGGTTTTACATGTAGGATGCGAACGAGGTACTCAGACGCCACCGGCGTTTCGATGGCGATCAGGTATTCCTTCGTGGGCATTTGAAATTGCTTCGTCCTTGGAGCCGTAAATTCATAAATATACATAACCTTTCCCTCTACGGGAGAGGGGGCGTCATGAGAGAAAGGGTAGATGTCGACAGCTTTATGCTCGAAGTGCGCAGGGTAGGGGCTGTTGAAAAAGGTCACCCTGTTTGACAGTTGCGCGTATATCTTTATCCCGCAGAAACTCGCGATCTCAACAGTCAAAAAATATCTCCCTTCCTTGAAATCCTTGAAAAAATCCGCAGCACAGATCGATTAAACACCAATTATACAACTCCTCCTATCTGTCGTGCCAATAGTATCTATCGTACTGCAAATATAACAATTTATCGCGGATATATAAATAGGGCGTTAAAATACAGCTGGTTTGTATTGACAACTTACATACAGGTATTTTAGTATGCGCGCAGCTTAAGTGGAGCTTAAATCTAGCAAAGAAAGGCTTCGTTTATTTACGCTTCAGGAATCACACCAACAAACCGAAGCTTGTGTTTTTTCATATAATATGATAGACAAGATCGCACCGGTCATCTAAGTGCGTAAACATGGAGGTAGATATGTCGTGAAGATGAGCTTTCGTTGGTTTGGAAAGGGATATGACCATATAACGCTTGAGCAGATCAGGCAGATTCCCGGGATGGAGGTAGTTGTAACCAGCTTGCTTGACATACCGGTTGGCGAGGTGTGGCCATTAGAACGCCTCAAGGCCCTAAGGGAAGAGGTCGAAAGCTACGGCCTAAAGCTTGAAGTGATAGAAAGCGTAAACGTACATGAGGATATTAAGTTAGGGCTCGAAACACGGGACAGTTACATAGAAAAATACATAAAGACCATGAAAAACCTCTCCCAAATAGGCGTGAAGGTGATCTGCTACAACTTCATGCCCGCTTTCGACTGGCTTAGGACGGAGTTGGAATACCAATTAGAAGATGGCTCCAGGACCATGGCATATAGGCACGATTTCGTCTCCAAGATAGATCCTGAAAACTTCGCCGAACAGTTTATGGAACAGTCGAAGGATTCAGAGCTACCCGGTTGGGAGCCCGAAAGGCTTAAGGAAATCTCCAAGACCATAGAAAGATATAAGGATATGTCGGAGGACAAGTACTGGAAAAACATCAAATATTTCCTCGATAGCATAATACCTTCCGCAGAGGAGTGCGACATAAAGATGGCTATACACCCCGACGATCCTCCGTGGCCGGTGTTTGGCTTACCAAGGGTCATAACGGGAAGGGAGAACATACGCAAATTTCTGGACCTGAACAAAAGCAAGTATAACGGCATAACCGTTTGCACCGGTTCTCTGGGCGCTAACAGGCAAAACGACATCCCTGCCATCATTAGGGAGTTTGGCAAGGAAGGCAGGATCCATTTTGCGCACATCAGAAACCTTAAGTTCACCTCCGACAGGGATTTCTACGAAAGCGCACACCTCTCCAAATGCGGATCCCTTGACATGTTTGAGATCGTAAAGGCCTTTTACGATGTGGGGTTTGACGGATACATGAGGCCGGATCACGGCAGGATGATTTGGGGAGAAACAGGCCGCCCCGGTTATGGGTTATACGATAGGGCATTAGGTGCAGTTTACCTGCAGGGCCTGTGGGAAGCAATAGAAAAGATGGCAAATAAATATAGAACCCCAGCTTTTTAGCATTTAAAATATATTTTGGCCTAAATCTTGAATTTTCGCCCGATCTCAAAAAATGGAGAGCGTACCTTTAATGAAAAAGAATGCGAATCTTTATGATCTATCATCGGCGTCGCTTAGCGAGGAAGTCACCGAAACCCTTTACGTCGACGAATGGGTGCGGATAGAGCGCATCATTTCGACAGGCCAGGCATCTCCCGAGGGGTTTTGGTACGACCAAAAAGAGAATGAGTGGGTGTGCGTCCTCGAAGGACAGGGAGCTATCCAGTGGGAGGATGGCAGCACAAAAGTGCTCGATAGGGGAGAATGGGTCTTAATCCCCGCTCACGTCAGACACCGCGTCCTTTCGACAAGCGCCACCCCTCCATGTATATGGCTTGCCTTTTTCTGGAGACGCTAATCCCTATCTAAAATCATGTTCACTTACAAATACCAGCAGCCCCATCAGCAGTAAATTCGCTTGGTAAACAATTTACCTTGTAACTGCTATAGCTATCCCCTTCGTGCCTTGAGGCATATAATTAAGGTACAAGTTCGAGTCGAAGCTTGATTTACCTGACTGATCTAAAATTTCAATAGCATACGGGAGGCTAAACCATGAAGATACTTTGCATATCGGGAAGCCCGAGGGGAAAGCAAAGCAATACCTTTAAACTTACGGAAGAGGCTTTGATCGAAATTAAATCGCAATATGCGGGCGCTGCAATTGAATGTGTGCATCTTAGCGATAAAGACGTCAAATATTGTATTGGCTGTGGCTTGTGCCACAAAGATCTTCTTAAATGTCCTCTCAGGGACGACGTAAGAGATATCCTCCAAAAGATGCTGGAGGCGGACGTCATAATGTTCGCTTCGCCCGTTTATATAAACCATATCTCGGCTCAGCTTAAAGCGCTTTTGGATCGTTCAAGCCCCTTTATTCACTGCCAAATGCTTTTGGGCAAATACGGCGCCGCCTTTGCCACATCGGGAGGCGGGCCTCACGTGATGGTTTTGGATTACCTCGAAGATTACATGATAAGCTGTGGCATCCAGTATGTGGGTGGAGTCTCTGGACCGATGTCAGAATTTGATGCCCTAAAGGAAAGGGCCAGATCGCTCGGTGCTCAAATTGTCGAAGCTGTCAGGGAGGGCAAAAAATTTCCGGATCAGTTGGCAATCATGGAAGTCAGGCGAAGGTTCTTTAAAGATGCAATCTCTTCAAGAAAAGAGCAGTGGGCAGGCGAGTATGGATATTGGAGGGAGAAAGGATGGCTTTAAATTTGATGAGATAAAGTCCAAAAGGAGGGCCAAGAGAATGAGAGAGGAAATTTTTGAATATAGATGCGGGGATGTGGTTTGTGAGGGATACATAGTCTACGACGATAAGACGGAAAACAAGCGCCCCGGAGTGTTGGTGGTACACGAATGGACGGGACTGGGAGACTACGAGAAAAGACGGTCCAGACAATTGGCTGAGCTTGGTTACGTCGCTTTGGCCGCCGATATCTACGGCAAAGGAGTAAGGGCAAAAACTACAGCAGAGGCAGCAGATCTTGCCGCCAAGTATCGCTCGGATAGGGCCATGCTTCGGTCCCGTGCAAGTGCAGCGCTTGAGGCTCTAAAAGATCTCCCGTTTGTGGACTCGTCAAGGATAGCTGCCATCGGTTACTGCTTTGGCGGTGGAACGGTGCTTGAGCTTGCAAGAAGTGGAGCCGAATTAAATGGCGTTGTGAGCTTTCACGGTAATCTAGACACACAAAACCCCTACGAAGCTAAAAACATAAAGTGCAAGATTCTGGTATGTCACGGAGCAAACGATCCATTTATACCCAGGGAACATGTCCTTGCTTTCCAGGATGAGATGCGAAACGCAGGCGTTGACTGGCAAATGATATTTTATGGCGGTGCTGTGCACAGCTTTACCAACCCTGCCTCCGGAAACGATCCTTCCAAGGGCGCCGCTTACAATGAGCTGGCGGACCGCAGGTCCTGGGAAGCAATGAGGGCTTTCTTTGCTGAAATATTAACATGATTAGACCATATCTGTAATTTCAGTTTAAAGTTATCTGAGGACTATATGGAGTAACATTATTTATAAAATAATCTTACAATAGCAATAGACATTATAAAATAAGAGGTGTTATAAAATGCTGCGTAAACAGATTTATCTCGATGATGACACCGAGGAAATTTTAAAAGAGATCTGTATTAGCATGGGCATTTCCCAATCGGAGGCCATTAGGAGGGCCTTACAGGAGTATGCTTTAAAGTTAAAGCAAAAAAAGGATAATAAAGAGAACCCTCTGTTAAAAATGATAGGCATAGCAAACAGCATTGTGTCGGATGCTAGCGAAAAACACGACGAATACCTTTACGGCAGGGAAAAATGCTAGTATTTGTAGACACAAGTGCGTGGATTGCTGTTTGTATCGCTAACGACATCCATCACAACCCGGCTAGAGAAAAACTGGATAGACTTGTAAAAGAAAAGGATGTATTGGTCACCTCAAATTATGTGCTCGATGAAACGTATACGAGACTTCGTTATGATGCGGGTTTGGAGGCAGCAATTACATTTCACAACCTTGTCATGGAATCTGCATTGAATGGAGATCTGTTGCTGGAACGCATTAATGAAAAGATTGAAGAGATAGCCTGGAACATTTTTGTATCCTATCAAGATCAAGATTTCTCCTATACTGACTGTACAAGCTTTGCCCTTTGTAGGGAGATAGGCATCAAAAGGGCATTCGCTTTTGATAAACATTTTTCTGTTATGGGTTTTATCTTGATTTAAATGTCTGTTCTTTAAAAGGAGTGATGTCATTGGATACGGTTTCTTTGCTTAAATGTCTTTCAAGCGCGGACAGTCCCTCAGGTTATGAGGACGAAGCCCTAAAGGCCATCGAAGAAAACATCAAACCCTACGTCGATTCCATAAGAAAGCACAAGATGAACGCACTTATAGCCGTAAAAAATGGGCAAAACGGCAAAAAGCTTGGGATATTTGCTCATGCTGACGAGATAGGGTTCGTCGTCGCAAAGCTTGAAGAAAGAGGTTTTTTGAGGGTCGAGCCCATCGGCGGCATAGATCCGAAGGTGGTCATCTCCCAAAGGATAAAGATATTCACCAAACAAGGTGTCGCCACAGGAGTTGTAGGCTTTCTTCCTCCTCACCTCCAAAAAGATGATCAAAAAGATAAGGTCCCCGATTACAACGACATTTACGTCGACGTATCCTGTAGTCCCTTGAGCGAAGCCGTAAGCGTAGGAGACATTTGCGTCATCGAAGGAAGATGTACCTCGTTAGGCGACAGGTTCGCAGGTAAGGCCTTAGACAACAGGGCAAGCTGTGCTGCCCTCATCATGGCTGCCAGCAAGCTTGAGATTATAAAAAACAGGGCTGACGTTTATTTCATCTTTTCAAGCCAGGAGGAGATCGCAGGCCCGGGAGCAGTCTCCGTCGCGTACGAGCTTGGGTTGGACGAGGCCATAGTGGTAGACGTCACCCATGGCAATGAACACGTGCCGCAGATGCCCCCGATTAAGATCTCGGAAGGCCCCGTATTGGCAGTCGGGCCCGTAATAAACAGGGAGTTTTACAAGGCCTTATGTGACGTGGCAAAACGTCACGGCGTAAGGACGCAGATCGAGCCGACGCCCGGGAGGTCTCATACCGACACGGACGAGGTACAGCTTACGAGGTCGGGTATAAAGACGGCGCTGGTCTCCATACCGCTCATGTACATGCACACGCCCGTAGAATTGGTAGATCCCCGCGACGTGGAAGAGACCGCACGCCTGCTGGCATTGGCAAGCACCGTGAACCTGTGATGAAAGAGGTGAAGGCGTTGTACTTAAAGGAGTTATCCGAACTTGACGGCGTCTCTGGAGACGAAGAACGCGTCAGAAATTTTATAGAAGAAAAGATCAAAGACAAGGTGGACAGCTTAAAGGTCGACGTGCTAGGCAATCTGATCGCCTTCAAGAAGGGGACCAGGTCGAACAGAAAGTTCGTCCTGGCTGCCCACATGGACGAGGTTGGCTTCATGGTGACAAACATAGAGGATGACGGAACTTTGTCATTTGGCCCCGTAGGGGGCGTCGATCCCCGGGTCGTCGTTGGAAAGCACGTCAGGATCAAGGGAGAGCTACCGGGCGTCATCGGTTACAAGGCCATACACCTTCAAAAGAAAGACGAGCTGCTGGCCTCGCCCAAATTCGAAAACCTTCGCGTACATATAGGTGCAAGGTCAAAGGAAGAAGCCTCACGTAAAGTGGAATTAGGAGACTACATCTCATTTGCGACGGATTTCAGGCAGGAAAACTCCAGGGCAACGGGCAAGGCCTTCGACGACAGGGCAGGTTGCGCCGTCTTGATGGAGGTAATAGAACAGGAACAACGTTACGAGGACGACCTGTACTTTGCCTTCCTGGTCCAGGAAGAGCCAGGCCTGCGGGGAAGCGCGGTGCTTTTTGAACAAGTTTGCCCAGATCTTGCCTTGGTCATCGAGGGGACCACGGCAGGAGACGATCCAGGGCTTCCGGAACATCAGTGGGCAACTCGCCTAGGAGACGGCCCGGCCATCACCTTCATGCACAGGGGCTACGTGGTAAATAAAAAGATCTATGAATCCATACTGCAGGTCGCCCAAAAATACGACATCAAACACCAGCCGAAAAGGAGGACCGCGGGCGGAACGGATGCCGCGCGCCTCGCCAAGACCGGCGGGGGAGTGCCGGCCGGGGTAATCTCCGTTCCTGCTCGATATATCCATAGCCCTTTGTCCATGATTGACCTGGGAGATTTTGAAAACACGGTCAAACTGGTCAGCAAAATCTTAGAAGAAGGAGAGGGTTTTGCAAGATGATAGATTTAATCAAGGAACTGACAGAAAGTTACGGCCCCAGCGGCAGAGAAGAAGAGGTCCAAAAAGTCGTCCTTAAATACCTCGAAGGCCACATAGACGGACACAAGTTCGACCCCGTGGGCAATTTACTCGTCTGGAAAAGGGGAAGAGATGACAAAGAGGTGCTTTTAGACGCCCATATAGACGAAATCGGGCTTGTGGTAACGAATATAGACGATAAGGGGTTCCTCAGGGTAGAACCGGTGGGCGGAGTTTCTCCCTATACCTACGTGGGCCACAGGGTCAGATTCCCCAAGGCCATAGGCGTAGTTTATTACGAAGGCGAGACGCCCGAGGAACAAAAGAAAAATTTATCCAACCTCACCTTCGACAACCTCTTCGTGGACATCGGCGCCGGCGACCGCAGTGAGGCCGAAAGCTTGGTCTCCATAGGCACCTTTGGCGTCTACGATTCCTATTTTTACAAAAACGGCAATTACCTCACATCGAAATCCATGGACGACAGGATCGGCTGTGCCGTTTTAGTTGAAGTATTCAGGAATTTAAAGGATCCGCGCCATACGGTCATAGGATCTTTTTCCGTCCAGGAAGAAATTGGGCTTGTCGGAGCCTTTGTATCGGCATACAGCTTTTCTCCTCAAATTTGCGTAGCCGTTGACGTCACCGATTCGGCCGATCATCCGAAGGGGCTTAAAAGGCATGCCATGGCGTTGGGCAAAGGCCCTGCAATAAAGATCAAGGACAAGATGTCCATAAGTCACAGGAAGGTCGTCGAACTGCTGGAGCAGGCAGCACAAAAGGCGAATGTGCCTTACCAAAAGGAAGTCTTGACCTTCGGCGGCACTAACGCTGCCGCACTTCAAAGGACGAAGGAAGGCATCCCTTCCGCAACGCTTTCAATACCCACCAGATACGTCCATTCGCCAAGCGAGACGGTGAACCTAAACGACGTAGAAGGAGCGGTAAAATTGCTGGTGAGCTTCGTCGATTTGGAGATAGAGCTTTAATGCCTTGAACGCTGATTTGTGGGGATAGCTTAACGTAAACAAAAAAGACGAAAGGGTCGCTCGTGCGCAAGCGACCCTTTCGTATAAATTGTTCGGTTACTTTTTTATGGTGTTTTTCAGCAATCGTCCGTCTTCAAAGGCTATAAAAATCTCAAATTTCTCCGGTGCGACGCTTAAATTTCCGTTATCAGCCAGCCAGAGGTGCAGTTCCGTGCCACCTTCGACCTCCATGTTGAAAGACCCGTCCGTATTAGATAGTATTCCTCCAGACGCCGCGCGGGTTACTACTATATTCCATATGCCGTTTCCCGGAATGGTGTCCCAGGTTCCGCTTTTGCCGTCCTTTGCCTTAATGGCTATGCTTTCTATGGTCCCCTTGGTATTAATGAGCTTGAGCAGCACGTGAACATCGGGGTTAGTGTCGGGCGTAGCAAGAAGAGATGAAACCTCCCCTTTTTTTAGGTAGTTCATCGGGCCCTTGCCCAGGTAAGTTGCCCTAATTTTGTCTGAAACCTGGGCAGTGGCAGAAGGAGCAGTAGTTTTTGAAGTTTGCTCTCCTTCAATGATGCGGAGGACCTCCTTTTCCAGGATGCTTCCATCGCTCATGACCACGAGGACTTTATATTTCACGTCGCCTTCTGTGATGGTACCGTTATCGGTGAGCCATAAGTTGAAGTCCTTCTTCCCGGACACGCTCAAAGAGACTGAGCCGTTGCTTTCGTTTAAGACGTTTCCGGAAGAATCCGTCACCGCTACCAGCCATTTTCCGTTTCCCGGTATCGTATCCCATTCCGAGGCACCGTCATCGCCGCGGACGATGAAGTTGATGATCCTACCATCAGCTACCAGTTCAAGGGCGATCTTCCAGTCGGGCTTTCCGTCGCCCTTTAGGGCTTCGCTTCTTGACGTGAGATCTCCCTTTGCCGGCTCAATTAAGGCTGCCGAAAGAATCCCTTTATCCGGTATTGCCTTGGTCACCTCTTTGCGTTCGACTGCCTTGCGCAGGACCTTACCATCGTTGAACTTGACGATCACCTCATAACGGGTAGAGCCGGCTGCAATGGAGCCGTTGTCTGCGACCCAAAGGTCCAAGGTCGTATCGCCCTCTACGGCAAATTTTACGCTTCCATCCTCTCTGTTTCGCAGCTTGCCGTCGGTATAGACCGCTATGGCCCATGTTCCGTTGCCCGGGGCGGTGTCCCACGCCGAAGATGTGCCGTCCACGTTTCTTATCGAAATTTCTTCAACGACAGATATTGTGTTAAACCGAATCTGAAAGTGAGCGTCCCTTACGCCGTCGCTTTGGATCTTTTCCGACTTTCCTACGATGTCCTTGTCTCCAATCCCAAGCAGCACGGCCGAGAATTCCTCGCCCGCTGGCGGTTCGACCTTTTCAGCCTCAGCCGTAAAAATATCGGGCATTCCCGGAACGGTCGTCTTTGCCTTTGCGGTACTCCCATCGATGAATGAGACAGCGACCTCATATTCACGGGTTTTAGAGAAGGCAGTACCGTCATCGGCAACGTAAAGGTGAAGCGTAATTAGGGCAAGAAATGGTTTGGTTGAAAAGGACCCCGAAGCAGTTGTTACATCCTCTCCCTTGCCGTCTTGTACGATCATTCCCCATTTCTGGTTGCCCGGTATCGTATCCCATGTCCTATCCGTTCCCAGAGCCTTAAGCTCTACGCCCGTGATAGCTCCAGCCCCTTTGACGGAAACTACGAAATGGGCATCCGGTTTGCCGTCAGGTTTCAAGGTCTCTTTCATCCCCAGGAGGTCCGTTTCGGTGCCCTTAAAGGTAAAGCTCTGGATTTCCCCCATGGCAGCGAAGGCAGAATTTACAAACAGCACCGAGGAAGTAATCAAGAAAAGTAGAAGGACTGCCCTTTTCATTGATTTCATGGCTCAATCCCCCTTATAAATTATTGATTTATATATTATTAGAATATTATAGCATGCCACAATGACGCATCGGTATTATTTGCGATAACGATCGATTCAAGGTTGACGAAAACACCAATAGAGTGGTATGGTTGGTAAACCGTTATAACGTACATATCGATCGTTATAATGAACAGGATGAGGGGAGTTGCCGATGGAAAATATGCAACTGATTTTGGCTTCTAATCTCCGAAGGATTAGAGAGGAGCGCAGGCTCAGCCTCGATAAGGTATCGGAACTGACAGGCGTGAGCAAGAGCATGTTGGGCCAGATCGAGCGCGGAGAATCAAACCCCACTCTCCAGACAGTTTGGAAAATAGCAAATGGACTGCGAGTATCGCTCACGGATCTTACCGAGGTTCCTAGGTCAGAAACGGTGGTCATCTCAAAAGAGGATATTTCTCCCATCATCAGCGATAACGGACTATTTCGGGTATATCCCGTTTTTCCTTTTGATGGGGAGACTAGATCTGAGATTTTGGCCATTGTCCTCGAGAAAGGAGCTTATTCTTGCTCCGAGGCCCACAACGCGAAAACTTTAGAATACGTTCTGGTCTTTGAGGGAGAGGTAACTATTATGGCAGGATCAGAAGAGTATGTCCTCAAAGCGGGGGAGGCCATCAAGTTCCGCGCGGATTGCACTCATTCCTACCATAATTCAGGTGATGGCGTAGCGCGATTTTGCAACGTGATGTTTTACCCGGAATAGCACTTAAAGCAGGGGAGGGAAAGACGTGAGCATAAGCGAAAGAACGGAAAGGATTCGGCAGGAGTATTTGAACAATAAGCCGTCCATCAGCTGCCTCAGAGCTGAAATTTGGACAAAGTCCCACAAGGAGACGGAAGGAGAGCCCATCTGCATCCGTCGGGCGAAGGCCTTCGCAGAGGCCTGCGATCAACTTCCTGCGTTGATTTTCCCTGACGAGCTCATAGTTGGAACGGCGGGAGAATTTCGCCGTACCGCCATCTTGACACCCGAGTTTTCCTGGATGTGGGTGGATAAAGAGATGGACGCCTTCGATAAACGACCCCAAGACCCTTACGTCATCACGGAAGAGCAGCGCAATTTTTTGCGGGAAGAAGTTTGGCCCTACTGGAAGGGAAATTCCCTGGAAGAAGCCTTTCTCAAGCGGGTTCCCGGGGAAACGGCAAAACTTTTAGTCGACACGGGAATTCTCGATAACGATTCAAAGTGGAGACAAGCCGTGGGCGAAATTACCCCTGACTACCAGGATGTCCTCTTCCCCAAGGGATTTAGAAAAATTCGGGAGGAGGCGAAAGTTAGGCGTGAGACTCTCAAGGCAGATTCGATTTCAAACATCGAAAAGATCGAATTTTACGAATCGGTAATCATTGCATGTGATGGAATTATGCGCCTGGCAAAGCGCTATTCGGATGCGGCCAAATCGCTTGCCGCCTGCGAGAAAGACGAGGGGCGAAAAGAAGAACTCCTTGCCATTGCTCGCATATGCAGTCGCGTTCCCGCCGATCCGCCTCGCACGTTTCATGAAGCGTGTCAGTTCGTGTGGTTTGTTCAGCTGGGCGGCATCATCTCGGAAAATCCCCTTGCCCTAAACCTCGGGCGCTTCGACCAATATATGCATCCCTTCTATGAAGCCGATGTAAAGGCTGGCCGTTTGGATCGCAAAAAGGCACAAGAGCTCGTGGAATGCCTCTGGCTTAAGCTTTCAGAGTGGGTGTGGACCATCTCCTCTAACACGGCCAATTACTTTGCCGGATATAACCAGTTTCAAAATCTAACCGTGGGTGGCCGAAAACGAGACGGAAGCGACGGCACCAATGAGTTATCTTATATTTGCCTGAAGGCCACGGAGAGCGTCAAGACCCATCAGCCGGGCTTGAGCGTACGAATTCATCCCGATTGCCCAGATGAATTCCTCATGGCCGTGGCCGAACTCGTGAGCAAGGGGTTGGGGTTTCCCGCCATCCATAGCGACAGAGCAGGATATGAGATGTTGTTGCAGATGGGGTACGATCCTGAAGATGCAAGGGATTGGAGCAATTGTGGTTGTGTCGTTCCCCATTTCAGAAAGACGGGAGAATGGACTTCCGCCGTTAACGTCAACTTTGGAGCAGCCTTAGAGTATGCATTAAATCAAGGGAGGAGTCGTCTGTCGGGCAAGCTTATGGGGTTACCGGAAAAACCTATAGAGGAGTTTGCCCATTTTGAGGAAGTGAAGGAAGCCTTTTTTAGACAACTTTCTAATTTAATAGAACATGCCGTGATAGGAACGGTCGTAGCCCAAAAAATTCATATGGAAATGGTCCCGCGCCCCTTTTTGTCAGCCTGCGTAGATGGATGTCTGAAAAAGGGAGCAGATCTCAGTAAGGGTGGGGCAAATTATAACATGGGGCCCGTGCTTACCGGGATCGGCCTTGGGGTAGTGGCCAATTCTCTGGCCGCAATAAAGAAACTTGTCTTTGAGGACAAAATTACATCTCTGGGAGAGCTCAACCTTGCCCTAGATAAAAATTGGGAGGGTTTCGAAGAATTGCGCAAGCAGGCTCTTGGCGTCCCTAAGTATGGAAATGACGATGATTATGTCGATTCTTTGGCTAGGGAAATTTCTGACTTTTATTTTAAAGAGACGCGAAAATACAAAGACGTCTTTGGTTCGCCCTTCAATACTGCCTTTATGGGCATATCAAACTACGTTCCCACAGGAAAAATTGTGGGGGCCCTTCCATGCGGCAGAAGGGCAAGGGAGCCTCTTTCGGAAGGGGTCTCTCCTTTTGCGGGAAGCGATGTGTCCACGCCCCTTGCAGTTATGCGCTCTGCTGCAAAAGTGAACCACGATCTTCATAGCGGCGGAACCCTTCTTAACCTCAGGCTTAATAAATCGTTGGTCGATACCCCAAGGGGACGCAGAAATTTAGCGGCCATGATCCAGGCATACTTTTCCCTCGGTGCTTTTCACGTTCAGTTTAACACCGTCTCCACGGAGGTGTTGAGGAAGGCACAGGCTCATCCGGAACAGTATCGGGATCTTCTCGTTCGAGTGGCAGGGTACAGCACCCAGTTTGTCAATCTCTCTCGAGAGATGCAGGATGCCATCATAGCCCGAACGGAGCATGGCTCCTATTAATTTTTAAGATGAAAGACAAAGAAATCTGCGTATCGCAGATACTTCATTTTACCATGAACGATGGAGAGGGCATCCGCTCCACGGTTTTCCTGAGCGGATGTCCTTTGCGGTGCCTTTGGTGTTGCAATCCCGAGACATGGACACCAGTTCCCAAGGAAAGCATGCTGCCTTCAGGGAAGCGCGAGATGATGGGTCGTTTTATGACGGTGGAAGAAATTGCTCGAGAACTTAAGCGCTATTTTATTTTCTATAGAGCTTCAGGCGGGGGCGTTACGTGGTCTGGGGGTGAACCGTTCTTTTTCCCCGAGTCGTTGCGCCTCTTAGTAAACGCCCTTTCACGCTTCGGCATTTCCCAGGCGGTAGAGACTTCCTGCTTTTTCAATTTGGAAGAGGTGGCAGATATAGTGGCAAAGCTGGACTTTATATTTGCTGACATTAAGCATATGGACTGCCTTGAACATAAGCGGCTTACGGGAGTGGAAAACAGCGTTATTCTCGACAATATCAGGCGCATTGGCGCTACGGGGATTGAGACGGTCATCCGCGTTCCCCTTATCAAAGACGTCAACGATAGCGAGGAAAATATAAGGCGCACTGCACGGTTTGTTTACCAACACATGACATGGAAGAAAATGGAGATGCTGCCGTACCATAATCTCGGGACGTTTAAGTATAGCTTGCTTGGGCTTGAGGAGTTTCGACATGATTTCAAGGCACCCTCTAAAGAGCATATACGCAGACTCGAAGAGATCATTGCCGAAGAAGGAGTGGAGGTTGTCCGCTTTAAATAAAATACGAAGACTGCCGAAAAAACAAATATACATAAAGAACACTTGATGTAGCTCATTTTTGTTCAGCCCCTATTTAAACTATAGTTTATTTACGGGAGATTCAGAGATTTTTTAAGCAGCCTCATATTTATTCTAAAAACCAAAGATAGGTTAAAGCTCGACAGTCGCTGTTTGAACGTTATCGGAGAATATAGATCGCTTTCTCTGTCGTTTTGTCATCAATCCTGTTATTGCTATAATAATCTAGATTATCCATCAGGTGAGTCTCAATAATTTAATAAATGAGGTTTACTGTCCATGAAAGACGTGGCAGGACACTATAAAGGCTACAAAGGTGCCGCCTTCGTCTTGTTATCCGCCTTCTTGTTCGGGCTTATCCCTATCCTTGCCCTCTTTGTCTATAAAAGTCGCGTCAGCGTTATGTCCCTTCACTTTGTGCGATTCACGATCGCATCTGTTGCGCTTTGCTTCTTGCTTTATATGCAAAGAGGAAAAGCAGCTCTGCAGGTGGGCAAAAGAAATTTACTTAAGTTATTTGTTCTTGGCGGCATCATGTTTACCCTAACGAGCTTTGGCTACTTCTCAAGCATTAAATATATACCGGCCTCGGTGGCAGCCCTCATCTTTTATTCGTATCCCGCTTTGGTGTCCGTCGGATCGTCCTTTGTCAACAAGGAACGTCTTTCGAGGCCTATTATCCTATCAATAATAATTTCCTTCCTTGGTCTTGTTTTTCTTTCCGGAAAGACTGCCATTTCCGTCAGCATGAAGGGCGTCTTGCTCGCCGGCTTGGCAGCTTTATCATATACATCTTATATCCTTTACGGAAATTTCATAATCAGGGATATCCCGTACCAGGTGACTGTGGCTTATGTCTGCCTGTTTTCTGCAGTGTCGTTCCTCATCCTCGGAATAGGTACACATAACTTGACCCTTCCGGGTGCTTGCTCTGCATGGATGTTGCTCTGCGTGATAGCCTTCGTCTCCCTTTTTGGCTTTCTATCCTTTTTCCTCGGGGTCATGCTGACCTCCCCGTCGATAGCTGCCATCTTAAGCATGGCAGAACCTCTCGTGACCGTCATCCTCTCGCTTTTAATATTCAAAGAAAGCTTAAGTGTGGCCCAATGTTTCGGAGGGCTTCTCGTGCTTATCGGGTCATTTCTGGCCCTAAAAGCCTCGGCCTCGCGGTAAATTATCATCGTCAAAAGCTTGAAAGCTATACGAATGCTAAAATCTGGGTCTTATATAGATTCCGAAAAATCCTTTATTTCAAGACACCCCCCAGAAGATCGATAGTTACATCCTTGTTGCCAAATATAAACAGTGTCGTAACATGCGCATCTTATACTTATTTCGGCAACACAAATTCGGTTTCAGGGGAGGTTAGGTTCGGTGAGAAAAGCAGTTACGGCAAGAAGGATTTTACTAAGCATGATCGTTTGTATGATATTGGCCATTCTAGTCATGCCTGCCAGAGCAAATGCCCAGCAGCTTAGCCTGAAGGAAATAGAGGAGCGCGCAAGGAAGGAAGGCATGATCGTAAGCGTTGGCATGCCCGATGCATGGGCTAACTGGAAGGATACGTGGCGCGATCTGGAGGTTAAATACGGCCTGAAGCATATCGACACCGACATGTCGAGCGCCGAGGAAATAGCCAAGTTCGATGCGGAAAAGAATAACCCTACAGCTGACATAGGAGACGTGGGCATGGCCTTTGGGCCGGTTGCAGTCGAGCGGAAAGTTACGCAACCTTACAAGACATCTTACTGGAAGGAAATACCAGATTGGGCCAAGGACAAAGATGGACACTGGATCGTGGGATATCTCGGTACTATGGCCGTCATCACGGACAAGTCCCAGGTTAAAAATCCCCCCAGGTCTTTCGAGGACATTAAAAGGGGAGATTACAAAGTCGCCATCGGAGATGTAACCAAGGCTGCCCAGGCTCAGATGGCGGTGCTTGCCACTGCGATTGCCCTTGGCGGAGATGAGAGCAATATTAAACCTGCAATAGACTTTTTTGCGTCGCTTGCCAAAGAGGGAAGGTTATTGCTTACCGACGTATTGCCGGCCAATTTCGAAAAGGGAGAGATACCCGTGGGATTTCTGTGGGACTTCAACGCCTTGGGTTATAGGGACCAAATAGACCCCAATCGGTTTGAGGTCAACATCCCCAAAGAAGGAAGCGTAGCGAGCGGTTACGCCACTATAATCAACAAATACGCCCCCCATCCTTTCGCAGCCATGCTCACCAGGGAATACATCTTAAGCGATGCCGGGCAGATCAACCTTGCAAAGGGCTACGCACGTCCGATAAGAAGCAGTGTAAAGCTTCCCGAGGAAGTGGCAAAAAAGATGATTCCCATGGAACAGTACGCAAAAGCGAGGCCTATTAAAGACTTCAAGGCATGGGAAAAGACGGCGAAGATGCTGCCTCAAATCTGGCAGGAACAAGTGTTGGTGTATCTTAGATAGCAGCCATGAATAAGGTAATTCTCGTAATAATAGACGGACTCAGGTGCGATGTGGCCTTTAAGGAAATGCGCTATATGGTCCGTTTGAGCAGGGAAGGCTTGGCAGCCAGATTTACCCTAAAGGCTGAAATGCCAAGCCTTTCCAAACCCTTATACGAGACGCTGCTTACGGGGATTCCTCCTTATATAAGCGGCGTGACCTCTAACGAATTTAAAGGAAGGTCGACTCAAAAAAGCATATTTCATCTGACTAAAGAAAAAGGGCTCATCAACGCGGCAGCGGCTTATTACTGGATCAGCGAGCTTTACAACTGCTATCCCTTCGATCCGCCGCTTCACCGCGAACAGGAGAAGGAAGATATGCCAATTCAATTCGGGAGGTTCTACTTTGAGGACGACTATCCCGATTCCCACCTCTTTGTCGATGGTGAAATACTTCGAAGAAAGTATAAGCCCGACTTTTTGCTGATACATCCCATGGGGGTCGATTACTTCGGGCATCTCTACGGAGGTTCATCAAGAGAGTATGCCAAAAAGACGTCGGAAACGGATGGGCTTTTAAGCAAGTACATTCCCTTATGGCTGGACGACGGCTATCAGGTGATCGTGACGGCCGATCACGGGATGGATGACTTCGGGAACCACGGAGGAGAAAGCAGCGAGGAGCGGGACGTGCCTCTTTTTCTCGTTGGCGACCGATTTACGTCGGTATGCTACGAACCTCCTTCGCAGCTTGGGATAGCGCCCTTGATCTGCAGGCTGCTTAAGATAAATCCGAGTAAGGCGATGAACTCTATCACTTCGCCGGCAACCATGGGGTGATTGTCGTGAGGGCGACGTGGGCGCAGATCAGTAAAAACCTCTGGCTTGCAGGCGCGCTTCTTCCATTGGCAGCAATGATCTTCGGATTCGAGCTGCTGCCAATTATGGGGATGCTCATTGACAGCTTTAGGGCAGACGACGGTAATGTTTGGACTTTGGGACAATATATCACCGCCTTAAAAAATCCATACTATCTGGTCGCCATCAAAAACAGCCTGCTCATATCGCTTCTTTCAAGTTTCATTGCAATAGTCGCAGCAGCCTTCGTCGCTTATTTCATAACGCGCCTTAAGCCGAAATCCCAGGAGGCGGTATTGACTTACGTAAATCTCACGGCAAATTTCGCAGGCGTCCCACTTGCCTTTGCCTACATAATCATGCTCGGCAACAGCGGTCTTTTTACGATCCTATTCCAAAGGTGGGGGTTGGATATATTTTCGGAATTCGACCTCTACAGCTGGAGCGGCTTGGTCCTAGTTTACGTTTATTTTCAGCTGCCCTTAGCCATACTTCTGCTTTATCCGATCTACTTCGAGATAAAAGAGCAATGGCGGGAGGCCGCACATCTGCTTGGGGCTTCAGATATGCAGTTCTGGCTTCAGGTTGGCCTTCCCGTCATTATGCCGGGGCTTGTCGGGACCTTTAGCATCCTCTTTGCCAACGCCATGGGAGCCTATGCCACGGCCTACGCCTTGGTCGGAGGCAATTACAACCTCCTTTCCGTCAGGATTGGCGCGCTGATATCGGGAGATGTATACGCACGCCCTCATCTTGCAAGCGCGCTGGCCATGCTTCTCGCCTTGAGCCTCATCGCAGCCATGCTTACAAACGAATACATGATGAGGCGGGTCAGGAGGGATTTAAAATGAAGGAAAAGAAAGCACTTCATCGCTTCGCCATAGCTTTGATGTTTCTATATTTGTTCATGCCTTTGATAGCAACCTTCCTATATTCGATTGCCACCGACTGGTACGATACCGTCCTGCCCAAGGGGTTGACTTTCTCTTGGTATGTGAAACTCTTCCAGGATGTACGTTTCGTAGCGGCTTTGGGGCGAACGCTCTTTGCCTGCTCCGTCGCGGTAGGTTTAAACATTGCCGTGATGGTCGTATCTCTTTTCATCGTCTCTCTTTATCTTCCAAAGTTAGAGCGATTCCTTCAGGCTTTCGTCATGCTTCCCTACGCCATACCTGGAGTAATTGGTGCCGTAGGGCTGATCAAGGTCTATTCCTCCGGACCTTTGGCAATTTCCGGGACAGTCTGGTTATTGATAGGAGCCTACTTCGTCGTCATACTTCCCTATACATATCAGGGGACGAGAAACAGCATGAGGACGGTAGACCTTCCTCAACTCGTCAGCGCAGCCGAGCTTTTGGGGGCTTCCAAGCCTAAAGCCTTCTTTAAGGTTGTACTGCCAAATATACTTCCAGGGGTCATGGTATCCGCCCTCCTTTCTTTCTCCGTGCTTTTCGGCGAGTTCGTTTTGACAAACCTCTTGGTAGGCGGATACTACGAAACCGTCCAGATATACCTGATGAGGCGAATGAGGGAAAGCGGCCATCTGTCCAGTGCCGTCGTGATAAGCTACTACCTTTTCGTCTTCTGCCTTTCATGGATTGCGTTAAAGTTGGGCCAAAACTTCAAAAACGGCAATTTTGATAACTTAAGGGGGAAGAAATATGAGTTACCTCATTATAGATAAAGTTACAAAGAAATTCGACGGAATGGTAGTCTTGGACGAGATAAGCCTAGCCGTCGAAAGGGGAGAGCTGGTAACACTGCTGGGGCCTTCGGGCTGCGGCAAGAGCACGTTGCTTCGCTGCATCGCAGGGTTAAATGAGGTCGATGGCGGTCGCATACTTTTAAACGACAGGGATATCACCTACCTTGCACCGAGAAAGAGAGGAGTGGGAATGGTATTTCAGTCCTACGCCCTTTTTCCGAACATGACCGTCTATGAAAATATAGCATTTGGGCTAAAAATGCAGGGCCTTAAAGGCGACCGTATTGCAGCAAGAGTTAGGGAGATGATCGACCTCGTGGGGTTGGCCGGCAAAGAGGGATCTTATCCAAGAGAGCTTTCCGGCGGCCAGCAACAGAGGGTAGCCCTCGCTAGGTCAATGATCGTGGAGCCCGACGTGCTGCTTCTTGACGAGCCCTTCAACGCACTGGATGCCAAGATAAGAAAGACGCTCCAGATGGAGCTTAAAAATATACAGAAAAAATCCGGCATGACCATGATCTTTGTCACCCATGACCAGGAAGAGGCTTTGACGATTTCAGACAGGATATTCGTGATAAACGAAGGTAGGGTGGCGCAATCCGGCAAGCCTTTGGAGATATACAGCCAACCAGCAAACGAGTTCGTGGCGAGGTTCATAGGAAACTTCAACGTCCTTAAAGGGGAGGAATTTGAACAACTCGTAGGAGAACCCCTTTTCACCGGCAAGAGCTTAGCTATAAGGCCGGAGGTGATCAAGCTTTCCTTGAATGGCGAAAACGGAAAAGGCCATAATGGCTCCTGGAGAATTAAAGGCAAGGTCGTCGGCGTCTTTCTCAAAGGAAATATACTGCGCTATCGGGTTAGATCGAAAGATTCCATCCTAGACGTAGACGTCTTAAATAACAGCATGGACTGTAGTATAAATTACGATACATGGGTAGATCTTGTTATTCCAAAGGACGAAGTTAAGGTTCTTAACCTATAAAATATTTATTTAGGCCAGGGATCTCTGAGGCGCCTTTTTGCCCACTGGTCGGCTCTTGCTTCGCGTTCCAGAATGAGCTTTTGCCAATCTTCCTTGGTACGTATGTCCTTAGGGATACTTTCTCTGTCATGTCCCAGCTTTAAATGAGCTATCTCATGAAGAAGCAGGAACCTGAAAAGCTCAGCCGGCGCGATGTCGCGGTTTCCCCAACGTCTGTAGTAATCTTCGGGATCGAAACTTTGAAGCATCTCCACCCAAGCTTCGCCGTCTGAAGTTATGGTGACCCGCGCGAACATATCGGCGCCAAGGTATTCCCTAAAGATGAGCTTTACCCCCCAGCTATGAGCAAGTTTTTCAAGCCAGGCCCTTTCACTCGAATCCAGCCTTAGCATGCTTTTCTCTCGCCTGCCGTATCGCTCAAAGACATTTACGATCGCTCCCGTCGGCACAGGTTTTGTTCATTAATTATATTACCACCACTCTGTCGGTCACAAGGTGTCGCTATAATATATTATTAGCATAAAAGGCTGGTCAGCTGTAATTACGTCGACGAGATAATATTGTGGGTACCCGGTTACAGCTAGCTGAGAAGATACGCATTTGTCACATATTTACAACATGTATAACAAATTTCGCAATTTGTAATGATGTATAATACACTACGAATCGCAAATGTTCATACATGTGCTATAGGAGGATATGTCAACTTGAAAACCTTTTATCGTTCGGTATTTATTTCCGATACGCACCTGGGAAGCAGGTGGTGTCAGGCGCAAAAATTGGTTTCCTTTCTTAAAAATGTTAGGTGCGAGCGCCTTTACCTAGTTGGCGACCTTCTTGAAAGCAAAAAAGCAATGAAGACGTCTTCCTGGTCAAGCTCTCAAATCGAGGTTTTCAATCAAATACACTTGAAATCGCTTGAGGGACGTGTAGTTTACGTCCCAGGTAATCACGATTACTGCATGAGGGATTTCATAGGGCGTCAATTTGGCAACCTGGAAGTTCAGCCTCATGCAGTTCATAGGACCGCGGATGGTAAGCGCATGCTGGTCCTTCATGGCGACCAATTCGATAAAGCCGTGAGCTTAAGCCCCTGGGTTACCAGGCTGGGAGATTTGGCTTACAACGGAGCGCTTTGGCTTAATTTATGGGTAAATAAATTGCGCCATTGGCTTGGGATGAGCTATTGGCCAATCTCGCAGTTTTTGAAACACGAGGTAAAGACCTTCATACAGATGCTTTCGGCATTCGAAAAGCTGTTACAGAGGGAAGCTAAAAGGCACCGCTGTGACGGCGTAATTTGCGGTCATATCCATAGACCGGCCATCAACCATATGGGTGATGTGCTCTACGTAAATTGTGGCGACTGGGTAGAGAGCTGCTCTGCAGTAGTCGAACATGAAGACGGCAGCTTCGAGATCTTATATCGACGCGACGTCAAAAAGCCCTCATTTGAAGCAAAAGCTCCATTTAAGGTGACATATCCTGCCTTCAGCGAGCCTATCCCGCTGGGCCTCGTGTCCATGCTCGCAGAATAAGCGCATGCCAGGACGTCTTGATTGACATCTAATGGCCCCCTCTTTATAATTGACTGCAAAATAAACCTAGGGTTAATTTTATTCTTTGCTGAAACCTTTGTTAATGATCTCTTAGGAGGATATGTGCGCTATGCGAAGGAAGGGTTGCGGCAGAGATAGGGAGGGAGAAGTGTAAGGTGACCATCAAAAGCATACTTGTCTTGGGCTCTGGCCCCATAAAGATAGGCCAGGCTGCGGAGTTCGACTATGCGGGAAGCCAGGCCTGCAAGGCACTTCACGAGGAAGGTTACCGCGTGATACTGCTCAACAGCAACCCCGCTACAATACAAACCGACACTGCGATGGCCGACATCGTTTACATAAAACCACTTACGGCCAAAACCGTGGAGGCCATAGTCAAAGAGCATCACCCCAAAGGAGTCATAGCAACATTGGGCGGGCAAACCGCCCTTAATTTATGCGTAGAGTGCGAAGAGAAGGGTATATGGCGTGAATTTGGCGTCAAGGTCCTGGGCACCCCGACATCCGCTATAAAGACCGCTGAGGGGCGCGAGAGCTTTAAGGAGCTCATGAAAAAAATCGGCCAGCCCGTTCCTGCAAGTGTTTCCGCATCTTCCGTAGATGAAGCGTTGGGGTTTGCCGGCAGCAATCGATATCCATTGATAATCCGGCCAGATTATACCTTGGGCGGCACCGGCGGAGGTGTGGCAAAAAAAGAGGAAGAGCTGAAAATCAAGGCAAAGGAAGGCCTTGAGGCTTCACCAGTCCATAAAATTCTGGTGGAGGAGTACCTGTCGGGGTGGAGGGAGTTCGAGTTCGAGGTCATGAGGGATAGCGCCGGAAATGCCCTATGTGTCTGCGGCATGGAAAACGTCGATCCCATGGGAATTCACACGGGAGACAGCATCGTCGTCTCTCCCATCGTGACACTTTCAGACTTCCAACGAAACCGCTTGCGCTCTGCCGCTTTGGCGATAGTTGAGGCTTTGGACGTACGCGGTGCCTGCAACGTGCAGTTTGCCCTTTCACCCGACGGCGATTCCTATTACGTCATAGAGGTAAACCCCCGCGCCAGCAGGTCAAGCGCCCTGGCAAGCAAGGCCACGGGATACCCCATAGCGAGGATAGCTGCAAAGATTGCCGTGGGCAAAGGCCTGGCGGAACTTCCAAACCCCATCACGGGAAAGGGCAACGCCTTGTCGGAGCCCAAGCTTGATTATATCGTAGTCAAGTACCCCCGCTGGCCCTTTGAAAAGTTTCCAACCGCCAATATACAACTTGGGACGCAGATGAAGTCCACCGGTGAGGTCATGGCAATAGGAAGTTCCTTTATACATGCCCTTCTTAAGGCCTTCCGTTCATTGGATGCACCTTCGCCCCTCACCGACAAATGCTTTAAAAAGGCCACGAAAGACGAGCTGTGGCAGCACTGCACACTTCCCACCCACAGGCGCATGGGCGCTATCCTGGAACTTTTAAGGCGGGGCAAAAAGGCAGAGGAAATTTCGGGCGCTACGGCAATACATCCCTATTTTATAAAACAGCTTCAACAGATCATCTCGATAGAAAAAAGGCTAAAAACCGGACTTACCCGAGATGTCTTGACAGAAGCCAAAGGTGCGGGATTTAGCGACGAGGATATCGCCTGCATCTGCGAAAAACCGACCGGAGAAATAGCGGGCCTGCGCCAGGGCTACAACATCGAGATAAAGCACAGAAAGGTGGGAGGAGAGGCCTCCCTATCGGGATATTTCTATGGCGTTTACGAAGATGATGTCCCTCCAGTCGCTTCTCCGGCGAAAGCTCGTTCAATCATCGTTTTAGGTTCAGGCCCCATTAGGATAGCCCAAGGGGTTGAGTTTGATTATTGCTGCGTAAAGGCCGTTGAAAGCCTGCGGCGCAGGGGCTTTAGGGCCGTAATGGCAAATAATAACCCCGAGACGGTCAGCACCGATCACGATATTTCGGACGCCCTCTACTTTGAGCCCCTTCACGTCGAAGACGTTAGGGCCATTCTGAAGCGCGAAAGGGCCGAAGGGTTTTTCTGCTCCTTCGGAGGACAGACGTCGCTGAAGTTGGGCCTTTCCTTGGCCGAAGAAGGCTATAACATGTTTGGCACCGGCGCCTCGGCGATCGTGGAGGCCGAGGATAGGGGGCGTTTTTGCGATATACTGCACAAGCTTGACATACCCTATCCCCCTGGAGAGGCTGCGAGGGATTTGAAGGAGGCCGTGGATATCGCCGAAGGGTTGGGCTTTCCGGTGATGATAAGGCCAAGTTTCGTCATAGGCGGAGTCGATATGCAGGTGGTTTACGAAATGGATGACTTTAGAAGGCTTGCCTCCCTTGCCTTTTCCCATGCCCCCGGCGTCGCCCTTTTGATCGATCGTTTCCTTCAGGGCAAGGAGTTCGAGGCCGATGCCGTCTGCGACGGAAAGGACGTGCTAATCCCAGGCATCTTCGAACACTTGGACCCAGCCGGTGTGCATTCCGGCGATTCCATAGCCCTTTTTCCTGATTTTTCCCTTTTGCCGCAGGAAAAAGGCGAGGTGCTTCATATAGTTTCAGCCCTTTCTGAAGCATTAAGCGTCAAGGGGCTCTTTAACGTACAATTCGTCCGCCACGACGGCAAGCTTTTCGTAATAGAGGCAAACCCGCGTGCCAGCCGAACCGTCCCCATAGCAAGCAAACTGACGGAAATTCCAATGGTAGACCTGGCCGTCGGCGTTGCCTTGGGAGAAAGCCTTAAAGACGCTGGTTACGGGCTTGGCATTTTGGATTACAAAGGCCCGCTGGGGGTAAAGGTCCCGGTCTTTTCCACTGAGAAGCTCCCAGGAGCAGACAGCAGGCTCGGTCCGCAGATGCAGTCGACGGGAGAGTCTTTAGGCGTTGGGGAGACCTTTGCCGAGGCTTTAAGGGAAGCCCTGCAGGGCGCAGGATGGAAGATACCGGAGAAGGGCAACATCCTTTTCAGCGTCAGAGATGACCAAAAGTCCTTACTTGCTCCTGTAGCCTCGATATTTTACAATCTCGGATGGGAAATTTACGCTACACCAGGCACGGCAGCGGCGCTAAAGAAATGGGGGTTGCCCTCAAGAGAAGTACCCAAGGGAGCGGAGCTTATCTCGGCCATTCGTTCTAACATGTTCGACGTCATAGTAAACATCCCCTCCCTCCGGGCAAATACGCTGAAGGACGGCTATGCCATGAGAAGGGCGGCCATTGAATCTCAAGTGCTTTGCCTTCATACGCTGGAGGCAGCTCAGGCCGTAGGCTCATCGCTTACGGGCAGAAACCATACTTAACTTAATATATGCCGATAGATTATCGTTAGTCACATAGGCGCGATATCTTCTTATACAAACAGCTGTATTCGTAGGTCATCTTCTTTAAAGCCAAGGCGGGAAAGATATCGCGCAGCGGTATGTCCTTATCGGCAGTGCCCTCTGTCTTCCAATCAACGACGATGATCTTGTCTCCCTTGGACTTGCTTTGGCGCACCAAAAAGTTTGCCGGGTTGGCCCAGTCGTAGATCACCAGTTTGTGGCTTACGAGAAAATCGTAAAGTTCCCTTAAAAGTTCAAGGGCATGCCTTGCCTTGTCCGGGTTTTCTTTGACGAAAACGTCGATCGGTTTAGAAAACGAACCGTCCTCGTTGCAGACGCGCTCGACCACCAGCCCCGGCCCCAGGTTTGTCATCGCTATGCCAAAACATCTTGGGGCGTGCTCGTAAAAAGCTTCTCCTATTCTGAGTGCCGTAGAACGGTATACCCTTGCCTCTTCGCGGTTTGACCAAAAATCAATGAGCCAGGGCATTAAAATCCTCTCCAAGCGCTTCCTTGGAGAAACGCGATAGCCTTCTTTCCAGAGCCTATCGATTTTGATGCAAAGGCGGGGATCCTTGGGATGAACGAAGGTGTCCCTCTTGCTTCCGCTGTGAATTAAAAGGTCAGAGCTTAAGCGTATGATCTCTTTTGGAAAAAAGCGCGGTTGCAGGGGCTTTCTTTTAAAAAGAAACGGCAAAAGATCGGCAAAAAAGTACTTATAGCTATCCTTGGGGAGAAAGGCGTTCATCCAAATCTTGAGCGCTTTCCTGCGGATCTTTTTTACCTTGCTGTATTGACCTTCCGCTTCATAAATTCCTGCCAAAAGATCCAAGTATACGACCAAATCGGGGTGGTTGCGGCCAAGCTCTTTTGTTGCCCTATACAGGGCCTTTTCGGCTTCGGACAAGGCTTTATCATATTTGCAGTTTTGGATCAATTTAACGACGTTTGCGACTTCATCGGAATACACTTACCCCTTCCCCCCTGAACCTACAAATGCGTCTCATAGGGCCATGATGGTACTGCGCCAGCTTAAGTATAATATCAAAATAGACTTAATATGTCTCACGTATTCCATTTCATTAAGCGGCCCCCTCACGAAAAGCTTGACTTGAAGTGGACTCAAAGTGATAAGCTATTTAAAATAATATAAAAATTACGAGAGCAGGAGGAAAAGGTATATGAAAAAACTCGGCTTTGGACTAATGAGACTGCCCCTGATTGATCCCGAGAACCCCGAGAGCATAGATCAGGATCAGTTGAATAGGATGGTAGATATCTTCCTTGAGAGGGGATTTACCTACTTCGATACAGCCTATCTTTACCATCAGGGAAAAAGCGAAGTAGCAATAAGAAAGGCATTGGTTGAAAGGTATACCAGGGACAGCTTCACTTTAACCGACAAACTGCCCACCTGGATTGCCACTAAATACGAGGATTACGAGGCTATTTTTGAGGAGCAGCTCGAAAGGTGCGGTGTAACATATTTCGATTACTATCTCCTTCACAGCCTGGACGTAAAACGCTATGCCGAGACTTCGGAGCTTGGCGGGTTTGAATTCGTAAAAAAGCTTAAAGAGCAGGGCAAGATCAGGCACATCGGCATCTCCTTTCACGATAAGGCTACCCTGCTGGACCAGATACTAATGGAGCATCCCGAGATAGAATACGTGCAGCTTCAGATAAACTATCTGGATTGGGATAGCGAACTCATACAGTCGGGCAAATGTTACGAGGTGGCAACCAGGCACAAAAAGCCCGTTATAGTTATGGAGCCCGTCAAGGGAGGATATCTTGCCAACGTACCTGCCGAGGCAGTTAAGCTGTTTAAGGGCTACCATCCCGACCTAAGCGTCGCCTCCTGGGCAATACGGTTTGCCGCTTCCCTAGAAAACGTCTTCATGGTCTTAAGCGGCATGAGCAGCTTCGAGCAAATGGTAGACAACGTAAGCGTCATGGAAAACTTTGTACCATTGAACGATGATGAAAAAAGGATCATAAAAGAGGCCGTAGAGATAATACGAAAGAACGTCGTCATACCCTGCACGGCATGCAGATATTGCGTCGACGGCTGTCCCAGGCATATAGCAATACCGGAGTACTTTGCCATATATAACGAGCGCAAGACCTTTGGACCTACGCCCGTACAGGTATCCTATTACAACAATCTAACCAAGGAACATGGCAAGGCCTCAGACTGCATAGCCTGCGGCCAGTGCGAGGAGCATTGCCCTCAACACATAAAGATTATCGATGCCCTAAAAGACGTTTGCAAGGAACTTGAGGCGGAAGATTGACAATCTTAACATAGCGGTGTTCACGTAACACCGCTATTTATTATTTATAAATTTTGCTTTATCAAGCAATTTCAACAAATAATTGGTTATCCTGTCCCGAAAAGCTCGGGTTTAAGTTTTTTTAGGAAATACAGCGATACCAAAAAGGCGAAACCCGAAGAGACCGGCTGGCACCACCAGATGCCGTTAATCCCGAAGATGCTGTTTAAAAGCACTGCCAACGGGTAACGAATCAAGATGTTTCTGATTACCTGGGTGAATAAATTGTAGTGGGTATGGCCTGCCCCTTGAAACAGGCCTCCTATGACGATGGTCAGGGCAATTACTGGGTATGCGGTCGTCGAGGCTCGAATGGAAGCGGTGGAGTAAGCTAAAGTGAGCGCCTCAGGCTTGAAAACCGCAAGAAAAACGTAGGGGAAAAGGTATAATACAATACCTACGGCAGACATCAGGATAAAGGACCACTTGGCTGTGAATATAAAGCCCTCCTTTACCCTGTCATATGCACCTCTGCCCAGGTTGTAGGCCACAAAGGGAACTAAGGCTGTATTAAATCCAAAGACGAACAAAAAGGCTATGTCCTCTATTCGGTTGCCAAGCGTCCATCCGCTTATGGCAGCCTCTCCGTACTTGGCAAGCATCCTGTTTAGCAGCGCAGCCCCCACGGAAAAGCTTATCTGAGAAAGCGAAAGCGGAAGCCCTATTGTAATTACGCTGCGCCATGTAGGAATGGTGTTTCTTGTGATATTAAACTTGGGTTTTATCTGGCTGTACTGCCTCAATTTGGCTACGGAATAAATTAGCGTCAACGACCTTCCGATCAACGTGGCAAGCGAAGCCCCTCCTATCGCCATCCCGAACGTGAACATGAGCAGGGGATCTAAAAAAATATTGGCGAGGTTTCCTATGAGCAAGGCGTACATCGGTACCGTAGCATTGCCCTGGCTCCTGTAGACTGCGTCCAACACCAACGTCCAGGCGGCCACCGGAAACGACCAGACCTGCCAAAATAGGTACTTATCTATATGGACCAAGGCTTCGGGACTTGCCCCCATATATGAAAAAAACAAGGTCTTTACGCTTGGGACAAGCAGGGCACAGGGAAGAAGGGAGAGCAAAAAAACCAGCGAAAGAGTTGCATTGGCGAGATAGCGGCCTCTGTGAAGCCTCCCCATCCCCAAATTTCTGCTTATCAGGGTAGTCGCTCCAATGGTACATCCGCTCATGAGGGCATACTCGACGAAGATGACGGGAAGCATCAGCGACATCCCTGCCAAGGGAACTGTCCCTAGCCAGGCGATGAACATGGTATCGACTATGTGAAAGACCGTATGAGCAAACATTGTGATAACAGAGGGTATAGCCAGGCTCCAGAGCACCTTTGAAACGGGGTCGTGGCCCATATCTACTGTCTTTGTCATCTTCATATTTTTATTCTCCTAGGCGGTGCTCCAGGATGGCGTCGAGTATCCTCGCGAGCATCGCTGTGTCGCGCGGATCGAGCTTTCGTCCTTTGTACCAAATTTCCGTCCCTTCATCCGATAACAGGTCGTCGAGATAGACCTTGGATTGTTTTCTTTGTGCCTCATCAAGCAACGAAGAAAGGTCAGTACCCAAAGCATCGGCCAGCTTTCTCATCAATTCAAGTGAGCCTGTTCTTTTGTTGCTCTCCAATGCCTGTATGTAGCCGGGACTCACCCCGACCATCGTGGCAAGCTCACGTTGCGTCAAACCACGTAAATGCCTCAGCCTTTTTATCCTCACGCCCAAACTCATCCATATTCGCTCCTCGTAGTATATATGCCTTTATAATAGCATCAACGGTATGCCTCATGCCAAGGTGCATGATGTTGTATGCAACGACAAATTTTACACACCCTGTCAGCCTTGACTAATTGCCGTATATTGCTCATAATTATTTTAAGCTAAAAAAGATAGGTGATGCTAATGTCAGGCTTAACGCCAAGAAAAGAAGATTATTTAAAGACAATATTTAAGCTTAGCGAAAGAAACAAGGCCGTCCGCGTTAAAGACATCGCTCAGGTCATGGGCGTGAGGGCACCAACCGTAGTTGGCATCATCGCCATGTTAAAAGAAGATGGCTACGTCAATCAAGAACCTTACGGCTACCTTGAGCTGACGGATATGGGCAGGGAGAAGGCCAAGGCTTTAATCCAAAGGGAGCAGCTCATAAACAGATTCTTTGAATACGTACTTGAACTTCCCAGCAAGGAAGCCAAGGAGAACGCATGCGCCATCGAACATTACATATCGCCCAGCTGCCTTGATCGCTTCGTAGCCTTTATCGAGTTTCTGCACACATGCCCTTACGACAAACCCAAGTTTTTGGAACACTTCAGACAGTTCGTGAGCACAGGCAATGGCTCTGCATGTGTGACCTGTTGTTCCTGTGATATGTATAAAAAAGACGAGGGCTCGAATTAGCCTCCTTTCCCAGGTGTAATTCCCTTTTGTTTTCATTTTGCAGTCATGTGTATTATACTAATGTCGAACATTGCCCAAGGAAAGGAGATCGGTTTTTGCGAAAATTTCTTCCCTTAATTGTGATCATGTCGTTCATCCTCGTCAGCGCTGGTTTTTTTAGCATCAAGGCATCGACACAGGACGTAGATAATTTGTTTGCCGCAAAGCAATGGAAGGCCCTGGACGAATACTTCAAGACGCACGGCAATTCCCTTTCACCCAGAGAGTTATCGGTTTACGCCAATGCACTGTGGTTTCAAAACAGGTACGATGAAGCCCTGCAAATTCTGCTCAAGATACAGGATAAATTCCCTCCCTCCGTAAAGCCCTATGGCGAATTTTACACGGCGTTAGCCTTCGAACGGACCAACAAAAAAGAGGAAGCAAGGACGTTGCTTTACAAGCTGTGGCCCGTGTCTCCTCAGTTGCTTCGTTTCTACGTGTCCTACGGGCTGTTTAGGACCGAAGCAGGTGAAGAAAGGGAAAAGTGGGCAAGGGCCATGCTGTCATCTGCCATGGACGACAGCCAAAAGCTTCAGGCCCTTACTGCTTTGTTCTCTTTAAATTCTGCAGGCATAGATGAAGCATGCACGCTGCTCGACATAAAGCCCCTACATCAGGATGCCTTGAAGCTGCTAAAAAACCTTCCCCTTGACAGCGATCCTCGCATACCCTTCTACTTGGGGTATGCGGCCTTTTTAAACGGAAACTACAGGGAAGCCGACGCGCTACTCAAGAAAATCAGCCAAAACTCGCCTCACTGGCAGAAGGCTTACTACTACAGGGCTTATTCAAATTACAAGCTTAAAAACTACGACACGGCGGCCATGCTTTGGGGAAAGCTCGCGTCGGATAACACCAGCTTTTCCGTTTCCTCCGTCGGTAGGCTTGCCACCTTGGCCGATAATGGCAACGTGCTGGCGTTGGACATCTTGAAGGAAGTGGCTGGTTCAAAGAGCAAATCGGCTAGAGCGGCACTTTATCATTTGATGCGTTACTATGAAAATATAGGCGACAGTGCAACAGCTCAAGCCCTGTCCGCACGCATCCTGTCCGAAGAAAACGACATTTATTCTACGAAGATCCTGTGGCAAATGGGGTGGAAGGCCTGGAAGCAAAAGGATGCACCGCAAGCGGCTGAATATTTTATGCGCGCAGCCACCGGCGTCGAAGATGATCTGTGGGCCTCAAGGACCCTTTATTGGGCATCCCGAGCTTACGATCAGGCAGGTGATACAAAGCAGGCCGAGGCCTTGAAAAACAAGCTAAAGATAAATTATCCCCTTACATATTACGGCTTACTTGTAAATGATCTGGGCGGCAAAATACAGGGCGACCTCCCCAAGGCTTTCAAGAGCAAGCCAAGCCAGATGGAGGAATGGGGCTTCGTGTTTTGGGAAAGCAGGATATTGTCCCAAAGGCCCGATCCTTCCTCTCGCTATAGGGCATCGCAGCTTCTCAGGTGGCTTGGGAACTATGACATGGCCTACAATGTCGCCAGGCCACTTGAATCGTATATCAGGGGGGACAAATCCATATCGAGAAAGCTTTTGGAGACCTTATACCCTAGGCCCTACGAGCCCGAGGTGCGCCGCTCGTGCAAGGAGTTTGAAGTCGATCCCCATGTGGTGTGGGCAATAATGAGACAGGAAAGCGCCTTTAATTCCAACGCGACAAGCTGGGTAGGGGCAAGCGGATTGATGCAGCTCATGCCTGCGACGGCCAAAGACGAGGCAAATAAGTTAAAGCTCAAGGATTTCGACCTATATTCCCCCGAGACCAACATACGGCTGGGCGTCGCTCACTTTTCATGGCTTTTGGGGAGGCTAAAGAGGCTGCCCCTTGCGCTTGCTGCTTATAACGCCGGAATTGGGAACGTATCGCGGTGGTTGCCCAACGAAGACAACTTTGACATTACGGAATGGATCGAAGAGATACCTTTCAATGAAACCCTGACTTACGTGCGAAAGGTCCTGGCCAACTACGAGGTCTACAGCGCTTTATACGGCGACAAAATATGAAGAGGAGTTGTGGAAGGATGAGCTGTGATCGGCATTACACCAGTGAAGTTCAGAAGGTATGGGAAACGTTAAAAAGCTTGGGGTATGGCGGTCAAATATTGGTGAGCGATCAGACGATCTTTACGGTCGAAGATGCTTCTAAGGCCATAGGAGTCCCCGAGGAACAAATACTTAAAAGCCTTATCTTCTTGGTGGACGACGAGCCGGTGTTGGTGCTCATGAGCGGATCCAACAAGGTCGACATAAAAAAGGTTAAAAAGGCCTTGGGGGCACGAAAGGTCAAGATGGCCGGTCCGGAGTACATCGAGGAAAACTTCGGCTATAAGGTCGGAGGCGTGCCTCCTGTTGGTTACGATACTAAGATGAGGGCATTGATCGACGAAGATGTCCGAAAGTACGAAATCCTCTGGGCTGCTGCCGGCAACGATCATGCCTTCTTTCCCGTATCGCCGGATGAACTTGTAGCGCTTACGGGCGGTTTAGTCTGCGACCTCAAAAAGCAGTGAGCTGCGTTGGATCCTAAAGCCCAGGTCTTAAAATTCCTCCGAAACTTGAGAAATCATGAAATATACGGAGAAAGACGCCATAAAATATGGTATTATTGTTAGCAGGTTAGATTAGTTGCCGCCAAATTTCATTGAAATTATTTGAACTAAACGGCTTTTTTGGTACAATGAAATCGAAGGTCAAGAAAGATCAAAAATGAGGAGGTGACCTGTCATGAGGAGGTCAGATTTACCCGAAAGAAGAGAGCGTGGACCTTGGTGGAATCCCTGGTGGATGGGCATAGATAAATTACAGGAGGAGATAAGCAGAGTGTTTGACGAATTTTCCAACAGATTTATGCCGCCCGTGTTGGGTGGAGGCGCAATTTCGGTTGACGTGTATCGCAAGGACGGAAACGTCATAGTGGAAGCCGAGCTGCCCGGCTTGGATCCTAAGGATGTCGATATAAAGGTTTACGAGGATAAAGTGATCTTAAGGGCGGAGAAGGGCGCAAGCCGCGAGGTAGAATCCGAGGAAGTCATTAGGTCCGAGCGCTACTACGGGAAGATATCCAGGATCATCTCGCTTCCCGTGGAGGTAATACCTGAAAAGGCAAAGGCCAAATTCAAAAACGGGCTTCTGACGATCACCATACCTGAAAAGGAACCTGAAGAGGAAGGCGGCTATCGCATTAACATCGAGATGGAAGATTAGGAAAGAGCAATAAGGGGAAACTTTTCCTTAAATAAGATCATCAAGTAAGCAATAACCCCCCTTCGCCCTCAGTTTTAAAGATATGATCAAGAGGGTGGAGGGGGTTCTTCATGCCTTAAGAGATAAACCATGTTCGTTAAGCTGGCTGAGAATGTTGTTATTAATTATTAATTGAGATGATAATAGACATGCAAGAATACCATCGCCTTAATCTAAATTGCTGTAAGCTAATCACTCAACTTATCTTTATAGGCCAAATAGTAAAACACGGCCACAAATAAAACTCCCCCTACGATATTTCCCAAAGTGACGGGGATGATGTTGTTCATAAATCCCTTTAAGGACAATACGTTTAAGGCTTGATCGGTTAAACCGGCTTGAGCGATCAGCGCCTCGTTATGTCGAAGCAGGATGCCGATCGTCATGAAATACATGTTTGCGATGCTGTGCTCGAACCCCGAGGCCACGAAGGCCATTATGGGGAAAAATATCGAAAATATTTTGCTCGCTACATCTTCTGCCGCCATGGACATCCACACTGCCAACACCACAAGCCAGTTGCAGAGTATTCCCCTAAAAAGGGCAGGACCAAACGCTAAGGCCATCTTATTCGAGGCGATCTTCAAGGCATTTGCCCCCACAAGCTCGCTTGCCAGCCCTGAATAAAAGATTAAGTAGGCAAGAAGGATCGAGCCGATGAGGTTGGAAAAATATACAAAGATCCAATTTTTTGCCACCGCCCCAGGCGTGACGCACCCTTTCATGATTCCTATCGGTATAAGGCAATTGCCCGTAAAGAGCTCGCCCCCGGCTATGACTACAAGCATTAACCCGACCGTAAAAGATGCACCGCCCAGCAACTTAGACAGGCCAATCCCTGCATATTTGCTTAAGTCCTGTGTTACGACGGTATAAAGAAATCCGCCAATGCCTATATAGGCACCTGCTAAAATTCCAAGCAAAAGCATTTGGTAGAACTTTAAGCTGCACTTTGCCACTGCTACGGAACAGGCACTGTTTGTTACCTCAGCCGGCGACTTGAAGCTCATGGAAAATCCCCCTTTATTCGAAATTTCTTGCTTTAAAATTTATAGCATCTCTAAAGGGCATTGTCGATCCTGCCTCGGAAAGGCTGTATAATCATTGGGCGATTCGTTTTGGGAGGGATATCGTTAGGATGGTTAGCGACAAGTTGCTATGCTGGCAGATCGTGTTCATTACGTCGCTGGTGATCTCAAACGTGGTATCGGGCAAGCTTGTGTTGCTCTTTGACGTCTTTTTGGTCCCATCGGCAGTTATAGCTTACTCCATAACATTTCTGTCGACGGATATCATTAACGAGCTGTACGGGCAAAGGGAAGCTCAAAAGATAGTGAGATACGGACTGATGGCTCAGATATTGGCGTGCATCTTGATATATATTGCGATGATCTTGCCCGTGGCTCCTTTCATGCCGGACATGCAAAAGGCCTTCGAGGCATTGCTGGGCCAAAACATAAGGTTTGTCATTGCCAGTCTGACTGCTTACTACATCTCGCAGACCAACGACATATATTCGTTTAACTGGCTCAAGAAACTAACTGGGAAAAAATATAAGTGGATCAGAAACAGCGTATCGACTGTATTGTCTCAAATATTGGATACTGCCATTTTCATAACCATATCCTTTTATGGAGTGGTTCCCAATATATGGCAGATGATAGTGTCGCAATACACCGTAAAGGTGATAATCACGATCATTGACATTCCGTTCTTTTATTATTTTACACGAGAAAAGGGGAGATGATGTTTTGGAGAAGGAATTTAAGGCACTAGGTAAACCCATAAGGACGCCGCTAAGGGAGCTTGATACTTTCCCTAAACCACCGGACGTCGATATGGTCGTCATGGAAAGCGACGAGGTCACAAGCTTGTGTCCCATTACAGGGCAACCTGACTTTGAGACAGTGATAATAGAATACAAGCCAGACAAGCTCTGCATAGAAAGTAAAAGCCTGAAGTTATATTTTTGGAGCTTTAGAGAAGAAGGCCACTTCTGCGAGGCCTTGGCCTCCAAGATCTTACACGATGTGCAAAAGGCATGTAGCCCCCTGTGGTGCAAGGTAACGGTTATCCAAAAACCTCGTGGCGGCATAAAGATAAAAGCCGAGGCCGTGGCAGGTGAAATGCCCAGGCAGTGCTAAAAGGAGTAACAATCATAACAACCTTAATATGATTACCCTGTTAGGTCAATTAATCCTGCTCTGCTATGATCGTGAGCTTTGGTCTTTTTAACTCTAAACCCAATTGCCGTGCAAGCCTTTCAGCTTTAAGGTTAACACGGCAATTGAGTTCTTATAAAATTGCCGCAGGATGTGAGGATGATGAGGAAGGTTAAGGCACTACATCAAGGCGATACGGTGGGGTTAATCGCGCCTTCAAGCCCAGCCCCTCTGGAAGACTTGGAGAAAGCCGTTGCGGCCGTGACGGAACTGGGCTTTAACGTTAAGGTTGGTAAAAGTTGCTATGAATCCTACGGTTACATGGCGGGCCCTGAAGAAATTCGAGCCCGAGATATCCATGCAATGTTCGGCGACCCAAAAATAAACGGGATATTTTGCGTTAGAGGCGGTAACGGTGCCATCCGCCTGCCAAGGCTCATCAATATGAAGCTCATATACAAGAATCCCAAGGTCTTTTTGGGATACAGCGACATCACCATCCTTCATTTGATGTTTAATTTACACGGCCAATTTTGCACATTCCATGGTCCCATGCCATCGACGGACATGATAAAGGATCTCTTCCCCGGTTACGAGAAAGACCACCTTTTAAGGGCAATATGTGACGATGAGCCAATAGGGGAACTAAGACCTTACGATGGCGCCCTTCCCATGCAAACCCTCGTCGAAGGATCAGCTGAAGGGGAAATAATAGGAGGAAACTTAAGCCTTGTTTGCGCACTGATGGGAACGCCATGGGAGATAGACACTAAGGACCGCATTCTGATACTTGAAGACGTAGACGAACCCGTTTACAAGATAGACCGCATGCTGAGCCAACTGTTGCTGGCGGGCAAACTCGAAGCGGCCTCGGGGATAGTGCTGGGACAGTTTACGAACATAACCCACAAAGACCCAAGCAGGACTTTTGCTTTAGAAAAGGTATTTGAAGACGTAGTGGCCAAGGCAGGCAGGCCTACGTTGATAAACGGATATTTCGGTCACGGCGAGAAAAAGGTCACCATACCCTTAGGTGTTCGTGCAGTGATAGATGGCTCTGATTCTACATTTACTATAATTGAATCTGGCGTAGTAAAGTAATAACAAATACGAATAAAAATTAACCGTCATGTCTTTGTTATACATCTCCTTACAATTGGTTCGGTCGTCATTTCCATGTATAATTAGTTGAAATTGAATTAATTAGGAGGAATATCTCATGGACCTCATCCACTTCATTGATCCGGAGTTAGCTGCGGCAATAGAAGGGGAAAAGGAACGGCAAAATCTGACGATTGAGCTAATTGCCTCGGAGAACTTCGTTCCCGAAGTGATACTTGAGGCTCAAGGGTCGCTGCTGACCAACAAGTACGCCGAAGGCTACCCGGGCAAGCGCTATCACGGAGGTTGTCAGTTCATCGACGTCGTAGAAAGCCTCGCGATCGAGCGTGCCAAAAAGTTGTTTGGTGCTGAGCATGCTAACGTACAACCCCATTCGGGCGTCAACGCAAACCTTGCTGTATTCATGGCAGTGCTTAATCCCGGCGATAAAATACTTGGCATGGACCTAAGCCACGGAGGACATCTATCTCACGGAGCTTCCGTCAGCATCTCAGGTAAGTTTTTCGAGGCCCACAGCTACGGCGTAGACAAAGAAACCGGGTTAATAGATTACGACGAGGTAGAGCGTATCGCCTGCGAGGTAAAACCAAAGCTAATAATCGCAGGAGCAAGCGCCTACTCCAGGATCATAGACTTCAAGCGCTTCTTTGAGATCGCAAAAAAGGTTGGAGCTTACCTCATGGTGGACATGGCCCACATAGCTGGGCTTGTTGCAGGCGGAGTCCATCCTTCCCCAATTCCTTACGCCGATTTCGTCACATTTACTACTACTAAGACGCTGCGTGGAGCACGCGGCGGAAACATACTGTGTAAAAAGGAATTTGCTCAAGGCATAGACAAGGCCATCTTCCCGGGGATCCAGGGAGGGCCCATACCTCAGATAATCGCTGCCAAGGCATTGACGTTTAAACTGGCCATGACGGAAGAGTTCAAGGCTTACGGTGCCCAGGTCGTAAAAAACGCCAGGGTAATGGCAGATGTGTTAAAGAATAACGGATTTGATATAGTCTCAGGGGGCACGGATAACCACCTCATGCTTGTAGACCTCGGGAGCAAGAAGATGACGGGCGCTCAAGCTGAAAAGAAGCTCGAAGAGGTAGGCATAACAGTCAACAAAAACATGATACCCTATGACCCCGAAAAGCCGACGGTCACCAGCGGCATTCGCATAGGGCTTGCTGCCGTCACCAGCAGGGGTTTTGACGAATGCGACACCAAAGAAGTGGCAGAACTTGTCGTAAGGGTCCTTGAAAACGAGGATGAATCGAATATCCACGGCTTTAAACGAGAAGTACGTGATATATGCCTGAGGCATCCCCTTTACATGACCAAGGCTGAGCTTGCTTTGCGGACAGGCAAAGGGCAATAAAAGGAGGAATTGGCATGTATTCAGATGAAGTGATGAAACTTAGCAAGTCCATGTCAGAGGAGCTAAGGACTTTACGAAGGGATTTCCATCAATTTCCCGAGCTTAGCTTTAAGGAGTTCGAGACGGCGAGGAAGATCGCCATTTATATGAAGGAATTGGGCTATGAAGTCAAAGAAAACGTGGGCAAAACAGGCGTGGTCGCCTTACTGAAAGGGGCAAAAGAAAACCCAACCGTCGCGCTTAGGGCGGACATGGATGCACTGCCTGTAAAGGAGATGACCGGCCTTTCTTATGCCTCTAAAAACGATGGAGTGATGCACGCTTGCGGCCATGATATACACGTCACTTGCGCCTTAGGAGCTGCAAAAATTTTAGCTTCTCTTAAAGATGGACTTCAAGGAAGCGTCAAATTTATCTTTCAGCCGGCAGAGGAGATAAACGCAGGGGCAAAGGCCATGATCGATGATGGCGTGCTCGAAAACCCCAATGTTTCCATGATCTTTGGTTTGCACAACAATCCCGAGATACCGGTAGGCAAAGTAGGATTAAAGGAAGGCCCTTTAATGGCAGCTGTGGACTCCACCTTTATAACCGTTATAGGGCAGGGAGGACACGCTGCCTATCCCCATAGGGTAATTGATCCTATAGTATGCGCTTCTTCCATAGTCATGAACCTGCAGACTATCGTAAGCAGAAACGTCGATCCCCAAAAGTCGGCCGTCATTAGCTTTGGAAGCATCAATGGGGGAATGGCCAACAACGTAATCCCCGATGAGGTAAAGCTTGCCGGCACAGTGCGTACCTTTGACGAGGGCCTTCGCGATTCCATTGAAGGCTGGATGAAAAGAACCGTGGAAAATACAGCTTCAGGCTTAGGGTGTAAGGTCGAATTTAACTATCGCAGAGATCTTCCTCCCGTCGTAAATCATCCGGAGGCAACGAAGATAGCTTTGTGGGCAGCTCAAAAAGTATTCGGCGAAGACGGCATCATTCTGCCGACTCCTTCTATGGGAGGAGAGGATTTCGCATTATATCAAAAAAAGGTCCCCGGGTGTTATTTCTGGCTTGGCGTGGGTAACCCCGATATCGATGCCGTACATCCATGGCATAGCCCGTACTTTAAGGCCGACGAAGAGGCCTTCCCGCTTGGAGCAGCACTTTTAGCTTTATCTGCTTTAATTGCCTGTGACAAATTCATACAGGCAACTTAAGGGCACGATCAATTTAAGACAGGGGGATAGGTGTATGATTGAGGCGATCAAAAATTGGAAGCTCCATATATTGGTTTTAATTTTTGTGATCGTAGCCGAGTGGATCGGCGCTTTTTCGTTTCCCATAGGCCCGGGCAAAGTGGTCCTGCTGCCAATGCTTTATGCGCTCATCATGGGAATCTTTTCAGGACCCAAGTTTCTTAAGCTTGCTAATCATAAGGACATGATTGATGCCGGCAGTCTAATTGGGGTTACTTTGATGCTCTTGATGGCAAAGTACGGAACAACTGTGGGGCCAAACATTCCAATGATATTAAGGACAAGTCCAGCCTTGATATTGCAGGAATTTGGCAATCTAGGCACGGTCATCATTGGTGTGCCCGTGGCGGTGTACTTGGGACTTAGACGAGAAACCATAGGGGCAGCCCATTCGATCGCCAGAGAGCCTAATGTGGCTTTGATAGGTGACATCTACGGCTTGGATACTCCCGAAGGTCAAGGAGTCATGGGTGTCTACATCTGCGGCACCGTTTTTGGGACGATTTTTTTGGTCTTATGGCGACGTTTACGGCAGCGTTGGGAATCTTTCATCCCCTCGCTTTAGCCATGGCCTCCGGAGTGGGAAGTGCCAGCATGATGACTGCCTCCGTTGGTGCTTTGAGCGCTATGTTTCCTGAAATAGCCGATAAAATTCAGGCCCTGGGAGCGGCAAGCAACATGTTAAGCGGCCTGGACGGGGTTTATATGTCCCTCTGGATGGCCTTGCCTATGACAGAATGGCTGTATAGAAAGTTCTATAAAATGAAATATGGCACATATCCAAGTCAATCTGCCGTTAGGGAGGGCTAATCGATGAAGATCAGGGAAGTTCTTGCTGTTCTTATAATTATCGGCATCATTACTTTGGTCGGCAACTTCGTTGGAGCAAATATCCCGATGATCGATGCCATCCCTGGCATGATTTTTTTAATCGCCATCAGTATTCTTGGGGTAATATTCGCAAAAGTCATCCCGGTCAGGATTCCTGCTGTAGCCTACATCGTTACAATCGGATGCATAGTAACTATTCCCGGATTTCCTGGTGCAACAATTTTTAATGCCTGGGCGCAAAAAGTAAACTTTTTAGCCCTCACAACGCCAATTCTCGCCTATGCCGGGATCTCAATTGGGAAAGACCTTGGTGTGCTTAAAAAGACCGGATGGAGGATCTTGATCGTATCCTTTGTGGTATTCATAGGAACATACATAGGCTCTACCATCATTGCGCAAATTGTATTAAAGCTCATCGGAGAAATTTAAAACTTACTTATTTACCTCACAGATTAGAAGCTTAATAGCTTTAATTCTTTCATATAATTAGTTAAAGGGCCTTCGTCATTTCAGGCGAAGGCCCTAATAATAGATTATCTCTCTATGAAGCAATGAGAGTTACGCTATGATTTTGGTGCGACATCGATCCAATTTTACTCGAGTTTTATACATGATAACTCATTCAGTTGACATTTGTTTCTATATTTAGTATGATTTAAAATAGTAATAATAAAGTTGTATTTATATAACCTCCGAGTCAATGGTTCTAAGGGTAATTGCCTATGAACGTTGACCGATAGGGTCTTTTCGGAAACGAAAGGGCCTCCCGTCTGGAAAGGAGGAAGCGATATTGTTGCCCCTCTTCCCGGAAGGAAGGGGGTTGTTTTTTTAGTATGGGTATCCGTAATATCCTGCGAGAAGCATACTTTTTTATATATCCTTATATCTCACACGCACGCCAGTGCTTCGATATTTCACTAATTTCAATGGCCACATATTATATTCACAAAAGAGGTGATGGCAAAAATACTTTAATGATTACTAAGTTATATAGGATCGTCAATCGTTATGAATTCTTCTTTAATTTCATGCGAGTGTAGACACCCCAAATGGTGAGAGAAAACTAGGTGCCAAAAATTACCATATGTTTCTATTTAGATGGGATGAGATGGCGCCGCGTAATGAAAGAGAAGGAGTGATATGAGATGATCCAAAGGCATTTTTTTGTCAACGGAATAGAACGCAACATTCCTATAGTAGATGGCAATGACTCATTGGCAAAGGTTTTGCGCGAACAACTGGGTCTGACGGGCACGAAAGTCGGTTGCGGACAAGGGCAGTGTGGCGCCTGTAATGTTATCTTAAATGGCAAACTCGTTCGATCGTGCACATTTAGGATCGACAAGGTTAACGACGGGGACTCCATAACCACCATCGAAGGAATTGGAACACCCCAAAAGATGCATCCCCTCCAGAAAGCCTTCGTTAAGCACGGAGTAACCCAATGCGGTTTCTGCAATCCTGGTTTCATAATCTCGGCTAAGGTCCTTTTAGACAGCAACCCATCTCCAACACGCGAAGAAGTTAGGGAGTGGTTCCACAAGAACCGCAATGCATGTCGTTGCACAGGATACATCCCCATAATCAACGCCGTCATGGATGCAGCTAAAGTCCTTAGGGGAGAGATGGACGAGTCGGAGCTGGAGTTCAAGATGCCCGAAGACGGCAAAATTTGGGGCACAACCTACCCAAGACCCACTGCCGTGGCCAAAGCCACAGGTACGCTGGATTACGGTGCTGACCTTGGGCTTAAGATGCCAAAGGGCACGCTACAACTGGCGCTTGTACAGGCAACGGTGAGCCATGCCAATATTAAAAACATTGACACCTCCGAGGCCGAAAAGATGCCCGGCGTCTACAAGGTAGTCACACACAAGGATATTAAGGGCAGAAATCGCATAACAGGGCTCATCACATTCCCGACCAATAAGGGAGACGGATGGGATCGCCCGATACTTTGCGATGAAAAGGTCTTCCAGTTTGGAGATGCCATAGCGATCGTCTGTGCTGATACCTACGAAAACGCCTGTGCTGCTGCAGAAAAAGTAAAGGTCGACCTAGAAGTGCTTCCTGCCTACATGAGCGCTCCGGCAGCCATGGCCGAAGACGCCCTTGAGATCCACCCAGGCACGCCAAACGTCTACTACGTCCAAAACCTGGAGAAGGGCGAGCCCACGACCCCCATCTTTGAGAAGGCCCCATACGTTGTGGAAGACGACTTTTACGTGCAAAGGCAACCCCATATGACGATTGAACCAGACGTTGGTTTCGCCTACATTGACGACAACGGCGTTCTAAAGATTCATTCCAAGACTATCGGCGCTCATCTGCATTTACTGATGATCGCTCCCGGTCTTGGTGTAGAGCCCGATAAAATTGCGCTCGTATCGAACCCCATGGGCGGCACCTTTGGATATAAGTTCTGCCCGACCATGGAGGGATTGGTCGGAGCGGCAGCCCTGGCGACGGGCAAGCCCTGTTTCCTCAGGTACAACTACTTCCAGCACATGACCTACACGGGGAAGCGATCTCCCTTTTTTGTGAACATCAAGTTCGCTGCCGACGATGAAGGCAAAATTCTTGCCATGGAAACGGACTACATTGTGGATCACGGGCCTTACTCGGAGTTTGGGGATTTGCTCACGCTCAGAGGCGCCCAGTTCATGGGAGCAGGCTACAATATCCCCAACATCAGGGGAAGAGGACAGACGGTCTGCACCAATCACGTATGGGGTTCTCCCTTCAGAGCTTACGGCTCTCCGCAATCCCTTTACTCTTCCGAGCTCCTCATGGACGAGCTGGCTGAGAAGATCGGCATGGACCCATGGGAGATACGCTACAAAAATTGCTATCGTCCGGGTTCCACAAATCCGAGCGGGCAGGAACCTGAGGTCTTCAGCTATCCCGAGATGCTTGAAGCCATCAAGCCAAGGTATGAGGAGGCAAAGGAAAGGGCCAAGAAAGAATCCACCGATAAGATCAAAAAAGGCGTCGGACTTTCAATGGCCGTTTACGGCTGTGGGATCGACGGTCCAGACAGTTCCGAGGTATGGGCAGTTTTGAATCCCGACGATACCGTCACAGTCGTAGCTGCCTGGGAGGACCACGGCCAAGGCGCCGATATGGGCATGGTGGGGACAGCTCACGAGGCGCTTCGTCCCATGGGCATTACGCCTGACAGAATAAGATTTACCTGGCCCGATACGTCTAAAACCCCCAACTCGGGGCCTTCCGGCGGATCGCGTCAGCAGGTGTTGACCGGCAGCGCAATCAGGATCGCCTGTTCTGAAATGCTCAAATCCCTACGGAAGCCCGACGGGACGTATATGAACTACGCCGAAGCCGTCAGTGCTGGTAAACCGTTGAAGTACGTTGGTAAATATACCGTTCCAGGCGTTCCCTGCGACGAAAAGGGACAGGGAAGGCCCTTCGTCGTCTATATGTATGGAGTCTTTCTTGCCGAGGTTTCGGTTAATACCGAAACAGGCAAGGTTGCCGTGGACAAGATGACCTTGATGGCTGATATCGGAAAAGTCAATAACCGCCTGGTGACCGATGGCCAGATTTACGGAGGGATCGCCCAGGGAATCGGGCTTGCCCTATCGGAGGACTTTGAGGATATTAAAAGGCATTCTTCCCTCATCGGGGGAGGGTTCCCCTACGCTAAGGATCTCCCAGATGCCATAGAGATAGTCTACTTCGAAAATTACCCCCGGGAGCTTGGTCCCTTTGGTGCTGCTGGAGTAGGAGAGCTGCCGCTTTCCAGCCCACATGCAGCCATTGGAAACGCTATTTACCATGCCTGTGGTGTTAGGGTTCATCGTCTGCCAGCTACACCCGAAAAGGTCCTCGCCGGTCTCAGGGGAGAACGCGTCTAGAAATGCCCTATAACGCCTGCCCTTGACTGCTTAAATTCGGGGGCGGGCGTTATTAAAAAGATAACCGACATGGATCTTTATACTTTTCTTTTGATCGAATCCCCTGAAAGCGTCAATTTCCTGGCAAACCTGGTTAATCTGGTTATGTGATCTCATTGTGAGATATTCGGGAGGAAGTATTAATGGAGCGCTATAAACTCGATGACTTTGAGCAACGCTGCATTCAAGATGAGCTTCCCTACTGTCAGGCGGCATGTCCTCTAAAAGTCGACGCAAAGGCCTTTTGTGCAGCCATGGCACAGAAACGCTTTGATGAAGCAAGAAAAATTTTATCAAAGACAATGCCACTGCCGGACATCATCGGCCGAATCTGCGATCACCCCTGTCAGGATGCCTGTATCTTGTCCCAAAAGGGCGGCGCCATTTTAATAGGAAAGCTTGAAAGGGCTTGCCTAGAACAAACTAAAGATACGGGGCTGCCCCTGCGCCTTCCCCCAAAGGGGTTGTCCGTGACTATTTACGGCGGAGGCCTTTCTTCGTTGACTTGTGCCTTTGAACTGGCAAAAAAGGGCTACCAAGTATGTATGGTCTTTAATGATGAGACCCCCGGTGGCAGGCTTTTGACACTTACACAAGAAGTTTTGCCCCAGGAAGTGCTTGTCACTGCCTGGCAGAACCTGCAACGATTGGGCGTAACAAGGTCATCCGGAAAAGATCCCATCCGCGACTGCTTGAAAGAAGGTAATGTCGCCTACGTGGGTATCGATGACCCCGAATGGACTCATCTGATCAATGGAAATGATATCGATCCAATCACTTACGAGACTTTCACAAAGGGGCTTTTCGCCGGAGGCTATCTTCGAAACAACAAGCCTTCACCCTCATGGGAGTCTGCCGATGGCAAGCGTGCCGCCAACTCCATCGACCGTTATTTTCAGGGTGCGTCACTGACGTCGGGAAGAGAGAAAGAATTCTCGCTTGATACGAAGCTTTACACTTCCATTGAAGGCGTTCCAACCCTCTCGCCCAAGGATGACCCGATAGAGGAGGCCAAACGCTGCATTCAATGCGAATGTCGATGCTGCGTGCGCGAATGTGTCTTTCTTGAAAAGTACAAGGGATATCCAAAGATTTACGTTCGACAGATCTACAACAATTTCGCCATAGTCAGAGGCTCTCACAGCGCCAATAAAATGATAAATTCCTGTTCGCTTTGCGGGCTTTGCGAGGTCCTTTGTCCAAACGATTTTTCAATGGCTGAACTGTGCAGATTTGCACGGGAAGAGATGGTTGAGCGAAACATCATGCCGCCATCGGTACATGAGTTTGCCCTCCTTGACATGGAACATGCCAACTCTCCAAGATCGTCCGGATTTAGAAGCGGAGCAAAGACTACTGAGGCCATCTTCTTTCCGGGTTGTCAATTGAGCGGTGCCATGCCCGACCAGACCGAAAGGGTCGCAAACTTCCTTGGCAAGATGTTTGATGGCAAGATGGGCATAATGCTTGGATGCTGCGGTGCACCTGCCTGGTGGGCTGGCCGGCAAGACAAGCTCAATGAGGTCATCAAAAACATCGAGAAAACCGTAGAATCCGCAGGAAACCCCACCCTGATCCTGGCTTGTTCTTCTTGCAACGAGGTGTTTAAAAACTTCATGCCTAATTTGTCAAGGGTCTCTTTATGGCAAGTGTTGCTTGAAAAGGGGTTACCTGAAACAAGGCCCGCTACAGAAACGCTTGCTCTGCATGACCCTTGCACGACCCGCCACGAACCGGAGTGGAGACAGTCGGTGCGAAAGATACTTCAAATCCTTGGGCAACCTTACGAAGAGCTTGTCTTTGGCGGTGAAGCCACGCGCTGCTGCGGTTACGGCGGCTTACAATCCATGGCCGACCCCGACCTTGCCCGCGAGGGCGTCTCGCGAAGGCTTCAAGAAAGCAAAAACGATTTTCTGACCTATTGTGCCATGTGCCGCGAAAGCCTTTCCGGGTCAGAAAAAACGGTCTTACATCTGCTGGACATCCTATTTCCTCCTCCTGCAGAAAAGAAACGTGCAGGCTTTTCCAAACGTCAGCAAAATAGGGAATTGCTTCGCGTAAAGCTTCTTGGTCCTTGCGACCTTGCTCCCAATCCATGGGATGATTTACTTATATCGATACCCGACGCGGTGCGCGAAAAACTTGAAGACCGCCACATCTTAGACAGCGATATCAGACAAACTCTGTGGGAAGCTTCTTCTACGGGAAGGTATCTCATCTCTCCCGATGGCACCAGGCTTGCTTCTTCAAGGATAGGAAATGTCACCTTTTGGGTGGAATATCGCGAGGATTATCATTCTTTTACGATCGTCAACGCCTGGAGCCACAGGATGATCATGGAGTTGATGTCATGAGCAAGGAAAGTGATCTCGGTTTTCACGAACAGACTGTCTGGAGGTGCAGCTGTGGCGGAGAACTTACGCCGCACAAGGTCGCGGCGCTTTATCTTGGCAATCGCTTCGAGATAGAGCTTCCCGCCTGCTCCCGATGCGGCTTTATTCTTGTGCCTGAGTCTTTAGCGGTGGGCAAGATGCTCGAGGTCGAGAAGATATTGGAGGACAAATGATGTCCTTGCCCTATGAACATCCAAGGTGGCACAGGGTTATGGGCGAAGCGCTTCACCCGGGAGGGGAAGCGCTATCAAGAAGGCTTATACACCTGTGCAACTTTCCCCCAAAGGCCAAGGTGCTTGATGCAGGCTGTGGTGCAGGCGCAACAGTAGGACTTTTGATTGAAGAGGGTTTTGATGCCGTCGGATTTGACAAGTCTTACGACTTGCTTTCGAAGGCAAAGCAAAAGGGTCCGGCAATACATGGAGATTTGCGTAGTATGCCCTTCGAAGACGGCAGTTTTGACGGCGCGATTTGTGAGTGCGTCCTCTCGCAGCAAAAGGAGCTTTCACCAGCCTTGTCAGAGCTTGCAAGAGTCTTAAAAAACGGAGGAATTTTGGGGGTAACCGACATCTTCTCCCTCAATCGCAGTTACGACAGTCAAGGCTGGGACGGTTCATGTGCAAGCGGGGCCAGATCCGCCCTTGAACTGCACGAAGCATTCACGATCCATGGATTTGGGGCGTTTTTCTTTGAAGCCTATCCTAGGTTGCTTCGGGAATGTACTGCCCAACTAGTGTGGGCAGGTATCATCGAAGCACCCATAAAGACATGTTGTAGCCTGAGTTACGGCCTTTGGTTGTGTAGAAAGTTGGGCGATGAGGGTTCATTAAAAGAGCGATACGAAATTGAAGGCGCCGAAAAAGCGGCAGGTTAACCAGGAAGATTGAAGGAGAGGTTGAGATGAAAGACCTAAATACTGCAGTCATGCAATGGGGGCAGGAAGGTTTTTGCTGTTCGCAGATCATGATACTGACAGGATTGGCGCTTACTGGAAAGGAAAATAAGGACCTGACGGCGGCCATGAATGGCCTTTGTAAAGGCACTTTCTCACCTGTATGTACGTGCGGGGCATTGACCGGTGCCTGTTGCCTTTTGGGGTTTTATGCCGGCAAAGGAGCGCCGCTGGAAGATAAAGATCCTAGACTGCCCGAAATGATCGGGCGCCTTCACGAATGGTTTCAAGGCAAGTGGGGATCAGGCGGGCGCGTCAACTGTGGGGATATCCTGGGCTTTGAACCAATTGCTGATCCGAAGCAATGTTTTCAAAAATGTTTTCCTATGATAATGGAAACGTTGGAAAAGACCTTAGAGCTTCTCGAAACGCACGGCTTTGATATACGGGAAGGGCGGCCCCTTTAATGACGATTTTACGACACACCAACAGTGTATGTCCCATCTGCCTAAAGCAAGTACCAGCATTCCTGGAAGAGGAAGAAAATGACGTTTTCATGCGGAAACATTGTCCCGATCATGGAGAGTTTTCCTGCCTGGTATGGGAAGGGAAGCCAAGCCTTGACGCTTGGACTTCGGGCCGTTTTACCCTCGCAAGACCTGAAGATAGACCACCGAAATCTTGCCCCGAAGGGTGCGGGCTATGCGCGGATCACCTGCAAAAAAGCTGCACAGTGGTCGTCGAGGTTACCGAAAGGTGTCAGCTCAAGTGTCCTGTATGTTTTGCAAGCGCGGGAGACGACTTTGAGCCCGATTTTTATGTTTTGGAGAAGTTGTTACATGACGTACATCGTAAGGCACCAGGTGCCATCCTGCAATTTTCAGGGGGAGAACCCACGCTTAGAGACGATTTGACAGATCTTATTCGATTGGCTTCAAGCCTCAAATTTCCAGGAATTCAGTTAAATACCAATGGCCTTAAGCTGGCTCAAGAATCCAGGTACGGGCAAAGATTAAAGGAAGCAGGACTGAGCTGGGTATTTCTGCAATTCGACGGCCTTCGCGAAGCGACCTACCAGGCCCTACGGGGAAAGCCGCTTCTGACCGACAAAATACGGGCAATCGATGCCTGCAAAGAGGCCGGCCTTGGGGTAGTCCTTGTTCCCACGCTCGTAAAGGGGGTCAACGATGACGAGATGGGAGATATCGTCCATTTCGGACTTTCTCGCTTTCCAGTCGTTAGAGGAGTCCATTTTCAGCCCATCAGCTATTTCGGCCGTTTCCCCGAACCGCCACGCAACGATAAACGTCTGACGCTTCCAAGGATCATGAGAGATCTGGCAGAACAGGCTGACGAGATGATCGATTTATCCCATTTTCGCCCGTCTCGGTGTGAGCATGAACGATGTTCCTTTCGGGCGATTTACCTTGTCGATTCCCCTGACAAAATCATTCCCCTGACAAGTGGGCCATGTTGCTGTAACGGTCGGTCCTCCGATGAAGGATTTCAAAGCTCCGTCGAAAGCATCGGCCGCCGATGGGGGGCCGACATCACCCCAAAAAACTGCAAAAAGCAGGAGAAAGCTCCTCAGGAAATGGATGCCCAGGCCGGAGAGGCCTTTGATAGGTTTATCCGCATTTACGAAAGGGGAAGCTTCAGCATAAGCGCAATGGCCTTTCAAGACGGTGAAAACCTTGACCTCGAACGGCTGCGCTTCTGCTGCATCCACGTGGCAGCACCCGATGGAAGATTTGTACCTTTTTGTGCCTGGAACCTTACCGCAAGGAACGGCCGGGCCTTGCATCGTAAACGATGAAAATTCCAATCACCCCCTTAGACCCATGGATCGCAGGCCGCCTCATCAATGAGTTTCCCCGATATGCGGCCGCAGAAAAACAGGCCAGGATCGAAGATCGCAGCGAGATAGAAAGGGCCCAAAAACACCTTTTAAGCCGTACAATTGAAGATGCTTCACTTTATTCTCCCTTTTACCGTGACCGCCTTGGCCCCGTAAGGGGCGTGCCCTTCAATGAACTTCCCTTTACTTTCCCGTCGGATCTCGCTGAATCGGGATTGCGTTTCCTAACCGTCTCTCAGTCGGAGATACGGCGCATCGTTACTTTGAGCACATCGGGTACGTCAGCTCCTCCCAAGAGAGTCTTTTTCACCGAAGAAGATCTCAAAGCAACTGAGGATTTTTTCATGTGCGGGATGACGACGTTTACGCCCCCCGAAAGCATAGTTTTAGTCTTCATGGAGGGGCCTTCACCCGACAGCATAGGACAAATCCTTAAACGTGCATTGCAGCGCCTTGGGTGCGAAACGCTTGTCTTGGGGCTTATCCGTGATCCAAGGGATGCAATTCGTGCCATAGATGATTACCATCCCAATGTCGTAGTCGGCCTTTCCGCCCAGATGGCAAGGATCGCAGGAAAGACTGAGCATAAGCCCCACTATGTTTTGCTTAGCGCCGACATGGCGCCTGTTTCAATAAGACAGCGGATAGAAAAATTATGGGGATGTACGACTTTCAACCATTATGGCCTCACCGAAACGGGTTGGGGCTGCGCCGTTGAATGTCGTGCAAGGCAGGGCTGTCACGTCAGAGAGCTTGACCTCTACGTTGAGATCGTAGACGAAAACGGGCAAGTCCTTCCTGACGGCAAGTGGGGAGAGATGGTCATCACCACACTTAGTCGAAGGTCTTTTCCGTTGATCAGATATAGAACGGGCGACGAAGGTCGCATCCTTCAGGACGTTTGTCCTTGCGGTTCGCCCTTAAAACGCATAGAAGTCCTCGGGCGCCTACCCAGAAAAGGCGCAGGTGGCGTCCCACTTCGCCTTTATGACGTGGAAGACGCCCTTTGGAGATTGCCCTGGATTGAAGACTTTAAAGTATCCTTGCAGAATACGGGAGACATCCCCGAAAAGTTATCTTTGACCATAGCCGTGGCGGAAGGCAAACAGGAGTATGTCGACAAAGCAGTTGAGGTTTTAAGGCAAGTCCCCGGCGTTCCCCGCAATATCATCGTAAAAAAAGTAAGCCCTTCCTCGATTCGACATCAAAGCCCAAAGATGGACTGGGAAGACTGAGCAATTGTCAAAGATCGTATAATATATGTTAAGCACATTCGCGAAGGCAGTGACGCAAATGAAGGAGATACCTTATGGGGATTTCTCAAAAAATGACTTGGACGACAAGGTTGCAGCCATAAACCGCAAGCTCTTTTACAGGATATTTGACCCGATCGCCTTGTATCAGGTCTCATACGACGAAGAGGGCAATACTGCAAATGTGATCTTCATGGACATCAACCCAGCCTACGAACGCGTCATGGGAGTAAGACGCAAGGACATTATAGGAAAGACCTTTGCCGAAGTTTGGCCCTCTGCGGAAAGGCAGTGGCACCAGCTCGTCATCGACGTAGCTCGAAGCGGACGCTCCAAGCACTACGAAGGAGAAAGCCATGACACGGGAAAATACCTCTACGCGCTCGGATTCAGCCCGGTCAAAGGCCAAGTAGCCGTTATTTTTTTAGACATGACTGAGTGGAAAAGGTCGCAGGAAGCCCTGCAGAAAAGCGAGTCTCAGCTTATCCGTTACCGCGAAAAGCTGAGAGATTTGGTCGCAAAGCTTTCCCTTGCCGAGGAGGAGACACGTCGAGACATCGCAATAAAGCTTCATGATAAGGTGGGTTATTCCCTCGCCATGATAATGCATCGCCTTCAGCACCTCTACAGCGAAACTGACAAAGAAGGCAGTCGTCAAAAGATAAATGAGATCATGGAGATGCTGAGCGACGTCATTCAGGACACTAGGAATATGACCTTTGAAATAAGCTCTCCTTTGCTTTACGAAGTTGGGCTGCCTGCCGCCTTGGAATCCCTTGCCGAACAAATCCTAAAACCTCACGATATCGCTGTGGATTTCAAGGCAATCGGTTCGCCCGACAACAAGCTTGGCAGGGACATCAACGTGCTTTTATATCAGATGACCAGGGAACTTCTCATAAACGTCGTAAAGCATGCCGAGGCGACCCGCGTATCCATCCGCGTGCATTTCGGCAAAAATAAGGTCCGCATAGTGGTAGAAGACGACGGAAGGGGTTTTGACGACCAAAAGAAACGAGATAGCAAATGCAGGGGATTTGGGCTTTTCAGCATAAAGGAAAGGCTTTATTCCATCGGTGGTTCGATCCAAATAATATCAGAACCCGGCAGAGGCACGATCGTGTCCCTGGTCGCGCCGACGGGAAAGGACAACGGGGATGCAGGATAGTGTTAAAGTTCTTTTAGCAGATGATCATAAGATCTTTTTGGACGGCCTGGAAGAGCTTTTGAGCAAAGAGGGAGGGTTTCTCGTCGTAGGCAAGGCCTCAAGCGGGCGAGAGACCTTGGACCTGCTTTCGACATGCAAGCCGGATATAGTCGTCATGGACATATCAATGCCCGATGTAAATGGGATAGAAGCCACCAAAATCATCGTCAAAAACTACCCCGACGTAAAGGTTTTAGCCCTTTCCATGCACTTGGACAAGGGCATGATATCGGGAGTCCTGCAAGCCGGCGCTCGCGGATATATTTTAAAGGAATGTAGCGTGGATGAATTCGTAAGAGGCATAAAAGCCGTGACGGACGGACAGGTTTACCTTACCCCAAAGGTAGCCGCGATCGTGCTCGATGATTACCTAGCTTTAAAGGAAGGCAACGCCCAAGCAGCAGAGCACAAGCTAACGCCCAGGGAAATGCAAGTTTTAAAGCTCCTGGTCAAGGGAGAACACACCAAGTCCATTGCCTCCAAACTATCCATAAGCAAAAGTACGGTGGATACCCACAGGAGAAACATCATGGAAAAGCTGGATTGCAACAACATGGCAGATCTCACTCGCTACGTCCTACGGGAAGGGCTAATCGACCTAGACGACGACTAGCACATTTCATGATGAAAAGATCGCACTTTTGATAATTGTCCCTCATACGGCTTCCTTCCTAAACTATGGTCAAGTTGCAGGCGCATTTTTAGAAGCTTGCAGGACCAAAAGTGAAATAGTTCCCAAAATAGGGAAGGAAGGAGGGTGTAACATGGCTTTTGAGGGCAAAAAGTTCATTTTGCTCGGCGAAAGGGACGGCATCCCCGGACCCGTGATGGAAGAAGTCTTAAAATCCCTCGGTTGTGAAGTTGCCTTTGCCGTGACGGAATGCTTCGTCTGAACCGCGGCAGGGGCGATGGACCTGCAAAACCAGCAGCGCGTTAAGGAAATAGCTGAAAAGTACGGACCGGAAAACGTGGTGGTCGTACTTGGAAGCTCTGACGCGGAAGGCGCGTCGATTTACGCGGAGACTGTAACAGCTGGTGATCCCACCTTTGCAGGGCCATTAGCCGGAGTCCCGTTGGGGCTCGCTGTTTATCACATCTTTGATCCCCTTTTCAAGGAAAAAGTCGACCCGAACCTTTGGGAAGAACAGCTCGGCATGATGGAAATGGTCCTAGACGTTGACGGTCTGGTCAATGCTGTTGCCGAAATGCGCAAGGAGCACAGCAAATATGTGCTCTGATGTCTCCTGCTGCAGCGGCACGGCAAAGGATACGGTAATTTTAATGAAAGGAAGTGTTGATTTATGAAATTAGAAATAGGCAACTTTTTCGTAAAGGACATCGTCTTCGGCGACAGGACCTTCTACGAAAGAGGCGTATTAACGGTCAACAAAAAAGAGGCTTTAGACGTCGTCTTCGAGGACTCTCACATCACCGAGGCCGAGCTTTATATCGTTAGGCCGGGAGACGAGGTAAGGCTCGTTCCCGTAAAGGAAGCCTACGAGATGCGTTGCAAGGTATCGGGAGGTCAGTCCGTATATCCGGGCTGCACGGCACCTGTGGCACCAGTCGGGTCAGGAAGGACACATGCGCTAAAAGGGTGCTCACTTTTAGTGGTGGGAAAACATTGGGGATCCTTTCAGGACGGCCTCATCGACATGAGCGGGCCGGCACAGAGAAACACCATCTTTGGCTCCATGCCCAACCTGGTATTAGTCGGGGATACCGACGAGGAATTCGAAAGACACGAGCAGCAGAAGAAAAACCGCGCTCTTCGTTGGGCAGGTATGAGGTTATCCGAATACGTCGGGAAATGCGTCAAAGACTTGGAACCTGAAGAGATAGAGACGTGGGAGCTTGAGCCCGTAAACGAAAGGGCGTCTGATGTAAGAAATCTTCCATCAGTCGTCTACGTGCCTCAAATTCAAACGCAGATGGAGGCCCTGGGCTACAACGCCCTGGTCTACGGCTGGGACGGCAACCGCATGCTACCTACATACCTTCATCCCAACGAAATCCTTGACGGAGCCATAATATCGGGAAGCTTCATGCCCTGCTCGTCAAAGATTTCCACCTACGAGTGGGTAAATAACCCCATGATAAAGCGCCTCATGAGAGAACACGGAAGGACGATAAACTTCTTAGGCGTCGTACTGTCCAACCTCAACGTAGTAATGGAAGAAAAGGCTAGATCTGCCATGATGGTGGCAAACATCGCAAAAGCTCTGGGCGCAGACGGTGCCATAGTTGCCGAGGAAGGCTACGGGAATCCCGACGTAGACTACATCCTTACCATCGTGGAGCTTGAAAAGGCGGGTATCAAGACTGTGGGCATGACGAACGAATGCACGGGACGCGACGGAACTTCTCAACCCCTGGTTGCGCTGGACGAGAGGGCAAATGCGCTCGTGTCAACCGGAAACGTCTCCGAGCTTTACGAGCTTCCTCCCATGAAGACGGTATTGGGGGAGCTTGAATCCCTTGCCAGGGACGGGCTATCCGGCGGATGGGAAGGCTGCGTCAGGGAGGACGGATCGGTCATTATGGAAAATAACGCCTTCTTTTGCTCCGATCACATAAGCGGGTTTTCGCTGAAGACCTGCGCTGAGTTTTAAGAAATGAGGGGATGATTTTATGTTAAAGGCCGTTCATTACATAAACCAGTTCTTCGGACAGGTGGGAGGAGAAGAAAGCGCCGATTTTGAGCCTGTATTGCAGGAAGGTCCGGTCGGGCCAGGGCTTCTTTTAAATGAAGCCATGAAGGAAGTAAAGATCACCCATACCGTGATATGCGGGGACAACTTCATGGCATCTCATCCTGAGGAAGCAGTCGCTCGGATTTTAAAGATCCTTGAGGGATTGAAGTTCGACATCTTCCTGGCAGGTCCTGCCTTCAATGCAGGTCGCTACGGCGTAGCCTGCGGAACGATCTGCAAGGCCGTAAAGGAAAAGTTCGGCGTCCCAGTCATCACCTCCATGAACGAGGAAAACCCTGCGGTGGAGATGTTTAAATCCAACATGTACATATTTAAAGGCGGACGTCGTGCAACCTATATGAAGCAGGACGTCGAAAAGATGGCCGCCTTTGCCGATAAAATAGCGCGTGGAGATAAACTGCTTCCTGCCTCAATGGAAGGCTACTTTCCAAGAGGCATACGTCATGAGGTCTTCCTTGAGGACATTGGCCTGGAGCCTAAATGTGCAGCCGACAGGGCATTTGATATGCTCCTTAAAAAGCTCAAGGGCGAGCCCTACGAGACCGAACTTCCCATACCAAAACAGGAAAGGGTGCCTATAGCACCAGCAGTAAAGGATCTTCGGAAGGTAAAGATCGCACTTGTTACTTCCGGTGGCATCGTCCCTAAGGATAACCCCGACAGGATACAGTCATGTTCGGCGACGAAATGGGGCGCCTACGACATTTCCAAGCTCGATCGCCTGATGGCTCCGGATTTTAAGACGATCCATGCCGGTTACGACCCCGAGCAGGCCAACAAAAATCCAAATGTCGTCCTTCCCCTTGACGCCATACGACAGTATCAAAAGGAAGGGCGCATCGGCGAGGTGGACGATCACTACTACGTCACCGTTGGCACCGGCACCACGCAGGCTGAGGCCGCCAGGATGGGCCGTGAGATAGCCCAAAGGCTCAAGGAAAGAAACGTAGGAGCAGTAGTTTTAACGGCGACCTGAGGAACGTGTACTCGTTGCGGGTCAACGATCGCAAAGGAAATCGAACGCACGGGCATTCCCGTGGTAGTGATATGCAATCTCGTTAACATTGCAAAGACAGTAGGCGTAAACCGCATCGTCCCGGGCGTTGCAGTTCCTTACCCCCTGGGCAATCCGAACCTCTCTCCGGAAGACGAATGGAAATTGCGCTATCATCGCGTTGGCGTGGCGCTTGATGCTCTGGAGACGGACATCAAGGAACAGACTGTATTTACCGTGAAGATATAGCTTAAACCACTTTGGGGAGAAGTCAAACGTACTTCTCCCCCCATCGGACAGCAGAGGGGGTAGTAACGTGAGTGCAAAAGAGAAGAAAGACAACTCGGTATATGTTATCTCCATGGTCATAATGCTTTTGGCCGTAGGTTGGGGATTTTTATCCCCAGCAAGCTTTGGAGCCGCAGCCAACAATCTTTTTAACTTCCTAATTCAAAATTTCGGTTGGGGTTACATGCTCTTTATGACCTTTTTCGTGATCTTCCCGATTGGGCTTGCCATCAGCAAGTACGGCAAGCTTAAACTGGGGCCTGCCGATTCAAAGCCGGAGTTTAGGGACATCTCCTGGTTTGCCATGCTTTTTTCCGCAGGCATGGGTGTGGGACTGGTATTTTACGGAGTGGGAGAGCCGTTGTTTCATTTTCTTAATCCGCCCTTCGGAGCCGAGCCGGGCTCCGTAAAGGCCGCTACTGACGCCATGAGGATATCGTTCTTTCATTGGGGGCTTCACCCCTGGGCAGGCTATACCGTGATTGCTTTGCCTCTGGCGTATTTTCAGTTCAGAAAGAACGGGTCGGGCTTGATAAGCACGCTGTTTACTCCGTTGTTGGGCGAAGAGGGAGTAAGAGGCCCCATAGGCAAGGCCATTGATATACTGGCCATATTCGCTACGGCAGCCGGAATCGCGACATCGCTGGGATTGGGTACCCTTCAGATCAACAGCGGCCTTAAGTACCTGTTTGGGGTCCCACAGACTGTTACGGTTCAGTTTATGATCATCTTTGTATTGTGTCTGATATACACCGTCTCAGCCATTTCGGGTCTCGAAAAAGGCATCAAAGCAATATCCGACTTAAACTTATTTTTAGCAACCCTGCTTTGTGTAGCTCTCTTCTTGCTTGGACCGACAATTTCAATACTGGACTCGCTATTGACTGGCATAGGGGAGTATTTATCCAACCTGGTGTCCGAAAGTCTGACCTTAGCCCCCTATGGCGGCCCCTTTAAAAAATGGCTCGGCAGTTGGACGCTTTTTTACTGGGCGTGGTGGATTGCATGGGCGCCCTTTGTCGGCTCATTCATAGCAAGGATCTCAAGAGGGAGGACCGTTCGCCAGTTCGTGACATGCGTTTTGATTGTACCTGCCCTCGGGAGCTTTACCTGGTTTGCCGTGTTTGGTACGTCAGGACTTTACCTGCAGCTGAACGGAATAGCCGACATCGCTTCAAAGGTGAGCGCCGACATATCGACTGGAGTTTTTGAGATGTATATGCATTACCCCTTGGGGATGGCGATGTCAGTCGTCATGGTGGTGCTGATCTCGACGTTTTTCATAACGTCAGCGAATTCGGCAACGTTTGTGCTTTCAATGTATTCGACCCAAGGCGACTTAAACCCGCCAAAGTCCAAGATGGCCATATGGGGAGTGCTTCAGGCTGCATTGGCCTTCGTCCTTTTGATGAGCGGTGGGCTGCAGGCCCTTCAGATAGCTTCCATAGCCGCAGCAGCGCCTTTTGCCGTGATCATGGCTTTAGCCTGTTATTCCTTGATGAAAGCCTTGAAGAGCGACGAGGAGGTATCAAGAGAGATCAATAATTGATATTAGCAGTATATTGAGGCAATATTTTGCTAATATGTTGTGCGCAAAGATCAAAGATAATCTTGATAAACCAGGAAATTTTTTATATACTCACTTTAAACGAAGAGAAAGGCGTTTTCTTCGTGTATGGAAGGGGAAAGCGCCTATCTCTTTCATTATGGCCTTTGAGGATAAGGAGGTGTGACAACTGATTTAGCTGCAACGTCAAGTCTTTAGATTTAATATGGTCTGTGGTTAAGCGCCTGGACTGGTCGCAAGCCAGTTGACGAGGTCGGGGGAGGATCGAAGCTATCGGCGGATGCCCCCGGGCCCCGGAAGATGGGCCAATCAGTCGTCCTACAAAGCCGCGGAGCGATCTGCGGGACAAAGGGGACGACGATCTTCCGTTTGTCGGGAAATAGAAAGGATGAAGCAGCAGTGTGCGGTATAGTCGGTTATATTGGCTATCGAAATGTTTGTGATGTGCTTTTAGACGGATTGAAAAGGCTGGAGTATAGGGGATATGATTCTGCAGGAATTGCCATTAACGACGGCAATGAGATAGAGATCATAAAGGAAGTCGGGAAAGTTTCAGATCTGGAGCGCATCGTCGCGAACGTGGCGCCCAAGGGAAAACAGGGGATCGGACATACCCGCTGGGCCACTCACGGAGGAGTTACGACAGTAAATGCACATCCTCACTCTGACGAATACAAGCGATTTGTCCTTGCCCATAACGGGATAATTGAAAACTACCACGAACTTAAGGAAGCACTTGCCGCTGAAGGGTTTACCTTCATATCGCAGACTGATACCGAGGTTATAGCTCACCTGCTTTCTAAAATTTACGACGGCGACATGTTAAAAGCTCTCACATCGCTACAGGACCAATTAAGGGGTTCTTACGCTTTGGCCATAATGGATCGTGAGGACAAAAACCACATCTATTGCATGCGCAAGGGGTCACCCTTGGTATTGGGAATAGGGGAGGGAGAGTCGCTTTGCGCATCGGACATACCTGCAATCCTCCCATATACGCGTAAGGTCATGTACATGGACGACGGTGAGATCGCTCAGTTGTCGTCTCAGGGCATAAAGGTCTGGGACGCTAAGGGAACGCCTATTCAAAAGAAAAGCTTCTTTATTGACTGGGACCTGTCCATGGCAGAAAGGGGCGGATATCCTCACTTCATGCTCAAGGAAATCCATGAGCAAGGCGGCGTTTGCAGGTCCACCCTTAAGGGCAGGATATCCGGCGGCAGCGTCGATCTATCCGGGGAGCTTTCAATGGATGAGCATACCATGATAAGCTTCAGGGCGGTTCACCTCATTGCCTGCGGAACATCTTATTATGCATCCCTGATTGCCGAAAGGATATTTGAGCGTTGGACGGACCTGGACGTTAAGGTCGATATTGCATCGGAATACCGATATCGCGACAGCAAAATTACGCCCGATACGCTGGTCGTATTCGTATCCCAATCCGGGGAGACCGCCGATACGCTTGCCGCTCAAAGGAAGGCGCGTGCCTGTGGGGCATACTGCTTGGCTGTAACGAACGTGCAAGGGTCCACCCTGGCCCGCTGCTGCGACGACGTACTGCTCCTTAAGGCTGGCCCGGAGATAGGGGTAGCGGCGACCAAGACTTTCATGGGCCAAATAACCGCCCTGTACCTTCTTGCCATGTACATCGCCAAGGTGAGGGGAACATTTCCGATCGAGCGGGAAAGTGAGTTAATAGATGAGCTCTTGCAAATTCCCTACAAGATAGAGACCGTCTTAGAAAGGGAACACCTCATTGAAGAGTTGGCCTCTAAGTTTGCCTTTAGCCAAAACTTCCTATACCTTGGAAGGGGCATATCATTCCCGGTGGCCTTGGAGGGCGCCCTTAAATTAAAGGAGATATCCTACATTCACGCCGAAGCTTACGCCGCAGGCGAGATGAAACACGGTCCAATCGCATTGATCGATCCAAACGTTCCCGTGGTAGTCGTTGCACCTAAAGACAGCCTTTACGAGAAAACTTTGTCCAATATTCAGGAGGCAAAGGCAAGGCACGCCCCTATAATTGCAGTGGGTTTCGATGGCGACGAGCGACTGGCGAGTGACGCGGACCACGTCTTATGTGTTCCGCCAACCTTGGAGGAATTTTCGCCCTTTGTCACGGTCGTGCCCTTGCAGCTTTTTGCCTACCACGTGGCCAAAAAGCGGGGATGCGAGATAGACAAGCCCAGGAACTTAGCTAAGAGCGTAACGGTAGAATAAAAAAAAATGATATGGCGCCGAAAACTCCAAGCTTCGGCGCCATATCTAATATATTAATTACGCGGTCACAATAAAACGCCTTAATAGCTCCGAAATATCGCCACGACCAATCCTTAACCTCGCATAATAGGCGTTTTCTTCCACATTGGCAGCCAGGAGTTCTACGGAAGAAGGATCTTCGAGTTGAGACATGATCTTCGTCAAAAAATCGATCTCTTCTTTGCTATCATAGCGCCTTTCGACGACAACCCCTTTTAATTCTATTTCATCTTTAAAGGAAACCTTAGAGATGTCTTTGATTTTTCCTATGGCTATATGAGCTTTCCCTTTAAGTTTTCTTTTGGGATAGATCAATATATAAACCCTGTCCCTTCGCCCCAAAAGAAGGGAAATGGGGAAATAAAGCAAGCTGTGATGGGGCAAGAGAGAAATTGTCCCCTTGACCTTTTCGTAAATCTCGTGCTTTAAATCATATTCGGCCACTACGCCGACATACCCGCCTATCCAAGTGTAATTTTTGTTTACAGGTTGAAGAGCTTCTTCCATCTGCCTTGAAAGCTCCCTGATTAAGGTTAAGTTCAACCTCCTGCCGCGCCAGTACTGAAGGCTTGCCGCCAATCCCAAAATGACCAATAAAGTTACGCCCGCGTTCACCTTGCATCACCTGCATCGAGGAAACCGCAAATTACATCGCCAAGGTCAAGCAAACTTTGAGGGTCGGATATATCGCTTCCAAGGTCGGGTAATTCTATCCACGGTATCTCGTCGTAAAGTTCCATCAAGTTCGATAACCCGCAAGAATCATAGAGGAAAGCGCGCCCTTCTCCTTTCGAAGCCCTGTTTATAAAACAGGCGCCTATTCGATAACCGTTGCTGTCGAGTTTTCTGATGGTCCTTTCCGTCTCTGATACCGATAGCTTATCGGCCTGAAGCACCAAAAATATAAAGGAGCCTTCGCCAAGCAAGAAGCTTCTGGTCGCCTCAATTTCGATCTTGTACCTGCGAAGCTCAGCCATTACTATGTCATCGCCAGGATCTGTTTCGAGATCGGTTCTTTCGATATTTTGAATGTAAGCGCGCCTGTCTAAAATTTTAGAGCGTAATTTCACTAGTTCAGCTACCCAAAGAAGGGTTATATCTGGAAGGGACAAGACCCTCACGGTCATGCCAGTTGGAGGAGTATCAAGTACCACTGCATTGCACTTTTCTGCAAAAGCAGATATTTCTCCTATGGCTTCAAGGATGGCAAACTCCTCCATGCCCGGAGATTGCTTGAGGGCATCTAAGATTTTGTCTGCATTAAATATCTGTAAATTGCCGTAAAGGGGGCGCATTTGGCGTAACTTTTCTTCTACGAACCGTTGTACCTGTTCATCCAAATCCAATTCAAAGGCGGCCAGATGATCGTCAATTTTTTTAGGCTCACTGCCCAAGGAACACCCTAAGACATCGCCCAAATTGTGGGCGGGATCCAAGGAGACGGCCAAGACGTCTTTGCCCTTCGATGAAAGCGCACGAGCTAATGCAGAAGAGATAGTGGTCTTTCCAGTTCCACCCTTGCCCATTACGATGAAGCGCTTGGGCTGAGCGCTACCGTCACCTGTAAAGGATCTGCTATTTTTCCCATGCCTAGATCCTGAGAATCCCAGCAACCTTCGCAAAAAGGTCATCGCTTTCTGCCACTCGCCTTTCTAAAAGTTCAAGTTCCGGCCCCAAATGGGGGATAAGCCGGATTACCAGCCCCGCTGAAGGAGCCGGTAATCCGATGAAGCTACCCAGAAGCAAAAGGGCAAATGTCTCTTCCAGCGCCGTAAGTTCCTCTTTCACGTAATCCGTGGCCTGAAATTTTGTCATTTTCTTTAGTAGCTCAAAAAAGCCCTCGCCAATCATGGAATAATCCTCACTGGAGCTGTAAATTTAAAGCTTTATTGTCTCGGGATATTTTGCTTTTAGAGAAGATGTATTCTGTAGCGAACGATAAAAATCATATAGGAATATGAGGGCTAAAAGGATCTCCAAAACTACGAATCCTCGCACTAAGAGCGAAGATGGCACGGCAAACAGGAACCACCAAAGCCCAGCAAAGACTGTAAACCATAAAGCTCCGGCACAGGCAATTATAAACTTGACGTGTCCCTTGGGAGCAGAGCCTAGCTGCAACACCCACAGAGCAACCGTTAATAAAGTGGCGGCTGCAAGCATTTGGTTTGCGCCACCGAAGGCGGGCCACAACACGTTATAGGCTTTGCCCCAAGCAAGGGCTACGCTCAAAGCCGATGGTATAGCCGATGCCAGCCAACGGTTGGTAATAGCCCTGTAAAGCCTTCCCCCTCGGCTTTTGAGCGGATCCCACACCTCTTCCCAGGCAAAGCGCAACACCCTGTTTCCCGTGTCCATGGACGTAAGGGTAAAGGCCGAAACCCACAGGCTCGAAAAGATCGTCCCTGCCTGGGCTGAAATGCCAAAGGCCTGCTCGAAAAGCCTTCCGTAGCTTTCCGTGAAAATTCCCAGGGGACCCCCAACGGCTCCTATGGCCTTCACATAATTCTTACCAAGATAGAGAGGCTCCTTTAAGCTTTCAGCCACTACGCCGATTTCTGAGAGCTTTCCGCTTGCTTCCTTAAATACGAGCAAGCCGAAGGCAGCGATGGTCACCGTTACGACCGAAGAAAGCAATCCTTCGGTCAACATGCCTCCATAGCCTACGATAAGGCCCTGAGTCTCCTTGTCCAGCTGTTTGGAGGTTGTTCCTGAGCCAATAAGCCCGTGTATCCCCGAGAGGGAACCACAGGCAATTATCAGGGGAACGACGGGCCAGTAGGGAGACGGTACTCCCCCGACGATATTCGGGCTCCAACTTGAAAAACCCGCTAACTCCATCTTTGCTCCTGCAAAGATCAGGGCAACTACTCCCAGGACAAGGCCGAAGACGAGTATATAGGAGTTAAGATAATCTCGCGGTTGAAGCAATATCCACACCGGCAAGGCACTAGCTGCCATCATATAGAAGAAAAATACGAGCAACCACCCCTTATAACTGATGCTCAGCGGCGTCAAGAATCCCAGCCATATGGCTCCAAGAGTGAGCAGAATACCCAAAAGGCTTCCCAATACGAAGTTGATCCGTAATTTGTAGAGCAAAAGGCCCGTTATGACAGCAGCTACTATGAACCACATGGACATGCTCGCCACGTCTGGGCGGGCAATAAAAAGGTATGCAAGGGATGTGGCAAAGGCGGCCAAAGCCAAGACCAACGTAAGGTAAGCGAAGACTTGAAAAAGGTAAGAAGTACGCGGCCGCATCATTTTGCCGGCTATCCACTGGATCGATTTTCCCTCGTGTCGCACCGAGGCCATGATGGCCAAATAGTCGTGGACTGCTCCTATCAATATGTTTCCAAACCAAATCCAAAGCAAACCGGCCCACCAGCCCCAGGCCATGGCCAACGCGGGACCAAGTATTGGCGCTCCGCCTGCAATTGAAGCGAAGTGATGTCCAAACAAAACTGCCGGATGTGAGGGAACGAAATCTACATCGTCAAACTTGGAATGCGCAGGGGTTGGCCTGGAATTATCTGCCCCGACGACCTTTCGTTCGAGGCTTTTACCGTACCATAAATAGCAGACGAGATAAATGACGATTCCAATTATCAATAAAGTCGATGTGTTCACCCCTTCAAACCTCCTTTTTATATTTATATATCTATACAGTTCTTGCCACCGGATGGGCTATCATGGAGAAAAGGTCAAAAAGCGTCTCCTGTTTTTCTCTAATCTCTTTAAGCTTTTCCGTGCTTATGATCCATATATCCATTGGCTTTGCAGGCTCTATTAGCGATTGGCCGAAGGGCTTAAAACAACCAGCAAGGCTTAAAGCCTCTTCCTCGGTTTCCGTAATCCAGGTGATCCAACTCAGCGAATCCTGATCGGCTAGGTCCAGGTCGAAGTATCCCGGCAGGTGCATGTGCCGTTGGTTCATCAGGTAAAGATGCACTTGACCTATCGTCTCAACGAAATTTCTCAAGTTATCTTTAAAAGGAGGGCAGGCCTTAAAGAAAAAGAACCTGTCGGCATTTACCAAGCCGAGCCTGTCGTTGGGATGCTTTGGGAATTGTACGTAGTAGGCAAAATCGTATCGCGACAGGAAAAGCAGGTCTACTGTGAAGCATTCACGCGATATATTGTTTTCCTCAAGCCACATACGGATTTCATCCAAGCTATGAGGTTTCAACTCCCTTGCCTTTAAACCCGTAACGGAAAAGTGAGCTTTTATCCTTTGTACTTCCGGGTTTGATAGGTAGGTCCACTTTAAGTCACAACCTTTAAGCGAAACGATTTCTTCTCCCTTTAATCCCGGCACGTATTCAAGTGCAATGCCCGGATGAAACTCCTTAAGCCCCCATCGTGCAATGAAGCTTTTATCCAGTAAAACCTGAAGCCTGGTGCGCCATAAGGACCGCCTTTGATCCGAAGGCTTTTCAGGAGCCATGCCGGGATTTGCTTCGACAAATTGGCCCTTGCAAAGGTCGATGTAAGCCTTGCGGCCCATTTCCGTCAAAATGTAAATATTTTCCCTTTTTTCAAGCAAGCCCGAACGTTCTAATCGTTTCAAGCCTTCGCTGTCCTCTCCGGCTAACCTCACGGTTTCCTCGTCCCAACAAGGATGCTCTTCGTCAAAGAGCAATAAGATCGCTTCGTCCCCCATAAACGTCTCCACCCTTCCTTGTCATCATTCGTCCAACAGATATTTTTGAAGGTCGCGGCCGGTAAGGTGCATGCCAATGCCCACGGCAAGTTTCAATCGCGCTTGCAGGGGGGTGAGGCTTCCTCCCGAAAGGACTCCAAATTCAATTAGCTTTTGCGCGCTTCCCTCGTAGCCGTGAGACGTCACGACCCTTCCGCGAAGACACCTTGAAGTGACCACTACAGGTACGTTACGTCTGATGATCTGCCTTATCTGTGGGACCCAGGCAGGGTTTACGTTACCTGCACCAAAGCCCGCCAGGACCAACCCTTCCAAGCTTTCGTCCTCGGCCAGCAGTTTAAGCATCCTTTCGCCGCCGCCAAGCGTTGCCCAGATGATTTCAACCTCCTTGGCGGGTACTACCATTTCCTCTATTGCTCTGCCACGCCTTGGTTTTTTTATGATGTGTATCTTGTTTGCCACTATCTCGGCAACAGGCCCGCGATAGGGTGCAGCCAAGGCATCTCTCTTGAAGTTGCTGATCTTGCATATCTCATTTGCTGCAAAGAGTTGATCCTGAAAACATATCAAGACCCCTAACCCCCAGGTGCATTCCGAGGAGGCGGCAAGGATGGCATGATATAAATTCAAAGGACCGTCGGAACCCAATTGGTCCGAGGGCAGCGTGGACCCGGTAAATATGACCGGGTAGGGGTAAGGCCAAAGAAGATCTACCAGATATGACATCTCCTCGATGGAATCCGTTCCTGCCGTTACGACTATGCCGTTAATCCCTTGGCCGGCTTGTTTTCTAAGCAGTTCCACGAGGTCGGCCATCATGCGAATGTTGTAATGGCTGCTAGGTTGGCGACTCCAGTCCAGTACGCTAACATCACACGGTAATTTCTTATCCTTAAACCAAGCCAGCATATCACCTGCACCCAGGGTTGGAGCGTAACTTTTCGCACGTTCATCATACGTCATGCCTATCGTTCCCCCTGCAGCTACAACCAGTACATTAGGGCGTTCCGGCATCCCAACCACCTCCTCGACGTACGTACAAGTTTAACACTTTTTGACTTACAAAAGATGACTGTAGTGATAGAATATTATACCCGAGGCAAGGCAAAAGAAAGGGAAGGGTGATCATATTTGCGGACCGTTGTGGTGGGCGGAGGCAGTGTCGGTTTTTCAGTGGCAAAGAATTTAGTCGAACAGGGACACGACGTCATAGTGATAGAACAGGACGAGGATCGTGCCGCAAGGATCGACGAGATGCTTGACGTCATGGTAGTAACCGGCAACGGAGCAAGACCACAGGTGTTGGCACAAGCCGGGGTTCACCAAGGCGGAGACGTGAATTTGCTAATAGCCTGCACAGATAGGGACGAGGTCAATATCCTATCTTGTTGGATCGCCAAAAAGGCCGGAGTAAAACATGTTATATCCAGGGCTCGGAGCTTAGAGTTCACCGACAGCCGCATTTGGGCTGATGCACTAGGCATCGATGAGATGATATCGCCGGAAAGGTCAGTTGCGGGGGTCATCGAAGATATGTTGTCGATGCGCTCGGTCATTGTTTCTGACGAACTGTGGAACGGCATTGCATGCCTCTATGCAATGAAGGTAAAAAAGGGCGCCCTCCTTGAGGGCCGTCCCTTGAAGGAGGTAAAAGATCTGCGTCCCGACGTGGATGCACTTATCGTATACATAGATCGTCAAGGAGAGGGAGGATTTATCCCCCGCGGCAACACTGTACTAAAGGAAGGAGACCTGTGCTACGTAGTTACCTTGAAGAAAAATGCCCATTTACTCGAAAGGCTTTTTGGCATTGAAGATTCTTTCAGGTTGAGGCGCATTATGATCGCTGGGGGGGTAAAATTGGCTTTCAAATAGCTAGACGCTTTGAGATCCATCATAAAGACGTTGATGTGAGGTTAATAGATCTTGACCCGGAAAAATGCGAGCGCCTGTCCAAGGAATTGAGCAAAACCTTGATCCTGCAAGGAGACATAGTCGATGAAGACGTGTTGCTAAGCGAAGGCATCGACGAGACTGACGGATTTGTAGCAACGACGGCCAATGACGAGCTTAACATATTGGCAGCCATATTAGCAAAGGATCTTGGAGCAAAAAGGTCCATCGCGATCGTAAGAAACGATACTTACAGAAAACTTGAGGGCAGGCTTTTACTTGATGCGATGGTAAACCCCCACGAGGCATTAGTAGGTGCGATAATGCGCTATGTTACTTTGCGTACAAAGGGAGCAATCATGTCCACTATAAAGCAGTTAAATGCAGAGATGGTTGACTTGATCATACCCGAAGACGCCTATGTGGTTGGAAAGAAAATAATGGACCTGCATATATCTCCTATGGCCATAGTCGTGTTGGTCCAACGTGGCGAGGATATATTCGTTCCAAACGGCATGACCGCGTTAAAACAGGGCGACAGGGTCTTGCTTTACTTAAAAGCTCCAAATGACGAACGAATTTTGCACATGTTCATAAAACAAGAAAAGGATTAACTGCTATGAGGTTTAAGATCATACTAAGGGTTCTCGGTCTCATAGTTGAGGTCGTGTCTTTTTTCATGCTGTGGCCGCTCGTATGGGCTGTATTAGACAGGTCGCATGACGTCGGGGCGATATTTACTTCTATGATAATAGGAATTGCCCTGGGCGTGGTTTTGCTTTTATATGGGGGCAACAACGCTTCCGAAGACATGAGGCCAAAGGAAGCACTGGTAACGGTTGGGCTATCGTGGTTGGTCGTTTCCGCCATAGGCGCCTTGCCTTTTTGGCTTTCGGGATCAGCGCCTTCTTTTACGGATGCTTTCTTTGAGTCCGTTTCCGGTTTCACTACGACCGGAGCATCAATCCTGACAAACATAGAGGCAAACCCCAGAGGAATTCTTTTTTGGAGAAGCTTAACTCACTGGTTGGGCGGCATGGGCATTATAGTGCTTGGCTTAGCCATACTCCCATTCTTAGGAGTGGGCGGACGCCAGCTATTTCATGCGGAAGTTCCCGGCCCTGTGCCTGAAAAATTAACCCCGAGGATTCATCATACGGCCCTTCTTTTATGGGGGGTTTATGTATTTTTAACCATCTTGGAAACTTTGTTTTTGTACTTCGGCGGTCTATCCATTTTTGATGCGCTTACCCATACATTTGGAACAGTGGCAACGGGCGGATTTTCTCCCTTAAATGGCAGCGTCGGACAATACAATTCGGTTTATGTGGATGTCGTGATCACCGTATTTATGTTCATATCGGGTGCAAACTTTGCATTGCATTACAGAATGTTAAAGAAAGATTTCACTGCCTGGTGGAAGGATGAGGAGTTCAGATTTTATCTTTACATCGTCTTAGGATCAATTGCTACGATCTCTCTTGTGTTGCTTAAGGACCACATCTATAGCAGCATCAGCGATGCCCTCCGCTACGTCTCATTTCAGGTCGTCAGCATCATGACCACTACAGGATTTGTAACGGCGGATTTTGAACAATGGCCGGCTTACGCTCAACTTCTGCTCATCCTTTTGATGCTCATAGGCGGCTGTGCAGGCTCTACGGGCGGCGGCATGAAGGTAGTGAGGCTTTTAATTTTGCTTAAGCATCTTAGCATCGAACTTAAGACAATGCTTCACCCGCGCGCCCATTATGCCATGAGGCTCAACAACAATACGGTAGAAAAAGAAATAGCCCTCTCCATTTCGGCGTTCTTCGTGCTTTACTTCGCTGTCTTTGTCGTATCGTTTCTGTTGTTATCGCTCATGGGAATGGACTTTATATCGTCAGTTGCGGCTGTGGCTGCAACGTTGGGAAACGTTGGCCCGGGATTGGGCGCAGTCGGTCCCATGGATAATTATTCTGCCCTTGCTGCACCTGCTAAATGGATATTGTCCTTCTGCATGCTCTTTGGACGTCTTGAACTATATCCAATGATAGCCCTATTTTTGCCCGATTCATGGAAGAGATAACCTCGCCCAATGATGTACAATAAATACAACGGCGCAAATCCAATGTATGGGTGAATGAGATGCTCGAGCTTAAAAGCAAGAAGGCAGTACTTTTAGCGGATGCGGCACTATTCGTGGCGGCCATGTTTTGGGGGTCCGGCTTTGGGATAACCAACTGGCTGCTCAAGTTCATGTCGCCCCTATGGTTGCTGTCCGTAAGGTTTATGTTGAGCGCCGGGATTTTGGCCTTGATATTCAGGTCAAGGCTTCCCCTTCTAAGCCGCAGAGATGTCTTTTTGGGATTCTTGCTCGGAAGCCTTTTGGCTTCAACTTTTATAGCCCATATATTTGGCCTTCTTTTCACCACGCCGGGCAAGCAATCCTTCATTGCAGGAAGCAACGTTGTGATGGTGCCTTTTATATATGCCCTTATCTACAGAAAAATGCCTTCTTTGATAGCTACAGCCGGGGCTTTCTTGACCACCGCAGGCCTTTTGATCATGGCATTCACTCCCGGAATGAGCTTCAACTTTGGCGACTATCTTTCTCTTTTGCTGGCCTTTGGATGTGCCTTGCACGTGCTATTCGTTGGCAACCTAAGCAGAAAAATGGACCCCATAGCGCTAACCGTGGTGCAGATAGCTTCAGCAAGTTTAATCCTGACTGTTCTGGCATTATTCTTGGAGCCCCTACCTCCCTTCGGAGAAGTGCCATCCAAAGCCTGGCTTGGCATTCTCTACGTGGCCGTCTTCGTAACGGTCATTCCTTTTCTGATCCAGACCGTCGCCCAACGTTACAGCCCCGAGATCCACGCTGCCGTACTTCTTTCCCTGGAAAGCCCCTCCGGTTACATGTTTGCTTACCTGATAGGCGAAGAATTGATCAACTTTCAAGTCATCCTTGGCGGAATGGTAGTGTTTGCAGGTGTCGTACTTACGGAACTTGAGGCGTTCCTGACGAAGAAATTTCATCATTCTTCACATGAAGACGCCATGACATTGTGTGACATTAACGGAAGTCGCGACAGGTAAGGGGTATGTCTGCTTGGCTTCGATGCAAAAGGGCTAGCGAAACAGATGCAATAATCTAAAAACAAAGCTAAATGATAAAAATAACTTGTTTTGTCATATAAGGAGCGATCCCATTGAATGACAGCGTCAGAATCACTAAGGATAAACGTCCGAGAGCCAGGGATATTGGCATTCATATAGGCGTATTTTCGCCAGGGAAATATAACGCTATAACCGACGTCAAGGGCGTTTTGGTGGGTCATTGCACGTTAATACAAGGCCACGGACCGCTTACGCCGGGCAAAGGCCCGATTAGAACAGGAGTGACGGCGATTCTGCCGCACGATGGCAACATGTTTAAGCAAAAAGTGCCTGCTGCCAGCTTTGTGTTTAACGGGTTTGGCAAGTCAATCGGATTGCACCAGGTCAATGAACTCGGCAATTTAGAGACACCTATCCTTTTGACAAATACCTTAAACGCCCCGATAGTTGCAGACGCCCTAATAGAATGGATGATGAAGGAAAATCCTGAAATAGGAATTGATACCTGTACCGTTAATCCCGTAGTTGGCGAAATAAACGACGGTTTTTTAAATGATATTCAAGGACGCCATGTAAAGAAGGAACACGTCTTCGAAGCCTTAACCACTGCGCAGTCAGGGCAGATAAAGGAGGGTGCAGTTGGTGCCGGGACAGGAAGCTCCTGTATGGGGTGGAAAAGCGGCATTGGGACGTCGTCTCGTGTGTTGCCACAAGATTTGGGCGGTTTCACGGTCGGCGTTCTCGTGCTTACCAATTTTGATGGGCTACTTACCGTAAACGGCGCTCCCGTAGGTAGAAAGTTAGGGCACATTCCCTTCAAAGATCCCGGAGGCTCCGTCATGGTCATCACAGCGACAGATGCCCCTTTATATCAAAGACATCTCTTACGCGTGGCCAAACGGGCAGTGCTGGGGCTTGCCCGGACAGGATTTTACGGCAGCAATGGTTCTGGAGATTTTTTCATAGCCTTTTCTACAGCCACAACCATACCTCACGAACCAACCGACGTTACCCTTCAAGGGGTAGCGATGACCAACGATGCGCTCTCATCACTATTTTTAGCGACGGTAGAAACCGCTGAAGAGGCAGTAATCAACTCCATCTTAAAGGCTGAAACGACAGTTGGGCGCGATGGAAACATTAGCGAAGCGGTAGACATCCAAAAGTTAGTCAGGATTCTTCGTGATTATAGTATTGAATAAATAAGCGGGCCATCGAGACCTTGCATCAAATGTGCGATGGCCCGCTTATGCTTAAATTACTTCACTAAAATCCGAGGACCTCTCCCACGATGATCACGTGAGATTGCCTGCCCTGAGGCGCCCTTTCAAGCACGAGCATGGCACGGCAAACCCGCTCGGGTGAATCGCAGTCGACGCAATAGCCAAGGGATGCGCAGGGCGTTTTGATATTAAGGCGCATTGCGTTAGGTGGAGTAGCAAAGTTCTTAACCCTGGCAATCGCAGCTTCAAGGCCCCCGGGGCAGACCTTATTTATCCCTATGACGTAAATGATCTTTCCCGCCGCCCAAGCCATGCCGGCAACCCTATTGCCGTTGCCGTCAATGTTGACCATGGTGCCATCTATGGTTACTGCGTTTGCACTGGTCAAAAACACATCACAGAGCAGCTCTTCCTGCAACCTTTGAATGCGTTCTGCCCCTGCGAGGTTTGGATCCCAGTGATGTACGATCTTGTTGCCCCTTTTTTCAAGCTCTTCAAGCAAGCCCAACTCTCTTACGGTGACGCTTCCCGGAATGCCTACGCTTGCATTCTTAGGTATTAACTCCAACACCTTATCTTTGGCCTCGACAGCGGTTCTTGCGTACTCGGCTTTATAACCTTTTTTGTTGAGGTTATTGACGATAGCGCTGCCCAAAAGCTCGTAATGCCTCTTTCTGAAAGCTTCCCAATCAGCCATACAAATCCCCCCTCAGATTGTGAACGAAGTTGCTTCAACTTGACTGTAGCTATTAAAATGATAACATTAATTGGCGAAGTAATTTACAACAAAGGAGTGAATAACATTGTGTAAGATAGTGACCGACGAAGAACACGAACACATCCATTCCCATACGGATGACCCTCTAGAGATAGCAGAGATGTTAAGGGAGACCTTGGCGGAAGAGCTGGACTCCATGAGCGAACTGGCCGCAACCTGGCACATGATCGATGACGAAACCATCCAAAAGAAGCTGATGGAAGCCGTACGTGCAAAGCAAAAAACGATCTCTTTACTTTTTGAGGCTTTACAGGAGAGCGAAAAAAAGGCCTGGGGTTAACAAAATTCATCTTTAATCATAAGTATTAAAAATGCCAGCCTCATGGCAGATCCTTTGACCATAGTATGGGCTGGCATTTTTAATAAATAGCTTTACTTTTTAAGCAAGGCTGTTTTTTGCCTTATCGACATGTATCTTGCCTCTGACATAGGAAAAATAAATTCCAACCAAGCACGTAACGGCAGAAATGACGAATGCCAAATTAACGCTTTCCAAGAAGAGATCAAGATTCTCCGTGCCTATCTGTTCCTTGCCGAGCATTATCGAAAATATCACTGTTGCCATCGCCATGCTCATCGTCTGACCGATCAGTCGCATGGTTGCCAAGGAGCTTGATGCCGTACCGTAATGCTCGTTGGAGACAGAGCTCATAATGGCGTTAACGTTGGGCGATGAGAAAAGTGCAAACCCAAAGCCAAGACAACATAGCGTGAAGCCCAGATACAAAATGGTGGTATCGTAATTTAATCTCGATAATAAAAACAAACCCAAAGCCGTCAAGGCCATGCCCGCCGAAGCTATAAATCGGGGTTCAACCCTGTCGGACAGTCGCCCGGCCAAGGGAGAAAACCCAGCTTGAACTGCTGGTTGCAGCACAAGAACAATCCCTGCTAATTGGGGCGACATATTCTTTGCATATTGGAGGTAAAGGCTCAATAAAAAAGCTACCGATGCCGTTGCCGCGTAATTGATCAAGGCAGCCAAATTTGAAAAGGCAAAACTTCGATTGCTCAAGAAGAGCCTCACATTAAACACCGGATTATATGCCACCAACTGATATCTTAAGAAAACCAAAGCAAATATGATCCCTGTCAAGACAAAATACAAACTTTTTATCTGAGGAACTAAGAAGAGACCATACATGAAGAATAATAAGAAAGCGACGTATAGCAGGCTGCCTACAATATCGAAGGGCTCTTCTGGGGAGGCGATCCACTCTCCTTTAATATGGCGAAGAATCGTAAAAAATACATAGAGGCTTAAAATTCCCGTCGCAACGAAGATGCTCTTCCATCCAAAGTTTTGCACTAAAATGCCACCGCAAAAAGGTCCCAACGATAATCCCAAATAGGTCGCAGCTGTGTTTATTCCCATGGCTCTTCCTCTTTCTCCGGGTGGAAAAACAGAGGCAAGTATGGCTATAGATGTCGTTACTATCATAGCTCCTCCTATACCTTGCAATACACGGCAAAGGATGAGAAAGGTCAAATTTGCTGAAAATAAGGCAAGGAAATTAAAGAAGGCCAAAAGGGCAGCGCCAAGGAGAAAGATTTTTCTCCTGCCCACTATATCGGCCGCCCTTCCAACGGGAACTAAAGCAGCAGCTGTGGCTAACATGTAGGAAGTAGCCACCCAACCGAGGGTGGCAGCGTCAGCATCGAAGTATCTGCCGATAACCGGTAAAGCAACGTTCACCGTCGATATCATAAGCGGTCCTAAGAGGGAAGCTATTGCAGAGACGAAGAGGACGGTCCTTTTAAATGAAGAATTGGCCACGAATCATACCTCTCTTTGGATTCAAATAATTAAAATAATGGACTGAAGAGCTTGGTAATTCCGTAAATAACATGTTCTATGGCCGGCCTTTTTTCCCACTCTTGACGGTGCAATAGTTTCGAATTTCTTATATACATCTCCTGAGCCTCAACGATCCGGGATACCTCATCCGGGCTATAGAAGATCATATCAACCTCGAAATCGAGAGCAAAGGATCGAATATCGAAGTTGCTAGTCCCCAAAAAGGCCACTTCGTCATCGATCGTAACGGTCTTGGAATGGAGGATATCATTCTTGTAAAGATATATCTTGACTCCCATATTGAGTAGGGGGGTAAAGTGGGATCTTGCAACGCCCCCTACTATGGCCTTGTCTGCTCGCTGAGGTATCACAAGCCTTACGTCGACGTCCATTATGCGGGCTGTCTCTATGGCGTGCATCGTCTCGCTGTCGGGAATGAAATATGGAGTGGTGATGGTGGCCTGTCTTTTAGCGTTGATCAAGGCCGACACGATCAATCGCTGATAGTTTTGCAGCTGCATCGACGGACCGCTCGGGACGGTCTGTAAAATCGCGCTTCCTGTGGCATTAAGATCGGGAAGAAAGTGCAGCAATTGATCAAAGGGCAAATCCTCATGGGTCTCTACGTACCAATCCTCATAAAAGACCGCCAGGAGCTGAATTACCACGGGACCCGTAAGCCTCACCGAAAGGTCATGCCAGAGGCGGCCCTTTGCCTTATTGTTATAGGAAGGCTCTATGACGTTATGGGAGCCCGTATAGGCGACTAACCCGTCTATTATGGCGATCTTTCTGTGGTTTCTTATGTCGTAACGGGCCGTGAAGGGCGTCCGCCTGAGAAGCCTTACAGGCAAAGCCTCCGCAACCTTTACGCCGCTTCTTCGCAATATATGTGCGTGCCGCCTCAGGAAGGCCTTTGAGCCCACTGAATCGACAAGCAACCTGCATTCGACGCCCCGTCTGGCGGCTCTTTCCAAGGCGTCAAAGAGCTTTTCGGTCAATTTATCGTATGAGAATATATAATACAGCAAGTTGACGTATTTTTTGGCGTTATCTATATCACGACACATATGATCTAAGAATTCCTCAGGGTCGCTTATAAGCAAAACGGAATTACCAGCCACCGGGCTCATATCCACCATCTTGTAGGCCATGCGGCTGATCCTCGTTTGATCTTCGTTTAGGGCAGGGTTGTTGACCTCATTTAGCACATGCACTCTTAAGTTGTGAAGCATGTCGCCTAATTCCGACAATAGCCTCATGCGACGCCTTAGCCTTTCTCTGGGAAGTCCCGTGGAGCCAAAGAGCGAATAGAGGATGAATCCGCCCCACGGCCATATGTTGATGGCCAAAAGCCAGGCCATGGCAGTAGGCGGCTCATGCTTCAAGGGGACATAGCAGAGCATGCCAATGCGGATACAAAAGGAGGTTGCATTGTATAACCAAAGGAGTAACATCGAAATATCGTCATTCATATCCTGTTACCTCAGGATAATTAATTTAAAGAGAAAAATCACACACGAGCGGCAGATGATCAGAAAACGTCACCTTGGGAATGAATAGATTATCTACCTTTATTTCAGGGCTATACAAGACGAAGTCAAGCAACATCCTTGGCGATGAGCTAGGGTAAGTGGGCATGAGGTCAGAATTTGCATTTTTGAGCCCGACGCGTTCGATCAAGGGGAACAGCTCATCTTCGCCGCCGAAGGTGTTGCAATCTCCTGCTAATATTACAGGTTTTTTGGACGACATGCATCTTTCTGCCAACTCCTCCAGTTGCTTCGTACGGGCCTTACGCCCCAGGGAAAGGTGGACCAAATACAAGACGAAGTCCTCGTATTCCACTTCCAGAAGAGCCCTCTTTACGCCGTAACTCAAGTACCTCACCTTGTGGCTGACTGGCGGGATCTTGGTTACGACAGCATTGCCCTGCGACTTGAGAATCGGCGTCTTGGTAATGAAGGATTCAGGGTAGTATTTACAGCAAAAGATAGGCATCCCTCCGATTTGCGAGGCCATTTCCTTAGGTTGGCTTTTACCGTTCTGCCTATAGGAACCTCCATCGGATTCGACCAGGCCGACGATGTCTGGATTTAACTTTATCAAGAAGCTAGAGATATCTTTAAAATTTTTTTCGGTCTTTCTAAAACATCCCCAAAAGGGAAAGGGGATATGATAATCCCACCCAGTTCCGGTGGCGTAACGAATATTATAAAGCACAAAGCGCATTCCCAAACGTTCCTCCCATAAACTTTTACTTTTGAAAATTTTACAAGATATATTAACTCCTTTGATCATTTAAGGCAAGCTGTCGGGCCATCATTGAATCCGCGACAGGTATTTCGACCATTTTTCTATAAATTTGTCCTCGGGACTTTCCCAGACCCTTTTGTGAAGCTCAAAGAGCATGACGGGGGAGCGTAGCAGAGCCATAATCTCGCTTCTGCTCAAAACCTCTTTCGAGTCGATGGCATTTAGGGCTTTTTTTAGAACTTTAGGCATCAACCTCCCCCTTTTGCGCAAAAGGCTTCGATGCAATGCATTAACCCAGGGATCGAAAAGAGCCAATTTAAAGTCCTGGTCAGCAGGCAAAGGCGGATTTGCCAACACCTCAGCCAAAACCTTCATCTCTGGCGACGGATCCATCTCCTGTGGCGTCAAGAAAATTCCATGTCTTTTGAAGAGCTCCCCCGCAGTTGGCCGGCTGGTCCAAACGGAAAGAAAGATCGACAGCACGAATGAGATTAGTATAGGCGAGAGCCATATGCAGAATGCAGGATTAACGATCCACAAAGTTGTACCCCATAACAGGCCTATGAGCGTATCCTTCCAATGAAACTTTAAGGCTTGCCTCCAACTGAGGCCCACGTCGGACCTTTCCTGCGGGCCCCAACCGACCTTTTTGCCAAGCAGCGCCAACAAAAGGAACTTACTGTGAAATAACATCTTTATTGGAGCAAAAAACACCGAAAAAAGCGTCTCAAGAAGAACGCTTGACACAAGCTTGCCGGTTCCCCCAAAAAGTCCTGCCTTTTTTTTGACTATGACCAAATACAAACCCAGCAATTTCGGAAGAAATAGCAACACGACGGTCACTATGAATAGGAAAATCGCCCATCCAGGATACCATACAGGCCATTCGGGGAAAAGGGCGTACTCGGCAGGGAAGTAGACGGGCTCAATCCAAACATCCAACAGGGCCTGGAGGGAACTCATGAATATGAAGCAAAACCAAAGCAACCCCGATCCGTATATCATCACGCCATTTAAGAAGAGAAATCGATGGGCGGGAATGATCCCCTTTAGCAGGAAAAGCCTCAGGTGCTGTAAATTTCCCTGGCACCAACGCCTATCCCTCGACAGTTCTTCAAGCAAGGTAGGAGGAGTTTCCTCATAGCTGCCATCTAAATCGTAGGAAAGCCAAACCTCGTAGCCCGCCCTTCGCATCAGGGCGGCTTCGACGAAATCGTGGCTCAATATCTCGCCGCCAAAGGGAGGATCTCCAGGCAAAACGGGAAGGGCGCAGTTTTCCATAAAGGGCTTAATCCTGATGATGGCATTGTGTCCCCAGTATTGCGCGTCGCCAAGCTGCCAAAAGCTTAAACCGGCAGCGAATATAGGGCCGTACACATAAGTCGCAAATTGCTGTATCCTACCGTAAAGCGAGCGCCTGCCAATGGCCTTTGGTGCGCTTTGCAGTATCCCTACCTTGGGATTAGCCTCCATAATCGCCGTCATCTGTACCAATATATCACCGGTCATGACGCTGTCGGCATCGAAGACGATCATGTACTTGTAATTTTTGCCCCATCTTCGACAAAAATCGGCAATATTACCGCTCTTTTTCTTTACGTTTCTGGTCCTTCGCCGGTAAAACAGCTTGCCTTTTGCCTTCAGGCGTTCGCACCATTCGGCCCAGGCCAACTCCTCACACACCCATGAATCGGGGTCATTGCTGTCGCTTAAAACATAAAAATCATAATGCTTCAACTTGCCCGTTCGCTCAAGGGAACGATAAGTCGCTTCGATCCCGGCATAGACGCGGTTGACATCTTCGTTATAGATGGGAAACACTAGAGCAACGCGCGTGTCATCCTTTATCCCGCGCACCTTGGCCTTGGGCGCGTAACGATCCACGCCCCGAAGGACCGATATGAAGCCAACAAGGGCCGTCCAAAAGCCCACCGATATCCAGGCAAAAAGGACGGCAAAGGCAAAAAGCATGAGGTAGCCTAAGAGGGCCCTGCTCCTGAAATATATGATTAAACTCATGAGATATGTCGCCAGAGCCGTAGAGGCAATCACTAGTATTGCAAAAAGCCTGCGTCGCCTTTTGGCCACGGTCTCCCAAAAAGCCTTGCTGGCTGGAAGTTCAAACAAATTGGAAAGGCTGACCAGAAACCCCTTGGGAACCATCGATGACCTGTTTATGGGCGGCGTCGAAGTCAGACCTCCATATCCATCGTTCAGCAGCTTCGACAAGACATTTTTGCTGATGCCCGGCCATCGTGGGTCATCTATTAAGCTATCGTCGTTTGAAATGCCATTTAAAAGTTCACCGGCAAGCTCATCGAAAAAGTTCGATGTAATTAAGGAAATCTTGCGCATGACGTTTAGCGCAATCTCCAAGGAGCGGGTAGACGTTACCCCCAATAACCAAACATAGGCAAGTATGCGCCTGGTTAGCTTTAACGTTATAGCTGCCATAGGTAGCTCCACGTCTCCGTCAATACATCAGGCAGATTGTCGCCTTTCTTGATATAGGCCTCGATCTTTATCTTTGGACGTTTGTCAGGCTGCAGTTGCTCTATGGCGCTGCCGCCTTTGGCCCGTACCTGAAATGACAATCTCCATCCGCCGGTAGCTTCGTTTTTCATCAGGATCTTTTCAACCAATTCAGCTCCTTCGGACACGTTGACAACGGCAGTAAGTCCGGTACTTGCCGGTATGGCTTCAATGGATCTTCCCTTAAAATCGACCACAAAAAGTCTCGTGTCATTATCCCTTCCCTTGCCAGTACGAGTGGAAACGACGTAACCCAGCCCATGGGGAGAGCCGATTGGTCGATGCCAACTCATCCTGTAAGAGACATCTATTGGTTTGCCCAGAGGAGGTATTTCTTCAGGGACCCAAAAGGCCACGATGTTGTCCGTCGTCTCCCAAGTCGTTGGTATTTCCACTAGCTCGACATGGCCTTTTCCCCATCTGCCCCTGGGAGCGATCCATACGCTCGGCCTAAGCTCGTATCTGGCTTCTAAGTCCTGATAATGGTCAAAGGTTATGTCGCGCTGCAGCAGTCCAAAACCCTTAACATTGGTTGCAGGGAAGTCAACTATGTTAAGGCGTGCTGAATTTTGCAACGGCCGCCATTCCCATTTGTCATTTTCGTAGGCGATCAACAAACCGTCGGAATCGTGCACTTCAGGGCGATAATCGTCAGGTCGGTTAACGGTATTTTCGCCGTAATAGAACATGCTGGTAAGCGGCGCGATGCCGAGCTTTTCTACGTCCTTCCTTCTAAAGATAGACGCCTTGACATCGATGGCCGTCTTTTCTCCGGGCTGTATGTAAAATTTGTAAGCCCCGGTCAAGCTTGGGCTGTTAAGCAATGCGTAAACCGTGATCTTGTCATATCTTCGCGGAGGCTTTACGATCCAAAATTCCTTGAAGTAGGGAAACTCCTCGCCCTTAGGCAATGCCGTGCCTATTGCAAGACCTCTCGCTGACATGCCATACCATTGTCCCTTTCCCAGAGCCCTAAAGTAACTTGCACCCAAAAAGGAGATCAGTTCATCATAATAATCCTTCCTGTTTAAAGGATAGTGAATCCTAAAACCTGCAAATCCTATGTCCTTGTACTCGTGCACCGGCAAAGTGTTTTTGCCGTAATCAAAGAGGTTGGGATCGAAGGGGAAGGGTTTTACGCCCTCGGGCGTCACTAAGTTGATCTTTACGGGAACGTTGTACAGAAAGCCTAAATGATAGAACTGGATCTCGAAAAGCGAATTCTTGCCGCGCCAGACCGATCTTTCAGGCCTAAACCTTATGTCTCTCCATTGGTCGTAGTTGAGGTCCTTCAAAGAGGTTGGGATTTTACCGACAGACTCCTGATATGGGGACAACGAAAGGTCGCGGGCTTTCTTCCAAACCTCCTTTTCCAGGCGGTCCAGCTGGTTGGCACTCACCTTAGAGCTACCGTAAATTACAGGTGTCTCAAAAACAAATGCTATACTCAATAGCGAAATAGCAACTATGGCTAAAATAGTTCGCGGCTTCATCAAACGCACTCCTTCCATGCCATGCTTTTAACATGGACTATGAAAATCATGGATAATTTAAATCCTTTTGATCGTTTGCATTTATACCATATATTCCTTAGATCTGAAAGCATCCGATAAACGGCGTAAAATTATCCGAAAGAAAGCCAAATCAAGGCGCAAGGTTTAAGGAGGGATGGACTTGATAGAGCTTCTGAGAAAACGAAGAAGTATCAGGCATTTTAAGGACGTCGCCATAGAGAAGGATAAGGTAGACCTGCTGAAGGAAGCAGCCCTTCGAGCCCCTACGTCCAAGAACTTGCATTCCTGGGAATTTGTCTTTGTAGATGACAAAGACACGATCGGCAAGCTGTCGGAGGTAAGGGGCCAAAGCTCCTATTTTCTCAAGGGAGCACCCCTTTGCCTGGCAGTGATCGGACGAGAAGACGTAAACGACACCTGGATAGAGGATGCATCGATAGCTGCCATCATCGTTCAGCTTACCGCTCTTTCCTTAGGACTGGGCTCGTGCTGGATACAGATACGAAATCGAATGCATTCCGATGACGAAAGCGCTGAAAGTTACGTGAAGTCAGTTTTAAACATACCGGAGCAGTGTAGGGTAGTGTGTCTTGTGGCCTTAGGCTATCCCGATGAAAAGAAGGACCCTACGCCTTCAGAGAAGCTGAGGTGGGATAAGATACACGTCAATAGGTGGTAGACAATATCGCGGCGGTAAGGGACTTACGGCTAATTTGCCCTAAGTTCCTGCCGTCGCAACAAACTTTCCAATACATCTAGCCTATAGTGCGCTCGAGGAAACGCAGGAAGTTACCTCCAATTATCTTGGCTATATCCTCTTCCTTCACGCCTCTTGCGATGAGCTCGGCAGTAAGCTCGAAGCTTCTGGCATGCCCTTTTATGCAGTCGTAGTTAGGGCTTTCCTTTGGCGATGGGGAGAGCTCTCGAAATTCGTCGCAAAAATCGAAGCCGTAACAAACGTGCTCAAATGATCCCGTTATTTTATAAATGTGCTCGATGTGATCAGCCAGGTCGGCTGCACCAATTTTTTCCTTCGCGTCTTTGACGAACTCGCTACAGGAATTCATGCCCATGAGGCCACCTCTTTGGGCAATCTGCAGTATTTGCTCATCCGTCAGGTTGCGCATGGATCGCGCTAGATTTCTGCAGTTGGAGTGAGAGGCAATCACTGGTTTATCGTAAAACTTTAATACGTCGCTTAAGCCTTCGTCATTTAGGTGACTTACGTCGATGTACATGCCAAGCTTTTCCGCCTCTCGAATCAGCTTGACTCCAAAATCGGTTATCCCTCCCCTTTGGCCCTCTTCCCGGGCTTCGAAGTGACAACCGTCGGCAGCGTAATTTCTCCTGCTCCATGCTATCCCAACGCCCCGCACGCCCAACTCGTAGAATATACGCAATAAGTTTAAATCGTTGCCTATGGGCTCAACGCCCTCAAAGGAAAGCATTATAGCTACCATGCCCGCTGAGTTTGCTTCCTTTATCTCTTTTACGCTGCGACACAACGAAAAAAGGCCGGGGCTTTCTTCAATTTCCTCGTGAAGTACGCCTATATAGTCCAGAGCGCGCCTCAGTGCCATTTCGGGAAGATATTCGTTAGAGACGAAAAGAGAGGAGACAATCAAATTTACGCCTCCCTGTCTGAAGGCAGGGATGTAACGATTTTCCATGACCTTGGTCTCTCCCCTTTGGCGCCTATCCCATATAAGTGGCAATAGGTCAAAGTGGGCATCCGAGACGAAGTGCTTTTCGTGAAGCGCCCTTGCCATTTCGATATGCTCGCGATTTACCGTCATTTGATCATCTCCAATTTGTTAATATACTAGCAGGCTTATGATTTCCAAAAACGGCGCTGCGCCACCCCGTTGTATTCCGACAGGGAAAGCTCGTCAGCCGGCGGGGTGGAATTCCAACAGTAGACGAGAAAGTCCAGCTCGTCTGCAGCAGAAACTATCAAGGCTTCCGGCGTGCTTGGCAAAACCGGAGAACCATATTCCTTTTTCCCATGGTGACTGATTATGATATGGCCTATAGCCAAGATGACGTTTTCGTCGAAATTGAACCTTTTGGCAAACTCCATGAAGGTGAAATAACCCAATGGAATGTGATCGATGACGGCACCTTGAAGCGTGATTTGCGGAGCCAGGTCAATGGAGTAGGCATTTAACTTGCCGATGTCGTGAAGCAGGGCTCCTGCCGTGAGTATATCCATATCTATCTTTAAGCCCTTGTTTAAATAGATGGACCCTATGGCCCTGGAAGCCTTAGTGACGTCAAGGGTATGCTCAATCAAGCCGTGAACGTAAGCGTGATGATTTTTAACCGCTGCAGGAGCCACCTTGAAGCGTTCCCACATCTCGTCGTCAAAGAAATCGTGCAGCAATGTTCTGACAGGCTCACCGCAACTGTCCACTATAGCCCAAAAGTCGCGCTCCATCTGCTCGATGGGAACGGGTGATTTTTCCATGAAGGACTCGGGAGGATATTTATCCGCACTAAGCAAGTAGATCTGGTTGACATGATACTGGAGCTTCTGTTTAAACTTGGTAACTACGCCCAATATCCCGACGGGTTGTCTTGATATGCGCTCAATCTCGGCCAACTGGTCTTGATCCAAGGCCTTCTTTTCTCCCAGGCGGGCATCCCACCATTTCGTGTCTGACCATGCCTTGACATTTAAAGTACCGCTTGCATCCATGACGGCAAGATCCCAATAAGGCTGATCGTTTTTATCGCGCTTTAGTCTTGCTGATGTTAACACCCCTACCGCTTTAAACTTTTCTCCCGGCTTTAAATTTTCCTTTATGTCATTGATGGTCACACAAATATCGTCCAACATCATTACCACCTTAATATCGTGAAAAATTCGCCGTGAATCCCTACGCTTTACATTTTATACCACTAATAAATGGCAAACGCCACCTGGACATTTTAATCGCTCAAGGGTAATATACTGACAAATGAAAAGGGGGAATTACAATCATGGCTAACATAAAAGAGCGCCTGCGCAACGGAGAGGCATTGATTGGGACGTTTGCGGTTGTGCCCTCGACGGACTCCATCGAGATACTGGCGCTTGGCGGATTTGATTTCGTGGTTTTGGACAGGGAGCACGGCCCTCATTCAGTGGAAAAATTGCAGGACATGGTCAGGGTAGCCCAATTGCACGGAATGGGAACTCTGGTGAGGGTACCGGAAAATTGCGAGAAGGAAATACTTTGGGCGCTGGATACCGGCGCTGACGGAGTGCTGGTTCCTATGATTGAAACGGCTTCGGATGCGGCTAATGCAGTCAAGGCATCTAAGTACGCTCCGATAGGCCATAGAGGAGTGGCCCTGGTAAGGTCGTCAAGATACGGGAGCTTGGAGATTTCGTCCTATCTTAATAAAGCCAACGAGGATACATTTGTTGCACTGCAATGCGAAAACACCAAAGGGCTAGCTAATCTAGAAGAGATAGCAAGCATGCCGGGAGTGGATATGATATTTTTCGGTCCCTTCGATATGTCCGCCTCCTTGGGTATACCTGGCAAAGTTGACGACCCGAAAGTAAGGGACGCAGCCGCAAGAGTGCTTGACGTATGCAAAAAGTTCGGCAAGGCTGCAGGAACCTTTGCGACATCGGCCGATGGAGCTGCCAGATACATCAAGGAAGGCTTTAACGCCGTTGGCCTTGGCATTGAAGCTGCCATTTACCTAAATGCCGTAACGAGCCTCGTTAAAGCAGCAAAGGACGAGGCGAAGAAATAAGATATGTACATAACCACAGCCCTATCCCGCAAATTGTCATATCCTAAATTTCTCCAGTTCTGCAGGATGGGCCGGCTTTGTGACTATGTTTAAGCGATCCTCCTCGGACGTCATCAAAATTCGCACAGGATCACCTTCATGATCGCTGTAGCGCGCAACAAACCTGGCAGATACTTCAAAGTTTTCCTGAGTGAGCAAACCGTCTCGGGAATAAAGCAATGCTACCGGGCCTTTCACGTTAATTGGGTTTACAAGCCACATCCATGGAAGGCGCAGTTGAAGCAGTCTTTTGTTCTCCTTCATATCCCTTCCTATGACCAGGTGGGCTTTGGGCGGCAGTAAGAAATGCCTGCCCACACGAAGGAGGGCAATGTGAAAGAAGGAAATTTGCCCCTCAAAGGCCTTCATGAAACGTCTTAGCTTTAGCGAAAACAGTTTTTCCGTAAGCGGACATCCTCCCGCAGGCGAGGGATACTTCTTGATATGCCATTCTTGCGCTAAGGCTATCTGTACCTTTCTGCCGCGTCCGGAGATGGCAAGCAGGCGGTTCCTGTCAATCAATCCTTCCCTTTCAGGAGCCGTTGGTGGCAACAACTTTGCCGATAAAGGCCTTAAGATGTAATCTCCAAAGCCGGACGCTTCGTCAACCCGTCTTAAAGCGGCAATGGTCTGAGATTTTGGCCTTTCTCCTGCCACTTCGCCCGTAGCCAAGAAGTCGTATCCTCTTTGTTTCATCATATTCCCTGCCGTCTTTAGCATCAAGGCATGACAGTCTATGCAGGGGTTCATGTATTTGCCAAAACCGTGAGGCGGGCCAGTCAGGAGATTAATGTATACTCTTTCGGGAAGCGGTGCTATAATTAGCGGATAGTCGTACAGGCGAGCTGCAGAAACTGCCTTTTCGGAGGTAAGGAAGGGTGCGGTAAACGTCAAACATGTGACTTGGACGCCGTTTCGGCGTAAGACCTCGCCTGCAAGCAGCGAATCGAGTCCTCCAGAAAAAAGAAGAAGTGCTTTGGGCGATCTTTTTGCCATCTTTCCTTCCTCCCAAAACGTATAATTATTTATTGATAAATACATATCAGCTTTGATAGACTATCCGAAGTTTCTCGATGCGTCAAATACGCTCGAAACCTATGAGGTGGTTAGTAGATGGACAATATCAGGAACTTTTGCATAATCGCTCACGTCGACCATGGGAAATCGACGCTGGCGGACCGACTGCTTGAATACACCAATACGATAGAGTCAAGAAGAATGAGAGAACAGTTTCTGGACACTATGGACATAGAGCGGGAACGAGGCATAACGATCAAGTTGGTTCCCGTCAGGATGAAGTATAAGGCAAATGACGGACAGGAATACATCTTAAACCTGATAGATACTCCCGGTCACGTAGATTTCAGCTATGAAGTGTCAAGGTCCCTTGCAGCCTGCGAGGGGGCACTGCTCGTGGTGGACGCCACGCAGGGAGTGGAGGCCCAAACCTTGGCCAATGCCTATTTGGCGGTAGATCAGGGGCTGGAGATAATTCCCGTGATCAATAAAATAGACTTACCTAGCGCGCAGCCTGATGAAGTTTTACGTCAAATAGAGGAAATAATAGGCTTGGATGCCTCTCAAGCTCTACTAGTAAGTGCCAAGGAGGGCATAGGCATACCGGAGGTCTTGGAGGCCATAGTCAAAAGGATTCCGCCTCCCAAGGGCGATGTCAACGCCCCTCTACAGGCGCTTATCTTCGATTCGGTTTATGACAACTACAGAGGCGTCATCTCTTACGTGAGACTGGTTAACGGTTCCGTTAAAAAAGGGCAAAACATACTTTTCATGGCAACCAGGAAAGTGTACGAGGTAGAGGAGGTGGGATTTTTTATCCCCTTCATGTCTCCTTCTGAGGAAATTCGAGCAGGAGAGGTTGGCTACGTAATTGCAAACGTCAAGACTCTCTTTGAGGCCAGAGTGGGAGATACCATTACGGATGCCAACAAGCCGACGGATAGACCTTTGCCCGGCTACAAGCACGTAAAGCCGGTAGTGTTCTGCGGACTTTTCCCGGTCGACAGGGACGACTTTCCGCGTTTGCGGGAGGCCATCGAGAAGCTTCAGTTGAACGACTCAGCCTTAACGTTTGAGCCCGAGACTTCTGAAGCTCTTGGGTTCGGCTTTCGATGCGGATTTTTGGGATTGCTTCACATGGACATAACGGTGGAACGCCTCAAGAGGGAGTTTGACATAGATCTTGTGGCCACAGCGCCGAACGTGGCATATGAAGTGGTGCTTACAGACGGAAACATCATCGAGGCACACCGGCCGTCTGACTTTCCCGAACCCACGAAGATCGAGGAGATCAGAGAGCCATACATAAAGCTCACGATTTTTTTGCCATCGGATTACGTCGGCAAGGCCATGAAGTTATGTCAGGACAGGCGCGGAGAGTTCGTCTCGCTCGATTACATAACTCCCGAGAGAGTAAGGCTTATCTACAACCTTCCATTGGCGGAATTCATAATAGACTTTCACGATCGCCTAAAGTCCATAACCAGGGGTTACGCATCCATAGACTACGAACACATAGGTTATAAAAAATCGGACCTCGTGAAGGTGGATATACTCATCCATGGAGAGCCCGTAGACGCCTTCTCGTTCATATGCCATAGAGACAACGCCTACAAGCGAGCGCTGAGCGTAATAAAAAAGCTAAAGGAGCTCATACCCAGGCAGTTGTTCGAGGTGGCTATACAGGCATCCATTGGAAGCCGCGTGATAGCCAGGGAGAACGTGAAACCCTTGCGCAAAAACGTGCTCGCGAAATGTTACGGCGGCGATGTGACGCGAAAGCGCAAGTTGCTTGAAAAACAAAAAGAGGGCAAAGAAAAGATGAAGATGATAGGAAAGGTTCAAATTCCACAGGAAGCCTTTCTTGCCTTCCTGCAGGCTGATGAGGAAGAATAAATTATCGGGCATGACAAACGGTGCAACCGCGCGGCTCGGCTGGGCGTTGTCATGCCCCCTTTCGCTTTACGTCCACATCCCCTTTTGCGTCAGGAAATGTCCCTACTGCGCCTTTTACAGCATCACGGCAAGCCCAGAGGACATGGATAAGTACTTGGATGCCTTGGGGCAAGAGCTTCAGCTATGGACGTCCCTGTCAGGGGACAAGTTGCACGCTCAAACGCTTTACATCGGAGGAGGAACGCCCACCGTTTTAAGCGCAAAGCAGTGGGAAAAGCTGATCCTTATCCTTGAACGATATGTGGATTTCTTGCCATTTTTAGAGGCAAGCGTGGAGGCAAATCCAGGCAGCTTACGTGCAGATCACATTAAGCTGTGGCGTTCCTGGAAAATCACGCGCGTCAGTTTGGGTGCTCAAAGCCTGGATGAAGGCGAGCTTAACTGGCTTCGCCGGCCTCACAATGCCTACGACGTCGCTGACTCGTTAGCTGCCTTGGTGGCAAGCGGCCTAGACGTAAGCGTGGATCTGCTTTTCGGCTTACCGGGGCAGACGATACAAAGCTGGCACAGGGCCATCAAGGATTGCCTAAGGTTTGGGATCAGACACCTGTCGATTTATGAACTGACCCTGGAAGAAAACACCCCCTGGGGCGAAAATCCGCCAAAGGGCTTGACTGCAGGTTACCCCTTATACCGCTTTGCCCAATGGTACCTGCCTAAAAAGGGATTTACCCACTACGAAATAGCAAGCTTTTCTCTGCCAGGACATTGGTGTAGACATAACATAGCTTACTGGCAGGGTGAAAATTTTCTAGGCATAGGCGCAAGCGCCTGGGGTTATCTCGACGGCTACAGGTACGGAAACGTCAAAGACATCAAGATCTATGCAAAAAAAATTTCAGAGGGAAAGCTTGCCATAGCCGATGAGGAGCTTTTGCCGACCGAGCAGGCAGCCAGGGAATCTGCCGTACTTGCCCTGAGGACGATGTGGGGGGTATCAGGACGTTTCTTTAGGAGGAGATGGGGATGGAAGGCCTACAGGGACTTTTGCGACACGTGGAGGGGATTGCCCGAGGACTGCAAAATCACCTGTCATGGGAGATACGCCCTTTCGCCAAAGGGCTTTCGGGTGGCAAATTCGCTTTGGGAGGAATTTCTGTGATCATGATGAACAAAAGCAGGCGTATGTGCCATGGCATGGACGCCTGCTTTTGTTAGTTTTAACCATAAATTAAGGCTTTGTCTACTTCCATCATCGCCTCTGTTATCTGAAACATGTTGGAGATCGTGCCTACGGCAACTTTGTCGGTTATTCCAAAATGATTCGTACACGTGCCGCAGACAAGGATGGCGGTTCCTCTTTTCTCGAGGTCCTTTAGTATATCGCAGGCACTTGAATCCGGCAGGGCCAAAAGTACGCCCTCGTTCATTAGCGCCAAAACCACAGGTGGTTCGTCTTGTTCGACCAGAACGCCAAGGAAGCTTTTCATCAACACTTCGCCCAATCCGTCGCTTGCCCTCCCAAGCGTATTTGAGAGAAGCAAGATCCCTACGGTCTTTCCTTTTTCAGTTGCCAAAGGCGTACCTGACGAAAGAGTCTCTTTAGGCGATTCCCGATGGCCTTCGGGCGAAACCTCCAATTTTCCACGAATGACAAAAATCCCGTCTTCCCGTTTCCCCTCTTCCACGACTCGATATCCGCGCGAATTCAGGAAACGCTTGACGTTTTGAAATGAAACGTCGTTATCTACCAAGACCTCGATCTCGGTTTCCCCCGAGTCTATCGCCTGTTTGGTGAGTATGACAGGCTTTGGGCAGGTCATTCCTCTTGCGTCAACTACTTTCATATCGCTCATGCGCTCCTTTTTAATCTGAAGTAAGAGCAAAACTGCCCTTGATCTTTAAATATAACCCTAAATCGAAGAAGCAAAGACCTTATAGCGATTCGATTTCAAAGCTTTTGACGATCTTTATTCCTGTCTCTTTCATCTCTTCAAGGCTTGCCCTAACGCTTTCTTCGCTTATGCCTCTAGAGGCGTCCAGGACGACATATGTATCGTAGCCCAATTTTCTGGCATCCATGGCGGTAGATTTTACGCAAAAATCGGTTGCCAGACCGCATACGAATATCCTTTCCGTGCCGGCTGCCTTTAAAGTTTCGGATAAACCGGTGCCGTCGAAGGCGGAGTATGCCTCGCGCGCAACATCGGTGGCCTTGCTTACGACAATGGCAGAATCGGGTATGAGAAGGTCGGGGTGAAATTCGGCACCCTTCGTATTTTGAACGCAGTGGGGAGGCCAAGTGCCGCCTTCATCCCTGAAGCTCTTGTGACGTTGCGGGTGCCAGTCTCGCGAGAAGATGACCAATCCGCCCCCTTTTTCAAACAGTTCGACAAGCCTGTTTACGATTGTAACTATCTCATCACCTCCAGGAACAGCCAGATTTCCTCCGGGACAGAAGTCCACCTGAACATCCACGACTATCAGGGCATCAGTCTTGCATATCGGCATCTCAAATATCCTCCTGTTAAATTCAATTTGCCAAGGGGTAATTTAATATAACTTTGAAATATAATACAATCATCTTATTTATAATCGTTTATTACTTTTAATATTGTCAAATTAAGGCTATATAATTATAAACGCTCTAGAAGTGTTCAAACAAAAAGATAGAAAATTTGAAAAAAACAAACAAAATAAAAGGAGGATGTATGTATGAATTTTGATCTAATCACCGCTTTTTCTATTGTTTTGCTCATCCTTTACATCGGCGATGTAGTATCTGTCAAGACGAAAGCCTTTGTGCCATCAGTATTCGTGTCTGCAGTCTTATTTCTGCTGGGTTTTTGGACAATTTTACCAAAGAACCTGATAGATTTGGCATGTCTGGGTCAACCGTTGGCGACGTTATCCATGTACCTGCTTTTGGTCCACATGGGTACGATGCTAAATATAAAAGAATTAGCCGCACAATGGAAGACCGTAGTCATATCTTTGGCGGGAATAGTGGGAATTGTCTTGGGGACCATGACATTAGGTAAATATCTCTTCGGATGGGAAGCGGTCGTCATCGCCACTCCACCTTTGACAGGAGGAATTGTCGCAGCTTTGATGATGCAGGATGCCGCAGCCCAGAAGGGCCTTGTTGAGCTTTCCGTATTGGCCATAGTGATGTACGTATCGCAGGGCTTTTTTGGCTACCCCCTTACGGCCATAGCCCTCAAACGTGAAGGAAAGAGGCTACTTTCTGCCTTTAGGAAGGGAGAGATTCAGGCTCAAGAGGTTACTGTCCCCGATAAAACAGCCCCTGCTTACAGCTCTAAGCTGCAAATATTTGCACAAGTTCCACCTAAATACAGGACGACCTACATGTACCTTCTAAAACTTGGCATTGTTGCCTGGGCGTCTGCCATGACTGCAACTGCTATCAACGAAGCTATATCCCGATTCGTCATATGTTTGGTATTTGGCGTCATAGCGGCAGAAATTGGCTTTCTTGAGCGCAGGCCTCTTGATCTGTCCAATTCCTTTGGTTTTATGATGACCACCCTAATGGCCTTTATATTCGCAGGATTGGCCAAGGCCACACCAGACATGATCATGAGGCTCATTGGCCCGCTTTTCGGGATAATAATCATCGGCGTCGTCGGGATGGCGATACTGTCGATGGCTTTGGGCAAAATTCTTGGGTATTCCACGGACATGGCCTTTGCCTGTGCATTAACGGCCCTTTACGGCTTCCCGCCAAATTATGTGTTGACCGAGGAGGCATCCAAAGCCTTAGCCGAGACGCCGGAGGAATTTAAATTTCTCATGGATACCATGTTGCCCAAGATGTTGGTCGGCGGATTTACTACGGTCACCATTGCTTCTGTCGTTTTAGCAGGGTTGTTTATTAAGTTGCTATAACAAATCAAACTGGAGGTGCATTCTCTAAAATGGACGTCAAAATGCTGGCGAAAGAGGTAAAGGATTACGTTATCGAGCTTAGGCGAGAATTTCACATGTATCCCGAAAGATCGGGCGAGGAGTTTCGGACATCCAAAAGGGTTAAAGAAGAGCTGGACAAGCTTGGCATTCCCTACATTGCTGCCGGCAGAACGGGCGTAATTGCTACGATCAGCGGACGTAAGCCGGGAAAGACCGTAGCTTTAAGGGCAGATATGGACGCCCTCGAAGTGCAGGAGAAAAACGACGTGCCATACAGATCTAAGAACGAAGGCCTGATGCATGCCTGCGGCCACGACGGACACACAGCCATGCTACTGGGTGCTGCCAAGGTATTGTCGGCGATGAGGGAAGAGCTCAAGGGAAATGTCAGGCTGATCTTTCAACCCGCCGAGGAAACCGCTAATGGCGCCGTGAAGATGATCGAAGATGGTGCCATGGAAGGCGTTGACAGCATCTTTGGCATACATCTTTGGAGCGGGCTGCCCATTGGCAAGGTCTCAGTCGAAGCTGGCCCCAGAATGGCAGCGGTAGATGTGTTTGACATAACCGTGCAGGGCAAAGGAGGGCACGGCTCTGCGCCCCATGAAGGAGTCGACGCCGTAGTAGTCGCATCGAACATGGTAATGGCGCTACAGACCGTGGTAAGTCGCGAGCTGTCGCCACTTGAGCCTGTCGTCGTAACGGTAGGCAAGCTCGTAGCAGGCACAAGGTTTAACGTTCTTGCATCTGAAGCCAAACTGGAAGGAACTAACAGGTATTTTAATCCCAAGATAAAAGACGTCTTGCCTGCAGCAATAGAAAGGATCGCCAAACACGTGGCAGCAGGCTTTAGGGCAGAGGCAAAGGTAAATTACACCTTTGCTACCTCACCCGTCATAAATGATCCGGAGTGTTCCAGGATAGCTGCAACTGCCGTCAAAAAGATACTGGGCGAGGGAGGCCTGATGGAGTACGAAAAGGTCATGGGCGGAGAGGACTTCGCCGAATACCTAAAGAAGGCCCCCGGAGCATTGGCACTGGTGGGCATTGGAAATGAACAAAAACAAACTATCTATCCACACCATCATCCGAACTTCAACATGGACGAAGACGCGCTCGAGATAGGCGTTGCCCTTTATGCCCAATATGCCCTTGAGTTTCTATGCAATAATTAAAATTAAAAAGGATGGCGAGTTAAGTGTTAGAGACAAATCTCGAAAGAATCAGGCATAACTTAGAGACTTTAAGCACGTTCAATTCTACACCGGATCATGGATGTACGCGCTTGTCCTTCTCGCACGAACATAGAAGAGCTCTAGATTTTTTGACTGAGGCTTGCACATCGCTTGGCATGGATGTCGTCATAGATCCTGTGGGAAACTTCAGGGCAAGGCTTAAGGGTTCGAGCTTAAGCGCTCCTGCCGTCATGTGTGGATCCCACATTGACACGGTTCTTCACGGTGGCAAGTTTGACGGAGCAGCAGGAGTCGTAGCTGCACTGGAAGCTCTCACGGTGATAAAAGAACAAGAAGTTTCCTTGAGACATCCCCTTGAGCTCATCGCCTTTGTGGAGGAGGAAGGGGCTTCCTTCGGCGGGGGCCTGGTGGGAAGCAAGGCATTGGTCGGGCAATATACAGTAAAGGACCTGATGAAGATCGTTAACGACGAAGGCGTATCCTTTTACGAAGCTGCTAAAAGGTTCGGCCTAAATCCGGACGATCTTGAAAATTACGTGATCAAAAAAGGCGACGTGAAGGCATTGATCGAGCTTCATATCGAGCAGGGAAATGTCTTGTATACTAAATCAATCCCCCTGGGAGTGGTTGAGGCCATAGTCGGAATAAGGCAGCTTTCCGTAACGCTTACGGGGATGGCAAACCACGCAGGAACCACCCCGATGAACCTGCGGCATGACGCTTTGGCAGCAGCGAGTAAGCTGATATCTTTCGTCGAACATTGCGCCAGGCATGAAGCCTTCGACACCACAGTAGCGACCGTCGGGAAAATACATTGCTTCCCCAACGTCACTAACGTAATCCCCGGAAAGGTGGTCTTTTCCGTTGACATCCGCGACATCAGAGATGAAGGCATTTCAAAGGTCGAGCAGCTTATCAGAGAAGAAGTAAAAAGAATATCAAGCGAATATGGGTTACAATATTCAATAAGCCTGGTCGGCGACTCAAAGCCGGTCAAGTTATCGGAGGAGGTCATCTCTGTAATTCAAAGGACCGCCGAAGAGGTTGGCGTAAAGTACCTTAAGATGCACAGCGGGGCCGGCCACGATTCAGCCATACTTACCGAGGTCACCGACGTGGGAATGATATTTGTCCCGAGCATTGAAGGCATAAGCCATGCTCCAGATGAAAATACGACCTTTGAGGACTTAAAGACAGGCTGTGACGTCCTGGTTAACTCCCTGGTAAAATTGGCACAGTAATATAATAATTTAAACGAACAGGCATCAACGTAAAAAGGGCAATACAAATCAGCTCGACTAAGGGGCAGTGATGACTAAGTGAGCGAAGCAAGTAAACTACTGCGGAATATACCCTCCATGGATAGAATATTGTCCTTGGAATGGGTGCAAAGCTATTATGCGGCCCTAGGACGCAAGGCCGTAAAATCGCTCATCGAGGAAATCCTTACAAGCTGTAGAGAGGACATATTAAGCGGAAACAGGAAAGAACTCGACGTCGAGGTTTTAATGAACGAAATTAAAGACGTGCTTGAGGAAAAGTCCAAGCAAAGCTTGAGGCGCGTGATTAACGCCACAGGAGTGATAGTTCATACCAATCTTGGAAGGTCATGTCTGGCAGAAGAGGCGATAGAAGCTGTAAGCGAAGCCTCAAGATATTACAGTAACCTCGAATACGACCTTGAAGCCGGCAGAAGGGGCCACAGGTACGATCACGTCGAATGGTTGCTGTGTCAACTGACGGGCGCAGAGGCAGCATTGGTCGTAAATAACAACGCAAGTGCCGTCCTTCTATGTTTGGCTGCACTTGCTGTCAATGGTGAGGCCATCATATCCAGGGGAGAGCTCATCGAGATTGGAGAATCCTTCAGAATACCTGATATAATGGCCTTTTCCGGTGCCAAGATGGTAGAGGTGGGCACCACCAACAGAACACACCTCTACGATTATGAAAGGGCCATAACCGAAAACACCAAGATAATTCTCAAGGTACACCCTTCCAATTACAGGATCGTAGGCTTCCACTCGCAGGTCGAGAGAAAGGACCTGGCAAACCTGGCTCACTCCAGGGGGTTGCTTGTAATGGAGGACTTGGGCAGCGGTTTTTTGGTAGATTTATCCTCCTATGGCTTAAGGGGCGAACCTACCATAGGCCAGTGCATCGAGGATGGGGTAGATGTCGTGACCTTTTCGGGCGATAAGTTGCTTGGAGGTCCCCAGATCGGCGGCATCGTCGGGAAAAAAGATATCGTATCTAAGCTAAAAAGACACCCTCTGCTGCGCGCCGTGAGGGTGGACAAGATGACCTTGGCTGCATTTGAATCTACCTTAAGGCTATACTTAAGGGAAGATATCGCCAAGATACCTACGATTCGCATGATAATGACGGACATCGAGGATTTGCAAAGAAAGGCAACGGGCCTTGCAAACTCGTTAAAAGAGCTTTTAAGCGAAAAGGAGGGTTGGCTGGTCGAAACGGTAAAGGTAAAAGACGTCGTCGGCGGGGGAGCGTTCCCTGACGACGAGCTTGACGGCTTCGGCGTGGCCATAAGACCCCCAAGGGACATGAGCGCGTCGACGCTGGTTTCGCAACTTAGGGATCTTGAAACTCCCGTGGTCGCAAACGTAGATCAGGACAAACTGATCTTTCACGTAAGGACCATGTCCGCAGAGGACTGCCAAATCTTAATTTCCCAAATGGGAAGGATGGTCTGATGGCAGAACCTGTAGAAACCACTGTAGTATTTGGAACGGCTGGGCACATAGACCACGGCAAGACGACCTTGGTAAAGGCCCTTTCAGGTGTGGATTGCGACAGGCTCGTTGAGGAAAAAAAGCGGGGCATTACAATAGAGCTTGGCTTCGCACCTCTTTCACTTCCCAGCGGCCGCATCATTAGCATCATAGATGTGCCAGGACACGAACGTTTTATTAGGCAGATGGTCGCAGGAGCTGCCGGCATAGATGCCGTCATCTTTGTCGTGGCTGCTGACGAAGGCGTAATGCCCCAGTCAAGGGAACACCTTGAGATCCTGTCGCTTCTTGGCATAAAAGAAGGCCTCGTCGTGCTGACCAAGGCGGACATGGTCGATGAGGAGATGCTTGAGCTTGCAAGGGAAGACGTTAAAGATCTGGTAAGAGGAACTTTCCTTGAGGGCAAGCCAATAATTGCCGTATCTGCCGTGACGGGCCTCAACTTAGATATCCTTCTCAAACAAATTGATGCCATCTTGGAGAATATTAGCCCCCGGGATATAAAGGGGCCATTCTTCATGCCGATTGACAGAAGTTTTCCCATAGCGGGCTTCGGCACGGTCGTTACGGGTACGGTTTACAAAGGAAAAGTATCGGTGGGCGATGCCGTAGATGTCCTGCCTTTGGATAAAAGCTCCAAGGTGCGGTCCATTCAGGTGCACGGCAAATCCGTAAAGCAAGCCCTGGCAGGACAACGATCAGCACTGAACCTTCCTGACGTCAAGTCAGCCGAGTTAAAGCGGGGCGATGTGGCGTGTTCAAGGGGCTTATTTAAGAGCACGCAATGTCTTGACGTAAGGCTTATGCTTCTTTCGTCCGCACAGGAACCATTGAGACATTGGCAAGAGGTCCACTTCCACATGGGCACCAGTGAATCCATGGCAAGGGTGGCACTATTAAACGACGCAAGGATAACGCCCGGAAATGAAGCCTTGGCGCAGGTGGTATTACATGAGCCAGTTGTAGCTTTAATAGGGCAACGCTTTGTAATAAGGGCTTACACTCCCCTGCGTACCATAGGCGGCGGCGAAGTGCTTTTCCCCTACGATAAAAAGCCCAAGGGCAAAAAGGCAAGAAACGAGCTCACGGTTTTTTTGAATAAATTAACTCAAGCCCAAAGCTTTGATGAAAGGATCAAGGCAATCATAGATCGCTTTGGTTTGCTCTCGCTTGAGGATGCTCTCACGCTTATCCAGCAGACCTCTGGCCAGCTGGAGAGCTCGTTGCGTCTCATGGCTGAAAGATCTGAAGTCTTGTTGGTCGAATCGGGAGATCAACCCCTGGTCATGTCATCTGCTTATTTTGATACGCTTAAGGAGGACCTGTACAACATTTTAACAAAGTATCATGACGAAAACCCACACATGTCGGGCATGAAGGCCTTGGATTTGATATCGGCCCTAGGACTTTCTTTGACAAAAAAACAGTCACAGGAGTTGATGAGACTGCTGGCAAGCCGGGGCCTGATCGAAATTGACGGCGAAATGGTAAGGCTTCCCGGAGCTTCTCCTAAGGTCAGCGAAGACACGTTGAGGGACAAGGAAATCCTGCTAGATTACTGCAACAAAAGGGGATTTCAGTTTCCGACTATCGAAGAAGCCATGAGCGAACTCAAGTTGGACAAGGTCAAGCTAGATCGCATCATAAACATCGCCAGACAAAACGGCGAGTTAAGGCTGATAGGTGGCGAATTTTTGCTCTCGCGAAACATAGAGGAAAAGGCGCTAGAAATATTACGCTCACTTCCCGAAATAACCATAGCGTCGCTGCGGGATGCCGCTAACGCCAGCAGAAAATACATATTGCCCCTTCTTGAGGACTTCGATGCCCGAGGCATCACGAGGAGGGTAGGGGATAAAAGAATACTGCTAAAAAAGAAATGAGCTTTTTAAGGATAAACCTTGGATAATGTTAAAACCAGCAACCATGCATCCTACAGCAGCATCATGAAGAATAAGCAACTTGCTCACATCACGATCGTAACGATATCAATACCGCTTTGGCTGTTCCTTTTTTCAAAAACGACCCCGTGCTACCGCCTTCGCTTACAATTTGATACACAAGCTCCGGATCACATACCCTTAAGCCAAACAACCCCACAACGCGCTTGGAGCCAAGGCCGTTTAGCAATTCAGGCCAAAGTGGAGTAGAAGGCCCGATGATCGCTACGCGGCCTGAGCAGAGGTCAAGCAGATGGTCTATGGTCTTGTTGATGAAGGCAGTGCCAGTTATAAAGACAACATCGCAGCGTGGCAGCTCCCATTCTGCCGCCCAATCAGGAAGGATTCCCTTCGAATGTTGCAAGGGGTTTCTTTCAAAGATGAGAAGTTCCTTTGCCCGCCCGGCGACATGACGGGCTAAAGGGGCAATGTTTCCGACCATACCGACTACATCGTCTTCGCTTATCCCAAGAAACTCTATAGGCTCTACATCCTGCATGGGTGCATTTTGAGACAGCACCGCATTTACTGTCGCAAGGCCTATGGAAGAGGCTATAGAATCGGCCGTCATCAAACCGCGTGCCAGGTCTAAAGCAAGCCGTCCAGCCAGAGGCCCCGACCAATTAAACTTACTGCAGCATCTGCCTTCGTCTAAGGTCGCAGCCAAGCCGCAACTGTCGTCTGAAAGCACCACACAGGTATAGCGCAAGCCTACCACCACTTTCTTGACAGTCAATCGCGAAAGCTCCGATTCAAGAGAAGTAATTAATCTTTCAACGATCACCTTTTATCTTCCTCCGTAAAAATGAAGAAAAACGGGCTTGTTTATTGATCATGATCATAGCGTAACATAGTTGCATGAAAAATACATCAAGCCCGTTTTCAAAAAGCGATCCTCAATCCACGGGAAGTATGGTCTTTACCTTGAAACCCCTGGTAATCACGGCCAAATTGTCCATATCCCCACGCAGTAAACACCATGGCGCAGGCTGCTATCACATACGCAAGAGGAACGTGACCTTTGCTCAATACGGCAACGACTCCATATATGCCCATGGGGGCTATGGGGACCATCGTTATTATGGCAAAGGCGATGAGGTCGCCCATCTTTAAGACTCGTTTTAACCCTTGTTTGTCCGTCTGATTCTCGCTATGATTTTCAGCCATGACATATCACTTCCAATTACTCGGATATTGCTTCCAAAAGCTTTTCTGCTGAAATTAGGCTTTTAGGAAGTTTAGCCCTTACCGTCTTACGCGGATCGACCAATTGACAAATTTCTAAGTCCATCGCCAAGCTTGCCAACATATACGCATCATGCCAGTCTATTTGAAGGGCATGCTCGAGAGATTTTACCGCCAAGTCCGTAGCTACATAAAAAGCTTTATTGATATCTTCATCGGAAACGATTATATACAGCCAGTCTTTTGTCTCTACACAGGGCCACGACGGTGACATTGCGCTTATCGATTTAAATTCGACGGTAACGCTTCCGGCTATTTCGCAAGCAGCCACGCAGATCTCGCCGTCTCCCATCACAGCGTGAAGATCGCCTAGTCCAAATAAGGCGCCGTCATAACTAACCGGAAAGTAAACGGTTGCGCCCTCGGTTATCACGGTGGTATCCATATTTCCTCCATGCCTTCCCGGTGTGCCCGTAGGCGTATTTTCAGGCGTGGCAACTCCGATCACGCCTATCATCTTTCTTACGGGTAAACCAAGATTTAAGAACTTGACCTTATCCTGATCTACATTGCATATTACGGTCTTGGCCTGCCTTACCTTATCACCAAGGATGCCTTCTTTGGGAATGGTAACTATGGCACCTTGCTCTTTCAGGTCTATCCTGTGAATCTTGACCGCTAAAGCGTCACCTTTCTTAGCTCCCTTTACGAAGATGGGCCCTGTGGCCGGGTTTATGCGCGAAAAGTCGATCTCCGTCACCAGTTGCTCTTCTTCGGTAATTTGATTGGAAAAGCAGTCCTTAGTTTCTATCTCAACCAATAAGCCCTGTTCAACCTCAGCAGCAGGAGGAAGCTTCGGGTCGAAGGAGAAGAAGGTAAAATCATTACGCACCACGATCTTTGGCCTTTCACAGCCTATCACAACGATCACCCCTTTTTAGTTCATCAACACAATATGTAAACTAAAATGTAAGGCTCGATTAAGTTTCAGTCAAGTTAGTGAATTGAGCTAACAACTTAAGATGTTATGCATGTCGTAAATCCAAATGGTGTGGATTCCTTTCTGGATTTTAATCTCCTTCGAGTACAACCTCGTCTCCTGGCTTAACAATGCCACCGTTGACTACCTCAAGGAAATAGCCCACCTTGGGCAGCAGACACCATCCGCGGTAATCGTATGTGTGAGGTTCATCCGGTTTTTTGCCCTTTTCTATTACAAGCAAGACCACGTCACGGCCAATTTTAAGGCGGCTTTCTAGGGGGATCTGATCAGGCAATCCCTCCACCACCAGGTTTTCGGCCAAGGACCCCGGCGGAAAGGAAAAGCCCGCCTCTTTTTCGGCGAGCTTTATATCCTCATATCTCAATAAGCTGACCTGTCGTGACGAAATGCCAAAATGGGAATCCCCATCAATGCCTTTTCCTTCGATGAATCGCGCCTCCGCCACGGGCTTTTTTGGTTCCTGTCTGTTTGAGCTAACGCATACTGCCAGAACGCGCGCCATTGCTTAAACCTCCTAATTCAATAGCTTAAATCCATATCTTACCATCCTTTACGACAAGTATATCATCCAAATAAAGTTCAGGGCTCCTCATTACAGCATCAACATGAACGCCTGCAGCAACTTTTCCACCAAAGGTGTCATTGCTTCCCATTGCTACATGAACAGATCCATATATCTTTTCGTCTTCTAGGATAACCCCGGTGAGGCGAGCTTTATCGTTGGTCCCAATGCCAAGTTCCGCCAAATTACGCGCATTGGAATTATCACCCAAAACCTCAAGCAGGCGATCAGCGCGATCGCCTTTCACGTCCAAAAGTAACCCCTGATCAAATTCCAGGATGAGTGGAGAATCAAGAAGCCCAATACCAACGCAAGAACCGTCTATAAGAACGCTCCCCGTCGCAGTGCCCTCAAGGGGCGCTATGTAAGCTTCGCCTGAGGGCAAATTTCCCGATTCTCCTTTATTGCGGTAAATTCCGGTGCTTGGCACGCCACGTCTTCCTTCAAGCGACATTAAAAGCGTATGCTTTCCGGTAACAATTCTGGCCGATCTCGCCTTATCCAGCAAGACAGTAACCTTTTTGGTCAATTTTTCTACTTTTTCATAGTCGGCATTTATCGGGCCATTAAAAAACATATCTTCAGTGATCCCTGGCATGGTGGCAATTCGTGCCCCACAACTGCAGGCATTTTTCCGTGCCTGCGTATGGGTAAGAGAAGCGCTGGTAGGTGCCATAACCACATCCGACATCGCCATAGCCTTTGCCACCAGCTCGTCGGGTTCCATGCCGCTTTTTTCAAGTTTTTGCATGCAAAGCAAGAAAGATCTAGCTTTTACCTCCATGCCAGCCTTAAAGATCGCATCGCCGATGTCCTGCGTAGCATCATCACACAGGACAAGGAGCCTTTCGCCCCCTGCTATGCCCATATTTACCATTAAAAGCTTCTTTGCAATTTCCATCAAACTATTTATTTCGCTCATCATGATCTTTTCCTCACTCAAGCAATTCCCTGGCTATGCGGCTTGCAACGGTCCTGGCCAAGATCACGGGACATGAAGTAATTTCTTTTGCATGCTTTTTCATCTTGGAAGTGTAGCCTATACAATCCATTACTATTAATTGCGCTCCCCATTCGGATAACTCCATAGCGCCCCTTGCTATTGAGGCATCAGACTCTACGTAAGGTGAGGCAGCCACTATCCGAAGGTCCTTTGTCACGGCAGACCATCTTTTGCGCGATTGCTCTATTTGGTCCTTTGAAGGGGTAAATACGCCTAACTTCAAACCTTCTCCAACTGCCTTGGTTACCTCAAAAAGCATTCTTTGGGGTCTCAAAAGAAAGCCATTTGCGCCAAAATCAGGAAATTCTCCAGTGCACAGAAGCAAAGTCACTTTGATACCGCTTTCAAAAAGCTTGCCGATCTTGTCCTGGAGCAGGGGAGTGATGTGCTTTTCTGCAACTTTGACGGATGTGCCGTCACGAAGCCTGGTTACCAATACATAATCTCCTTCTTTTGGAGCTAACTTGGCTATTTCTTCTTTACTAAGTCCATCTAGCGCTCCGGCCTCTACAATTTCAATGTCATGCCCCAAAATCGGTTTTATGTCCACCATAACGTCGTTTCTTGGCGACTGTCCTATTGTTACGGCACCAATTTTATACATTGTTCATTCTCCCTTTATAAATACAATTCAAGTGATCCGGGGCTCCTGGGCCACAACGCAGGCATTCTTTTAAGGAATCCTCGATCCCACTTGGTAATGTACCTTTGATGGAACAAATATATTCCATGAAGTTGCTAGCCCACGATTTATCTCCCTCTATCAAAAAAGTGGTACTACCTGCGCCTTCGTAAATTCCACCTCGTCCTATCACTGTTACATACGTGGCACCCAGTGCATAGATGCCATCAACCTCGCTAAAGACCTTGCCTACAATTGGAACTAATCCAACTGACATGCCCATAGACATATCCGGTACGTTTCGTCCACACCTGGACATCGCTTCCCTTAAAGAAAAGGGGCAATATTTTTCAAGCCCTGCAGCTACGATGATAGGCACTCCCTCGACATGCAAAAGAGGAAGAATCCTGCCCGGCTCACCCCCGAAAAAACGACCTGCCATCATAGCTGCATTTCCGTCCCCATCTATGATGTTTGCCCCACAAATTGCCAAATCGCTCGAACCCATTTGAGATACTATCTCCTCAAGGTGTCCATCCGCCGTTTCAGGTTTGCCGTTTCTAATCACAATGGAATGCGGGCCTTCAACATTACCTTCGGTCGATACGGCACCTCTCTCGGTTATCCTTCCGGATATCCTCAGTTTAATCCCAACCAAGGTCTCCGAAACTGCAGATACTGTCGTTCCCCCTTTCAAGAGTAAGATGCCTTGCTTCATTACGCGGTTGACTTCGGGTAACGAGGAAATGCCTCTTGCTATGACCCTTTTTCCCTCTTCTACGGTAAGTGTAACTTGAATTTTCATTTATTTTATCTTTCCTAAGGTCTGTAAATGCCTCATATGTCCATAAAGCGAGATTAATCTGTCGAATTCCGCCGCATCGTAAAAAGATACCCTTCCTTCACCGTAGTACTTAGCGACCTCAACGCTAAATCTAACCGCCTCGTCAATATCCATGGCCTGCGTAGCGCCCGTTGCACATCCCGGGACCGGCACCTCGGACGTCAAGGCAACTCCTACTACTGGTGCAGAGGTCGCCGTACACGGCTGCATTATGCTGTTTAAATGGTAAATGTCGTTGCCGTAAGGCGTGATATCCTGCATGGTTATGGGAAATACCACCGGCATTTTCCCGGTAACATAACTCATGAGAGACAACAAATCCTCGCTCACTCTCAGTATCCATCCCTCTTTTACAGTCGGCGATATGGCAAAACCGCGATGGTTTATGACTCTGTTTCCACGAGTCGTGTCAATCGAAAGCACAGCGTCCAACTCGCCGGTTATTTCTTCTTTGTTAGCCATCGCCATATCGATGGGGGAGCCCATGAAGGGGACGGGATCGTGTGGCTGGGTGGGGGCATCTGGACATATGTGAGTAGAGATGAAAACATCGCCCTTTAAGATATCTCCCTTGCTATACATATCACCTAAAAGCATGGCAGTAGCTACGGCAGCTATGCCTCCATCGGCGTCGGAGACCAGGCCAAGCCTTTCCGGTCTTGCGCCTATGCCGCCAAGCCTGCCGACTATGCCAAGGGTTGGAGCAGATCCTCCAGATCTTTTGCCCTCGTTTCCAGGTATCCAAACCTTTACAAAATCGGTCTTCCCATTTGGACCTGTTACCGTCTTTACCTCAACGTCTTTAAGCCCTATCTTAACCAACACTTCTTTGACGTCTTGTCCATTTACTTTGGGATTACCTAAAAGATCTATTGCCTCAATAGTCCATTTTAGCGACATGAAATTTACGCCTCCCGTTAAATTTTTAAGTAGCTTATTATTTCTTTTCCAATGACCTTTTCTATCGGTTCAAATAGCTCTTTACACCGCATGCCTTCACCCAAAATTAGGTTTTTGGCCGAAGCTGATACGACTATTACCATTTGATCTTTGCGAACCTCGGCACTTGTTGCGGGAATGCCACTTTCTCCATCAAGCGTCATAATAAGATCCGGAAAGGTACTGATACGTTTGCCGTTGCACTCTAATGTCATGTATTCGTTCCAAAAAGTAATTTCATGGCCATCTTCCAATACTATCTTTCCGTGGTCAAATCCTCCTTCGGAGACAAGTTTTTTATCCTTTACACGGGAAGCTGTGATTACGTTGCCTCCTAAAATATCCATCGAAGCAGAAGCTATAGCCCGTGGGCCGCTTGATTTTAGCTTCATCATGACCTCACCCAACTTTAAAGCTAACTTTATTGCACCCGGAGCACCATGGTCTTTTATGAAGGATGCCTTCACCGGATTCCTTGCCACAGCTACGAGACCACCTGCACAGACCGCACATTGTCTTACTAAAGAAGAAGCAGAATCTAGTGCACCTTTGAAAACTGCTTCCAAGTGCTTTTCAGTTTTGGGATTCCCTCCAACGGCACTTTGAACTGAAACGTAATCTTTAATTCGGTGCAACCCCATAGAACCCATCAAACCCGTAGGATGGGCCCGCCCATTGCAGGGTGCGTCAAGCAAAGCAAGATCCAAAACAGCAGCTGGCACCCACCCGTTGAAGATGGATCCTCCTCCGCACTCGTTGGTGATGAATGCGTTTATCCCAGAAACACCTACCGCTTGACACAGTTCGACCGTACGCAGGTGATCTTGGTCTGTCACAAAGGCTTCGCTTGACGACGGAGCTCCGACGGCAGAAGAGGTCAACACAACTGATTCGAGGTCAACAGCATTAATATCCTTCAATAAAACTTTGCCATGTTTCAGGGCTGTCTTTGCAAGCTTAATTCCTTCCGCCATAGAACCGCCACCGCCACCGCCGAGCAGACAGCCGCCGAGGGCTATGGCATCTACCATATCTTCAGTGATCAAGATTTCGCTCAAATCAATTACCTCCTCTTTGCTCTAAAACCGTCCACAAGGCAGCTGCAGCCGCCTTGAGCGGATCTACTACAATTAGACCCGTTTCTTTAGCGATCAAAGGCGCTACGTCTATGCTTGCCATGCCAGTGCATGCTAAAGCGAGCACTTTGACACCTTTCTGTTTTAGTTCCTCTGCCGCATTTAGTGTGTTCGATCTGCCCGCAGGGGTCATTAAGTCAAGCGTCGAAGTTACACCACTGGGTTTTGTCCAAGCTATCATGCGATCACGCAATACCGCCTTCATGCCCACGGGTACTTCATCTGTAATCCCTAAGACACCAATGGGGAGATCAAAGGAAAGAGCGATGCAGGCCGTCGTCCTCCCTGCGCCAACTACAGGTATCGAAAGTACTTCTTTAAGCTCGCTTACTCCAGGGTCTCCAGCACAGCTTACCAATATACCGTCGAAACCTTCGCTTTCGAATTCCTCTGCCAGGTTTATAACCTTCGGAACGGCCATTTGCTCCGTCGTGTCATCGTGTATACCTTCCGGCTGATCGGGAATGCAGCGCGACACCACCTCCAGCTCCGGAAACCACGACATCACCTTTTTCCCGTGAAGTTCGAGCAAATCCCGATCGCTTGTAGTGAGTACCCTTATTAGACCTACTTTTGCCCTTTTTACCACCATCCAAAACTCCTCCCTATAGAAAAGAAAAATCCATATATGCCATCGCCTGCTATGAAACCAGCACCGTAAAGCTCCATCTTTTCCTTATGCGTCTTCTCGTAAATGCGTCTTATGGCCACGGCGATCAGGAGACCTACCCCGTAAATCGGATTGTTTATAAGTAACCCAGTGGCAAAAAGTATACCCAATGCACGTTTTGCCTTACCAACAAACTGAATTATTGCCCCAGGTATTGCCCAAATGACAAGTTCCCGCAGGATTTGTGGACTTGAACCGGCCTTAATAGTGACGGCAAAGGCACGACTCACAGGAGGAATCAAATCAAGCTTGAAATGCATATTCATGAACAAAGCTACTGCGATCATGGCAACTATGCCGCCTATCATCTCTGATATAAACTGTTGGCGCCTTCCGTCAAGCTCGTAGGGAATATTTTTGCCCATTCCCCTTATGATCCATCCTGTTTTTAAATCATAGCCCATATCGGCAAAGCAAGAACCCGTGCTTGCTACATAACCGGAAAGTAAAGCTAGGGCTAAAGGAGGAAAGTTCATAAATAAACCTATGGTTAAAAATATGATTGTGATGGCAAAACCTGGAAACCATCCGGAGTGCATGGCACATAGGCCAACAAGTATTGGTGCGATAAGCGCTGATATACCAGACCAAAAAATCCACAAAGCCAGTTTTGATGTTGTCATTTCCGTATATACGCCAGAGATAAAAGCCAAGACCAACGCTCCCGCGATAAAGAGGACAAAAGACATAAGAATGACCTTCTTGGTTTCAGATGGAGATACCGTAGGAATATATTCATTATTTTCAATTTTACCTCTTGTTTTATCAGCTGAAGAGTCCTTTTTAAATATTATGATCATAGCCTGAATTAGCGATACAAATCCAGCACCTATCATGACACCGTGTGGTATATAGGTCTTCCCTAAATCTGCAGGAAGGCCACTTAGACCCATAGAAGTCATAACAGAGGAAATTTGGGGAAAATAACCTCTCAATATTAAACCTATTCCCAAGGCTAGCATAGCCGAAGGATTGGCTATAAAGGCAATACCGACACCTGCCATAGGAAGCCCACTGGGTATAACCGGCTTTACCCTCAGCGCTGTACCCAGAGCTCCTAAAATGATGCCCTTAAATAACGTCTTCGCCTTCGCTCCTCCTTCGTCTCCTGCGATCAATGCAGCTGCAGTCGCAACCCCTGGAGGCCATGATCCACTGGCTGGGTACATTTCAGAATCATAGACCTTATATACAAAATATATCCCGATTAATGTAGCGATAGTACTTCCCAGCAGCATAGGAATTACTAACTTCAAGTCTCCAAAGGCATACAAAATGCCCACCGCGAGCAGACCGCAATTAGCAGCTGCAAACCCTCCTGCTGATGTCATCGTCTGAACTAAATTTTGCCGATCAAGGTTTCTAAATTTCGACAGTGCTGCCGAAGGAATCCTAGCGATAGACATTGCTATCAAAGCACCGATGATGGAAGTATTGGGAGTGATTCCAATACGCGCTATGATCTGCATACAAATAATTGCCGAAAAGAATGTTACAATAAGGCTTATCAAGAAAGTTTCTTTTTCCATTGCTTTGACGTGTTGATTAGTATTTTGAGACACCTTCTCATCCCTCCTGTTTTTATCTTGTCAACTTTGTTTTTCAAGTAGTAATTGAATGTAATAAATAGCATGGGAATATAGTTGATAATGTTGAATTGTATATTGAACAAATAGAGATAATAAGTTCTGAATACCGAACTTAAAAGTTAAGCAGACGGCTGAATTATTTAGAAATATATATGTTTTAATTCAATGCTGTTTTTATTTTATAGCTATAAATGGATGTGATACAATGTTTGATATATTGCAAAAAATGAGGAGGTTATTGTGCATAATGAACAAAAGCTATTTTTAAACATCCGCTTTGTGTTGATATACAGAATGGAAAAATATGGCAAGCTGCAAAATAGAGTTGCTCTTGCTATCAAGCAGTTGATCGCCTAACAATTCTTCAATCTGCCCTAGACGATACCTTAGCGTATTTCTATGGATTTGGAGGAGGGATGACGCAATCTGTTGATTTTTACCGGACTCCAGAAAGACCTTCAAAGTTTTAAAAAGTTCTGTTCCCTGGTTGGCATCGTGATCCAAGATAGGGGAAAGCATATGAGATGCGGTCGAAATTATTTCCCCAAGTTGCGGGTGTTCGAGAATTATTGAAAGCATCTTTATCTGGGAAAAGGGTATAACTCCAATCTTGTAACCTAAGACTTTGCCAAGCTGAGATGCCACTTGTGCCTCGTTCAAAGAATGTTTTATGCACTTGCCAAGAGGACGTGGCTCGCTTAATCCAAGCAATAAATCCTTACCTTTAAGTTGACCTTTTAAAAATTCAACTACTTCCTTAATTGTTTCTACGGGTAAATCTCTAAGAAGAATTACTAGATCTTCATGGCGAGGAGCGAGGATAAATTCGAGATCAGCCCTTAATAGGACATGCCGCAAAAGAGCGATATCATCATTATTAAAATTAAATCCGACAGAGGAAGTCAAAACACCGATACGCACAGGAGTGCCCCTTTCCCATCCATACGATCCAAGTTCTTCAACTGCAGTTTGTACATCACCCTCTAAAAGTTGAATGAAAACATCACTTTTGGCCAAGCTTCTTTTCAGGCTTTCTTCCGATTTTATAATCTCAAACATTACATCTTTTATAATTTGTATATAAGGTACATTGATCGGTAGGCCAATAATGGGCATGGAATAGCGATTTGCAGCTTCGATTACAGAAGCTGGAAGGGAGTTTATAAAACGCCCCAGTTTTATTCCGAATCCAGCTAAATTTCGCTTTGCACCCACTTCGACAAGCTTACTCAATCCATCTTCATTGTCCTTAAAGGCAAAGGCAGTGGTAAGAATAAATTCATAGGAAACAAGCCAATTTTCGGCATCAGGTACCTCCAGTATATCTAGGTATTTTATTTTCCTGTTGAGACCACTTTGCCCTGCTAAAATAGAGGATCCTGAGAGAACTGGTAACTTCAACATTTCATTCACTGAAATCATATTTTGGCCTCCAAATTTGGGTGAACGTTATATGCTTTCTGCACAACAACATGGCCATCCAATTTATGCTTTTGACACATTGACTGTTTTTTCAGACACAATATAATTTTATCAGCTATTTTGGTGATCATTCTTTTTGCTTGAATTATCCTACTCAGTTTAATTATTCCCCAGTAAATGTAATATTAAAATTATACAACCTGATTTAAAGATCAACAAATCATTATTTTATATCGAGGTGAATTAATAGTGCAGGAAAGAGAAGAGCTTATCCTCAACCCAGTTCCACAAGAAGAACGCACAGGATGGAGGGCTCCGCTTTTTAATATACTAGGTTGTAACATAGCCATTTCAGAACTAATGGTTGGCGGAGCACTTATAGCGGGTATGACTTTCAAGGATATGGCTATAGCTTCAGTCATCGGCAATCTTTTGTTGGTAGTTATATTGTCCATCCAAGGATATATAGGATACAAGGAAGGGCTTAACACTTACATCCTTGCAAAAGGGGCCTTTGGCAATGTGGGAGGCAAATGGATCATTTCCTTGATCTTAGGAATTACGAGCTTTGGTTGGTTTGGAGTCCAAGCTGGAGTAGCCGGGTTGTCGATCCAAAAGATTTTTCCAAGCTTTAATTTCACCATTACAACTATCGTAATAGGACTGTTGATGGTAATCGTGGCTACGTATGGGTTTAAAACTATGGCGGTCTTCAATTATATAGCAATACCGCCATTGATTATTTTGCTCACATGGGGGTTGATCAAAACTGTAGGAATTAATAACATTGATACCATCAAATCTTACATACCTTCTCAACACATCAGCTTAAAAGAAGGTATCAATATGGTCGTAGGATTAATTATAGTTGGTGCAGTGATATCTCCAGATTACCTTCGCTATGCTAAAAGGACTTTAGATATTTTCATGGTAGGATTTATCGGTTTTGCCATCATATCCATTTTCCAACAGATTGCAGCAGGCATCATTGCAATGCAAGCGCCGACATGGGATATAACGGAAGTACTTGCACAGCTTGGTTTCAACTGGATTGCCTTTGCAATACTACTGTTGGCTGCTTGGTCGACAAATTTATCAAATGCTTACTCCGGCGGTTTGGCACTTAAAAACTTATTTCCGAATATAAACAGATCTACATTGACATTCATCGCGGGATTGATAGGAACAACAATAGCAGCTTTAGGTATTGTATTTAAATTTCAAAGCTTTCTTGGATTCTTAAGCATGATGATACCCTCAATCGCCGGTGTAATGTGGGTCGAGTACTACATTATCCAAGGAAGGCAGTTTAGGGTCCGCGAGGGCATTAATGTTCCAGCGTTCCTTGCTTGGTTGCTAGGGTTTTTGATATCTTACCTTTCGACAAAATATCAATACGGTTTACCACCGATAAACGGCATCGTAAGCGCAAGCATTTTATATCTTGTTTTTGCCCGCTTGTTTCATCTTGCTGAAAAATAATAAATAAATGATTAATTGGAGGGCTGTAAAATGTCAAGGATAGTGAATATCGGGATCGTCCAGATGGATTCAAAACTAGGAGATGTGCCATACAATATCGATCATGCCAAAAGTTTGATTGATATTGCCGTAAAGGCAGGCGCAAACATAATATGTTTGCCAGAGCTTTTTGCTACTGGATATAATTTAAGCGTTCTTAAAGACAACGTTGTGAAGTTAAGCATTCAATATTACGAACAAATTTGCCAAGAAATTTCAGATATTGCCAAACACAATAAGGTTTACATAATCGCCCCCTTCGGTGAAAAAGGAGAGGTTTCAGGAGTAGTATATAATTCTGCCTTACTATTTGACGACGAAGGAAAGATGATGGGAAGCTTTGCGAAGACACACCTTTGGACACTGGAGCGATTGTATTTTAAAGAAGGATCAAGATATCCCGTTTTTGAAACGAAATACGGCAAAATCGGCATAATGATATGTTACGATGCCGGCTTTCCGGAGGCATGCAGGAGTTTATGCTTAAAAGGAGCTGAAATTGTCTTCGTACCGGCAGCATGGAGAAAACAGGACAAAGATATGTGGGATCTGAACCTTCGGCAAAGATCCCTCGAAAACCTCTTATTCACAGTTGGCGTCAACAGAGTAGGAGTAGAGGAGGATTTACGCTTATTTGGGGGCAGCAAAATATGTAACCCTAGGAGTGAAGTAATATGCGAGTTGCCTATCGACAAGGAAGATATCACGGTTTTTAGCATCGATTTAGACGAAGTAGTTGACCAAAGAATCCAAATACCGTATCTGAGGGACAGGAAGCCATGGCTATACACAAAACTTGTTGAAATGTAAGTAAAATCACTCTTTGAAGATGGTGCTAAACAATATCATTTCATGGGTATCTTGAAATATTCATCGAGCTTCCATTGGTGTATTTCGCTGTATTTGGGCTTTTCGTAAGCTCCCACTTTACTTGTCGTCCAGTTCAGCATATTTTTGCAACTTACCAAAAATTCGGCCTCTTTGCACGCAGCTATCATGGAATCTATCACTGGAACGCCAAGTTCATCCTGAACCTTTTGAAAGAACCCAAACTCTTTAGTGCATCCCAAAACTATAACCTCTGCGCCATCTTCTTTCACTGCACGTTCTGCTTCTCTCAGAATCCTTTCTTCCGCAAGATCCTTCTTGTCTTGAAAATCAAGGACGCCTAGCTCAACCGAGCGAAACGACGCCAGCTTATTTTCAAAACCGTATTTTCTCACGTTTTCCTCCATATAAGGGATCATCTTTCGACGCCCTACTATTATCGAAAAGCTGGCCCCAAGCTTAACAGCAATTGATAATGATGCTTCACATGGTGCAGTAACCACAAGTTTATCGCTCATCTCTCTAGCTTCATATAGAAATGGGTCATAAAAACACCCGATAATTGCAGCATCAAATCCATCAATCTCTGCTTGCTTTATTTTATTCAACAGCTCAGGAGCAATTAACGCAGAATAGTAAAGATATTCTAGATGATACGGAGCCTTTGCAAGAGAGGTTGCGCATACTGTACAATTTTCTACATATTTAAGGATATAACTTTTTATTTGGTCGTCTAAAAAACTATAGCCTATAGGACTAATATACATTAATTTCTTTACATTCGCCAACTTTGATGCCCTCCTTGAGTAATTTATTTATATAAGTGACAACGGACATAATGACGTGCTTCTAATTCTTTCATATCTGGATCCAGCTTTTTGCATTGATCCGTTACAAACGGACATCTAAGATGAAAGCTACAACCGGGAGGAATATTTACAGGACTGGGAATTTCGCCTCTTGAAGTTATTTTTTTAGGCTTAAGCTGTTCTTCCTCATCGGTAACTACCGGAATTGAGGAGAGTAACATTTGCGTATATGGGTGCAGTGGCTTCTCGAAAAATTCCTTGGTTTGAGCAATCTCGCAAATTTTGCCCAAGTACATTATCGCAACTCTATGTGCCACGTTTCTCATTAGGCTAAGATCATGGGTTATAAAAAGATATGACAATTTATATCTGTTTTGTAGGTCCATCAAGCGATTTATTACTTTTGCCTGTATTGATACATCCAGAGCGGAAGTTGGCTCATCCAAAAGTACTAAATCGGGGTTTGTTGCAATTGCATGAGCTATAGCAACGAGCTGACGCTCTCCGCCGCTCAAGGACCTAGAGAATCGATATGCATAGATTGAAGACAACCCTACTTCTTCTAAAAGGGCTTCAGGAGATGCAGGAAATCCTTTGTATCTGTCATTTTTATGCAATTTCAACGGAGTGAACAATATTTGTCTTATTGTCCTTCTGGGATTCAATGAGGAATTAGGGTCTTGAAAGACGATACGTATCTTACCTTTAATTTCATTGGATCTAAATTTATAAAGTGATGATATATCTTGGTCATTGTATAGTATTTGACCATTTGTAGGCTCATACATCCCCACAACGGTATAGGCAACCGTGCTTTTGCCTGAACCAGACTCTCCAACTAAGCCCAACGTTTCTCCTCGAAATATTTCTAAGCTTACTCCGTCAACTGCCCTTACAAAGCTACCTTTTTTATATGGAAAATATTTCTTCAACATGCTCAACTTTAAAATAGGAATATCCAACGTACTATCCTCCCTTTAGAGATCAGCCTTATGACATGCAACGTAGTGATCGTCCTCATACAGAGTTAATTTTGGCTTTGTCCTGTTGCAATCTTCATTGCAAAAAGAACATCGTGGTTGAAATCTACATCCCTTAGGCGGATTTAGATAACTTACCATTTCTCCCGGTATACCTTCAGCTATGCCTTCTCCTGTCAATTTAGGAACACATGCCAATAACGCCCTTGTATAAGGGTGAAATGGATTTGCGAAAAGAGAGCGGGTAGGACCTATTTCTACAATCTCACCACCATACATGATGCAGACGCGGTCGGTAGTTTCCCTTACGACCCCTAAGGAGTGGGTAGCCAAAATGACCGACATGCCGGTAGTCTTAACTAAATTATTAAGGAGCCCCAAAATTTGCGCTTGTATGGTGACATCCAATGATGTCCCAGGTTCATCAGCCAGTAAAAGTTTTCTCTCGGTTGCAACTGACATAGCTATACATATACGCTGTCTCATCCCGCCACTTAACTGAAATGGATATGACTCAAAAATTCTTTCAGGATCTGGCAAAAGGACATCGGATAAGGCCTTAAGCGCTATGTTCTTAATATCATTTTCGCTGTAATTTATCCCTTTGGCCTGCAAGTTTGCCCTTATGACGGAAGATATTTGTTCACCCACTTTAAAAACCGGATTTAAAGAACTGGTCGGATCCTGAAATATCATCGACATCTCAGTCCTTCTTGTATTTAACAATTCTGTTTGACTCATCTTGTTTACATTGCGCCCTTTATACAAAATGTCACCCTTAGAGCTAGCGTTGCTATCAAGAACCCTGAGTAATGCCCTAAAGGTGGTCGTCTTACCACAACCTGTCTCTCCCACTAAGCCAAGCCTTTCTCCTTCGACAAGAGAAAAAGAAACATCATTCAAAACATGCAGTAAGCCTTCGTAAACCCTGTAATACACGTTAAGGTCTTTGACTTCTAATAACACTTCTTTATTCATTGTTTTTCCTCCGTCGAGAAGAGGTCTCGAAACCCGTCTCCCAACAAATTAAATGAAAGCACTATGATCATGATAGCCAATGCAGGAAATATAGTTAGCCACCACTGGTCTGGCATATACTTGACGCCATCGGATATCATAGTGCCAAGCGCAGGTGCCGGTGGCTGCTCACCTAACCCAACAAAGCTCAATGCAGCAGCCGTCATGATTACTATGCCCATATCCAAAGTCATCTTTGTTAATATAGGAGACAAGCAATTGGGAAGCATCTCTTTAAAAATTATATGCATCCAACTTGCACCTAGCAGTTGCGCAGAGCGAACATAATACTCTCTATTTAACGTCACAGCCATCCCGTAAGCTAATCGAGCATACCATGTCCACCATGTTATGGTGATTGCTAACATGGCGTTCATTAAGCTTGGCTTAAGCAACGCTGCAACTGCCAGTGCCAAAATAAGCGGAGGAACTGCTAAAAAAACATCCGTAAGTCGCGTTATCAGAGAATCTATTAATGAGCCTTGAAAATAACCTGCCATTAAACCCATAGTAGTTCCAAAGGGAACTGAAATACTCAACACAATAATTCCCATTAATAACGTAGATCTTAAGGCAAATACTATGCGACTAAATACATCTCTTCCCATGGGATCGGTGCCGCATAAATGTGCTAGGCTAGGAGGTTGATTCGCGTTCAAAAAATCGACTACTTTACCTGCATGGGTTGGATAAGGTGCAATAAGAGGGGCAAATATGGCAGCCAAAACTATCACGATAACGCCCACAAAACCTACGACAGACAACTTATTCTTAGATAATCTATACCAAGCTCTTCTAGTCTTATCGCTAAAGCTTCCAAAATTATCACGCCTTTTATCGTTCATGAATACGCTCACTCCCCAGCTTTAAGCCTGACTCTGGGATCTATGATGGCTACTAGTATGTCAACAAATATGTTGGCTATTATGAAGACAAACCCCACTATACATATGACTGCGCTAACAGCATTCAAATCCTTAAACAACATAGCTTCAACCCCATAGCGTGAAAGCCCAGGCCAATTAAAAATTGACTCGACCAAAAAAGCATTTGCAAATAGTGAGCCAATCTGAAGGGCTAATACAGAAACAGCAGGTATAACGGAAGGTCTGAGTAGATATTTAAAAAATATTTCTTTTTTGCTTAGCCCTTGGGCTGTCTCCATGACGATGTAATCTCTCTCACTGTTGTCTATCATAGACGATCGTGTAATTCTTGCGAGCTGGGCCATGCCATTCATAGCAAGAGCAGTCGCCGGGAGGAGAAGGTGAACAAAAGCATCCGCTGCAGTTGAGAAATCACCGCGAATAATACTGTCTATCACCATCATCCCGGTTATTGGCGAGACATTCACCTCAACTGTAGTGCGTCCTAAAACCGGAAGAATGGGCCACTTATACCCAAAAAGAAGCATGAATAAGACTGCAAAGACAAAAGACGGAGTTACGACACCGATATAGGCAACCACCCTTAAAAGGTAATCCATGTAACTGCCCTGGCTCGCCGTGGCAAGAACCCCTAATAGTATGCCAAAAACGCATTGTATTATAGCCGCGACGATCACTAGTTCTAATGTTGCAGGCAAATAAATCTTAATATCATCTGTCACCGATCTCATCGTCATAAGTGAGAGGCCGAAATCTCCCCTTAGCACACTTGCGATCCAATGAAAGTATTGATATATCATTGGTTGGTCTAGTTTTAGTTCGCTTCTTAATGCCTGGACCGCTTCTTCCGTTGCCCTTGGCCCTAAAGCCATACGAGCTGGGTCTCCGGGAACAACCCTAGACAAAGTAAATATGATAATCGAAAGCCCAACCAATGCTACTAAGGACCAGAGAGTACGCTTGCAGATAAACTTAAATATTTCCATTAATTTCCCTCCTGACACTGACGACGAATCGGCTAGGTGCTTATTTCTTAAATTGAACACTACGCATATATAACAAATCTAGCCCTGGGATTATTTCCTTTCCATGTTTTTTAATCTCTGCCGGTTCCCACGTCAGATATCCAGATTGATAAGCGTGAACTTCCGGCTCTTCAAATATTGGAATATGAGGTTGGTGCTTAACAATTAGTTCTTGAGCTCTATGGTAAAGCTTAATTCGCTCATCAATGTCTGTCTTTTTTAGGGCTTTATCGATTGCTTCATCGATATCAGGGTACTTTACCCAACTTGTGTTAGTATAGGTTCCAATTGATTCTGAATGATATATTGCCCGCAAAAGCGAACCGGCCTCGCTATAATGAGAAGATTCGCTGATTGTGGTACCATGGGGGGTATCTTCCAAACGCGATGCCTGGTCAACAAATTTAGCCCAAGGAACCTTAACAACTTCTACGTTGACTCCCAATTTATCGAAATATGTCTGAAACGCCAGTGCAAGCTTTTCTCTATCGGGCACATCGGCCACCCATGCTATTTCAAGGGGATATTTATTAGGGTTATCTGCATATTTCGAGAGAGCAAGCTCCTTTTTTGCCGTTTCTAAATCATAACTATAATATGGCAAATCAGAGGCAGCGCCTATAAGCGAAAGAGCAACAGGCGCCTTGGCTCTTTTTCTCCATGGGAAAATCTGAAGCAGAGCTTCATAATCGATCGCGTAAGATAAAGCTTTTCTAAAATGAACATCATCTGTAGGTGCCTTAGCATTGTTTAATGATAAATAAAGCATCTTACCGTTAGATATAGCGAATATCTCAATACCTTTGACCTTTTCGAGAGTTTTATAGACTTCTGCAGGTTGGTACTCATCGGAGAACTCAAGTTGCTTACGCATCATCATCGTTTTTATAGTAACCGGTTCAGAGACGGCCAACAATTCAAAGCCCTCCGGGTTACCAGGTTTAAAACCCTTCCAGTAATTTGAAAACTTCGTTGCTCTCAAGTGTTGGTTATGTGCCATTTCCACCACAGTGTAGGGACCGCTCCCAGCATCATTATTGATGAGCCATTTTGTCCCATAGTCTTTGAACTCTCCATAATTTCCCTCTTGAAGATGTGCAAGGACCTGTTTTTTGTTGACAATATAGAACTTGGTCAGGGTGGAAAGAAAGGGGCCAAAGGGTTCATTTAAAGTAATTACCACAGTATTATCAGCCGATTTTGTAATATCCTTGATTAATCCTTCATATAAATAAGAAAATCCCCTTTTGACTTTTAAAAGCCTTTTCATGCTAAATACCACATCATCTGCAGTAAGCTTATCCCCATTATGAAAAAATATCCCATCTCGGATCCTAAATGTGTACTTCAAACCATCTTCGGATACCTTCCAAGACTCGGCAACCCCGTCTTTTAAATTTCCTGAATAATCCTGAAAAATCAAGGGATCATATAGGTTTACCAAGGCAATCTGAGAAGCACGATCATGTCCTTGTGCTGGATCTATGTTAGGCGTGTTAGAAGCAGTGAATCGCACTATATGATCTTCTACGGTAGCCCAAGCACCACCAGCAAAAATTGCTCCAATAAACAACGTTACAAGGATAATCCGTGTAACAGCTCTCCTACCCATCATGTTTACTCCTCCTCCAAGCAGGTTGCATAATTAACTAACAGGCACAGGATATATGCCTGCCCAAAAACCTAATTTGCCATCTCCACCATGGCAGCCCCAATTATTTGAATGACCTTTAAGTATTCGTCTAAGTCTATGAACTCATCTGCCTTATGTGCCACATCTGGACTTCCTGGAAACTTCGGGCCAAAGGCAACCATGTTTGGGAGGGCTTTTGCGTAAGTACCCCCGCCCATCGATAGCAATTTTGCTTCTTGTCCAGTCTTTTCTTCATACACCTTCTGAAGCTTTCTAATTAATATGCTATCTTCTGGCATGTTAAGTGGTGCTTTCTCGCGAAGGATTGATAAGGAAAATCCGTTCTTTCCTGCAAAAGCTTTGAGGGGAGTGAGTATATCTTCGGATCGAAACGTGACAGGAAAACGGATGTCTAGCACTAAAGACATACACTCATCTTGGAATGTTAGTAGTCCCAGATTGCATGTCAATTTACCGGACAATTTATCTTGGGTAAAAATTCCAAGATTCATACCATTTACATCTCCGTAAAAACATTTCCCCAGCTGGTCTATGACCTTGCCCCAATCCTCGTCAATAGAAGATCCTAAAACAAACATAAGATTTGCTATGGCATTTACACCTAGTTCAGGAGTGCTTCCGTGAGCAGCAACCCCAAATACTTTTAATGTAACCTCATTATCTTCCTCAAGAAGGGAGATTTTTATGTCATTTATTTGTGCGGTTTCCCTGATAGCGTTTAACGCTGTTCGTTTCTTATCTGGATCCGAAAACCTGATTGTAGCTTTTGCTTCGGAAGGCACGACATTGGGAACGGTCCCGCCATTTATATCTAGGAGCATAGACTTTGAAGCCTTGGGCTGGATGAATGGCACATCAATACGTATATGCAGCTGTCCTTTTTCATATGCAATTATCGGGAATTCTCCGTCGGGTGTAAAGCCCATCAGCGGTATTTCTCCGCCGTGCTCCAGATAATACTTCATATCCTTCATACCGCTTTCCTCGTTAGTTCCAAATAAGATACGAATCCTGCGTTTTACAGGAATAGAAAGTTCCTTTATAGCGTACAAAGCCCATAATGCGCCTATTGTCGGCCCTTTGTCATCCATCGTACCTCGTCCAAACATTTTATTTCCATGAATTTCTCCGGCAAAAGGGGGATATGTCCATCCGTCTCCAGGAGGGACGACGTCTAGATGTCCAAGGACAGCAACCATATCTTTCCCTTCTCCGTATTCCGCCCAACCAACGTAGCTATCCAGATTTTGTGTGGCAAACCCTAACGAAGAAGCCGTCTTTAATGCTTGATCTAATGCCCTTTTAACCTCGATTCCAAAAGGAGCATCCGGGGCAGGGTCACTTTGAACGCTTGGAATTCTTATGGACTCCTGCAAATTTAATATTATGGAAGGAAACAAGTTTGTAATTTTAGCATCAAGGGAATTCATAGAACTCTCCTTTCGCTTAATAGCCTGGGATATTCATTTTCTTACAAATCTCGACAGCCTTAGGGTCTTTATAAATCCCGTTTTCCTCAAAGACATCGCCATCAAGTAAAATGGTAGGATTTAGGGTAACGCCATCCGTATGCGATGCTGCGGACCAACATTTGCCCATGATCTGCTTACCTTGACTGCCAAAACCAAATTCTATACAACCAAAAATCCTCTCGTCTTCGACGATCCTGCCGGTAGGAGCATTTACACCCGGATTAAAACCAAGAGAGTAGTGGGCGAGCCTGAACATATTCGGATCATTGAAAGATTTAAGCCACGTCTCAAAGATCGTTGCCTCTCTTCCACCTGATATCGATTGTATCACCCCTTTTTCTATCTCTAATGCTATCGGTTCCTTTATGATTCCAAGTTGTGCCGGAGGAAACACTGCTGCGTCAAATACTACGGTGCCGTTTATTGTCTCTTCTATGGGGCACCAACTTACCTGGCCAGCTAGCATGATAGGATATCCCTTTTTAGTGGCCTTTTCTCCAGAGAGGCGTATATTTCGTCCTTGGTTATATGCCGCCAGATTGGTTCCGCTTGGATTTTTGACTTCAACCTTATTTGCTTTCCCAAGTATCTCCTGAAAGTGACGCCCCAGCTCGACCACCATATCGTAATCGATTCTTTCGACACAATTTACCAGCATCATCACATCCATACCCGTAAGATTGATATACCTGCAACCTTTTTCCATAGCATCTCTCCAGGTTTGGGAATGCATGACAGTGGCATATGCAATTTCTATCCAAACATCTGCATTTGCCGTCGCGGCTGCCATATGAGCTGGCATTTCGCTTGCAAATGTCTTAGCAGGGGTAGGGTAGTATAATACAATGGGTTTGGCGCCAATGGCATAAGCAGCATCACCAATCGCTTCGGCAACTCTTCTATCGCCTGAGCTATCACAAGTAACAACGACAGTTTCTCCTTCCTTTGCAAGCATAACGTCCCTCACCAATTTTAGGGCTCCGTTCATGGTTTCCATAGAACAATATTTTTCCGTTGGTTCTATCCCGCTTTTGAATTCCATGATCAAATCGCCTTCCTTTTTATAAATTACCTTGATTATATTCAAGCACGTGATTATTTACATCATCTAACGAAATAAATACCAGAATGACTATTTGTAATTTTCGAACAATTTGGGATTATCATGGCATATTATTTGTCAAATATTACAAAATTTGTGCTATTATATTGTATAATGCAATAAAATCTTATTGCGGAAGGCATCCTTTGGAGGGATATAAATGCCTTTAACCATCGAAGAAATGTTACAAATCGGCGATTTAAAAGATGTGGAAGTCTTAGCCGGCGAGCGCGGCCTTTCCAGTCGAGCGGTTAAGACGGTAGTGGTAATAGATGTACCAAATGCAGGTCAATGGATTAGAGGCGGAGAATTTTTGCTCACTTCTGGATACCTTTTTGCCGATGACGAGTTCTCCTTTATTGATCTGGTCGATAGTCTTGCCCAAAAAAATGCAGCCGCTTTAGGTGTTAAGGTTGGTCGTTTCTTAAGTAAGGTACCGGATGAAGCAATATCAAAGGCCAACAAATACAATTTTCCTATCTTAAAGATACCTACATATATGAATCATGTAGATATTATAAATCCGGTGCTTTCAGCTATCATCAACACTCAATATAAATTGCTAGAAACAACGGAAACCCTAAGGAACAAATTTCTCGATTCGATCTTATTCAGCAAAGGAGTCGAAGGTATACTTAATATATTGGAGGATTTTTTAAACATAGGCGTAGCATTTGTCGACAATATTCTTGGGATACGTTATTATTCCCAAAATAGTGGCCTAAAAGGTGTAATTGAAAACTCATACAAAACTGAGATAGTAAATAAATATCCAAACACTCAAATTACTATTGGGGATAGGGTTATAGGATATTTGCTTTATGAAAAAGAGCCGAGTTATTTAACTCATTTTGCTGATATTGCAATTCGTGAAGCTCAAAGGGCATTGCTCCTGAATTATCAAAAAACGGAATTTGCTCATGAAGTCGAAAGGCGCCATAGGGATGTATTTTTAAAAGACCTTCTGTACTCTAAGTTTAAAAGACCGGCCGAGGTGTTTCTCCAGGCCAAGATATATGGGTGGGATCCCAAATGTAAACTAATCGTGGTTGTAATTTCAATCGATAACATAAACAAGGAAAATTTCGATGTTAATTTAACAAACAACTACGGTAATGAAAATGAATTTTCGTTGTCCCAAAAATTTGCTACCTATTTCCCGGGCACAGTATTGACCCGGATTGACCCGCATTATGTAGCCCTAATTCCCGTAAGAGAGGAAGAAAATTACACCTTTTTACGCAACAAAATAAAGGAACTACATCAAATAATATCGCAGTCTAAAAAAATTGACCTTGTCATAACCCTAAGTTCTGTAAAAAAGGATTTATTGGAAGCTCCCCATGCTTTTTCCGAATGCCTGGAAACTTTTGATATCTTAAGACGAACTGAACAAAAACCAGGCGTATATTCATGGTGCGACCTCGGCGTAGAGAAGGTTTTATGTGCCCTCAAAGGAACCGAAATGAGCCAAAACTTCTGGAAACATACTTTGGGCAAGTTGATTGATAGACAGGATGAAAGTTCATCGTTTTTGCTGCAAACGCTTGAAGCACTTATTATAAACGACTGGCAAATGAGACAAACGGCCGCATTTCTCCACGTTCATTACAACACACTAAAATATAGAATTAAAAAACTGGAAGAAATTTTGGAAATCAATGGTCTGCTAGAGGGAAAACAACGCTTTGAGGTTACCTTGGCATTCATGCTATATAGGTTGGAGCACAACAATCTTTCACGAATTCCGCAAAAAAGTTAGTAAAATACACGTTAATTTCTAACGAAATGATAACAAATGGTTAATGTACTATAAAAAGGTAACACTTTATCTAGAAATGTTATTGAAATGAGAAGTCACAACACAACACTGGGAATTCATTATCCTAAGTTTCTTAATGGGCCAATGACGTTTCAGTGAATACTCAGACCATCAGGGAGTGAGACAAGAGGTATTGAATGCCATCAAGCGAAATGAAATAGAGAGGTAAAAGCTATTTCAATTTGGTGGCGCCAAAGACTCTAATAAACCCATTGGTTCGCTAGCTTCTTGCACAGAAAGTTGGCACTAGAACTACAGACAGGTGCACAAAAGTTAATGACATATGGTTTACCGGCATCAAATACATAGGTGAAGTCGTATCACAGTGGGAACGGACACATTTGCTTTGACATCGCATACCAATTGGCTTAATCGCCGCCGTGTTTTATCAGGATCCTTCTGGTACAGGTGCTGCTATCATGAAGGACCCTGTCGGAAGAGCCCTTAGGGGCCGCAAAGCGGAATCATAGAATATACGATCCCTAGCTCACGGTTTCGATAACTAAGGCTATCTTTCCGACTTTGGTTGCTACTTATCAGGTAAATAAGGTAGCTGCCCTTGAAAACTAAGACAACCCGAGCGGACTCCGCTTTGGAAGCATGGATGTCACCAGGCCTGGGATATTCAAAGATAGATTAGGCAATATAGCTGAGGATGCGGATAAGGTTGACCCCGAGGTCTATTACTGTTTTGATAACGGGTATTCCCCAAAGGGACGCTAATTTTACAAATATAGACATGAAGGGCAATATATATCACATTATCGCCAATAGCCTAACATCCAGCGGATCTACATGAAGCCCAATGCCTTGCCCTTCCTGCCAAAGGGCACCATCACGGCGATACGGTTCGACCACGCGGATCGTATCGCCCGATGCAAGCTTAACGACATATTCAATTTCGTCTCCTAAAAAGACGCTACTTACTATTTGGCCCCTCAATGTCCCGTCATCTGGAGAGACAATTTCGATCGATTCCGGCCTGATTGCCGCCGCGACTTCATCTCCCACTTTAAACTCTAAACTTTTTTCGTCAACATGAGCAATAACTGTTATTTCACTAATTAGCACTTTAGCATTATTGCCATCAATGGACGTCAATTTTCCCTTAAGAATGTTGGCCTGACCTATGAAGTCGGCAACGAAAAGGGAAGTGGGGTTCGTATAAAGCTCAAATGGCGTCGCTATCTGTTCAACCTTGCCCCCGTTTAAGACGGCAATCCTGTCTGCCAGAGCTAATGCTTCCTTTTGGTCGTGGGTAACATAAACGCAAGTGATCCCAAGGCGCTTCTGTAAGCTGCGAATTTCAGAGCGCATGTAAATTCGAAGCTTCGCATCGAGGTTGGACAACGGTTCGTCCATCAGCAGCACCTGAGGATTAATAACCAATACCCTTGCCAAGGCAACTCTTTGCTGTTCTCCGCCCGAAAGCTGATTTGGGAATCGGTCTTCTATTCCACCTAAGCTTACCGTTTCGAGGGCCTCTGCGACACGCCTAACAATCTCTCCAGTCGGCAACTTCCTGATCTTAAGGCCATAAGCGATATTGTCAAATACAGTCATATGGGGAAATAAGGCATAGTTTTGAAACACAAAACCTATGTTTCGTTTGTTCGCCGCTATGCTCGTTACGTCATGTTTGCCGATGAAGACTTGTCCTTCTGTGGGCGTCTCAAAGCCTGCAATCATGCGCAGGATGGTGGTCTTTCCGCATCCTGACGGCCCAAGCAAAGTTATAAGTTCACCTGCATTAATCTGAAGATTAACGTCGTCTACCGCCTTAAAGGCTGCTTCGCCACTATTAAATATTTTGGTCAAATGCTTAAGACAAATGGGAACGGACAATTTATATCCCCCTTTGCCACTTGAGGTTAGGATAAAGCGCCTCGAAAAGCAACCTTATAACCCACATGGCCATGGCAACGATCAGTATCAGGACCACGGAGAAGGCCGCTGCCTGGGCAAAAAGCAGCTCTGTAATGCATTCAAGTATACGTACTGTCAGCAAGCTCAATCGTACCGAGACCAAAAATATCGTAGCACTTATAGCGGTCATCGAGACCACGAACAAATATTGAGTCCCGGTTATGATCGCCGGTGTAATCAAGGGCACCGTTACCTTTCTAAATGTAGTCAACTTCGAAGCGCCCAAGTTTAGCGACGCTTCTTCTAGTGAGGTATCTATTTGCTTTAGCGTTGCCGTCGTAGCCCTTATTCCGGTTGCATCATATCTCGATACGCATAGTGCCACTATGATCGCCATGGTGCCGGTAAGCATAATAGGGCCTGAGCTAAATGCAATGGCGTAAGCGATGCCTACGACTGTCCCAGGCAATACATAATTAAGCAGGGATACGAACTCCAAGGCCTTTCGTCCGGGCAGTTCATGTCTGTTTACGAGATAACCTATTACGACTCCCACCGCGCCTCCCATAACGGTCGAGACCAGGGCAATTGTCACGGTATCTTTCACGGCCTTTCGTCCCACGGTAAAGACGTATACGTAATTTTCAAGGGTTAGGCTGTTATCCACTCCCCAAACTTTGATAAGGGACCCAAGAAATATAATGGAATACAAGAACATGATGAACAAAGAAATGAGAGAGATTACAGCTAGCATCACGACTTCGGCAAACGTACCGGCGCCTTTGGGTTTGGAACGGGCTCCTGCTTTGCCTGACACGGTAACGTAATATCGGCTTTCTACCCAATAATGCTGAAGCAAGTATACAATCAGGGCGGGAACGAGCAGTGCAAAGGATATAGCGGCTCCTCCTTGCATATCGTACATTCCCGTTATTTGCATGTAAGCTTGCGTCGTTAACACAGGAAAGGTATGTCCTGCCATGACAAGTGGAGTTGCAAAATCCGCAAGCGAGCTTCCAAAGAGCAGCAAAAACGAGTTTGCAAGCCCCGGTATGCTCAAAGGCAACGTCACCGTGCAAAAGGCCTGCCACGGGGTACTCCCCATGCTCATGGCTGCGTCTTCAAGGTTTGGGTCTATAGCTTCAAGCACTGCCGTAAGCGTCAGGAATGCCACCGGAAAGTAGGTCAAAGTTTCTGCTATCCAGGTCCCAAGGAATCCATAAATGTTAAAATCGGGCATGTGAAGCAGCTTAAGCAACAATCCGTTTGGCCCCAGCACCATGGTTAAGGCAATGCTGCTGGTAAAAGGCGGGGATACGAAGGGAAGCACGATGATTGCGCGTAAAAACCACTTGACGATTTTGGGCAGTTCAATCCTCGTAACTGAAAAGGCAAACAAAAACCCCAGGGCCGTTCCGCCGAATCCTACCGCTGAAGCCAGAACCATGCTGTTTACGAAGGCTTTTTTATTGTACCAACTGCCAAATACCTTACTTAAAATCGCCAAGCTCAATTTGCCATCGGCAAAAAACACTAGATAAATCAGCCGCACTAGCGGATACAAGACAAAGAGGCCTAAGAATATCCATATCCCAAGCCATAAAACCACCAGCGCGGCATCTGGTTTTTGAATTATCCCCTTTTTACTGAAGTACCTCATTTATCCATCGTTCGACGAGGCGATCGCGATTTTTACCCGCCCACTCGACGTCCAAGGGCAGAACCTTTATTTTTGATATATCTAAAGCCGGATCGGAAACCGGCACGTTAGGATTGCTCGGTATCAAGTTGATATCGTTTTCCTCGTATAGTTTCTGCATCCTTTCTGTGGAGGCCCAATCCAAGAACCTCTTGGCAAGATCCAGGTGTTTGGCGCCCCTGACCAAGCCCATTGCCTCTATGCCAGCAACGACGCCTTCCTTGGGATAGCTTATGACTACGTCGTAACCCTTCTTTTGCATCTCCAGGGCATCGACCAAAAAGAATATACCGCCCGCTGCCTGTCCTCTAGCTATGGGAAGCGCTCCCCCTGCGCCGCTTTTGGTATAAAGCTGGATGTTTTGGCTTAAGGCCTTTTCGTATTTATAAGCCTTATCCTCTCCCATGGCTTGTATGACGCTTAGTAACCTGTACATTCCCGTGCCGGAAGTCCTTGGGTCGGCCATTTGAAGCTGCCCCTTATATACGGGGTTTAACAGATCCTGCCAAGACGAGGGCGGATTTAAGTTGTGGTCTTTCAAAAACTTCTTATTGAACATGAAACAAATGGGATCAATGGCCACGCCTGTCCAGTAGCCCTTTGGATCTTTGAAGGCATCGGGAATCTTTTCTGCGCCCTTCGGCCTGTAAGGATCAAACAATCCCTTTTGAACACCGTCTACAAACGCCTCGGCCATATTGCCGAACACCACGTCAACCTGAGGGTTGTTTTTTTCTGCCTCAAGCCTTGCCTGAACTTCTCCCGACGAGAACCTCATCCAGTTTACTTTGATGCCCGTATCCTTCGTGAAGGCACTGAATATGGCATTAGCGTAGCGCTCGGACCATATGGTGTAAGCATTGAGCTGCTCTTTTTCCGCATGGGCAGAACTGGCCGTAAACAGGCCTAAAAATGCAATTAAAACAACCGCAACTAAACGTCCGTAACCTTTCATCTTTGACCCCCCCTTACTTCCCATAATCCTGATTTTAATCTAGACACAAGGAGGTCCGCTGCCTATATCCAGATATGCCCATCATTCGGGCAATTCTGGATATGCTTTCCGCTTAAAGCATCAAGAATAAAGGTGACATCTACACATATGTCCAGGCGAGATCTCGACCTCTTGGGGGTCTTTTTTTGCGCATATATCCTTTGCTTGTACGCATCTAGTGTGAAACAGGCAACCCTTTGGAAGGTTGACGGGGCTTGGAATCTCTCCTCGCGGTATCATGCGGACCCTTTTGCCCTTCCCCACGCTTGGGATGGCCTCTAGCAGGCTAACGGTGTAGGGATGCTTGGGCCTGGAAAATATATCGTCTTTCGACCCAATCTCCATAATTTTGCCAAGATACATCACTGCCACATGGGAGGCCATGTAATCTACCACGGCAAGGTTATGGGTTATAAACAAATAGGTCAAGTCAAAGTTTTCCTTAAGTTCGCACAGTAAAGCCAGCGTCCTTGCCTGAACAGATACATCAAGTGCGGACGTAGGTTCGTCTAGGACTAAAAATTTGGGCCTTAGGACCAAAGCCCTGGCTATTGCTATCCTTTGGCGTTGCCCTCCGGAAAACTCATGGGGATAGCGAAACATATGCTCCTCGCGCAAGCCGACGCATTCCAGTATCTCCTTGATCCTCAAATATATCTCCTCTGCGGAAAGTTTGTAATGAATCTTCAAACCCTCTCCCACGATATCCTTTATTAACTTTCTCGGATGCAGTGAGTTGTAAGGGTCTTGCTGAACAATCTGCATCTGTTTTCTATATTTGATCATATCTTTGGATTTAAGCGAAGTTATGTCTTGGCCGTCGAAAAAGACCTTTCCGGAGGTTGGATCGATCAATTTAAGTATCACTCGACCAAGCGTGCTTTTACCAGAGCCTGATTCGCCGACGACGGCAAATATCACACCCTTAGGAATTTCCAAAGAGATGCCGTTAATCGCTTTAACCTGAAGCGGCTTCGACAGCATTGACTTCTTAATTTCAAAGTATTTTTTGAGATTTTCGACCTTTATCAAGGCTTCCAAGCCTAACCCTCCTTAGAGTCGTCGGAATATAGATGGCATGCGACGAAATGGTCCGGTTTTACTTCCCTAAGATCGGGGAGCTCTACGCGACATCTGTCGAAACAAAATTCGCATCTGGGATGAAACCTGCATCCAGGAGGAGGAGAGACGAGGTCCGGAACAGAACCTGGGATGCCCCTTAAAACCTTTGAAGCTCCTATGATTGGTATGGAATTGATAAGACCCTTGCTGTAGGGGTGCAGGGGGCTTTGAAAGACCTCCTGCGAATCGGATACCTCTATGACGTTTCCGGCGTACATCACCGTTATCCTATCGCAAAACTCGGAAGCTATTCCAAGGTCGTGGGTTATCAAGATGACGGCATTTTTCCCCATCCTAACTAGCTCATCTAGCAGTTGAAGTATCTGTGCCTGAATTGTGACGTCTAATGCAGACGTAGGTTCGTCAGCGATCAAGAGTTTAGGTTTTACCGCAAGCGCCATAGCTATCATCACCCGCTGGGCCATGCCGCCGCTCAATTCGTGGGGATAGAGCTCCATGGACCTCTTCCAATCGAGACCCACCATCTCAAGGCTTTCAGGTACTTTTTTATAAGCTTCATCCATACTAATATCGTTGCTGTGAGCAATTGCTTCCGCTATTTGAAATCCCACTTTAAAGACAGGGTTAAGGGCAGATACGGGCTCTTGAAAGATCATGGAGATCTTTTTGCCGCGAACCGACTTGTCCATCTCTTCTTCCGACATCTTCAAGAGGTCTAACCCCTCAAATACTATCTCGCCATCCGTTATCTCTCCAGGAGGATCTATGAGCCTCATTATAGAAAGAGCGGACACGGACTTACCGCAACCCGTTTCCCCAACTATGCCTAAGCGTTCCTCTTCGTTAAGCCATAGCCTTACTCCATTAAGCGCTTTGATAGTTCCCCTGTAGGTATGAAACATGACCCGCAAATCTGAGACATCAAGTAGCCTCTTCATAAACCAATTACCTCCTGATCCTCGGGTCCATGATGTCGCGAATGCCGTCGCCAAGCAGATTAAAGCCCAAGACCACCAAGGCTATAAACAGTCCAGGAAAGGTCGATATCCACCACTGATCGACAAGGTAGCTTCGGCCATCGCTCACTATTGCGCCCCATTCGGGCGTAGGAGGTTGTGCACCCAGTCCCAGAAAGCCTAAACCGGCTGCGGTAAGGATGATGGATCCCATCCTCAAAGACAGCTGCACTAAGACGGGAGACATGCACATGGGCAATATATGAAGAAGAAGTATGCGTAGGTTGCCGGCACCCAATGCCCTTATGGCTTCAATGTATGGCAATGACTTGATCTTCATGGCCTCCGCACGCGATAATCTGGCGATAACGGTCCAACCCACCAGGGATATGGCTATTATGGCATTAAACACGCCGCGGCCAAGCATAGCCGACAAGGCCATGGCAAGGATGAGGTTGGGGAAGGCCAAGAATATGTCGGTGATCCTCATCAGTATCTCGTCGATGACGCCACCGAAATAACCTGCCGTAATGCCAACTGCAATCCCTATCGCCCCACTGATGACAGTCACAAGCAAAATGATGCCCACTTCAATACGGGCACCGTATATCACTCGGCTAAAGATATCCCTTCCGAACTGATCTGTCCCAAATATATGTTCAAAGCTTGGGGAAAGCAGGGCTTGAGAAAGATCGACCTTCACGGGATCGTAAGGTGCAATTAGGGGAGCAAATACAGCTATCGCTATGAAAAAGACGATGATAACTGTGCCTATCATGGCCAACTTGTTCTGTCTCCATAGATAAAGAGTATGCTTCCAATCCTCAAGCATAAGTTTGCGCCTTGAAACGACGATATTAGAGCCTTCAGTTTCCAAAGTACATACCTCCTAAACTCTCATCCTGGGATCGAGTGCAGCATAAACGATGTCGACCACTAAGTTGACCAGAGAGTAGACCACTGCAACGAATAAAGTGCCTCCCATGATGGCGGGGTAATCCAGGAGTAACAGCGAATTTACTATGTATCGACCAAGGCCCGGCCATCCAAATATGGTCTCTGTCAGGACGGCCCCTTCAAGCAGTCCGCCAAACGTCAATCCTATTATGGTCACTACCGGAATTAACGCGTTGCGCAAGGCATGCCTGTATATCACGAGCTTTCTTCCAATTCCCTTTGCCCTGGCCGTCCTTATGAAATCCTGCCTCAAGACATCAAGCATGCTGGAACGCATGATCCTTGCGATAGAGGCCGTAGAGGAATACCCGAGCACGACAGCAGGTAGTATTATATGCAAAAGAGCATCCTTAAAAGCTCCAAAATCCCCCGCAAGCAATGAGTCCATCAACAAAAGACCCGTTACCCTGGGTGGGACAACGGTGAATATGTCCACGCGTCCGCTTCCCGGCAACCAACCCAAATGATAATAAAACAAGATCAACAGCAAAAGCCCGGTCCAAAAGACTGGCATAGATACCCCCAATATCGAAAAAACCCTACAGAAGTGATCTATTAGTTTGTTTCTGTGTACTGCCGAAAAAATACCGAGTGGCACCCCCAACAACACGGATATTAAAGCAGCAACTATAGCAAGTTCAAGTGTCGCAGGAAAAAACTCGGCTATATCCTTTATGACAGGCCTGTTGCTCTTGATGGACACGCCCAAATCTCCTCTTGCAGCGCCGGTTATGAAATCTACAAATTGATCGAACAGCGGCTTATCCAGGCCCAATCGTCTTGTCATGTCCTCGACGACATCCAAGGGGGCATTTCCACCCAGGATGGCTCCAACCGGATCGGCAGGTATTGCCCTCGCCACCACAAACACGACAACGGAAACCCCGAAAAGGACGACGAGCATTAAAAATAGCCTCTTAATGATGAAGGTTTCAAGCCTCATTCAGATTAAACCCCCACAAACTTAAGAAGGGAAGGGAGGGATTTTACAAATCCTTCCCTTCTTAAGGTTTATTTTAGTAGATAAATGTCTTCGCGGTCACTTTTTTGTAATTTTCGTGAAATCGAAGGTTATGCTGTAGCCAGTAGCAGCCTCTTCAAACCCCATCACATTGTCCCTTACAACCCAGAAATCCAAAGGTTGATATAGCATTATAAAGGGGCTCTTTTTTATCCAGTATTCCTGAAGTGTTCTGTAAAGCTCAAGCCTGCGCGCTTGATCAAGTTCTTGTCCCGCCTTTTCGGCCAGATTAGCGGCGTAATCGTCATACCACATGGTTCTCCAGGCGAGCTGTTTTACCTTATAATTGGCAAACGGCTTTGCCAAAGCATCGGGATCCGGATAATCTATGCCCCATCCGGCCAAGATCATTTGGTGACCCTGCTGCCTAAATTTAGCGTACATCTCTGAAGCAGGCATAGTCGTGACATTGACCTTTATGCCAACCTCTGCGAGATTTGACTGGATTATAATTGCCTCGTCCGTCCTAATTTGCGTTGGGTTTGTCAAGAGTTCCACCTCGAAGCCATTTGAATATCCAGCTTCTTTAAGCAGCTGTTTGGCCTTAGCTAGGTCTTTTTTGTAGGGGTTCATCTCTACATATCCGAAATATCCGATTGGTATGAAGTTTTGATTGAGTATAGCAAAGCCCTTCATGACTGATTTAATGATGGCGTCATAATCTATGGCGTATTTGATGGCCTGAAGTACGCGCTCATCCTTGAAGGGCCCCCATTGGGCGTTCATCGCTACGTATTCGTTGGACTGAGACGGCACTGTCACTAATTTTATTCCCTTTTGGGGTGAGTTTTTAAGCTGGGCAGCCTGTTCCGTAGTTACCCTCCAGGCCACATCGGCGTCGCCTTTTTGAACCAATAAGAACTGGGTTGTAGCTTCAGGAACATCTTTGATGTAGATCTGTTTTATTGCAGGAATCCCAGCCCAATAGTATTTGTTCGCGCGAAGTAAAATATGGTCATTTCTCTTCCATTCTACTATCTCGTAAGGCCCGGCACCGGCACCTACTGATTTATCCAAAAGGTAAGCCTCTCCAAAGTCGCCATTGACCTCGTTTGCCATTACGACTTTTTTGTTTACGATGCCACCCCAAGAACCTCCAAGGATGGATAAAATTACGTTGGGAGCAAGAGGCTTGGTCTTTAACACGACCGTATTATCGTCCTGCTTAGCGATAGTTTCTTGCATGTTTTCCTTGGTCAGGCCTATTTCTTCCAACAACCAGGCAGGGGATTTGTTGATGCTCAAGAGCCTTTGGAAAGAAAAGACCACATCATCGGCCGTCACGGGATCTCCGTTAGAAAAGCGCGCATTTTTTCTTAGGTGAAATACGTACTTTGTACCGTTATCTAAGATATCCCACTTTTCAGCCAAGCAAGGAACAGGAGTCAAGACTCCATTAACAGGCTGGATCGATGTAAGCCCTGAATAGCCTGCTTCTGTAATCTGCGCCGCAAAAGTTTCATAACAGACGGCAGGATCCAAAGAGATCAGTATTTGAGTATCTGCGGCAATTACCAATGAGTCTTTAGGCGTCGCTGCAGGAGAGTTAGAGGCAAAGGTAAGAAGGCTTGATAACGCCAGAAACAAAATCATTACCCTTTTCCACATATATATACCCCCTCTTTAATCGGTTACCGAAATTCTAGCAAGATCTATACTGCGTTGTCAAAAATTTTAATACTAAATCTCAAATGCAACGAAGCAGTAATCGTATATAAAAGACGGCTTTTGTGCCCAGCTGCCGGGTATCTCACAAAAGCCGTCTTAAGTTATGATACAAGGAATATTTTTAATAGCATTAGCTTAACATATTATATTTATAAGCTATCAAAGCATAAGCTGCTACGCCCTTCCAAAGAACATCTTCGTCTATGTCAAACTTTGGGTGATGGTGGGGGAAGATCACGTTCTTCTCCTTATTCCCAATGCCAAGCTGCAGAAACGCCCCGGGGATTTTCTGGGTATAAAAGGCAAAGTCTTCGCCTCCCATCGTCATTTCCGCTTCGGCGACAGGCCCAAGCATGCATAAAGCTTCGGTAACGAAATCCACAAGGTCAGGGTTATTTATGAGCGGGGGATACGGGGCTCTAAATAACTCAAAGGAAGAATTGCAGCCCCATCCCTTTGCGTAATGTTCCGTAATGGATCGCATATGATCCATCAGTTTATTCCTTAAATCGGAATCAAATGTCCTCAAGGTCCCTCTCATCTTGACGGAATCGGGGATGACATTATAGCCGTTGCTGGCCTCCAATTGGGGTAAAGTTATGACTGCCGGAAAGAAAGGGTTGACAGCTCTAGAGATAAGCTTATGAAAGGCGTTATATATATCCGCAGCGGGGGCAGTCGGGTCATTTGTCAGATGAGGATGTGCTGCGTGCCCACCCTTTCCCGTGATGCATATCTCAAATCCGTCCGAAGAGGCCATCATAGGACCCTTTCTTGTAGCCAACACTCCAGAAGGAAGCTCTACCCACACATGGATACCAAATATGGCATCGACGTCATTCAGGTGACCTTCATCCATGACTTTTTTGGCGCCGGCTCCACCTTCCTCCCCGGGTTGAAACACCAATTTGACGGTTCCGACTAGATGATCTTTTAAACTGGATATTATTTTTGCTGCGCTCATGAGCATTGCCGTATGCGCATCATGCCCACAGGCATGCATCTTACCGGGAATTGTGGATTTATAGGAAACGTCGTTTTGTTCCTCCACGTTCAGGGCATCCATGTCAGCCCGCAAAGCGACAGTGCTTTTTGCCTTGCCGGTGTTACATTCAAGGATACCTATCACCCCTGTACCTGCAGCCCTTTGCGTTGCATAGCCGCAATCCCTCAAGAAGTTCTCCACAATTTCAGACGTCCTTTGTTCCTCAAACTTTGTCTCGGGATGCTTGTGAAAATCTCTGCGCATTTCCACGGTAAACCCCTGCAGTTCTTTAGCCATATCTACAATCTTCGCATCCAAACCACGTTCGCTCATGATGATCCCTCTATTCTTCGCGTATTTCTTACAACCTTATCGCAGCTCCAGGTCCCAAGGGTAACCCCAGATAGTACCAAACCACAGCCATTGCTGTCCAGGTAATAAGGAAGAGTAATGAATAAATAAAAGTACGTGATATGACGGTGCCAACTCCCACATCTTTTTTATATACGCTCGCAAAACCCAAAATGATTGGGAAGTAAGTAAAAAGCGGAGTAAATGAATTGGTACTGGAATCGCCAATCCTGTAAAGCAATTGTGTCCACTCAGGTGTGTATCCTAAGTAATACATCATCGGCACGATTACTGGAGCTAAAAAGGCCCACTTGGTCGAACCGCTTGACAAAAACAAATTAATAAATGTGGTTATCAATATTATGGCTATGAAAAGTCCAATGCCGGTAAAATGAGCCAACTCCAAAAGATGGGCTAACTTTATTGCGAGTATTGACGCCATGTTGGTGTAAGTGAATGTATAAGTAAAATTGGCTATCGGCAACATCACCACTATGTAAGAAGCCATGGTCTTCATGCTCTCGACCATGTAATTTATCATATCTGTAGGCTTTTTTACGGTACCAACGTTCTTGCCGTAAATCCATCCCGCAATCACAAAAAACACAAATAAAATGGGTATCATGCCATTAAAAAAGATGGAGGGAACTATAGTATTCTTAACGGGATCTCGTAGAGGCCCTCCAGGTATGATCGTTAACAAAAACATTAACAGGAAAAATATACCCGCTGCCAAACCTGCCTTCTTCATCCCAGCTATTTCTTTCTCCGTAAGGGGAGTTAAATATTCGTGAGGGACCTGAGCACGTTCATACTCTTCATCCCAAGAGGCCAATTTCGGCATTGCAAACTTTATGGTAAATATGGTACCTACAATGGTTATGACAAAGACGGAAATCACCATGAAAAAATAGTTGGCAGTAGGATAGACGTTGTAATTTGGGTCCACAATTTTAGCAGCAGTATTGGTTATTCCTGCTAATAACACATCCGTACCAGCTATGAATAAGTTTGCGGTAAATCCTGAGGCAGAAGCAACGTAACCCAGTATCAAACCAAATATTGGATCCTTTTTTCTCGCATAAAAAAGGGCTGCAGTAAGAGGCGGTATTATTACCGTTCCTGCATCTGAGGCCAAGTTAGAACATATACCTATGACGAAAATGGCTGGTATCATCAACTTATCCGGAACTGACGTAAGCGTTTTCATTATGGCCGGGATAAAGCCTGCTCTTTCCGCAAAGCCAGCCGCCATCATCATGACCAGGACCAATCCCAGTGGCGGGAATTTGGTGAAATTGCTGACCATGCTCGATAATATCCAATCTAACCCTTTTCTGTTCAATAAGCTTATAATTTCAATTTTCTCGTTACCCCCTGGCGCCACGGCAGATATGCCAGAAAAAACACCCGAAAGCACAATTACGAGAAACCAAAAAAACAGAAAGATCCAAAAAATGTGAGGTAATTTGTTACCAACCCGTTCGATCCATCCTACAAACTTCGTCAAAAGGCCATTGTTTCTTGCAGTCAACGCTATCCCTCCTTCAAAAGTTTAAAGTATTGTGATTGTGTGGCACTGTTCCTTGTATTATACGAAACTTATTTTTTATTTCCAATATGCTTGACACATTTGAAACCCAAGTTTATAATTCCGCTATTATTAAATTTTGGTTTTGGAGGGATGGTCATGTCCAAATTGGTAACGTGCATAGTTTGCGAGGGGAAAATTCAGGTTTCCGACGATCTTTTGGAGGGCGAAATTATAGTTTGTCCCGATTGCGGATCAGAGCTGGAAGTAGTCTCGCTCGATCCCTTGACGCTTGAAGAAGCGCCTGAAGTGCAGGAAGACTGGGGCGAGTAATGGCTAAGGTGTTTATGTTCTATTCGCGCCTGAGGACCGAGGAAAGGCTTCTGATTGAAGCAGCTAGGCAAAGGCAAATTCACTTCGAGCCGGTTGTCGTCTCCGACAGGATGTGGCCAAATGAGATAGGGGGTAAGGGAGACGTTGCTCTCTGTCGTTGCATAGGCCACGTCCAAAATCATGCCTTGGCCTTAACGGTGGAAGCAAGGGGCTTGATCACTATAAACCCTTCCAATGTAATGGAGATCTGCGGCAATAAGATTTCCACATCCACTAGACTTTCCATGGCAGGCATTCCTCAACCAGATTACGCAATAGCCTTTTCGCTCGAAGGTGCCCTAGAGTGTGCCCAAAAAATGGGGTACCCCGTGGTGTTGAAGCCTCCTGTCGGCAGTTGGGGAAGGCTTCTTGCTAAAGTAAACGACCGGGACGCCCTGGAGGCGATAACGGAACACAAGCTGCACCTTGGCTCCCAACACAGTGCCATTTATATTCAAAAATACATCGATAAAAAGGGCTTCGATATCAGGGCAACGATAATAGGGGGTATCCCGGTTTCTGCCATAAGGCGGTGCAGCGATCACTGGATCACAAATACGGCAAGAGGCGGTACAGCACAAAGCTATCCCCTTTCTGACGAACTAAAAAAACTGCTAAAACAAGTACATGAAGCAATCGGCGGCATGATGCTGGCCGTCGACCTGTTTGAGACCGACAGCGGGTGGCTCGTAAACGAAGTAAACGGACAGCCTGAGTTCAGAAGCTCGCAGGGAGACATAACCGGCGTCGATGTTGCAGGGCAAATCGTTGACATGGCTTGGTCGGCGGCATGCAAAGAAGGTGAAGGGGTTGTATAGGGCGGCCGTATGGGGAGCAAGCGGTATGGCAGGTGGAGAAGTGCTGCGCATCTTGGCACAGCACCCGTCCGTCGAGGTCGCATGTGCAGTATCAAACAGCAAAAAAGGGCAGTTCGTCTGGCAGGTTCACCCTCATTTGAGGGCTAATTTCAGCAATTTAGCGTTCTGTAACACGGACGAAGGCCTTTCGACGGCTGCAGACATAGCCCTTTTGGCGGTGCCACACGGCACGGCGGTACCCATAATTGAAAGCTGCCTGAAAAAGAACATGAAAGTTGTCGACCTTTCCGCCGACGTTAGGCTTTCATCGTCGAAAGATTACGAGGCATGGTATGGCCATTCACATCCCAACCCTGAATTGCTGTCGAAGGCAATTTACGGCCTGCCCGAGCTTCATCGAGATGACATAAGGGACGCCGTCCTGGTAAGTGGGGTAGGTTGCAACGCCTCCTGCTGCATCCTGGGCCTTTACCCCCTTGCCTTGATGGGCCTTATCGAGGAAGCGCGGATAGAGGTAAGGGTAGGCTCTTCGGAGGCCGGTGCCTCACCGACCATTGGGAGCCATCATCCCTACAGGAGCAGAACGCTTCGCGTGTTCGAGCCCTTTAGGCATCGCCATCTGGCTGAGATCTTGCAGGAACTTTCGCTAAAAGAAAGCGCGGTAACCCTGACCATGAGCGCCGTGGAGATAGTAAGGGGAGTGCAGATGCTGAGCCACATTCGCCTATCCCAAAAGATGAGCGAAAGGGACATTTGGCAAATTTATCGCAAGGCTTACGCAGGTAACCCATTTCTTCAGCTTTGTCCGGCCAAACCAGCTCATCTAAGGTTCCCTGACCCCAAGCTGGTCACGGGAAGCAACAATGCCATGACCGGCTTTGCCTTACATGAGGATGGGCGAAGGATGTTAGTCGTTACGGCCATCGACAACTTGATGAAGGGTGCAGCAGGGACCGCGGTTCAGGCAGCCAATTTGATGCTTGGCCTAGACGAGACGGAAGGGCTTACCATGATGCCTGTATATCCAGTGTAAATATTTTTCGAAGGGAGCACATAGCCATGGAATCTCAAGGACAGACTATTTCCAGGGGCGTTGTGAAAATAGGAGGTGCTAAGGGAAACAAATACGACAACCTCATAGGCGAGATGGCCGAAAGGTTGCGCAGGGGCGAAAGATGGGTATTGGTCCACGGGGCAAGCTCGTTTATGGAAGACCTCTCTAAGGAATTAAACATCGAGCCAAAATATGTAACAAGCCCGAGCGGATTTAAAAGCCGCTTCGTGAGCAAGTCGGACCTTACGCTGTTTCGTGCAGCCTGCTGTTTGTTTTCGGTTAGTCTCGTAAATTTATTTGGAAAATTTGGAATCAACGCCGTTCCGCTGTATCCGCCCGACAGCATTTCGGCCATCGCTACAAGAAAAGACTTTCTGCGTGTCCTGGAGGGAGGCAAAGTGCGTCTGATGAGAGGAAACTACAGCGGATATATCACCTCGTTTGTTAACGAAGAAATTTATTCCCTATGGGAAGCTGGAGCCATTCCCATACTTCCTCCATTGGCCGTAGCTGACGACGGCGAGTTTTTAAACGTAGACGGAGATAGGATGGCCGCGGCAGCAGCCGCATCACTAAAAGCGGACGTATTGGTAATTTTAAGTAACGTACCGGGACTGCTGAAAGTGCCTAACGACGCCAGCACTGCGATAAGAAGGGCATCTTTGAAAGACATGCCCGTCTTAGAAAACTACGCCTTGGGCAACATGAAACGGAAGTTACTGGCCGTTAAAGAGGCGCTCGAAGGCGGAGTAGGCTCCGTAATCATCGGAGACAGCAGGCAGGAAAGGCCGCTTAGCACAGCGCTTGATGGAAAGGGGACCGTCCTATGCAGGGACTTTATGGAAGCCGCGGTATAACTTTATCTGGCGGCCATGGGGCAATCGTAGAAGACGTCAACGGCAATGCCTATATTGATTTTTACTGCGGCAGCGGAGCAGCCTTGTTTGGACACTGCCATCCGTATTTAGTAAAAGCACTTAAGGAGGCTTCCGAAAAGCCGTGGACCATCGGTATAGGTATGGGTTCAGAGGCCAGAAGCAGGTTCATCGAGGCCCTCAGAGATATTTTCCCCGGGATGGATTGCTTCTTTTGTAACAGCGGTTCAGAGGCCATAGAGGCAGCGCTTAAATTAGTGACGTTTTTAAATTCAAAAAGAAAGAAGATATTTGCACTTCGGCGCAGTTTCCATGGACGAACCTTAGGAGCTTTGTCGATAACCTTTAATCCACAGTACAGAAACCCATGGACTCATGTGCTTTTGCCCGTTATTCATGCTGAACCAAACGAACTTCAGTCCATGATAGATGATGATACCGTAGCGGTGTTCGTCGAACCGGTCAGAGGAGAGGGAGGAGTCTATCCGCTTGACGAATCCCTGGGCAAAGGCATCGTCGAGGCTTGCAAGCGCCATGGAGCTTTGATAGTTAGCGACGAGGTTCAATGCGGATGGGGCAGATGCGGTGATTACTCGGTAAGCTCAAAGCGGGGATTGGATCCTGACATCATATGTTTTGCAAAGGGAGTGGCAGGGGGCCTCCCTGTGGGCATGATGCTGTGGAAAGAGGAGCTTGGAGGATTTCCTCCCTCCGGACACAGCTCCACCTACGGCGGCAGTCCTCTTGTAATGTCAGTTGCCCTGGCAGCTTTGACGCTGCTTCAAAATGAGGACTACATGGCCAAGGCCGTGAAGTTTGGAGAATTCTTTAGAGCGCTGCTCAAAAAGACCAATTCGCCCTTGGTTCGAGAGGTACGGGGCATGGGATTCATGAATGGCGTGGAGCTAACGGTAAAATCCGCACCTATTGTAAAGCAACTTCAAGATATGGGGCTTCTTGCCCTTCCGGCAGGGCCTTTTGTAGTTAGGTTCCTGTCGCCTTTCGTCGCAGAAAAGGAGCACTTTGAGAGGGCAGCTGATATGTTTGACGAAGTCTTAAAGAGGAATGAACATGGCTATGGCAAGTAAAGAAGCATCCCTGCTTTTCCATCTGATATCCATACCAAGCATCAGCGGCCATGAAGGCAAGGCGTGTTCCTATCTGGCAAGTCAGCTGCCTTCATTGGGATGGGACGATACATATATTGACGAGGCAGGAAACGTGGTGGCAAGCAGAGGAGACGGCAAAAATGAAATCGTTCTTCTAGGGCACATAGATACGGTCGAAGGGGGTCCTGAGGTTAAGATGGATGACGACTTCGTATGGGGACGCGGAGCGGTTGATGCCAAAGGCCCATTGTGCGCCATGGCCGTTGCTGGAGGTAGGGCAAAGCTTGACCCGGGATTTAAACTGACTTTGATAGCCGCGGTAGGGGAGGAGTCAAGCTCAAAGGGGACTCTTTATAGGATCCCTCTGCATTCACCTAAAGCCTGCATTGTTGGCGAGCCGTCAAATACTTATGGAATCACTATCGGCTACCGCGGTTGCCTTAAGGCGACAATCAAAGCCCAAGACAACGGAGCTCACAGAAGCGCTGACGAAGGCCCCCTAACTCACGTTACCCTTGCGGCGGCAGATATCTTAAATTTTATACGCCAAGAGAGCGAGGCCCTACAGCAAGCCGTGATATTCCGCCCCTCGGGGGCCATTATCTCCATGTCGGGCCGCGAAATGGGACGAAGGACCGCCGAAATTGAGATGGAGATACGCATACCGGTAGGAAGCACGCCAGAGCAATATACCTCACTGATAGAAAAGTGCACAAGAAAACATGGCGTTGAGTTTGAGATTATCTTTGCCATAAAACCCCACTTGGTGGACAAGGACAACCTCGTCGTAAGGGCTCTTCGCAAGGCCGTGAGAAACCATTACGGGACACCTCAGTTGTTCGTCAAAAGCGGTACAGCCGACTTCAATCATGCGGCCGCATGGAACTGTCCCCTTGCCGCGTACGGGCCTGGGGACAGTTCGCTAGATCACGGCATGGAGGAACACGTCTCTGTGAAGGATTACCTCAAATCGATCGATATCTTGGAAGCTGCGGTCTGCTCGATCATGTCCTACGACCTTGCTTGAGATTTCAAGATAAATAAGCGACAGTTTACTTTATATGCATGTTTACTTTAGACTGCTTTTGCCTCATAATGCATAGTGAAAGATGAGGTGAGAGCTGTGAATAATATGATCGAAGTGTTCGTAAAGGGCATTGCAGTAGACGAGGACAACAACCACATAGTCCTGTTGAGCGATAGGGAAGAGACAAAGGTCCTGCCCATAGTTATTGGCCCTATCGAGGCGATGGCCATTCTGATGAACATGCAGGGCGTTGCCCCAAACCGTCCCCTTACACACAACTTACTTAAAAATCTCCTGGATTTGCTTGGAGCCGAGGTGGAGCAGGTGATAATAACCAATATCAAGGATAATGTGTACTACGCAAACATTTACGTCAGGCACGACAAATATAATTACGAGGTCGATTCTCGGCCTAGTGACGCCATTGCCCTGGCTGTAGCCTATAATGCTCCAATTTACATGGATATGAAATTGACCGAATTTACCGTCAACCCTTCAGACCTGAATGTGGAGCGCCAATGATATTTCATTGTTCGACTCGATACACTAACATTACATTTGAACGACCTGCTCCTTAAGCACTTTTAGGTTCAGTATTCTATCTACCCTAAAAACTCTTTCTTCCTGACGAAAGCTGCAAAATGCCCGCATTCCCATGTATCTTTTGCCTTTATATTCCATCTCGCCAACCTCGATTGGCCGCACGATCCTGACGTTTTTTTCGTTGCTTGGTTTTAAGTAGAGGATTTCCAAAGACATGCCCTCGAAGATGGCCTTCTTTATGACATCGATCTTCTCTTCTAACGACATGGCTTCTTCTGCCTTTTTATATTGGCACCTGGTCAAAAAGTGCACGACATCCCAATCCATCCAAATATGTTCCCTTTTGATCGGTTTTTTAAGGATGATCCCATCAAGGGACGTGCATCGGCTTAACGCCACGTAGACCTGGCCGTGAGCAAAAGCTCCCCGTCCTATGTCTATGATCACTTTATCAAAGGTCTTGCCCTGGCTTTTGTGGATCGTCACGGCCCAGGCAAGCATAATAGGGTATTGCGTGAATTTGCCGATCGTCTGGGATTTAAGCTTATCTCCTTCCACATAGAGGTGAAATATCTCCCACGTATGTGGCGTTATTTCAACCTCACTGCCGTCGGAAAGTTCAGCTGCTATGATGTAGCTTTCTTTATCTTCATCTTCCAAAGTATCCTTGTAAATGTCTATAACCTTGCCAATGCTTCCGTTCACCCATCTGCCGAGCGAATCGTTGTTCAAAAGCATTATTTGAGCTCCGACCTTGACCTTCAACTCCGGAGCCGTGGGCAGGTAATCATTGCCAAATTCGCCCTTGATCGCGCCCTTGAAGATATATGTCTTTCCTTTCAACCTTGACAGTTGCTGCTCGTTAATTTCCTCAGCTCGCTTGTTCGTCGTCGTCAAGTACACGAAAAATTCGTCGCGGTCAGGCTCAAAGTCTGGCATAACTCGGCTATTTAAAAGCTTTAAGTCATCGTCGGTAACAGTCTTGTTGCGTATTGCACCGAGGAGGTCTATAAATCTTTGGTCGTGTTGGCGATATATTTTATCAAGCTCGATGAACTCGAAATCCATGGAATCGAAGACCTTTGCACTGTAAAAATAGGGGCTTTCATAAATGGTCTTAAAGACTTCCTTTTCGTTCTTGGTGACCACCGGCGGAAGCTGGTAGAGATCCCCGATGAAGATTATCTGAATGCCACCAAAGGGTAGCTTTTTCTTGGGCCCGTTCAGCCTCAAGAACTTGTCTACGCAATCGAGCAAATCTGCCCTTACCATCGATACCTCATCTATGATGATGGTATCGATCTTCTTGTAAATGCTGGTCGAGCCCTTTGGGGTATTTATCTTTTTTATCTGGTCCAATGTGACGTTGGGCTTAAAACCAAAGAACGAATGGATCGTTTGCCCCTTGACGTTTAAGGCAGCGACCCCGGTCGGGGCTAAAACTATGGCCTTTTTGTTGGTGTTTTGCTGAAAATACGTCAACAAGGTGGATTTTCCCGTGCCGGCCCGCCCTGTTATGAATACGTTTTTATCGCTGTTTTCCATGAGATCTAAAGCCTTACGAAAACCTTCGTTTAACTCTATTTGTGCCATGTCACTTCTAGCTCCAATTTTATTATTTTTAAGGATACTTAAAGTTAAACCAATGATAACATCCTTCGAGCTGAATATTAAGTCCTTTACGTATAGCGAGGCGTAATGTAAACTTGATCACTCACAGCAGTTTTGTGATATACTTACTTGCAAATAATAAGATAATTAAAATTATCGTCTACTTCTTGATCTACAAAATGCAACATTATTGCATGTTTAGCAACATTCCTCAAGCAGGACTTTTCTTGCGATGTCATAAAGAAGGTTATTTAACAAACTCGATATTTTTCTGACATGTAAACCATATTGAACAATACGTTTATTAATGTTACGATATCATGTATAAAATATACATTTTGCTCCGAGCCATTTAACCTAAAGACCCTTCATGGGCTCCATGGTTTCTGGCCAATGGGTATCTTTGGAAACGAGGATGCCTCCCATGTTTGGAAAGGAGGAAATGTTAAAGAAAGCTTACGCCTGCCGTAGGTTATCTTTAGCAAAAAGCTGCCTCCTTTAAGCGAGGCAGCTTTTTTAAACCTCCTTTAGCGCTAGATGGACGCTTTAAGGCTGGTATGGCGAATTAATAACTTAAAGAAAGGAGGTCACTTGGGTCGAAGTTTGCCATATATGAGCTTTAGGGCGTTCGAAAAAAACGAGGAGGGAAACCATGAAACAGTATTTAAGGAAAAGCATCAAGGTCAACGGATGTCCTCACCACGTAGTCGCCTCCCCCGACGCCATGCTGGTCAACGTAATTAGAAAACAACTCGGGCTAACGGGAACAAAGCTTGGATGCGGATCGGGACAATGCGGAGCATGCGAGGTCATAATGAACGGCAAGCTCGTGCGTTCCTGCATCGTAAGATGGGACAAGGTGCCGCAAGACGCTGAAATTCTCACCATAGAGGGCTTAGGAAGACCTGAGAAGCTTCACGCGCTTCAGTGGGCTTACGTAAAGACGGGCGCCATACAGTGCGGCTTTTGCACGCCGGGATTTATCATGAGCTCTAAGGCCTTGCTCGACGAAAACCCGAATCCGACTCGTGAAGAGGTACGAGATTGGTTCCAGAAGAACCGAAACGCCTGCAGATGCACCGGTTACGTCCAGATCGTAGATGCCGTCATGCTTGCCGCTAAAGTCTTGCGCGGCGAAGAGGAGATGACGGATTTCTCGGAACTGACTCGAGACGGGAAAATATGGGGAAGCCATTACCCGAGGCCAAGCGCTGTATATAAGGCAACCGGCACATGGGACTTCGGCGACGACGTAGCGCTAAAGTTACCTGAAGAGACGCTTTTCGCCGCCTGCGTATGCCCCGAGACTCACCATGCCGTAGTCAAAAAGATAGATTTCAGCGAGGCCGAAAAGATGCCCGGTGTATATAAGGTCGTGACGGCAAAAGACATCTACGCAAACAAGGGCACGAATAGAATAAGGGGTCAGGTGGGATCTAAGACCGCCACGACCAACGGCTGGGAACGTCGAATCCTCGTAGAGGAAGGAGACAAGATTCGCCAGTGGGGAGAGGCAGTAGCGATAGTCTGTGCCGACACGGAAGAGCACGCAAGGGCTGCAGCCGATGCCGTGAAGGTAGAAATCGAAGAACTCCCAGCGCTTTTGAACGTCAAAGATGCCATGACACCCGGGGCAGTAAAGGTGCATGAGGACATACCCGATATAGACGGAATACCTAATGTGTTTAACAAACGGCCCATAAAGAAGGGCAACGATCCAAAGGAAGACTTAGACAAGGCTCCCTACGTAGTTGAAGACGAATTTTACAGTTCGAGGCAACCTCATTTGACGATAGAGACCGATTGCGGATTTGGCTATTTCGACGAAGAAGGCCGTTTGACGCTTCAGACCAAAAGTATCTGCGTGTACCGCCATCAACTCATGATAGCCCGCGGTTTAGGATTACCGCCTTCAAAGATACGCGTCATACAAAATAACATGGGTGCCACATTCGGCTACAAGGTCGGCCCCACGAACGAACACTTGATTGGCGCCTGTGTAATTGCCACGGGAAGGCCCGTTTACATGAGGCTCGACATGAAAGAACACATCATTCGCACGCCCAAGAGGTCGCCCTTTTTGATGAAGATTCGAGTTGGAGCTGACGAAAATGGCAAGCTGGTAGGCTTAGAGCATTATTGGTACGTAGACCATGGACCTTACTCGGAATCCAGCCAAGACTTAACCAACAAGGGCGGACAGTTCATGCTTGCGCCTTACAGGGTAAACAATATTCGTGGATGCGGTTACACCGTATTTACCAACCACAAATGGTGCACGGCCTTTAGATGTTATGGCGGACCGCAAACCTACTTTGGAGGAGAGCTTGCCATAGACATGTTGGCTGAAAAGGTCGGCATGGACCCCTTGGATTTCCGCGAGAAAAACTTAATCCAGCCTGGCGATACCTTACCCAGCGGCCAAAGGCCGGAAGTTTATCCACTTCAGGCCATGGTCACCCATATACGGCCACTTTACGAAGAGGCTAAAAAACAAGCTGCCGCCTTGTCAACCGATAAGATAAAGCATGGCGTGGGCGTTGCCATAGGGATTTACAACTCAAACGACGACGGCCCCGACGAGGCAAACAGCCACATCGAGCTGACTAAAGACGGAGTGATACTTTACAACACATGGGAAGACCACGGACAGGGAGCAGACATGGGCTGTGTCGGCACGGCACACGAGGCGCTAAGGCCGTTGGGCTTGAGACCTGACCAGATAAAGCTCGTCTGCAACGACACTGCCAAAGCGCCAAATAGCGGAGCGGCAGCAGCCAGCCGTTCTCAGGTCATGGTCGGGATGGCCATCGTAGACAGCTGCCGAAAACTTCTTGACGCCATGCGAAAGCCCGACGGCACGTACAGGACCTACGACGAGATGATCGCCGAAGGCATACCCACCTACTACGAGGGCTACTATAAAGCTACCTTGCGAAACGTAAATGGTGAGATCCAACACTGCACGGGCATGGACGATGAAACGGGTCAGGGCTATCCCTTTGCCAATCACATGTTCGGCGTCTTTTTAGCAGAGGTGTCGGTGGACGTAACGACAGGAGAGGCAAAGGTCGACCGCATGACGCTGGCATGTGACGTGGGAAAGATCAACAACTACGCCATCGTGGAAGGGCAGCTATACGGAGGCATCGCCCAGGGCATAGGGTTTGCATTGAAGGAAAACTTTGAGGACGTAAAAAAACACAACAACCTCTTAGCTTGCGGGTTTCCTTACATCAAGGATATACCCGACAATATCCGCCTGATACACATGGAATCCCCCAGGGAGTTCGGTCCCTTTGGCGCTTCCGGCACGGGTGAGGTTCCGCTTTCGGCACCTCATGCTGCTATAATAAATGCGATACACAACGCCTGCGGCATCAGGCTAAAGACGATTCCTGCAACTCCGGATAGGATACTAAAGGCTTTGGAGGAGGCTAAAAAATGACGGACGAAGATTTAAGGGAACCTTTGGCGGGAAAGCTGGAAGACCTCCCAGAGCTTAAGGCCTTTTCGCTCGGGGAAGGCGTGGTAAAGCGAATAGTCTTCGGCCCCGGACGCTTCTTCGATGACTACGTCGTCCGTTTCTTTACCCTTCCGCCAAACAGGATGATCTCCGAACACCAACACGAATGGCCGCACTACCTGATCACCCTGGAAGGACACGGTCAGGTCATCATAGAAGGAGTCACGTGGGATCTGCCCGAAAAGTCCTGGGCCTTCGTGCCGCCCGACGTTCCTCATTCCTACGGAAACGCCTCGGACAAACCCTTTAGGTTCCTTTGCATAGTGCCGTGGTTTGGAGATCCTGACGGCAAGCGGGCAAGGGCAAGATTGGAACGTGCAAAAAGCAAATAAGACCCATTGACAAATTAAAAATATCCTTGTAAGATTCATGCAACTCATTTTTTAATACGGTAACGGCGATGACGCAAGAGGCTGGAGGGTTCAGGCATCAACAGAGATGAGCGTTTAACGAGCTGAGAGGCGCTCTTGATGCACCGTAAGGCCCAAAGCTTGCGGGAGCTGGTATGGAAAGGTCGCAATGGGCCGGAGTACATGCCCGGGTTGCCTCCGTTAAAGGGCTAAAGAGAGGAACATCTTTGCCCCTATAGCAGAGATGTTCAAGATGGGTGGTACCGCGGGTATTATGGCTCGTCCCAGTTTTTTGGGACGAGCTTTTTTATATCCAAATATAGGAGGGATAAACATGTTTAGGGGAACTGGCACCGCATTAATAACGCCTTTTAATGAAGGAAGGGTAGATTTTGAGAGCCTCGAAAAGTTACTTGATTTTCAGGTCAGAAACGGCGTAGATTTTCTGGTGGTGCTTGGAACCACTGGAGAGGCAGCTACGATCTCAAGCTCGGAGAAAAAGGAAATCATACGTTTTTGCATCAATAAAGTTGGCGGTAAGATCCCTGTTGTGATCGGCACGGGTTCAAATTGTACACAAACAACGGCAGAGACATCACTTGCAGCGCTTTCCTTAGGAGCTGATGCAGTATTGATCGTAACGCCTTACTATAACAAACCGCCTCAGGAAGGGCTCTATCAACATTATCGAACAATTGCCTCGCGTCTTGGAAGCGGTCAAATAATCATTTATAACGTTCCTGGCAGGACGGGCGTCAACATACTGCCCGAGACAGTTTTAAGGCTTACCGAGATTTCAAACATAGTGGGGATAAAGGAGGCATCAGGCAGTCAGGCACAAGTCGATTCGCTGATAAGAATGGTGAAAAAGGCAAGAGGGGACTTCGCTGTGCTTTCCGGTAACGACGATCAGGCCTTTCACCTGGTAAACGCTGGGGGAGACGGTGTAATCTCAGTCCTTTCCAACGTAGCGCCAAAGGAAACTTCTGACATGATACGCTACGCACTGCAAGGAAACGTGGAGGAAGCGCGGCGTCTTCACCTGCAGCTTTTCCCCTTAATGAAGGGTCTTTTCTGCGAGACGAATCCAATTCCCGTGAAATACGCCGCCAGCAAGTTGGGCTTGTGCAAAAACGAGCTGCGCCTTCCTTTGGTTCCCGCATCGCAGAAGGCGATGGCGGAAGTTGACAGGGCTATGACAGAAGGGAGGATACTGCAATGCGTTATGGCCTAGTTGGGTCGACCGGCAGGATGGGACAGGAAATTCAGAAGGCCTTTGTCGATCACACATTGTGTCTGACCGTAAACTACGAAGGAAGCTGGAGCGATGGTGGCAAACCCGACGTCATAATGGATTTCTCAAATCCAAGCTGCCTTCCGGAGACGGTCCGGCTTTGCAGAGAACATGGGGCAGCTTTGGTGATAGGAACCACTGGCCTAAAAGACGGTGACTTTGAAATGTTAAGGGAACTTGCAAGGCAAGTAGCTGTGGTGCAAAGCTATAACTTCTCCATCGGCATCAACGCCTTAAAAATAATCCTTGCCAATTACTCGAAATTCTTCGAGGATTGGGATCTGGAGATCGTCGAGATACATCACAACAAGAAAAAGGACGCCCCCTCGGGAACGGCAATCATGCTTCAAAATGCCACAGGAAGGCCTTGTCCCATGCATTCTCTTAGGATCGGCGGTGTACCGGGAGATCATAACGTAATCTTTTCAAACGAGGGCGAGGTGCTCTCCTTTAATCATAGGGCGATATCGCGAAGCGTCTTTGCCTACGGCGCCTTAAGGGCAGCGGAGTTTGCAGCCACCGCAAAACCCGGGCTTTACAGCTTCGAGGAGGTGCTTCAATGCAGCCTGAAGAAATCATAAAGCTGATAAGCCAATCTCAAAAGACGACGCCATCGATTGCTTTCGTATCCGGCGATCTGAAGGACCTTGAAATAAAAAACGTGAAATTCGTGGGCGGTGCCGATTTCGGTGTCCTGTTAGGGGATTATAAGGAGATCGAAGAGGTAATTGAAAGCAATAAAGGGCGCATTAAGGGTTATCACATCGAGGTAAGGGCACGAAATTCTGCCGTCCCGCTGGCTGATCTCACGAAATACGATGCCCGTATAGAACCTGGGGCGATAATAAGGGACATGGTCGATATAGGCAAAGGTGCAGTGATCATGATGGGCGCAGTGATAAACATAGGAGCGGTCATCGGAGCGGGCACGATGATAGACATGAATGCAGTGATCGGCGGAAGGGCAATCATCGGATCCAACTGCCACATAGGAGCGGGTGCCGTCATAGCCGGCGTAATAGAGCCACCCAGCGCTACCCCCGTAATCATTGGAGATAAAGTTTTAATTGGCGCCAACGCCGTAGTCTTGGAGGGAGTAAGAATCGGAAACGGTGCCATAGTGGGTGCAGGTTCCGTTGTGACAAAAGATGTACCGGAAAATGCCGTGGTTATTGGTGCCCCGGCGAGGGTTGTGAAAATAGTGGACGAAAACGTCGCCCAAAAGAGCAAAATCGTCGAAGAATTGAGAAACCTATAGCAACGACAAATTAATGGAGGGATATGTCCTTGATCGTACAAAAATACGGAGGTTCATCGGTTGCGACGCCTGAAAAGATCAAAAAGATCGCAGAGAAGATAAAAAAGACAGTCGAGTCGGGAGAAAAGGTATGCGTGGTGGTCTCGGCCATGGGAAAGACCACTGACGAACTGATTGCGTTGGCAAAAAGAGTTAGCGACTCACCTAAGCCGCGTGAGCTGGACATGTTGCTTTCTACCGGCGAACAGGTTACAGCGGCTTTACTTTCCATAGCGCTCAATGACATCGGCGTGCCTGCCGTGTCCTTCAACGCCTTTCAGCTCGAGATGATCACCACCTCCGATTTCAACAACGCTCGCATAATCGACATAAACGCCGAAAGGTTGCTCGATGAATTTCAGACCAACGACGTTATCGTCGTCACCGGTTTTCAGGGAATAACCAATTTGAAGGACATCACGACGCTGGGACGGGGCGGTTCAGACACGTCTGCCGTTGCAATAGCAGCGAAGCTGAACACTAAATGCGAGATTTACAGCGACGTAGCCGGAGTCTTTGCCTGCGATCCCAAGATTATTCCTTCTGCTAAAAAGCACGAATATATAACGTACGACGAGCTCATGGAGCTCGCATCCATGGGGGCAAAGGTCGTTCATTCCAGGGCCGTAGAGATAGCCAAGAAATTTAACGTGGCACTATACTGTGCTTCAACATTTTCAGAAGAGAGGGGAACTTACGTGGTGAATGCTTTGCCGGAATGGCTGGAACAACCTGTAGTAATGGGAGTGACGATGGACAAAAACCAACGCAAGTTCACGATCAGTCCGATGCCGGGTGGACAAAGGGCTCAAGTTCATCTTTTTGAAGCATTAGCTTCAAATAATATCAACTTGGACATGATATCCATAGTGAAGGACAACGGATACACCTATCTGACGTTTACTGTCGTTGAGGGGGCAAGCGAAAGGGTCAGGGAGGTAGTTGAAGAGGTCTTATCCCAATACGGCGAACATAGGCTCATAGAAGATGACGAAGTAGCAAAGGTAACGGCCGTGGGCGTCGGTATGGAGTCCTCGCCTGGAGTGGCCGCAAGATTTTTTGCCGCCTTGGATAAAGAAGGCATTAGCTTGCTAGGCACTAGCACATCAGAGATAAAGATTTCGACCTTGGTTCCCAAATATGATGCAGAAAGGGCAGTAAGGGCTGTAGCCAAAGAATTCAATTTGGCATAAGGATATTGAGTTTAGCATTCTCTCTCTTCTTAGCAATACATTTGTTTCGTCATAAAATATGCAGTATAATTATCATGTCGTGCTTGTGTTTAAATTGCAGTTCATTGTACTATAATAAAAAATCAATCAAGGAGGAGAGAGGGAAATGCGGAAAGTCAAAGCGGTTACATGGTTTTGTTTATGCTTTGTCTTGCTCTTTGCCTTAACTGCAAGTTATACGGCTGTGGCTCAGGAAAAGCCCATCAAAATTGGCTTACAGGCGCCAATAACCGGTCAATGGGCTTATGAGGGCGAAATGGCCAAAAATTCCGTCGAAGTCGCACTTCAGATGATCGAGGAGCAGGGGGGCATCTTGGGCGGTCGTAAGATTGAAATCGTGATCGCTGACGATGCCTCCAACCCGAGAGATAGTGCACTGGCAGCACAAAGGTTGGTCTCGCAGCGAGTAGCGGCCGTCATCGGCACGTACGGTTCATCGGTCAACGAGCCTGCCGCAGATATATACGAAGCTAATAAAATGATTGACATTGGCTACGGAAGCACTGCAGTCAAATTAACCATGGCCAAAGAACGAAAGTACTTCTTCAGGACCTGTGGGCGCGACGACGTCCAGGGGGAGTTTTTCAGCGAATACGCCGTAGGAACGATGAAGGCCCGTCGTATAGCAATAATGCATGACAATACAACGTTTGCCTTGGGGGTAGCCGAAGAGGCAAAAAGAGCACTGAAACAGTACATAGATGCAGGCGTGGCAGAGCTTGTCTTTTACGATGCCATTACCCCTGGTGAGAAGGACTTCACTCCAATCCTAACAAAGCTGCGTGAGACCAATCCTGACATATGGTATTTTACCGGATATTTCCCCGAGGCAGGGTTGCTTGTGCGTCAGGGCCGCGAGCTGGGCATTAAATGCCCCTTCGTAGGTGGCAATGCAGCCATCAACGAAGACTTCGTGAAAATAGCGGGCATTGAGTACGCTAAAGGATGTCTGATGACGCAAGAACCGATGCCGACAGACCTCGATACCCCTAAAGCAAAGCGATTCCTCGAAGTGTACAGACAAAAGCACAACACCGTTCCTACCAGCCCATGGCCCGTCTATGCCGCAGATGCACTCTTTGCTCTGACGTGGGCCATCGATAAGGCCGGTTCCACCGATACCGATGCCATGTTAAAGGTGCTTCACACAAACATGGAAGGCTGTCAGGGAATAACGGGAAGCATCGCCTTCACGGATCGCGGCGACAGGAAGGGGATACTTTATAAGATGTACGTGGTGACCGATAAGGGAGAAATGGTCGTCTACAAGCCATAAAACAGGGTAGAAAGAGGGGTTTGCCTTGGCGATACTGTTAGAACAGCTCCTAAACGGTCTGACTATTGGTTCTTTTTATGCGCTCATAGCTTTAGGTTATTCTATGGTCTACGGCGTCATGAAGTTGATCAACTTTGCGCACGGCGACTTATTCGCCTTGGGAAGTTACATGGGCTATACCCTTTTAGTATGGAGTGCGGGGGCCATAAGCCAAAGGTTTGGGCTATGGGGAGGAATGGCTGCGGCCCTCCTTTTCTCGTTCTTCGCCGTAGGATGTGTCGGAGTTTTGATGGAAAGGATAGCATATCGTCCGGTACAGAAATCAGGTAGGCTTCCGCTAGTGGTATCTGCTTTAGGTGCATCGATATTCATAGAAAATTTAATTATGGCAATATGGGGACCACGCTATCAGGCATATCCCGCCTCAGTGGTTCCCGTGCACACCATATCCTTGGGTTTTTTTCATATCACTGTGATGCAGCTTTTCATATTGATTTTATCTTTTGTGCTAATGTTGATCCTGTATTTCATCGTCCAAAAGACGACGTTTGGTGCTGCAATAAGGGCTACGGCATTGGACAGAGAGATGGCAACGATCCTGGGCATAGACGTTGGTAAGATCACGTTGTTCATATTCTTCCTTGGACCGGCATTGGGGGGCATGGCCGGAGTGATGAACGGAATGTACTATCGCCAGATTTCGTTCGTCATGGGGTGGAATTACGGCCTCAAGGCCTTTACGGCCACCATACTTGGGGGGATAGGAAACATTCCGGCTGCCATGCTTGGTGGACTGCTTTTAGGTTTAATCGAGATGTTAGGGGCAGCATACATATCCAGTGCATGGAAAGACGTCTTCACCTTCTTAATTTTGATCATCATCCTGATCTTCAGGCCGACTGGGCTCATCGGCGAAAAGATTGCCGAAAAGGTGTAAGCTTATGAGAAGAAAAAAGCTTAATTTGCCACTGTTGCTGGTGATCGTGTTTTTTTGTGTTTATCCCTTTTTTTCTAATTTCTACTGGATAGATGTAGCTTTTTTCTTTGGAGTATATGCGTTGCTCGGCTTAAGCTTAAACATAGTGTTGGGCGAGACGGGGCTTTTTGACCTTGGACATGCAGCCTTTTATGCAATTGGAGCTTACGTAACGGCCATCCTGAATACCTCTTTTGGTATCCCTGTCATTTGGTTGTTGCCCGTTAGCGCCCTAGCTGCCGGTCTTTTTGCCTATATAGTTACTTCTCCCATCATACATCTTAGAGGAGACTATTTGTGCGTCGTTACCATAGGGATCGGGGAAATCGTGAGATTAGCTTTGATAAACAATCCCTTTAAACTGACGGGTGGCCCGAACGGCATAACGGGCATCATGAGGCCGTCCTTTGGGTTGTTCGCCATCGACACCTCAATCAGGTTTTATTTCTATGTCTGGGGAATATTGGCCATATTCATAATATGTTTAATAAGGCTGCAGAGATCGCGCATTGGCAGGGCCTGGAATTATCTCCGCGAAGATGAGATAGCAGCAGAGATGAGCGGAGTCGACGTTAGGCGCTTCAAGTTATTGGCTTTCGTCTTGGGCGCCGCGTTGGCCGGGGTCGCTGGAAATATCTACGCAAGCAAACTGATGATAGTCTCTCCCGATACGTTTACGTTTCTTGAATCATCTTTGCTTTTCTGCATAGTCATGTTGGGTGGATTGGGCTCTATCCCCGGTTCGGTACTAGGGGCAGGCATCATAACGATTTTCCCGGAGATATTTAGGGTCGTAGCAAACTACAGGATGCTGTTTTTTGGAGGGGCTTTAGTCATAACCATGATATTTCGTCCGGGAGGAATCTGGCCAAGAAAGAGGGAAGTCATAGCGCTCCAGGCCGATGAAGCCAGTGACGTCAAAGAAGATATCAAAGCATTAAAGATCATCGACCCTATGCCAACGTCTAACGTGGCCACAAATGAAGATACGAGCATATTTGAAAGGCATATCCTTGTCACAGATAAGTTGACGATGGCCTTTGGAGGGTTGGTGGCCGTAAAAGACCTGGATTTAGTGGTAGGTCACGGCAAGATTACGAGCATCATAGGCCCTAACGGAGCCGGTAAGACCACGGTCTTCAATGTGGTAACAGGAATTTACAAGCCCGTGTCAGGTAAGGTATACTTTGAAGGCAAAGATATCACCGGATTAAAGCCACACCAGATTACAAGCCTGGGAATAGCGAGGACCTTTCAAAATATAAGGCTTTTCCCAAACCTGACGTGCATAGAGAACGTAATGGCCGGACTTCATTACAAGATGAAATCTTACGTGGTATCGTCGATCTTAAGGACCGATTCTCAAAAGACGGAAGAAAAGTGGGCATTCGATACTGCCAGATACTGGCTTATGAAGGTTGGGCTTGGCAATGTGGGAAATGAACTCGCCAAAAACTTACCTTACGGCAAGCAGAAGATGCTGGAACTTGCAAGGGCGTTGTCTTCCATGCCGAGACTGCTGATATTGGACGAGCCATCTTCCGGCCTAAACGACAGGGAAACAGAGGATCTCATGATATTTTTGGAAAATATATTGGATGAGTTGGATATATCCATATTATTAATCGAGCACGATATGAACCTCGTCATGGGCATTTCTCATTGGGTAGTAGCTATGGACATGGGCATGAAGATTGCTGAAGGAAAGCCTAGTGACATCTACAACCACCCAAGGGTCATAGAAGCGTACTTGGGCAGGGAGGAATAGCGATGTCGGAGCTATTGATCGTCGAAGACATTGTCGTGACCTACGGAGCCGTGCAGGCGTTAAAGGGAGTATCCCTCAGGATACATGAAGGCCAAACGGTAGCCGTTTTAGGTGCAAACGGAGCCGGAAAATCGACCATGCTAAAATCCATCTCCAAGATAGTGCCGCTAAAAAGCGGAAAAATATATTATCAAGGGAAGGACTTAAGCTTAATATCACCGCACGATCTTGCCTACCTTGGAATTTCCCACGTACCCGAGGGTAGGAGAGTATTTCCCACCCTTACCGTAGAGGAAAATTTAAACCTGGGAGCCTATGGCAGCAGAAAAAGGCTGTCTCAAGGGGAGATTGAAGCGGAGAAAAAGTGGATCTTTGAGCTTTTCCCTGTGCTTTACGAGAGGAAAAACCAACTTGCAGGCACACTTTCAGGGGGAGAGCAGCAGATGCTGGCCATAGGAAGAGGCTTGATATCGAAACCCACGTTGCTTTTGTTGGACGAACCCTCCTTGGGATTGGCCCCCATATTGGTCAAGGAGATCTTCAATGCCATAAAGAAGATTCACGAAGAAAGAGGCGTATCCATATTGCTTGTAGAACAAAACGCAAAAAAGGCATTGGCCGAAGCAGATTACGCCTACATCCTGGAGACCGGCAAGATCAGCATCGAAGGCCCGGCCCATGAACTTGCCAATGATGAGAGGGTAAAGGCTGCCTATCTAGGTGGAAGTGCTTTAGACAAGAAGGCTTCTGCCCAAAATATAAAAGATGAATCAGAGGCGGAAGAAAAATGAGAAAAAAGAGGGGAATGGCGCGTTTAATTCGTTGTATAATATTATTATTCTTGTTTAGTTTAATGCTGGGGTTTACTGCATATGCAAGCTCGGAGGTGGTTCAATTGCAAATAAAGGTCACTTCGTCGGCCTTCAAAGATGGCGATTTCATCCCGTCGAAATATACCTGTGACGGAAAAGATATCATGCCTCCTCTTAGTTGGCAGGGAATACCTGAAGAGACACAAAGCATAGTATTGATCGTAGACGATCCGGATGCACCGAGCGGGACATTTACGCACGCTGTTTTCTTCGACATCAGCCCCACAAAGGAAGGAGTAGCCGAGGGAGAGGAACCGGGAATTTCCGGCATAAATGACTTCGGACGACTTGGATATGGTGGACCCTGTCCGCCAAGAGGTCACGGGGTACATAGATATTATTTCAAGGTTTACGCTTTAGACGTTCAGTCATTAAAACTAAAAAGCGGCGCCTATAGAACAGCAGTTGAAAGGGCCATGAAGGGACATATCGTAGCCTACGGAGAACTGATGGGAAAATACGAAAGACGATAAAGGCCTAATCGACTGATATCAGAGCCTTACTGTTAAGCGGCCCCTTGATCTCTATTTGTCGAGAGGCCGCGTTTTTGATAACTTGCTATATTTAATTAATTAGCATTTGAGTTTGTGTTTTGCTTGCTTTTTATAGAAATATATAGTAAAATATATACAAATATTGAACTAGGAGTGATGTCCGGTGACCGAGAAGTTGGTTTGCATACGCGAAAAATTAGCTTCCCACATCGGAGCTCGCGTTAGATACCGACAGCCAAAGGGAAGGCGAAAGACCGAAGAACACGAAGGCATAATTATGGAAACCTATCCGAACATATTTACGCTCTTCGTAAAGTCTCAAAATAGCACAGTATCCTTTCGTTATACCGATCTGTTGACCCACGACGTAGAGATGGAATTACTCTCATCTAAAGAGCGAATCGCCTTCTAAATCAAATTTATGAAGAGTGATGTTACTCAGCCGTGATGCGCTTAGATTTTAGCGTAATTTATATAAAATACCTATCGTGAGGCCCCTTCATTAGAAAGGGGCCTCACGATTTTTGAAGTATTAAGGAAATTAAACGGATACTATTTGACCTTTCACTATGCGTACATAACCCTTTTCCCCAATAGAAACCTTTCCCTCCCTCAATATCTCGACTTTCTCGTCAGGCGGCAAATTGGTAAAGACTACAGGTGACATTATGGAGGGAGCGTTTTTCGATATATAATCAAGATCCGCTCGCAGCAACAGTTGACCTTCTTTCACCCGTTCTCCCTGACTGACGAAGGCCTCAAAGCCCTTTCCTTGAAGTTTAACGGTATCAATGCCGACATGAATCAATATCTCAAGTCCATCGTCGGTGACCATGCCTATCGCATGCTTGGTCGGAAAGAGCACGACAATTCTGCCATCTGCCGGCGCAACTACAGTACCGTCCTTAGGCAGTATGGCAAAGCCGTCTCCCATGATCTTGCTAGCGAACGTATCGTCCGGCACCTCCGATAGGGGCATCAAAGTTCCAGTCATGGGCATGGCTATAAAGACACCCTCGCCGGAATGGCTTTCTTTGCCAAGCTGTTCTTCCGGCATCTTAATGGTCTCCGGCTGCGTTCCCCGCATTATTTCAAGCATTTGCTCCTTAATGGCTTCCGACTTGGTGCCAAAGACAACTTGTAGGTTATTTTCTACCTGCATGACGCCAGAGGCGCCTAGGGTTTTTAATCTATCTTTATCAACCTTAGATGCATCTCGTACCGAAACCCGTAAACGGGTAATGCAGGCATCTAATTTAGTTATATTGTCCCGTCCCCCCAAAGCACTTAACACTTCATATGGAAGAGATCTGGCAGGCTTTGCACCCATGGAGACGGCTGCGGGTCCATTTGATAAGGCTTCCGCTTTTTCCCTTCCGGGAGTGGGCAGATTGAACTTTTGGATCGCATAGCTGAAGACGCTGTAGTAAATGACCGCAAAGACTAACCCAACAGCGATTACCAACCACCATGGCTCTCGTCCGGGAACCACGCCAAAGAGGAAAAAGTCGATGGCACCGCCCGAGAAAGTATATCCAATGTTAATGTCCAGCAAGTAAAGCACCACAAAAGATATTCCATCAAGAAAAGCATGAAGAAAATACAAGAGCGGCGACAAGAACAAGAAAGTAAACTCTATTGGTTCGGTAATGCCGGTCAAAAACAAAGTCAAAGCTGCAGATGCAAGAAGCCCCCCGACAACCTTTTTGTTTTCCGGCCTTGCCAGGCGATACATCGCAAAGGCGGCAGCGGGAAGTCCGAACATCATTACGGGAAACTCACCGGCCATGAAGTGTCCGGCCGAGAGCCTCACTCCATCCCTCAGTTGGGCGAAGAAGATATTCATATCCCCGTGAACTATATTTCCGGATAAAGTCTTATATTGCCCGAACTCAAACCAAAAAGGTGCATGCCATATATGGTGTAGGCCAAAGGGGATCAGCAAGCGTTTAACGAATCCGAAGAAAAACACGGCTACAGGATAAGCAGACCCCGTAAGGTACTGAGATAGTGCGTTCATGCCCGATTGTACATATGGCCAAAGGAAAAACATTGCTATTCCAACGAAGAAGGAGCTGAAGGCCGTTATGATTGGCACAAAGCGTTTACCGGCAAAAAAACCGAGGAAGGGCGGTAATTCTATGGTGTAATATTTGTTATAACACCACGCTGCTAAAGCTCCTATTATAATTCCCCCAAAAACGCCCGTTTGAAGGGTGGGGATGCCAAGTACCAGGGCGTATGCAGGGTTGTTTTGTGACAATATCATATCAATCGACAACCCACCTATGACGCTCATGGTAACGTTCATTACAAGATAGCCCACTAAAGCTGCAAGCGCTGCAACGCCAGCACCACCGGATAGCCCTACGGCGACTCCAAGCGCAAATATGAGAGGCAGGTTATCGAAGATGATTCCGCCAGCCGATTCCATAATTGAGGCCAGGCTGACGAAGAAACCGTGCTGGAAAATGGGCAAGAGAGATACCACATCCGGATTTTTCATGCTAGTTCCTACGGCGAGCAACAAGCCGGCAGCAGGCAATATCGCCACCGGAAGCATCAACGATTGCCCTATCCTCTGCAGTTGACCGAAAGACTTCTTAAACACTATACACACCCTCCTATCTCCGTAGTTATATGCAACAAAAAAGGCATGAGCAAAAGAGAAGCAACACCCAAATGTTGCATACTCTTTTGCTCATGCCTGCACTGACACAGTTACACGCAAAAGGAGCACGCTTGCCAACTATTTAGTTTTTATAATATTTTAATTACACCCCACAGCTTGTATGGCATTATACAATCTCTGTAAATGCAAAGTCAAGTATACAGCTTCAGCTTCCGGGACCGGTTTTTTTAATATATTTTGCATGCATTTCATTAACTTCCAGGCTAAGGTATAGCTCAATGGACATTCCTTCTGCAACGCTTCGTTTAAAAAACCGACATCGTCAGCGTATTTGCCTGATTCTATCCTATCGATCGTGAAGTGGAGGTGACGGATAAACCTGAAATAGTTTATATCATTCCTATCGACCGGCATCTTAAAGGCGTTTTCAACAATGTTTACCAGTTGGGTGATCAGCTGGGTCCTTTTAGTCACGTTTGAAATATGAGCATTGGATAGCGCACAATGAATATGGAGAGCTATGAAGCCAACCTCATCCTCGGGGATGGCCAGGCCAAGTCTTTCTTGAAGCCATTCTGCAAGTTTCAAAGCCACTTTATATTCCAGTGGGTATGCAAGCTCCGTTTCCAACCTGAAAGGATTTCGTATTTCCACGCCATCCCTAATTCGCTTTAACGCAAAATATAAATGATCCGTAAGGCTAACGTGTATATGTTCATTTAGGGGGGCATTCAACATGCTTTCCACATAGGCGATCGCTTCATTCATAAGGGCAACGAATTCCTCGCCAACCTGGTGAACCAACTCGACATATTGCCTTTGTTCCTCTGGATTTTTTAGGACAAAGACTTTTTCGACTTCAGCTTTGGTTATCTGATCTCCTGCAATTTTCTTAAATCCTATGCCCTTGCCTAACAACACAACTTCATTGTAAACTGGATGCTCGGCTATCAATGCGTTGTTGTTCAAAACCTTCTTTACTCTCAGCATATCCATCACGTCCGAGACATTTTAATATATTTTATCTCTTTACAATAATCCTCACAAGTGCAACGATATTATGGATTAATCGACATCCTTAATGATCAAAGATACAAACTCTCAGACAGGCTAAAATTCGGCCAAAAATTAATTTGAGAAGAATGATGGGAGGAAAGATATCATTGATATACATCCCAAGCTATATAAAGATAAACCTGGCCTTAAGGGTGTTCGTCGCACGACAGGACGGCTATCATGAGATCGCAACGTTATTCCACAAAGTCGGGCCTATCGAGTGGCTTAGCATTAAAAGGTCCACTAATTTTGCCGATGAGGACGCGGTCGCTAGTCATAACATTTCCATATCGGGGACCAACACCATCTCGAGAGCCATCGATTTCTTGAGAAGTAAGGGCATAAAACTGCCTCCCGTCGAGTGCGACGTATGGAAAATATTACCCGTAGGAAGTGGAATAGGCGCAGGAAGCGGTAATGCCGCAGCCGTACTTGAATGGGCTTCCACGGTTTACGACGCAGAGCTTGATCCTCATGAACTGGCATCACTTGGAGCTGATATCCCCTTTTTCCTGTCAAAGGCAAAGACGGCATTAGCCACGGGAGTAGGAGAAAGGCTAAAGCCCCTCGATTCCCTAACCGGATTGTTTGTCCTGCTGGTCATTCCTGATAAGAACATCTCCACGGCAGAGGCCTACAGAAAGCTTGATGAGGGCAGAAAAAATGGAGAAATCAGCATAGTTCCCGTCTCATTTGCCATCTACGAAGCCTTAAATATATATGGCAATCTTGAGAAGAAGGAAAAAGTGGGCCTGCTTCCCAATGACTTTATGCCTGTATTGAAAAAGGAGAGCGATTTTTACGACAAATTCTTCAATTTGTGCGATACCTTCGAGAGCAGCTTGGCCTGGGGGCTCAGTGGAAGCGGTTCTTCAGCTTTTTGCCTCTTTACCGATAGACATGAAGCCATCAAAGCACAGGAAGCAGTAAGCCTTAAGCTGGATGAGATCAGCAAAATATTCGTGTTGGAGTGATTTAAAGTGAAAATTCCAAGACCGGAACGCATTGCGAGGATAATGTGGAGGCTGGCTAAAAACCCCTTCAGGTTGTTTTCTCTTAGCGATATAGCCAAAAGCTTCGAGGTATCAAAGACCGTCATAAGCGACGATATAGAGATCATCTCGAACGCGATGAAGGACGAGGGCCGATGTAATATCGTGATCGATAGGGGCAGAGGCGGGGGAGCCTACCTTGTGCCAACTTTCGATGAAGCGGACAAAAGGCGCTTCCTCGAAGGCGTAGCGGAGGAACTTTCAAAAGAGGAGAGGTTCCTTCCGGGAGGGTTGATATACTATAGCGACATTGTATTCGATCCGCACTACACTCAGTGGTTAGGATGGGCCCTGGGGTCCATGTTCATCGATTGCGGCGCCGAGGTTGTAATGACTTCGGAGGTCAAAGGCATCCCTATAGCGATCTTTGTTGCGCAATCCCTAGGGCTTCCCTTAGCGGTGTGTAGGTTTAGAAACAGGCCTAGCGATGGTCCGGCCGTTGCACTGCACTATCCCTCAGGGACGGGCGAAGTGAGGGCAATGTACATGGGAACTCGAAACCTAAAAAAAGGCGCCAAGGTGCTCATCATCGATGACTTCATGCGCGGAGGCAGTACCATCGCAGGAATGACTATGATGGCTCGCGAGTTCGAGGCTACCGTCGTGGGAAAGGGTGTATTCATCGTATCAGCCCTACCAGAGCAAAAGGCCATTTCCGGATATAAAGCTCTTTTGGTGCTGGAAAAGGATGAGCACGGACCTCGGGTTCGTGTTTTATGACAGAATTCATTTGACTGTTACGAAATTGCTGATATAGTATGACGCGAAGGGGGGTGACATCTTATGAAGGTGCAATTAGATCAGGAATTATGCATAGGATGTGGGGTTTGCTCACAGGTATGTCCGGAGGTGTTCGATCTAGACGAGGAGATGGGCAAAGCAAAAGTAATTAAGCCCAGCGGAGCGGATTGCGCCGTTGAAGCAGCGGAAAGCTGTCCAGTAAGCTGTATCACAGTAGAAAAGTAATCATCTTCTCTCGATAAAATTCATATTACCACTTGCCCTAAGGGGAACTCGTAGTTATAATCATAAATGCTTAAGGGTTTGGGCCCATAGCTCAACAGGTTAGAGCCACCGGCTCATAACCGGAAGGTTCCTGGTTCGAGTCCAGGTGGGCCCACCAGTTAGTTAACTAAAGCCACCTTTCAGGTGGCTTTTTCTGTTAGTTACTGCCAGTTTGAGGAGATGTTTGCCATGCTCTGCACGATAAGGGATATTCTAAACATGGTGGATAAAATGGCCCCTTTTAAACTGCAGGAAGAGTGGGATAATTCTGGGCTTATATTAGGAGATCCCAGCTCGCATGTCGAAGGCGTTGCTGTTGCCTTGGACCTTACCATCGAGGTCATCGAAAAGGCGAACGTCAACAAAATCAACACCATAGTTACACATCATCCGCCCCTCATCACTCCGATGAAGCGTTGGGAGACTACGGATTATACAGCATCCCTTCTTTGTACAGCAGCACGCCACAATATAAATTTAATTGCAGCCCATACGAACCTTGATGTGGCCTATAATGGAATAAATGTTGCATTGGCTGAGTTAATAAACTTGCTTGACTTTAAGCCTTTGCTTCAGAGTCAGGAAGGAGCCTTTGGATTAGGAGCTGTAGGATACCTTAAAAACGAGATCTCTCGCGAAGAGCTTGCCAACCTCTTAAACGAGAGGTGGAGGGTATCGTGGGTGAAATTTTACGGAAGCAAGGCTGATTTTAAAACCATAGCTCTGTGCGGAGGCTCCGGTGGCGAATTGTGGAGTGATGCTTGGAATCTGGGGGCCGATATATACATAACCGCCGACATGAAATATCATCAAATAATCGAGGCGCAACGACATTTAACAGTAGCAATTGTCGATCATGGCGAAATGGAGCGAAGTGGTTTATTTAAGTTTATACAGGACTTGCAGCATTACCTTCCGGTTAAAGTATATGATTTGACCGATATTAAGCCTTACGCCTCGGCTGAGGTTATGTCTTTTTAGTCTATTTATGGTGGGGTGATATGATGAAAGAGTGCGTGTTCAGCGGTATGCGACCTACTGGCAGATTACACCTTGGACATTTGGCCGGTGCCTTAAGCAATTGGCTCAAGCTCCAAGAGGAGTTCGAATGCTATTACTGCATCGTAGATTGGCATGCCTTGATGTCGGAGTATATGAACAGCTCTGCAATTAAGGGTTACTGTAAAGAAATCTTATTGGATTGGCTTGCGGTCGGACTAGACCCTAACAAGGCAGTCATCTTTCAGCAGTCACACGTTTGCGGGCATGCCGAACTTCATCTGGCATTATCCATGATAGCCCCTCTGGGCAGGCTGGAGAGAAACCCAATATATAAGGAACAACTGGAAAATATGGCCGACAAGGACCTTCAAACCTACGGATTTTTAGGCTATCCCGTCCTGATGGCTGCTGATATATTGCTGTACAAGGCAACAAAGGTCCCGGTCGGAGAGGATCAGTCAATTCACCTTGAGATAGCCAAAGAGCTAGCCCGTCGTTTCAACAGCGTCTTTAGGGAGGTCTTCCCGGAACCGGAAATACTGCTAACTCCCACTCCAAGGGTTCCCGGCATCGACGGAAGGAAGATGAGCAAATCCTACAATAACGCCCTATTCATATCCGAGGATTTAAACGATATGTGGGACAAGGTCCGCACCATGATGACCGATCCGGCACGAATGAAAAGGACAGATCCCGGCGAGCCCGAAAAATGTCCCGTATGGGAGTTGCATAAGGTATTTACATTAGACGAGGACAAAAGGGCAGAGCTTGCTCACGGTTGCAGAACGGCCGGAATCGGCTGCATAGATTGCAAAAAAGTCTTGATGGACTGGATCAAGGTTAAGCTTGAACCCATCCAGGAAAGAAGGCGTTACTTTGAAACTCATGGCCTGGAGATGATGGACATCTTACGCGAGGGCGCAAAGAAGGCTTCTGAAGTTGCCTCAAAGACAATGGACGAAGTAAAAAGCGCAGTAGGTTTCATCCTGCTGTAGACAAAGGGCAGTCGCCCTCTCGGATATTGCCAACTTTTTGACTGCCGAAAAAGGAGAGTCGCGTGACCGTCAAGATAGATCACGATAATTTTTACGACACCCTGACCACTCTGGTAAACTTGTTGGAAAGCAGGGAGATAGAGGCCTCCCGCGTAAGCGTGAGCGAGGTCGTCGAAGTTTATGCGGACTATCTTTTGCGCTCCGACAAGATGTCTCTTGGCGAAGTGGCCGAATTTCTTGCCAGAGCCGCAGCGTTGATATTGTCCAAGGTGCGCGCCCTTTTTCCTCAGCAGACGGCGGAAGCCGATGAGGAGCAGGATGCAATTTTAGTCGAGAGGGACGCTTCTGTCTCTGAGGCCCTTTATCCCTATAAGGTCGCAGCCATATTCCTGGAGGTCTTGCATTACAGAAGATCGAAGCACTATACAAGAGAGTCGGGAGAGCTGCGACCTTTTTACGAAGTGGGCGATCTTTATTTTTTAGCATCGCTTTGGTGGAACATCATAGGCGATATAGCTGCAAAAAACAGATCATCGCAGCAAGATATCATCGACCTTATGACGGAGGATAACCCCGAGGAGACAATAGAGGCTCGCATGGACGACATTAAAAATTCCCTACTAGAGCTCAAAGAAGTGACGCTGCTTGAGCTGCTCAGCGACAAGGCTAGCAAAAGCTTCGTCGTTAGTACGATAATAGCGTTGCTAGAACTTGCTCGACTTGGTATCATTTATTTAAAACAAAGACAGCAATTTGGAGATATTTATGTCGGACTCAAGTCGTGAAATTGCAGAAATAGCGAGGAAAATTGAGGCCATACTGTTTATCTCGACAGAACCTGTAAAGGTCACAGAGCTTTCTTCTATTCTTTCGGTAAGCAAAGAAACCGTGGAAGAAGCGTTACACCGGATAAAGGCACATTATGACTCACAGCACGGCTTTACTCTCATAAACGTAGCCGGTGGTTGGCAAATGGCGACGGCGAGCGATTTGTGCGAAGTAATTGAAAGTTATAACAGCTCTTACGGATATAGGTTGCGACTAAGCAAGGCTGCGATGGAAACTCTTGCTATAATAGCCTACAAACAGCCCATAACCAGAGCCGAGATCGAGGAGCTGAGGGGTGTAAGGAGCGATAAAGTGTTGGAGACTTTGCTTTCATCCGGACTTATTAGGGTGGCCGGCAGGAAGAAGGGAACGGGATCGCCCTTGCTTTATCGGACCACGCAGGAGTTTTTAGAGGCCTTTGGCCTCAACTCCCTTAGCGAGCTGCCCACTGAAGAGGAATTGAGGAATGAAGGAAACATCTCTTGACCGTGATCTGCAAAATCGACATACTGTAAGTGATAATAATATTATTAGATTGAATAAATACTTGGCCATGTGCGGGTTAGGTTCCAGACGAAAGGTCGAGCAACTTGTCGCCGACGGAAGGGTTAAGGTAGACGGCAAAATTGCTCCGGGGCCTTGGATCACGGTAAACGATCGCTCAGTAGTGGAAGTGGACGAACGACCGATCGTTCCACTAAAGCGCATATACGTAGTGATGAACAAACCTCGCGGATGCGTATGTGCCGTGACCGACGCCAGATATAGGACAGTTTTAGATCTACTTCCAAAGAAATTATGGGAATATCGTCCCTTTCCGGTTGGCAGGCTCGATAAAGACAGCAGCGGATTGCTTATCCTTACAAACGACGGCGATTTTGCAAACGATCTTATACATCCAAGAAACAACATATCGAAGACCTACCAGGTCGTATTAAACAGACCCATTGCCGCGAAGGACGTGGTCAAGTGGCAAAAGGGGATATGGCTTGACGATAAACTTGTAAGGCCTAAAATTGTCAAGGCCATCGACGAAAGGCGTTGCGAAGTGGAAGTCTACGAAGGCCTGAAGCGGGAGGTACGACGAATGGCCGAGGCTTTGGGATACAAGGTCGTCGAACTTAAAAGGACAAAAATAGGAAATCTCAAGCTTGTATCCCTAAAGGAAGGCGCTTTCCTGACATTTTCAAGAGAAGAGCTGTTGCAAATGGTTCACAGCGGCGGCGTTATTTAGCTAAATCTTAAGGTGTAGAGGGCGGGCCATGGCAAAAGATGAAAGTCCAAAAGAAATAATTAAAAAGAGAATATTGAAGAAGGTCCAAAACGTCCCATCCCTGCCTCAATTCGTCCTCCTGACGTTAAAGAAGCTCGATGACGAAAGAAGCAGTGCTTCTGACGTTGCCAGTTCCCTTTCAAAGGATCAGGGGTTGGTGGTCCGTGTCTTGAGACTCGCAAACTCCGCTTACTATGGAATTCCCCGGACCATTACCAGCGTTACGGAGGCCGTGGCCATTTTAGGTTTCAAGACGCTAAGAAGCATCGTACTGGCTGCAAGCATATATCCTTTTATGGCCCAATCGCAGAAGGGTTATGCCCTCGATAGGGGAGAGTTATGGCGCCACTCTCTGGGCGTGGCTTACGTTTCGCGCTTTATAGGCAGCAAGCTAAGCGGCGTCGATCTGGAAGAAGCTTACCTTGCAGGCTTACTGCACGACATAGGAAAGATAGTGCTCAATGAATATGTACGTTACGGCTATTCGATCATAAGCAAAATAGTTGAGGAAAAGGCGATCCCCTTTACCGAGGCCGAGAGGGAAGTTTTAGGGTTCGACCATGCCGAAATAGGCGCAATGATCATAGATCAGTGGGCATTGCCCGAGGTTTATGCCATGGCAGCCCACTATCACCATATGCCCGAAGATCTCCCGGAAGAAAAAAAGAATTACAGGACCATGGTAGACGTAGTTCATATCGCCAATGCCATGTGCCTGATGCTGGGATTTGGACTCGGTGCAGACGGGTTACAACATAACATCTCGGAAATGGCATTAGAACGGCTGAACCTGAAGGATAAAGTCGAGATGTTGTTATCTGAGGCAGTGAACATATTATATCAACTGGACGAAGAAATAAGATCAGAGGAGATCGTATGAAAAGACATGTAATAATCACGATAGACGGTCCGGCCGGTTCAGGCAAGAGCAGCGTGGCAAAGATGGTTGCTCAAAGGCTCGGTTTTGCTTATCTGGATTCGGGAGCCATTTACAGGGCTGTTGCCCTTTACCTGTTGCAAAAGGGCATACCCCCCGACGATGAAGCGCAAATTGAAGAAAGCCTTAAAGGTATGAATATCCATATTAAGGACCTTCAGCGGATATATGTAAATGGAAATGACGTCACCATGGCCATACGCTCCCCACAGGTGGACGAGGTCGTCTCGTCCTACGCAGCCTTACCCGTGGTTAGAAGGCGTTTATTTTCCCTCCAAAGGGACCTTCGGGATGATAGGGACCTGATCGCCGAGGGAAGGGATATGGGGACCGTGGTCTTCCCTGACGCCGATCTGAAGATATTTCTCAAGGCTGACGCCAGGACTAGGGCGATAAGGCGATGGAAGGAATTGATGGAGCGCGGGGTTGATATATCCTTCGATGACGTATACTACCAAATTGTCCAGAGGGACGAAAAGGATGCCAACAGGAAGCTGTCTCCGCTTATGCCCGCGGAAGACGCTATAATATTGGATACCAGCGAACTGACGCTTGAAGAGGTAGTCGACAAGGTAACGGAACTGATAAAGGATCGGGTGCTACAGGTGAAGCGCTGTGAGACTTGAGCATAACGCCATCTTTTACGCTTTTTCCAAATGCTTTTGTCGATGTTTGTTGACACTTTACAATAGGTTGTCAATAAGAAATGCACCAACTCTGCCCGAAGGTCGCCCCGTGATTGTGGCCTCTAACCACAACAGCAACCTTGATCCGGTCGTGGTCGGAGTTGCTTACCCCCGGAGATTAAGATATCTGGCAAAGGAGGAGCTCTTCAAGGTTCCCGTCTTAAGTTGTATTATAAGGCACTTAGGGGCCATTCCTGTCTCAAGGGAGGACGAAGTCAGGGCGGGGGTGGTGCTAAGGACATTGCTTGATATTTTATCAATGGGGGAAGACATCCTGATATTTCCCGAGGGAAGCAGGTCCTTTGACGGAAAGCTACAACCGCTGGAAGGCGGTGTAGCCATGCTGGCGCTCCATTCAAAGGCTCCGGTGCTGCCCGTTTACATTAAGGGCACATTTGAGGCGATGCCGCGAGGTTGTTCTTTTCCCAAGCCCAAGAAGATAGAGGTGGTCTTTGGGACGTTGATAGACCCGCTGGATTTGCCCAATGATATGAAGGACAAACAGAAACGATATGATATATTAGATCGACTGGAAAAACAGTTCAAGGAGATGATGCTAGAGCTTGGTTAACGAAGAAAGAAAGGCCGTTATCGTTTGTCTTGAAAGGCAGGGTGCGAACGATGACATTGATCTTCTCGCCGAGGAGTTGGCGTTGCTGCTTTCCAACCTGGACATAAGGGTCGTTGGAAGAATTGATCAAAGGCGAGCTTCCCCGGACCCGGCTACGTTCATAGGCAAGGGTAAGTTATACGAGGTAAAAGCCCTCATGGAAAGTTTGGGCGCTACGCTGGTCGTGTGCAACGACTCTCTGCTTCCAACGCAGCTTCACAATATGCGTTCCATCCTAAAGGCAGAGGTATGGGACAGGTCCTTCGTCATAATGAAGATATTCGAGGCCAGAGCTCACTCTGCGGAGGCTAAATTGCAGGTAGAGTTGGCCCTGTGCAAATACGAGATCCCGCTGCTCAAGGGATTGGGGTGGCAAATGTCTCAGACGGGCGGCGGCATAGGCACCAGGGGCCCAGGAGAGACGGAGTTCGAAAGGCACAGAAGGAAGCTCGAACGAAAGGTAGTAGCCTTGCAACGAAAGCTTGAGCAGGTGCGCAGAAGGCGTCTCAACTTAAGAAAAAGGCGTAAGAAAACAGAAACTCAGACCGTAGCCATCGTGGGATACACGAACAGCGGAAAATCGACCTTGCTTAGAGCCTTGAGCCATGATGAGGATATCTACTGCGCCGACAAACTCTTTGCTACGCTGGATCCCAAGGTGAGAAAGGTGAGTTTACCGAGCGGCAAGCTTGTTCTTTTCGCCGATACGGTGGGATTCATAAGGAAGCTTCCGGTGGAGCTTGTGGCAGCGTTTCGCGCTACATTGGAAGAGGTCAACGAAGCCGCACTGCTTTTGATCGTTATAGATCCGCTGGACAAGGATCCGGTTGAATCACTGAGGGTGGTTGAAGAAACGTTAAGCCAAATAGGTGCCGCTTCCATTTCAAGGTTGATAGCCGTCAATAAAATAGACATGTTGGACAACAAGGAGAAACTGGAGGCTATATTGGAAAGGCTGGCTATACATTCGGGATGTGATATCATTCCAATAAGCGCTTTAAAAAAGATTAATATGCCGCTACTCCTTAAAAAAGTCGATGAAACGTTACGACAAGGGGATTTCAGTTCGTCGCTTACGGGCGCACTAAATTAGCATTGGGGGGAACGTCGTTGCTGGTAAGCATGACAGGTCATGGAGCCGCTAACGGATCGTTTGACTGGGGCACAATTACAATCGATATGCACAGCGTAAACTCAAGATATAAGGATGTAACCGTACGTTGCCCTAGAGAGCTGTCCATGCTCGAAAATCTCATCGCGGAAGAGCTGACAAAGCATTTCGAAAGGGGCAAAGTTACGGTCAACGTTTATGCATCTTTCGCACCAAACCTGAAGATGGCAAAGATCAATGGACAGGTCCTCGCAAATTACTTTGATGAGCTGATGGCGATCCACGGCAGGCTCAAGTTGTTGGAGGAAATCCAGCTTGAGCTTCTCCTAAATTTGCCTGGCGTCCTTGAGCAGCCCGAGGCTCATATTTTTGACATCTACGAGAAAATATCTGAAGACATTCTATCAGTCTTGAGGCAAGCCATCTCAAAATGGAACGAGATGAAAAGGCTGGAAGGAGATCACACAGCCTCATTTGTCACAAGGGCGATAGATGACTACGAGAGCTTGATCCTATCCATAGAAAAGGAATGGAATGAGGCATTTGATGAAGAACTTGAAAACTTCAGGCGCAAGATCGATTTGCTCCTCTCCGGCAATGCTCAAGACAGCGGCGATACAACCTATCTTCAAGGGGTAGCTGTAATGGCGGACAAATGGGACATCAAGGAAGAGATCACGAGGAGCAAGTCCCATATTGCCAAATTCAGGGAGACATTGAACTCCCCATCTTCGGAAGGCAAAAAGTTAAACTTCCTGCTCCAGGAAATGCTTCGCGAGATAAACACCATAGCCTCCAAGGTGGGAAATGCCGAGATTCGCTGGCATGTAGTTGAAGGCAAATGCCTGCTGGAACAGATTCGAGAGCAGATCCAAAATGTGGAATGAGATGATCAGACATGAATAAATTGGTCCACATAGGGTTTGGGAATGTCGTAGTGGCGAGCAGGATAATAGCCATAATTCATCCCGACTCCTCCCCAGTCAAAAGGCTTAAAGACGAAGCCAAGGAGAGGGGACAGCTTATTGATGCAACTCAGGGCAGAAGGACTAGAGCCGTGATATTGACCGACAGCAATCATGTGATACTATCAGCTATACAGCCAGAGACCATAGCAAATCGTTTCGAGGGAACGGTAACGAACGATGGTTACTAAAAAAAGAGGGCATTTATTCGTAATTTCAGGCCCCAGCGGGGCGGGGAAGGGAACGATTCGAAGGGAACTTTTCAAACGACTTCCCGATTTGATATATTCTGTATCTTGTACGACAAGGCCTCCGAGGGAAGGCGAAGTAAACGGAGTGGATTACTATTTTATAGATCCCGAGAAATTTGCCGAAAAGCAACGCTGCGGAGAATTTTTGGAGTGGGCCTTCGTGCACGGCAACTACTACGGAACTCCGAAAGATGACGTATTGAAGCACCTGGAAGAAGGCAGAGACGTGATCTTGGAGATAGACGTACAGGGGGCCATAAACATAAAAAAGGTCTTTCCCGAAGCGGTATTGATCTTCATCCTCCCTCCCTCGGAAGAGGCATTGAAGCAGAGATTGATATCCAGGGGAACCGAAAACGAGGAATCCCTAATGATACGGCTAAACAATGCCGCGTTGGAGATGAAGTTGGTGGACATTTACGATCATGCCATAATTAACGATGACGTCAATCGAGCCACTGATGAGCTTATCGACATTATAACGAGCTATAGGAAAGGAGAGAAAAAAGATGATCTACGTAGATGTTGCCCAAATAATGAGGAAGTACAGCATCCCTAACAAATACGTTTTAGCCATGATGATCGCAAAAAGGGCAAGAGCCTTGAGTGAGGACGCTGCAAAGCGCCTATTCGATGGAGGCAAGGACAAGCCCATCGTCACAGCAATCGAAGAGGTAAGGGACGGAAAGGTCAAGTTCGTGATGAGAACGAAAAAGGCCCAAGCCAGTTAAAGGCGAAGATCATGCTTGAGTGGAAGTCCAATAGAAGGATTCTCATAGGTATATCGGGGGGCATCTCTGCCTACAAGATCCCTGAGATCGTAAGGGCAATAAGAAAGGGTGGCAACGATGTGGAGGTAATTATGACCAAGGCAGCCACCTCTTTCGTTACCCCTTTGACCTTATCCACTCTCACCGGCAGACGCACCTGGCTTGAGGAGGATTTCTTAAGCGACGAGCAGGGCTGGAAAATACCTCATATATCGCTTGCCGATTGGGCACAAGCCTTTCTTGTAGCCCCAGCCACCGCTAATGTACTTAGGCGTGCTGCCTTAGGTGAAGCCGATACACTGCTTGGAGCAACCATGCTTGCCACCAGAGCACCGGTCATCATTTTCCCTGCCATGAATGTGCATATGTGGGAACACCCGGCCACCCAGCGCCACGTAAGCATGGCACGCGATATGGGTTATATCGTCATTCCCCCCGAAGAGGGAGAGCTTGCCTGCGGATACGAAGGCAAAGGAAGGCTGCCCGAAAACGAGGTAATTCTTGAAGTACTGTGGAATACGCTGTCGCCGAAAAAAGACCTAGCAGGCAAGAAGATCTTGGTCACAGCCGGCCCCACGAGGGAGTTCATGGACCCAGTCAGGTTCATCAGCAATCCCAGCTCCGGCAAGATGGGATATGCCGTAGCAAAGACTGCATGGTATCGTGGAGCAGAAGTAACCTTAATAAAGGGACCTACCTGCATAAAGCCACCTTACGGCGTCAAGGTCGTAAACGTCACGACAGCCGAAGAGATGTACAGGGCCGTGATGGATGAGTGTGAAAAGGCCGACATTATCGTAAAATCTGCAGCCGTAGGAGATTATAAGTTCGCCACAGTTTTTGAGCAAAAAATTAAACGCGAAGGAAAAGGCAGCCTTCAGGTCACGCTTGAAGAGAACCCCGACATAGCTGCAGAGGTGGGAAGAAGAAAAAGGGACGGCCAAATACTCATCGGCTTTGCAGCCGAATCTCACGAACTTTTGGAAAACGCCGCATCAAAATTGAAGAAGAAAAATATGGACATGATAGTAGCAAACGACATAACCGCCAAGGGCAGCGGTTTTGAATCGGACACTAATTCGGTAACCGTTATTTGCAAAAACGGCCGCATGGTCAAACTTGCCGGAACGAAGGAAGACGTGGCCTGGGGGCTGTGGGATGTCGTAGAGTCGGAGTTTCCGGCCTAAAAGATGTATGTCGATGTATTGGTGCCCGGTATATGGTGGCACCCTTTGACCTATAGCACTCCTCAAATCGTAGAGACAGGCTGCAGAGTGGTCGTCCCTATGGGACCACGCGGCGGGAAGAGAGTTGGATTTGTGCTGGCCGTTAAGGAAAAACTGGATGAAAAGCCCTCCTACGAGATCAAGGAAGTCACGGAAGTACTAGATCAAGTTCCTCCGCTTAACGAAGAGCTGTGGAGTTTAAGCGAATGGATATCCCGCCAGTACCTATGCAGCCAATCCGAGGCATTAAGGCTTATGTGTCCGCCTCAGGTGACTAAAGGCTGTAACGTTGACCATCAAGACTTATCGCGACAAAAACCTTCAAGGGGCACTTATCAGGAAAGGTGCTTCTATGAGGCAAGCGACGAGAAAAGATATGCGAGATATGTAGATATCATAGAGGAAGCTGGCTACGGCCTGGTTTTTTTCCCCGAAGAGACCGTAGCCAGATCTTTTTGGGACATCCTTCCGTGCCATATTAAGAAAAAGGGTTTGCTGTGGCCCTCAGGCGGCGGCAAAAAAGGCTTCGATGCCTGGTTGAAGACGAGACGGGGGGAGGTCTCAGTCATCGTGGGGTCTGCTGGTTTGCTTTTTGCGCCGCTTGCTCCAATAGATTTTATCCTGATAGAAGAGGAAGCAAGCTCTTCCTATAACTTCGCAAGATACCCCTACATATCATTGCGTCACATTGCGGCAAAAAGGGCTCAAACTTGGGGGGCTACGCTGATATTTGGAGGGCGAATGCCTTCGTCCAGGGTCTATTTATTGAAGAAACCGCAGCTTGAGGAAAAACCTAAAGGTCAAATTCATTTCGTCAACATAAGGAAAGCTAGCTGTCTTGAGCTTCCCGGCGTAACCCGGGGGATTCCCATCAGCTCGACGCTTCTAACTTCGTCGCTGGACGCCGTAAATAGCGGTAAAATTGCTCTTTGGATATTGGACCGCAAGGGGTACGTCGGCGAGATTTCATGCGAGGAATGCGGTTGGATGATGACGTGCCCCGAATGTGGGAGCCTTTGCAGGCTTACCCGGGATATCGTCGTTTGCCCAATCTGTGGGAAAAGGTATGAGATGCCCACGGTCTGCCCTTCGTGCATGTCAAACTTCATAATGGGAAGGAGGCCGGGCATCGAGGCCCTTTATCGGATAGCGCGCAGCCTGGTCGACCCTGCCATACCTGTCCACACATGGTATAAGGAAGAAAGCGGCAAGAAGCGAAGAACTATGGTGCTCAACGACCTAAAAGATGGCGGGATAATAGTCGGCTCCAGGTTATCGGTGACGTTCTGCGACGACTGCTTTGTGGGAGTGGTAGGCTGGGTGGACGCTGACGCCGAAGCGAGAAGGCCGTTGTACGACGCGCGTTTTACGGCATTTAGCATGATATGGGAGTCACGCTGCAGGGGCAAAGATCCCGATAGCAGAAATGTGATAGTGCAGTCAAGAACGCCTTACCGCGGTTGGCAAAGAGGATTGCGCCGCGGATGGCATTTGTTTTGGGACGAAGAACTAGCAGAAAGGCGTGAGCTCGGTTTCCCGCCCTTTGAGCTTTTAGTCGAGATAACGGGCCCACTGAAAATCACAGACGACATCCTTCCATCCCTTGACAAATCGGGATTTGCCGTGTATAAGCCAATAGCCGACGAGGGTCGTTTGTGGGTAAAGACCAAGGACTTGAAGAACATGCGAGAGGCATTGAAACCCTTTTTTCACATTTCCCGATCCAAGGTCGGCTTTCCTAAAATAAGAATCTGGAGAGATTGAAGCGGTGAATCAAAATGGGTAGAAATGGCGATGTAGTTGCGATAATAGGAAGGGCAAACGTAGGTAAATCTACGCTCTTTAACAGAATAGTGCAGAAGCGCCTGGCAATAGTCGACGACATCCCGGGCGTGACCAGAGACCGGATTTACGCGCGAGTCGAATGGTCAGGCAAATCCTTTTACCTTGTCGATACCGGAGGTTTCCCCAACGACGACGAACCGCTCTTAGACGCAGTAGGCAGGCAGATTGCCAGGGCAATTGAGGAAGCCAATGTCATCATCTTGGTGATCGATGGAAGAGAGGGCATATTGCCACAGGACGAAAAGATAGCGGAGATACTTAGGAAAAGCAACCGCAAGGTAATTGTGGCCGTCAACAAGATAGACGAGCCCATGCATGAGCATCTAATTTACGATGCCTACAAACTTGGATTTGAGGATGTTGTGGGGGTAAGCGCCGAACACAACAGGAACATCTCAAACTTACTAGACATCGTTGTGGCCCATGTAGACGAAGAGACAGTCGAGGAGGACGAAGACGACGCCATCAAGATCGCCATAGTCGGGAGGCCAAACGTCGGGAAATCAAGCATATTTAACGCGCTGATAGGAGAGGAAAGGGCCATAGTCAGCGATATACCCGGAACCACCAGGGATTCGATCGATACGGTCATCACATATGAAGGCAAGAAATATCTTCTCATCGACACCGCCGGATTAAGAAAGAAAAGCAGATTGAAGGACGACATCGAATTTTATTCGCTTCTGAGGGCCGAACGCTCCATGGACAGGGCCGACGTAGTGCTGCTCGTAATCGATGTCACGGAGGCGGTGACTGAGCAGGACAAGCGCATAGCCGGCATGGTCTTTGAAAAGGGAAAGGGCCTTGTCGTTGCCTTGAACAAGTGGGACTTGCTTCCCGAGGGACAACCTAAATTGGGAGACAGCATAATCAAATTCGCAAAGGAACAGCTCTACTTCACCAACGACGCTCCCGTAATCACTACGTCTGCTTTATCAAAGAGGAACATTCTCAAGATCTTCGACGTTTGCAACGAGATTTACACTTTAAGACAAACCCGTATACCTACTTCCATCTTAAACAGAATGGTCCGCGACATCGTTTCGTTTCAAAGGTTGCCCTCTGACGGTAAGGGGAGATTTTTAAACATCTTCTACGTAACACAGGTCGAAACGGCACCGCCATCCTTCGTTTTCTTCGTAAACGACCAAAATTTGGTCGATAAACCCTTTGAGCGAAAAATTATCAATGAATTGGTTAAAGTTGGCAATTTCAGGGGCGTTCCGGTGAGAGTTTTTTGGAAAAATAGGCGTTAGCTGGCTTGACCGCAGCATTTAAAGCATTGATAATTATCGATGGAGACAGGATCTCTTAAATTCAAGGAGGTGTAAAGGATGACCAAGAGCGACATCGTCAATGAGGTTGCGAAGGCTACGGGTTTAAGCAAGAAGGATGCGGCAAGCGCCGTTGATGCCTTCATCAAGAGCATAGTCGATGCCCTTTCCAAGGGAGAAGAAGTTCAGATAATGGGGTTTGGAACCTTCGAGGTGCGCAATAGGGCTGCCAGGAAGGGTCGCAACCCTCAAAACCCGACGGAAATCATCGAGATACCGGAAAAAAAGGTCCCTGCATTTCGAGCCGGAAAGATGCTAAAGGAAGCAGTAGGCAAATAGTACTTTTTTATTCGCTGACATCAAGCCCCTTGTGCCCAACAGTGCTTGAAAATTGAACTGATCGATGATAAAATTCAAAGCACAATGGGCTCAAGGGGGTAAATTTTTGGAGAGTGGGCAAATTCCCACTCTTCTTTTTTTAAGATAATCGGAACTCGGAGGAAGATTTGCCATGCAGAAAATGAATGATGAAATGGCGAAGGTCGAAGAGGAAATAAAGCAAGCAATAGAAAACATGGGGTATGACTTCGTTGGCATGGAGCTGGTCCACGAACACGGCAGGATGATACTGCGGATATACATCAACACTGCCGGGGGAATAAATATAAAGGATTGCGAGATAGTATCTCGAAGGGTGGACAAGATCCTTGACGCAAAAGAGGAACTTTTCGGCGGAAGATACTACCTGGAGGTAAGCTCTCCGGGTTTAGATGCACCTCTGTTTTACATAAAAGATTACAAGGCAAACATAGGCAAGACGGTTCGCATCAGGACACATGAGCCGATCGAATCGAGACGGAAGTTCAAGGGCAAGATTATAGACGTCTTAAGCAACAATGATGTCAAGCTGCTCCTTGAGGACGGAACATGCGCATTGATTGCTTTTCAGAATATTTCGAAGGCACGCCTAGTGCCAGAACAAGAAAACGACGATGACAAGTGAGCGATTGTTTTAAAGAGGGAGATGGTAGCAATGGAATTAGGAAAGGATTTCATGCGAGCATTAAAACAAATAGAGTCCGATAAGGGATTGCCCATGGACGTGATAATTTCTAGTATTGAAGCGGCATTAGTCTCGGCCTACAAGAAATATAAAGGTGCGAACACAAACGTCGAGGTAGAGCTTGACTCCGAAAACGGTATCATAAAGATATTCGAGATCAAAGAAGTCGTGGATACGGTAAAAAATCCCACTTACGAGATATCGCTCGAGGAGGCAAGGTCGCTTGGCTTCGACGTCGATCGCGGTGAAACGGTTAAGATAGAGGTTTCGCCTAGGGATTTCGGCAGGATCGCCGCTCAGACGGCAAGGCAAGTAATCATACAAAGGCTTAAGGATGCCGAGCGTCAAATAATATACAACGATTTCTCGGGAAAGGTAGGGGAGACCGTAACCGGCGTCGTCTTTAGAGATGAAGGGGGACAGGTCTTGGTCCGAATAGGAGATAAAATCGACGCCATATTACCCCGCGAGGAGCGGATACCTACGGAACATTACCGTCCCGGAGACAGGAAGAAGTTTTACGTTCTGGACGTGCGCAAGACCTCAAAAGGACCTCACATATTTTTGTCCAGATCTCATCCCGGGCTTTTGAGGAACTTGCTGGAAATAGAGGTACCCGAGATAAAAGAAGGGGTCATCGAGATCAAAAGCATAGCCAGGGAGGCGGGCATCAGAAGCAAGGTTGCCGTAACTACACTTGATCCCAACGTTGACCCCGTTGGAGCATGTATCGGAACGAAGGGAAACAGGATTAAAGCCATAAGCGACGAGCTTGCAGGCGAGCGAATTGATGTTATCATTTGGAGTAGCGATCCGATAACGTATATAAAAAATGCCTTGTCGCCAGCTAAAATAGTCAAGGTTGAGCCAAGGTTGGATGAGGACAAGGCGGTTAACGTCTACGTAAGACCTGACCAGTTGTCCTTGGCCATAGGCAAGGGGGGCCAGAACGTGAGGCTTGCGGCCAAGTTAACCGGCTGGAAGGTGGACATTCATGTGCTGGAACCTGATCGTCTTCCGACGTTACAGGACCTTTTCGAGGATATAATTAAGGGGGAATTGCCCAAGGAGTGGGAAAAGAAGGAATGAACAAAAGGAGACGTCCTCGAACTTGCGTAGCCTGCAAGACGGAAAAGCCAAAAAGGGAACTAATCAGAATCGTGAGATCCCCCGAAGGACGCGTTTATGTAGATCTTACCGGTAAGGGTCAGGGAAGGGGAGCCTATGTCTGTGACAATATCGATTGCATTGAACTGGCAAGGAAGAAGGACTTGCTCTCCAAGGCGTTAAAGGTTGAGGTTCCTCGGGAGGTATATGAGGAGTTGCTTAAAAAGGTAGCCGAAACCGAAGGTGCCGGCCAGTGAATTTCCAAAGGGGGAATGGCATTTGGGAAAAAGAAAAATAAGAATTTACGAATTGGCAAAGATGTTAAATATCGACAATAAAGACCTCTTGCAAATAATACAAGATCTAGGGGTGGAGGCTAAAAGTCATATGAGCTCTATCGATACGGACGTGGCACAAATTATTGAGGAGACGCTGCGCGAAGAAAAGGAATCAAAGTTAGGCAAAAGGAGCGAAGAGGTTGCGACAACCTTGGACACCTTAGAGATAAGCGAAGGTTCAACTGTCGAAGATGTGGCAAATCGCCTTGGAAAGCCCGCGACGACTTTGGTCAAAGAATTGATCTCGGCAGGCTTCATGGTACCGGCCAATGCCGTGATCAATGAGGATATAGCAAAGACCATAAACAAGGTATTAGGCGTGAACGTAAAGATCGTCCCAGCAAGCGCTGAGACAAAAGACGAACCCAGGGTCAGGACGGTTGAACCAAAGAAACATGAAAAGCCCAAGAACTTGTTGCCCAGGCCTCCAATAGTAACCGTAATGGGTCACGTCGACCACGGCAAGACGACGCTCCTGGATTATATAAGAAAGACTAACGTCACCGCACGGGAGTTCGGAGGAATAACACAGCATATCGGCGCTTCCGTGGTAGAGCACAACGGCAAGAAGATTGTGTTTCTCGACACGCCAGGCCATGAGGCTTTCACCTCCATGAGAGCAAGGGGAGCGCAGGTAACGGACATAGTCGTACTGATCGTTGCGGCTGACGACGGAGTGATGCCTCAAACGATAGAGGCGTTGAATCACGCCAAAGCTGCAAACACCCCAATAATCGTGGCCATAAACAAGATCGACAAACCCTCAGCCAAACCCGACAGGGTGAAACAACAGCTTGCGGATCTGGGCCTCATCCCAGAAGAGTGGGGCGGAGATACGATCATGGTCGAGATATCCGCCAAGACGGGGCTAAACGTGGACCAGCTCCTTGAAATGATATTGCTGGTAGCAGAGATGAACGAGTTGGTGGCAGATTACGAGGCTACTCCCCAGGGCGTGGTCATAGAAGCGGAGCTTGACAAGGGGAAAGGACCTGTAGCTAACGTAATCGTCCAACAGGGGACCTTAAGAAGGGGAGATATCCTGCTTTTCGAGACGACCTGGGGGCGCGTGCGGGCTATGATGGACCATCTTGGGCGCAACGTCGACGAGGTCACGCCAAGCTTGCCGGCCAAAATATTGGGCCTGGAAGATGTCCCGCAGGCCGGTGAGAGATTTATTAAGGTAGACGACGAAAGAGCAGCCCGAGAGGCCGTTGAGCAATACATGGAAAAGAAGCGACAACAGGAGATGCAAGCTGTAAAGAGGACCTCCCTTGAAGAGCTCTTTGAACAGATGGAGAAGGGAGAAAAGCCCGTAGTAAGGATGATACTGAAATCGGACGTGCAGGGTACCTTGGAGGCAATCAAATCTTCGTTGATGCGACTGGCCGTAGAAGAGGTAGGCATTGAAGTAGTCCATGAAGGCGTAGGAAGGATAACCGAATCAGACGTAATGCTGGCCGATGCCTCCAACGCCATAATAATAGGCTTTAACGTCCGTCCAGACGGAAATGCCAAAAAATTGGCCGAGCAAAAGGGCATACAAATAAGGCTGTACAGGACCATCTACGACGTGATTGACGACGTAAAGGCAGCCGTCGAAGGCATGCTTGCCCCGAAATTGAAGGAACAAATTTTAGGAGAAGCCGAGGTACGAGCTGTCTTTAAGGTGCCCAAGGTTGGGCAAATTGCCGGATGTTACGTAAGAGAAGGCGTGATAAAGCGGAACGCCAAGGCCAGGGTCATCAGGGACGGCGTCGTGATATGGGAAGGCTCATTGTTGAGCCTAAAGAGATTTAAAGACGACGTGAGAGAGGTCAACGCCGGCTATGAATGCGGGATAGGCTTGGCCGGATTTCAGGACTTGAGAGAAGGCGACATTATAGAAGCGTTCGAGGTAGTGGAGGAAAAACGTCATCTGAGTGATGTTTCATGACGGGCGTTCCAAAGATATTTCTGGCAATAACATTGATGACCATAAGGATACCTTCTGCCGGAAGTCTAAAGGATAGGCGTCATGTCGTTAAGTCGTTGATCGACCTTTTAAGGAAAAGGCTAAACGTATCCGTTAGCGACCTTGGCCCCGACAACACTTGGGACTTGGCCTATATAGCCGTGGCTTCGGTTACCTCTTCCGCCAAAGAGGCCGAAAGCCTGCTTGACGCGGTGGAACGCAGCGTCCTTTCAGCTGAGGCTAAAAACGGATTCGAGATAATTAATTTCGATCGTGAGGTTGAGTATTATGGACAAATTAAGGGTTGAACGAGTCAACAAGGAGATGATGAGAGAGATCTCCGAGTTCCTTTTAAATAACACCAAAGACCCAACTTTAAAGAAAGCAGTGATCACCGAGGTCAGATGCACCAACGACTTGAGCCTGGCTAAGGTATACTTCACCTCAATCGATAAATCCGAATTGGAAGAGATAGGCAAGTCGCTCAATAATCTGGCAGGGGCCCTGAGCGGGATAGTGTGCAGGCAGATGAGGTTAAGGATAGCCCCGAAGCTCGTCTTTGTGGTCGACGACAGCGAGGATAGGGCTCAACGGATAGAGGCGTTATTGAACAAGATAGCTCAAGAAAACCCCAAGGATGATAAGGACGACGAAGGCAGTCATGAATGACCAGGCTACCCTGAAGGACATTGCGAAAGCAATAGAAAAAAGGGACATTTGGGCAATATTCGTTCATGAAAGGCCTGACGGAGATGCGATAGGCTCCGGAAGCGCTTTTTATTGCTGGGGAACTGAAATGGGCAAAAAGTGTCTGTGGGGAGGGACGCATCCCGTACCAAAGGTGTACGAGTTCCTCCCTTACGTTGATGTTTACCAAGTGCTTGAAAGGGTTCCCGATCAATTAAAGGGACCAGACAGGGCAATAATCGTTCTGGATACGAGCAACCTGTCGAGGTGCGTTGCCGGCATTGAAGACGATCTGACTTTGATTGTCAACATAGATCATCACATGGACAACCAAAGATTTGGGCACCTAAATTACGTTGATCCCACATCCTGCGCGACCGCCGAGATAGTGTGGGATCTGTTTAAGGAATCCGAACACCCGATTCCCAAGGATTCCCTTTTGGGAATCTATACCGGCATAATCACCGATACAGGTCATTTCACCTATTCAAACACGACATCCAAGGCCCATGCAATAGCTCGAGATATCTTAAACACAGGCATAAACCCAGAACAGATCTTCAGGCACATATACGCCAATCGAAGCCTTGCAGGCTTAAAGCTATGGGGGTACGCCTTCATACGCGCTTTGTCCACTTCTAATGGGAAGGCAGTAATAAGTTGGCTTAAACTTGAAGACTTTGAAAAGCTCGGTGCCGACTCCTATGACTCGGAGGGGATAGTCAACCAGCTTTTATACGTCAGAGGAGCCGCAATAAGCGCGCTGCTCACGGAAGGGGAAGACGAAGTGCGCGTCAGCTTCAGGTCGATAACGGGCGTGTCAGTCAGGGAACTGGCTCAAAAATGGGACGGAGGAGGACATCCCCAGGCTGCTGCCTGCAAACTTCGCCTGCCTTTAGAGAGGGCAGTAAAAACTGTACTCCAGACGCTCGAGGAATACACGCAAGATGTATAGCTCCGGATTCATTTTGATCGATAAACCAAAAGGCATGAGCAGTGCTGCCTGCGTAAATATACTTCGCAGTAAAGCAGGCCGAAAAACCAAGGTAGGACATGCTGGAACTCTGGACGTACCGGCATGCGGCTTGTTGGTGTTGCTTTTGGGCAAGATGACGCGAAGCTCTCCCTACGTGATGAACTTGCCAAAAACATATGTAACGACCATAAAACTTGGGGAACAAACGGATACCGATGACTCAACGGGCCAGGTCCAACGCAAAAGCGAGTGGAGACACATCAAGGAAGAAGATATAGACCTGGCATTAGTATCCTTCTTGGGACATAGGCACCAGGTTCCGCCCAAGGTATCCGCAATATCCGTCAATGGAAGGCGTGCATACGAAATAGCAAGGAACGACGAGTCTCCAGAGCTACCCGAAAGGGTCGTATTCGTCCAAAGCATTAAAAGGACCAGCCCCATCTCGGAGGAGGGCAAATTCACGTTGGATCTCGAGTGCTCCAAAGGAACCTACGTTAGGGGCTTGGCGCGAGATTTAGGCATAAAGCTTGGATGTTACGCTCATGTAGATTTTTTGCAGCGCACGAAGATAGGGCCCTTTGAGCTTAAAGATGCAATCCCTATGGATTGCCTGTACGAGATGTCCGAGGAGGAGGTCCTTTCAAAGGTATGTTCGCCATATGAACTCTTAAAGGCCTTCTGTACGTGCGAGGCCAACGAAGGGGAAGAAGAGATTTTGGCTAAAGGCCAAAGTCTATCCGATGTTCCTCGAATAAAAGAGTGGGGGACGATTGAACCATCGAAGGCCTTTGCGGTTAAGGGCAAAGATTTAATTTCTTTTTGCGATATCAAATGGCATGACTCAGGCTGTGTTATAAAGCCGGTCACAAATATTTTCCTTTAAACTTTCGATGCGCAACAGGGGTGGTTTTCAATGATTTTGGTATTGGGATCCTTTGACGGATTTCACAAAGGACATCAAGCGCTGTTTGATATAGCACGTGACGTATCCGGCAGGATGAGCCTTCCTTGGGGAGTGCTGACCTTCGTTCCCCATCCCCAGATTGTGCTTGGAAACGGCAAGTTCGTGCCGCTTTTTACAGATTTGGAAAGGGATTTCATCGCATCTTTTTTGGGGATTCCTAAAGTTTTAAAGATGCCATTCTATCAAATAAAGGATCTATCGCCTGCTGATTTCATCGAAGAGCTGGAAAGGCGTTTCAGGGCCAAGGGAATCATAGTTGGGGAAAATTTCAAGTTCGGCAGAAACCGCAGCGGAGATGTGGCATTTCTCAGGGAGTATTTATCCCGAAAAGGATGGTTTTTCGCAGCGATCCCACCTCTCAGAATAGACGACATGGTGGTAAGCAGTTCCTTGATCAGACAACTCACGCAAAAAGGACTTATGCCCCAGACCCAAAGGATGTTAGGGTATCCCTACTTCATCATATCCAGGGTCGTGGAGGGCAACCAACGCGGACGAAAGCTTGGGTTCCCTACGGCCAACCTGCGCCTATCGAGTTATAAGCTAGTTCCCCCAAGGGGAGTTTACGCGACTGCAGTCCTGACCCAAGAACGCTGGTGGTCGGGAGCTTTAAACATAGGATATAATCCGACCTTCGAAAGGGGCACGGAAATTCACGCCGAAGTCCATCTCGACGAATTTGATGGTGACCTTTACGGCGAGATGATGATCGTCCTGTTTTTGAACCACATTAGGGAAGAAAGAAAGTTTGAATCTGCCCAGGCATTGATAGCCCAGATGAAGGAAGATGTAATACATGCCAAGGAGTTTTGCCGCAAATGGTTTTACGAACACGAATCCCTGCTCGTTGCCCTTAAAAAACATTGGGAGACTTACGAATCAAGCATCAAGGTGCTAGACGCTGGTTTACGTTTAGGCCTTTAGGGAATAAAATAACATCAACCCAACCCCGAAGGAGGCTTACGCAGGGCCTAAACATGATGGACATATACAGGGAAACCAAAGGCATCATACATAAATTGGACGAGATCGAGCCTCACGTTTGGATTCACATGGTAGCACCCACGGAAGAGGAGCTACAAAAGGTCTCCAAGCGCACGGGGTTAGACCTGGATTTTTTAAAGGCAGCACTGGACGAAGAAGAGCGCTCTCGCCTCGAAGTCGACGAGGGACAAGCCCTAATTTTGATCAACATTCCAATTATGAGATCCAAGCTCGTTTACGTAACCCTTCCTCTGGGGATAATAATAGGTCAAGACTACATCGTCACCGTTTGCATAGAAAATATTCACCTCATTCAAGAGCTGCTACAACGCTCCAAAGTTCACACTGGCAAGAAAAATCGTCTTCTACTCCAAATTCTTTATCAAACTGCCATCATCTACATCGACAACATAAGGCGCCTGAACATGCAGACCAGAGAGCTGGAAGATCATCTGCGGAAGTCCATGGAAAACGAAGAGATGTTCGGGCTAATGGAGATCCAAAAAAGCCTGGTTTACCTTCTTACCGCACTTAGGGCCAACCAAATTCTTATGGAAAAGCTGCTGCGATCGTACTTTCGACCTGTATACGACAAAAAAGAAGACCAGTTGCCCATAAAGCTTTATGCAGAAGACGAAGACTTGCTGGAGGACGCACTCACCGAGAACAAACAGGCGCTTTCCATGGCAGAAGTGTACAGCAACATCTTAAGCGGAACCCTCGATGCCTTTGCCTCGATAATTTCAAACAACCTGAACATAGTAATGAAATTCTTAGCCGCTATAACGATCATCTTGGCCATCCCGGGATTGGTCGGCACATTTTATGGCATGAACGTGTTGTTGCCCTTGCAGAATAACCACCACGCCTTTAGCTTCATCCTCCTGATCTCAGGCATAGCAGTATCCATTGCCGCCTTCATATTTCATAAGAAGAACATGCTTTGATGGGCCTATTATTCAATTTTATGCGTGATCCCTCATTATCAAAGCAAGAGATTCTGACATCGGGGCAGAAGCTTAAAAGACGTGCACATCAGGCTTTACGAGTTCATCAGCCACGGTAAAGGCAATCCTAAAGCTTCCGTAGACCCACAATCCCAAGCTAGAAGAAACCATCCCGGTCTTTTGCCCACAGGACACAAAGCTCTACGTGGATTCATGGCGCCAGCGGCCAACCAGCTATTCGGCCCGCCTCGGCATGCGAATAAGGCCTTACGACCTGCGACATGCCTTTGACCTTTTTTGCCTGTGAAACGTTGGAGATCTGCTGTTGTTGCAGTGTATCATGAGCCATGCCGATCTTGCAATGACCAAACGTTATGTTGCCTACAGCTTAGGCGACATAAAAGAGCAACACGCCCATGCCTCGCCTGTCAACAAGCTCGTGTCGGTGAGAAAGAGGGTAATGCTGAGATGAAGCTGATAATAAGGCAGGCTTAAACACAGAATACGGCACAACAAGATCTTTCTTAATGAGACAAAATTTTGCATCATATCGCTGAGCTATCCGCGTATCCATCTGTTCATCTTTACTTAGTGTAGCATGTTTGCGTATAATATGGTGAGCTTTAAGGGTCGGCATACACGGTAGCCAAATAGGAAAGTTAACTTCCTAATTTCTTCTATAAAAAGTATTGACAAAATAAAAGATGAAATGAACTACGAAACAAATAGATGTCACGGCATTAAAAAAGCAATAAGGGAGGCGGAAAAAAGCTGTGATGATAGACAAGTTCTTGTGCCAGGAGGAAACGAAAGAGGCCATGGAAACCATTGAAGCTTATAATAACATCTTAAAAACAGGCTTGTTGTCAAGTAAAAAGATTAACTGGCTCGATATAGCTGGCTTATCTTTTCCTCCGGCTCCGCCAACGTACGAGCAGGTAGCAGCTGAAGTAAACATTCCCAAAAAGAGCTTTTGGGAGCTGTTTTTCCCTAGTTGGAAGGCAAGGCGTAAAGCAAAGGAGCAAGAAGCACGCGAAATATATAAAGATCGCCTGGAAAAACATGAACTTCACATAAAGGAAATGAAAGAACGAGAGCTCAAACTTCGAACCGATTTCGAAAATGGTGATCCGCTCGCAGTTGAGAAATACGTTTCGCTCGTACTTAAAAAATCTTGTTATCCTCCTGAAATATCCAAAAAGTATGAAGTGCAGTTTGACCCATTAAGTAAGACTGTCATTGTAAATTACCTTTTGCCAAACCCAGAACAGATTCCGAGAATAATAGAATTTAAATATATAGCAAGTAAAAGAGAAGTGAAAACTGTCGAAATGAAACAAAAACAATTTGAAGCTTTTTATGAGTCTGTGCTCTACCAAATAACTCTACGCACTATTCACGAGGTGTTTCAGAGTGATTACCCAAATAATGTGCAGTCTGTGGTCTTCAACGGATGGGTAGATGGTATAGATCGGGCAACGGGTACAGCTTTTAGATCATGTGTTTTATCATGTCAGGTTTTTAGAGAAGAGTTTCAAAAACTCAATTTATCTCAAGTGGATCCAAAACTGTGTTTCCGCAATCTAAAGGGACTTAACGCTGGGCCGTTAGCCCAGTTAGCTCCGGTTAAGCCTGTGATGGAGATAAAGCGTGACGATGTCAGATTTATCGAATCCCGGCCCATCTTAGATGAAGTGGAATCCATACCTAATCTAGCTACAATGGATTGGACAGACTTTGAGCACCTGGTTCGTGAATTGTTTGAAAGGTTCTTTTCGAAAGACGGAGGCGAGGTGCGCGTTACTCGTGCCAGTCGTGATTGGGGAGTTGATGCCATCGCCTTTGATCCTGATCCCATAAGAGGAGGCAAAATTGTAATCCAAGCTAAACGTTATAACAATGTAGTCCCAGTATCTGCCGTTAGAGATTTATATGGCACCGTAATAAACGAGGGGGCAACGAAAGGTATCCTTGTAACCACAAGTTACTTTGGTAATGATTCCAGAGAATTTGTCAGAGACAAACCTATTACTTTAATTGATGGTTCTAATCTGATTTCTTTATTTCAACAACATGGATATAAAGTTAGAATAGAACTGCAAAAATCTAGAACAAATGGGTCTTAAATTGAACAATTTTAAGATGTCTCGCATTTTTTTATCCAGAGAGCAAAACCCTTTTACTTTTATAGGATAGAGTCTAAAACAAAATTTATAGATGTCCAAACCTTTAACGCTGACTTTATAACTTTATATTTGATACCTCAACAAGCACTATGCGTAATAAAAACTACAAGGGTTTACTTCCTTATAGCGCCGTGAACGTAGAATATTTTTACATTATAGCGCATGGAATGGTTACGTGAGGTATAAAGAGATTCTGTTGGGTATAAGTGATCTCTGCAAACGTATTGGCTTAACAGTACAATAGGATCCATATAAGATTGAAATAATTGGCAGGCGCAAATATCGGTATGATCTTAAAGACATCTAGTTTGCCATGTTGAAATGGATGGACTGATAAATTATTTTAAAGATTAAGAAAAAGGGGGGTTAGAATGACTATTTGCGTGAGTGTAAGAATTCCTGAGGGTTTAATATTGGCTGCTGATAGTATGGTTACTATCGAAGGGTCGATTAATACACTGCAAGGCCGACAAAAAAAGGTATTGAAGACATTTGAGTTTGCTAATAAATTGGTGCGTATTAAAGATTACCCTATAGGAGTAATGACGTGGGGAATATCTAGTTTAAGTGATAGGTCAATCCCAAGTCTAATAATGGAATGGGAACATGGTTTGCCCCCACTTAAAGACAATCAGCCTTACACCGTAGATGATATGGCTTATGTTCTGCAATCATTCATTGCTGAACGATATGATAACACCTATCCTGCTACAGGAGAGCGTCCTAATTTGGGCATTTTTATCGGGGGATATTCACACAGCCAATTCTTCAGTGAGCAATTCTTTTGTGAGTGGCCAAATGTAACTGCTTGGCAAACAGTTCAACCTAATAGACCAGATGGCAGCCAAAGTTTTGGTGCTAACTGGTTTGGACAAACAGACGCTTTAAGTAGGTTAATACACGGTTATGACAGAGGAGGTCTCGACGAATTAATCAAACGAGGTGTCAATAAAGAAATTGTCCAGAAGTGGATGGATGACAGGGTTTCTGAGTTACCATTGATATTTAATGGAATGCCCCTCCAAGATGCTATTGATTTTGCTAATTATGCTGTTCAATTGACAATAGGTAGATTCAGATTTGCAGTTGGTTTGCCCACTTGTGGGGGTAACGTTGATATAGCAGTTATTACACCAAGCACTTTCCAGTGGGCACAACGGAAACAATGGGCTATAAAGGAATAGGAGAAATGAAATGGTAATAAACAATATCTTGATGCAATTGATATCAGGAAAAATAATTATCGTCTGAAAAGCAGAACAAAGACTAGGCTTGTATAAAAGCAGCAAGGATAATGTTTAGTTGAAAATCGGAAAGGGCTAATTTTAACTTAACCGATGGAGGTGAGTAGAATTGCAACCGATATTGACACATATTTGATGACATGAGGAGACCGCAATCTCAGATGGGTTAGGGATTATTACCTCAAAGTGTTTATCGGGAACTTTTTAATTCCGCCTTTCCAGCATGCTTGATATCACTAACTCAAACTTATAAGGCTCCATCAACTTCATATTTTTCTTCGACAGGTTTATTCTCTTCCCTGGCTTACTTTTCAGGCCTTCGTAATTGCGGCTCATAGAAAGGACGTTACATTCCTTATATGCAAGAGAGGGTATCAGGTACAGTTGAGGAGGGCAAGTATCGATTAGAAAACCAAAGGCTAAAAAGTGGTTCTCGTACAATTCGAATTTATCTTTGGGAATAAATGCGTAACCCTAAGAGCGAAAGGACTTCACCTGTACCTCAATAAAAGGGCGGTGCTCATTTCTCGCGATAAAGTTGATGTCACGATCTTCTATTCCTGCCCCATAAACCTGAATCCCTTACATTGTGAGTTCCATCTTTACGTAATACTCTGTAAACGCCCCTATCTGCTGTTTATTTAAGCGGCTCCAAATGTATCGTTCCATATCTTTCAACTCCTGTGGTTATGATACATGCTTATGGATCCAGGTTAATTGTTTTCAAAAACGCCAAATTTATAGATTTTGCAGTAGTTGGAGCTACCAGCGACCAATCGTATATTGCATTTTGCTGGGACTGGTAAAGAAGGGGTAGAGAGGAAAGTGAACAATAGGGCCTCAAACCGTATCGTTTGTAATAGCCTCATCTTCGCCAAGTTCTATCAAATCATGGGAAACGCGAGTAACTCCAATCCCATACTCAACCATCAGGAGAACTAGTTGTTCACCGCTCATTAATGCTACTGGCGTGGCATCCGGACGGGCAGCTTCTTTACGTGCGCCAGTACTAAAGTCGCTGGTGGTAATTATTAAACCTTGCTCATGGGCGCCGAGGCTTCCTCTTACTTGTTGAATTATCGGTGCCTGGATATTTTGTTTCCATTTCTTAACCTGTATAGCCATGCGAGTGCGAATTACATCTCCAACTACTAAGGTGCCTCGCACATCGATACCCCCATCCCTGGTGGGGTTGGTGACTTCGATGTCTTCAAAACCCATCTCTGCCAAAAGTCTGGCAATTAAATCCTCAAATCTATCCCATTCCATGTTAAACAGGCGGTTGCGAAGTTCCTGGCGTACTTTTTTGTTATGCTGTTCAATCTGGGAAGCAAGGCCGTGTTCTGACCATCTCGAGAGGCTAATATATCCTTTGCCATGCTGGATGAAGCGCGGTTGTTCTCCGCGTGCCTTGTAGCGTTTTATCTCGGAAATGATCTGTGCGTACATAGTAGCTTCGGGAGTTTTTCCTTCAGTGGCTAACAACCTCATTTCAAGGGCCTTCTTAGTTATGTCGCGATAATGCATGGGTTCTCCGTTGCCTAAGTCTTCCAACACTTTTTCGGCTGCATTGGTAAACGAATACGTTATTGTGCGGTTGTTTGAATTAGGCTGCCCTGCTGTAACAGCTTCTTCTGGGGTTGGTTGTTTTTCGAAGGTACGCAGCCCAAAAGTTTGCGGAGCCGTTAAGAGAAAGGGGGATTGCTCCCCCTTGTTTTTGATATCCATATAAATTCGAGCACCTACAGTACGGTCCGGGGTTTTCCCCCTTGTAGTCCATAGATTTTTAGAAAGAATGCGTCGTGTTATTTCAGTAATATGAAGCGGTTCGCCCGCCTCCTGCAATACCTGAATGACAGCATCGCGCAATTTCATTATTGCTTCCTCCTACTTATTATTACACGTCTTTGTCTTTGCATGAGCATTCTTAAGCAATCGACTTTTTCCGGCAAAAGTCAGATGTTTTTCATGAACGGTTTCAAAAAAAGACTTGCGGTCAAGGCCGCCACAAGCACCAGGAACTTTTAGTAATTAATTTATCAGAAATCGTTATCCAGTAACAAGGTTTTATAACTATATCTTTAATGCTAATCTAACTAAATTATACCGCCCCACGCAAATCTTTGCACACCAACCCCAGCTCTTTAAGCCTTATCTCCATGGCCTGCATGGAGACCAAATAGCGGTGGGCAAGGGCCCTTAGGCTGTATCTGTGCGCCTCGCGGGCCAGGAGCTTTTTGGGCATCAAAAACTCCGCGGCGAAGGCATTGGCCAAATATTGTCATTTTCTATAATTCCGTATCCGTACGGGAAAATGCATGCGTTAGACACCCTTTATGACCTTCGGCCTCCCTCGATTTTCATGAATTTCCCCTCAAGGGTGTTGAATCCTAACTAAGGTTCATGGTAATATTAATCGTGCCTAAGACGGACCTGTAGCTCAGTAGGATAGAGCGACGGCCTCCTAAGCCGTAGGTCGCCGGTTCGAGTCCGGCCAGGCCCGCCATTTATATAATCAGCAATAGACAGGTTTGAATAACCTGTCTATTATTTTTATAAAGACACGCGCTTTTTAGTAAGCGCAATTCGGGTGATTTTCCATGGAATGGCAAGAGAAAGCCAAGATAATGGTGGAGACCCAGATAAAAAGCCGTGGCATAAAAAATCCCGCTTTGCTGGAAGCTATGGCCGGACTGCCAAGGCACCTCTTTGTTCCAAAGCACTTAGCAAACCTTGCTTACAGCGATTGCGCTCTCCCCATCGGAGAGGGGCAGACGATATCGCAACCATATATCGTGGCCAAGATGACGGAGTTGCTTGACCCAAAGTCCAACGATAAGGTCCTGGAGATTGGCACGGGGTCGGGTTACCAGGCAGCCCTTTTGGCCTCCATGGGGTGCGCCGTCTTTACCATCGAAAGGATTGCCGCTTTGGCGCTAATGGCAAAAACAGCTTTCGATAAACTTGAGATCTCGGATAAGATAAATGTAAAAATCGGAGATGGAAGGCTAGGCTGGCCTGAAGAAGCTCCCTTTGATTGCATCATCGTAACAGCCGCAGCACCCAAAATAGAGGAGGCCTGGATCAAGCAGCTCGCCGAAGGAGGCAGGCTGGTGGTACCGCTTGTAGTTTCGTTTAACGTTGAGCAACTGGTCAAAATAACGAAGGTAAAGGGGAAAACCGTTGAGGAACGCCATGATTATTGTTCTTTCGTGCCGCTTTTGCCGGGGGTGAAGCCTTAGTGTCGGGTAAATTTAGATTAACTTTCCTTCTTCTTTTATCTTTATTATTATCGGCTTTTGTTTACCTGGCCTTTGTCCCACAATGTTGGCTGTGCATTTCGCATAGAAATGGCACAGATATGCTTTTGATTCCACAAGGTCAAGAGATAGTTTTAAGCTACGTTCATAGCTTGGAAAGAACTCCCGTTCGAGACCTTTTCTTCCTTCAGCATAATCAGCTATGCCTGTATGAAGAGATGGTCAAATCGCATAATGCAGGCCTTCCGACGTTAAATCCCTATCCCGGGTCGCTAATAAAGACGAAGGATTGGCTCATATTTCGAGGTGGCAGGCGACACTGGGCCAACATCCACTGCAGGGTTGGAAATGCCGAAATTGGCAAAAACGTCCTGTCCATCGGAGGGAGAGATTACGAACTATACGCTTTGTATCCGGGGCAGGTGATTTGCCTTTCCGTGGCCCTAAAGCCAATATTATAGTAAAATAAATAAAGTTCTAAAATTAAAGAAAGGAGGACAGTGAATGAAAGACGACAAACCGCAAGACCAAACTATCGATCTTGAAGAGATCATACGACAGTACGATACGGAATCGCAGTACAGGACCCTAATCGGATGGCAAAATGCGTTGATCGTTGCCGTTGCCTGCGCTATGTCGCTATTTCATCTTTACACCGCGGGATTTGGCCTACTTTTAGCGATGAAACAGCGAGCTGTGCACCTGGCCTTTGTATTATTTTTGACTTTTTTGCTTTACCCGGCGACAAAAAAGTCGCCAAGCAATAAAATTCCGTGGTATGACTTCATCTTAGCTTGCGCCGCTGCCTATACTACCCTCTACATTGTGATCCACTTCAATCAACTGATTACACGCGCGGGACTCCCAACTACCATGGACATACTCGTAGGGTTCCTTGGGATAGCATTACTGCTTGAGGCAACAAGGAGGGTGTCTAACCCCGTATTGCCAATCCTTGCCATAATTTCGCTGGTATATTGCTACTATGGACGCTATTTTCCGTCGCTTTTTGCCCACAGGGGATTTAACATCCCAAGGATAATCAATCACATGTACCTGGGCACAGAGGGAGTCTTCGGCGTTCCAATCTCCGTTTCGGCAACCTTCGTATTCATGTTCATCCTATTTGGTTCGATACTCCAGGAGACGGGCATGGGTAAATTTATCATCGATTTGGCATTGGCCATAGCCGGAAGATCCACAGGCGGTCCTGCCAAGGTCGCAGTTTTAAGCTCGGCAATCATGGGCACCATTTCCGGCTCTTCCGTCGCCAACGTGTGCACCACCGGAACATTTACTATACCGTTGATGAAAAGCATTGGATACAAGCCTTACTTTGCCGGAGCCGTAGAGGCTGTCGCGTCTACGGGAGGACAGATAATGCCGCCGGTAATGGGGGCAGCAGCTTTCATAATGGCAGAATTTTTAGGGGTTCCATACATAAAGGTCGCGCTGGCTGCGATCGTGCCCGCGCTTCTTTATTACGCAGCAGTCATGGTACAGGTGCACTTGGAAGCCACGAGGTTGGGGCTGCTTGGATTGCCCAAGGAAAGGCTTCCTCGGCTTTGGAGCCTTCTTAAGTCCAAAGGGCACCTTTTAATTCCCCTTTTTGCCATCATATATTTCCTTGTAGGTGGCTATACTCCTATGAAAGCGGCTTACTACGGCATCCTTACGACAATCGCCGTATCATTTATATCGAAGGATACGAGGCTGACGCTACCAAAGCTTATCAACGGCTTAGTTAACGGAGCCAGAGGATCGCTGGGCGTAGCCTGCGCTTGCGGTACAGTGGGCATAATTGTGGGCATGGCCACGCTGACGGGGCTTGGGCTTCGGATCGCCAGCCTGATTATAACCATATCTGGCGGCAACTTGATCGTAACGCTGCTTTTAACCATGGTAACATGCATACTGCTTGGAGCAGGCCTTCCAACGACTGCCAACTTCATCGTTACAAGCACCATAGCGGCACCGGCCTTGCTTCAATTAGGCGTAGCTCCCATGGCGGCTTACATGTTCGTCTTGTATTTTGGGATAGCCGCTGACCTAAGTCCTCCCGTTGCTCTGGCCGCTTACGCCGGAGCAGGTATCGCCGGGGCTGACGCGATGAAAACGGGCATAACAGCAGTTAAGCTGGCCTTGGCCGGATTTCTCGTGCCCTTCATATACGTCATGAACCCGATGCTCGTCTTGGTCAACGCGACGCCTTTGCCGTTCATTCAGGCAATTGTTACAGCGATGCTAGGCGTCTTTTTGCTCGGCATGTCGACGATAGGCTACTTCAAGACTCACATACCCTTTTGGCTTAGGGTAGTGGTCTTCTGCGGTGCCCTAGGTCTACTTAAGCCGGGCATCTATTCCGACGCCTTTGGATTGGCAGTATTAACCTTTACTTACTTTTTCCAAAAGAGACGAGCGAAAAGGCAATAGGGGAGTACTAACTTTTAGACATTGTGTGTATAATGCACTTTAATAGGTGCCGCTAGATATAAGCGGCACCTTCTTAAACAAAGATGCTGGGAGGTTTTGCAAAATGCCGGACGACTACAAAGAGACATTGAACTTGCCCAAGACTTCATTTCCGATGAAGGCCAACCTTGCAAAAAAGGAATTGGATATCCTCAAGTTTTGGGAAGACATCGATATATATCGAAAGCTCATTGACAAAAGAAAAGGAGCAGAGCACTTCATACTGCACGACGGTCCTCCTTATGCCAATGGCAATATACACATAGGGACTGCCTTCAATAAGATATTAAAGGACATGATCCCAAAGTATAAATGGATGAGGGGTTATTTTTCACCCTACGTTCCGGGTTGGGACACGCACGGGCTCCCAATAGAGCTCAGAACGCTTAAAGACGAAGGAGTAGACAAGGACTCTCTTCACCCTACGGAGTTAAGGGCTAAATGCAAAGCCTATGCCGAGCGCTTCATAGACATACAGCGTGAGGAGTTCAAACGCCTGGGAGTGGTGGGGGATTGGGACGACCCTTACATCACCTTCAAACCCGAATACGAGGCCATCGAACTTGAGGCATTTGCTGAGATGGTGGACCGCGGTTACGTATATCGCGGGCAAAAGCCCATATATTGGTGCACAGATTGCGAGACTGCCTTGGCTGCGGCGGAAATAGAGTACGAGGATATTTACTCGCCGTCCATCTATGTAGCCTACCCCCTGAACAAAGATGACTTTGCCTTCTTGAACGGAAGAGAAGCCTACGCCATCATCTGGACAACGACGCCGTGGACCTTGCCGGCAAGCCTGGCCATTGCGGTTCATCCCGATTTCGAATACGTCTTTGCAAGCTGCGGGGATAAAATTTATCTTTTGGCAAAGGGATTGATGGATAAGGTTCAACATGACACCGGCATTACCTTCGACAGCGTGCTCTATGAAATCAAGGGCAAGGAGCTGGAGGGCCGAAAGGCCGTTCATCCCTTCTATGACGACAGGGAAATATTGTTCGTCCTCGGGGAATACGTCTCCCTTGATGACGGAAGCGGCTGCGTACATACGGCACCGGGCCATGGCGTGGAAGACTTCGAGACGGGAGTAAAATACGGCCTAGAGATATATAACCCGGTAGACGATAAAGGGTACTTCCTGCCTGAAACGCCCATCGTCGGGGGCTTGAGCTTGGACGACGGATCCAGGAAAGTGCTGGAAATCTTAAAGAAAAGCGGCAGGCTTTTGGGAGAAGGAAAGATAATGCACTCCTACCCCCACTGTTGGCGCTGCAAGAAACCTGTAATTTTCAGGGCGACGAACCAGTGGTTCATAGCCGTATCGCAATTTAAAGAGGATTCGCTAAGGGCTATCTCCTCAGTGCAATGGATCCCCTCTTGGGGACAGGAAAGGATAGCCAACATGGTGCGCGACAGGTCCGACTGGTGCATAAGCAGACAGAGAATATGGGGCGTTCCGATACCTGCCTTTTACTGCAACGACTGCGGAGAGCTGATACTTACGAGCGATAGGATCAGGAAGGTTAGTGCCAGGGTTCGCGTACATGGCAGCGACTGCTGGTGGCAGATGAAGCCTGAAGAACTGCTCGACGAACTGGCCTTCTGCCCCAAGTGCCACTCTAAGTCTCTTAGGAAAGAGACCGATATCTTTGATGTTTGGTTCGATTCCGGAACGAGCCATCTGGCCGTGCTCACCACGCGCCCCGAGCTTAAATGGCCGGCTACCATGTACCTGGAAGGAAGCGACCAGCATAGAGGATGGTTTCAGACGTCACTGCTTACCTCCGTCGCCACAAAGGGACGCGCTCCCTTTGAAATGGTCTTAACCCACGGATTCATCGTAGACGGAGAGGGGCGAAAGATGTCAAAGTCCCTCGGAAACGTAGTGCAACCTCAAGAGGTCATCGAAAAATATGGCGCCGACATACTGCGCCTGTGGGTGGCATCTACCGACTACAGAAACGACATCAGGATATCCGAGACGATCCTTAAAAACCTGGTCGAGTCTTACAGAAGGATCAGGAACACCATGAGATACATGCTTGGCAACTTGAGCGATTTCGATCCCCACAAGGACAGCCTCCCTCCCGATGAGATGGAGGAGATGGACCTTTGGATATTGTCCAAGCTTCAGGGCGTGATAAGCAAGGTTACAAAGGGATTCGAGAACTTCGAATTTCACGTGCCAACCTTCACGATACATCAGTTTTGCGTAAATGAGCTTTCGGCCTTTTACCTCGATGTCAACAAAGACAGGCTTTACGTCGAGGCGGCAATCTCAAAGCTTCGAAGGAGCTGTCAGACGGCAATGTGGGTCATGGCTAAGACGTTGACGCAGATGCTTTCTCCAATCCTGAGCTTCACGGCCGAGGAAGTATGGCAATATTTAAGGCAAATAGACGCCACATTACCTGAAAGCGTATTCTTGACGGATTGGCCAGATTTGGATTCGAAGCTGTATCACGAGGCCTTGGAAGCCAAATGGGAAAGGATATTATGGTTGAGGGGCGCGGTGAGCAGGGCCCTTGAGGCAGCGCGCAGCCAAGATCTAATAGGACAATCCCTGGAGGCGTGCGTCAACATTAAATTGGACTCTCAAACTCAAGACCTGAAGGATTTGCTTTCTTCTTATTGGTGGAAGGAGGTCTTCATCGTATCGGACGTGAAATGGGTAGAGGAGCTGCCTGAGGCACCTGTGGTCCATACAGACGAGGATACGGGCGTGAAGATCGCAATAACCATGGCCGAGGGAGAGAAATGCCCAAGATGTTGGATGTATGCACCTGAAGTGGCACATAAAGGCCTCTGCGGCAGGTGCGCTTCAGTGCTTGCAATGCAATCTCGATAGCAAGACGGGGGCAGGCGTTTTGAAATGGGAGTAGATTACGAAGAGACAAAAAGAAAATTGATTGAGAAAAAGCAAGAGCTTGGCAAGATGATGGAAGATTTACTTGCGGATGCAAGCGACGTCGATGTAAATGAACTGTCATCGTTGGATACAAACCATCTTGTCGATTCAGCTACGAACATGATCAACAGAGAAGAAATATCCGGGAAACTGGAAAGCATCAAGGTCATGTTATTGGACATAGAGCATGCCCTTGCTAAGCTCGAAAAAAACAAGGAAAAGTTCGGATTGTGCGAGCTGTGCAATAAACCCATTGAGGAACAGCGCCTCGCTGTCATACCCTGGTCTCGTTATTGCATAGCATGCAAGACGAAGCTCGATAAGCGGAGATGAGCTCGTTTTAGCGAGATGTCCGAAAAAATAGAAGTAGTGGTCACGAACGAATTTATCGGCGAAAGGCTCGATGTGGCCTTAAGCAAGATTTTGCCCAAATCTCGAAGCAACATTCAACGCGCGCTAAAGGAGATGGGCATTAAGCCTTCGATGAAGGTTAAAGACACCATGAAGTTTGAGTTGACCTTCACGGAAGAGGAGAGCAAGGCCGCGATCGAGCCCCGGCCGATACCGTTTAAGGTGCTTTATGAGGACGATGACATAATAGTTATTGACAAGCCTGCCCCCCTGGTCGTACATCCGGCAGCAGGCCATTGGAACGATACGTTGGTCCATGGCTTGCTTTACCGATATCCGGAGCTAGCTTCGTCGGATTTAAGGAGGCCCGGAATAGTGCATCGTTTAGATGCCGGGACGTCAGGGCTCATGGTGATCGCAAGAAACTTATACGCAAAGCAACAGCTTATGGCTTCCTTTAAATCCCGATCCGTGAGAAAGGTATACCTGGCCTTGGTTGAAGGTCGACCAAGGGAGCCGAAGGGGCACATTATAAGTCCCATCGGAAGGAACCCGAAAAACAGGCTTAAGATGGCCGTTGTCTCCCAGGGCAAAGAGGCAATTACGGAATACGAAGTGCTTTGGACTACCGACACGTTTTCCTTCCTGCGATGCATCATACACACAGGCAGGACACATCAAATAAGGATACACCTGAAGGAGCTTGGCTGTCCCATAATAGGCGACAAGCTATACGGAGCTAAGTTCAAGGCCCCGTGGGTACCAAATGACCGCTTCTTCTTGCATGCCTGGAGGCTCGCCTTTCCGCACCCCAGGGACGGTAAGATAATGTCCTTTAGGTCGCCGCTTCCCGATGAGCTTATTGCAGCTCTTCGAGAAGTTCGATCCACAGCGACGGAGAAACGCGTATAGAGGCAAATTCGCTGTAAGTGACATGTCCCGGGCCTGCCTTGGGCAATGCCTTTACGTGCTTTCTTTGCGTATAGTCCACGACGTGATAGGAAGCTTCATGTGCCTTGCTGTAATAAACGGCCACGGATGCAGCAAACTCGATCAACTTATCGTTTGAGGGCTTTCCTTGCAACTTCAATATGACGTGAGAGCCGGGCACGTCTTTGGCGTGAAACCATAGGTCTTCGGGAGATGCTACCTCAAAGGTGACGTACCTGTTGGCCTTGGCGTTCAAACCTACGTAAACTATGAAACCATCCTTTAAATCAAACCTTCTGCAGGGCGGCACGTATTTGCCCTTCCTCTTGGCATTCGCACCCTCATCGTGGCGATAAAAGTCGTCAAATATCTTCTTTACATCGCTAACATCTGTCAGAAGTGATATAAACTCACGGTATTCATCGAGCTCGTTTAACGAGTTTTTGAGCTTGTTCAGCTCCTTCAACAGGACCTCCTTGTTCCTTTGGTACTTCTTGGCAAGTTTGAAGTATTTCTTTGCATTGTCTATGGCAGAAAGGCTTGGATCCAGTTCTATTTTTACTTTACCGTAATGTTCATCCCAGCTCCTAAGGCAGACCGAAGATGCGCCTTCCTTAACCTCGTGGGCGTAAGATATGAGCAAGGTCCCGTAATGATTCCACTTTTCCGCCTCTTCGACCTTGGACAAAAGGTCCGACAATCCCTTTATTTTGTCCCTTATCCTTCGCCTTTCGGAGTCGATCGACTTGTAAATCAGGTCTAGCATCTTCTTTTTTTCTTGCTCGAAATAATGCCATAACAGCTCCTTTGAGGCCTTTAGGGGCGAACTGAACGTCTTTGCCTCCTCGCTAACGCGGGCAGGAAAAACGGTCAAATAATCGTCTATCTCCTGGCAAATCAACTCCTGCAGGGATGAGGAATAAAGCCTTTTTAGGCAAGGCTCAAGGTCGAACATTTGTGTCTCCCACTTTTTCAAGAGAAAATCGGCCAGAGGACGACCTATCCCCTTGTAACCTGACAGGTTTGTCACGTCGTTCATGATGAAGGAATCCACATCGGGACCCTCAAAAGGCGGTGGAGGAGAGTAAAACAGTCCCGGAAGCAAGGACCTGTACCTGTTGATCTCGGGATGGACGTGTTTTGCTGCCTCGATGATCCTTTGTCTGTCGTCCAAAAGCAATAAGTTCGCTTGCCTGCCCGTTGCTTCGAAGATCAAAAACCTGGAGACGTCCACGCCTGCGCCCAAAGGCCTCGAAAATTCAAAGGCTACCACGCGGTCCCTGTTTATCTGAAAGGCGTTGACCAAAAAGCCTCCGACAAGGTGGCTTTTTATGGCGCCAAATATGGGATGGGTCTTATCTTTGAGCTCTTTTAGGGTGTCCGTCTCCCGTTTGTCAGCCAAACACATACCACAACACTGGCTATCCCAGCTAAACCAGAGCCAGTCGCCGTTTTGAGACAGCTGAATCGCTAACCACTCAGGGCCGGCTTCACAGCGAACTATCTTTTTGCCCTTGTAATGCTCGTTTACGTCCAAGATCCAACCCAAAACCAGTTCAGGTCCGTATCGCACGACAAATTTCTCCTTAAAAAATTAGTTTATCTCGACTGCAATTGACTATATCTCATCAACATGAAGGTCCCACGTGGAGCAAAAGGAACATACCTCGTTCCAGGAAGGCGTCCCGCAAACCCTGCAGGTCAACGGAGGTACGTCTTCCTTTTCATCCTTACCGGCAAAGAGATCTATGTTTTTCACGTAACCGAAATAAAAAGCCTGCTTTGCCCCGGGGGAGCTTTCTTCCATTTCAAACAACGCTCGCTTCCATCGAAGCGACGTCGCACCCTTTGAGTAGGGGCATTCGCGTTCTATGTATGCAATACCTCTAAGCAGGCAGTAGACCGTATCCTCCTTCTCGGTGCAATAAACCATGGGCTTGGCCTTGGCAAATTCCCCTGCCTTCATTGGGGGAGAGTAGGGAGCACCTTTTGCAAGATAATCCATCTTCCAGAAAAGCATATTGCCAAGAAGGGCTGCGGCTTGATCATCCAGGTTATGCCCGGTGGCGATGACGTCAAATCCCATGTCTCTTGCGATCTTATTCATATAATATCTCTTCGTCACCCCGCACAGAGAGCATGTCTTGCGTTTCTTTGTGTATGCTTTATCTGGTATGGACATACCGTGAAGTTGTTCAATGTTTACTACATATAGCTTGGCATTCGCGCGATTTGCAAAGGCCGTAGTCAACCTTTCGCTTTCGTCGGAATAGTCGCCTTCCTTTATGCCCAAATTTATGTAAAGGCCGCTTGAGTCGTATCCCAGGCGAAGCAGTATATCCCATAAGGCAAGGCTGTCCTTGCCACCAGAGACGGCGACAAGTATCTTGTCTTCCTTTGAGAACATGCCAAACTCCTCGATGGCCTTGGTGACGCGCTTTAACATCCAGGCGTCAAAGTGTTCTGCGCATAACGCCAAATTGTGCTGAGGCAACGAAATTATCGCCTTAGCCCTGCAGATCCTGCATTTCATCCAACCTATCCTCCGCTGACGGTATTTATGATGCGAACGTCGTCGTCAGGCAAAAGCAGTTCGTCTTCCGTCGTTATGGTGCCGTTTCTCACTACGACGGCTTCGCCTCTTGTCAGAGAAAATTTTTTGAGCAGTTTATTTACGGACATCGGTTCATTGAACTCAAAAACTTCACCACGGTAACGCACCTTCACCTTAAATGTGACCTCCCGTTGCACTTTAGTAAGCCCGATTTTTGTCTTCCAGCGCGACAATATACCATATCACGTGGCATCACACTTGACAAGCGACCAAAGGGGCGCTTACAATGAAGATCGCCAAAGGGGCTGTAGCGCAGAGGGAGCGCGTTTCCTTCGCACGGAAAAGGCCGGGGGTTCGAGTCCCCCCAGCTCCACCAAAAAACAAACGTCGGGGCGTAGCGCAGCCTGGTTAGCGCACCTGCTTTGGGAGCAGGGGGTCGAAGGTTCAAATCCTTTCGCCCCGACCAAAATATAAAAAATTAATGAAATCAGTTCAGCTAAACTGTTCATGGTATTCTAAATTATGCCCTGGCATTTATAACGACGCCAGGGCTTTTTATGTTCCTGCAGAGTATGGCTGTCGAAACAAGCTTAAGCATGACCAACAACACAAACAGCGTGACATAAATACATGTAATAAAATATCGTATTTGCATCGTCATCTATGTTATTTCGTACAAATATGGTATGATGATATAAATTAGTGATATGTGATCTCTTTCAACTAGTTTGGCCGGACAGATTGAGTTTCAAGTTTCTCGGACAGGGGCATCAAATAGACCAAGACCCGGAGATGATATTCGAGAAATGCTGAAAAATGACAGGCCAATTTTGAAATCAAGCGATGATAAGTTTAACCGGAAAAATTTCGCAGAGATAATCGCACGATCGATACGAAGTTGTTCCGAATCAAGTTCATCTAGTTTTGTCTTCGGAATTTCAGGAGAATGGGGTTCTGGCAAGACGTCAACTATAAATTTGGTTAAAGAAGTTTTGGGGGAAGAAGATAAGAAGAGTTTTAAGATTATCGAGTTTTCTCCCTTGTTTTTTCAAGGAAGTCAGGGGTTGATTTATGAATTTCTGACACAGTTTGCAATTGCTTTAAATGGTACAGGCAAACCACTTAAAGACACCAACTCAAAAGTGATGGAACTGGCGCAAATCCTCAAGCCACTTGAGTATATTCCCGGAGTAGGCAAAGTGTTTGGAGCGATTTTAAACGCTACTAAAAGTTTTAACCAATTTTTGCACAAAAACAAGCGAACTGTAGAAGAAATTAAAAAAAACATAAGCGAAAAAATTAAAAACAAGGGAATAAAATTTTTGATAATCATGGATGACATTGATAGACTTCCTGAAAAAGAGACTGTTTTGATGCTAATGATTATAAGATACATTGCCAATTTTGATAATACATATTATTTGCTTGCATATGATCATACACTTCTTTCTCGAATATGTGATTCAATACAAAAAGATCACGGAGAGGAATTTACAAAAAAAATAGTTCAATTCTCCTTTCAATTACCTAGTTTTCCTAAACAGGAATTAGCGAATATGTTTTGGAGAGAGCTTAACGATGTAATCAATTTTGATGAATTAAAAATGTCCCAGAGGGAACGCCTTGAACATCGAGGACGTAAATATATTGAAGATTCGCTTAGGAACCCTAGAGATATTATTCGCCTAATGAACACTTATACGCTGAATTTGAACAATGCCAAGCAACAGTTGGATATTATTGACCTTCTTTATCTTTCTTTTATCGAAGTGCTGGGCTATGAGCTTTATGTACATATTCGTAATAATAGGTCAATTTATACAGGAGAAAGAATGACCTATCTATCGAAGGACGAAAGAGAAAGATACAAAAAGTCAATAAAATCGGATATAGATGATATCACTTCTAAATTAGATTGGTTTGGTCCAACATCAAAAAAACTGTTATCAATTCTTTTTCCCGATATTCGGGAATATTTGTTGGGAGACAAAGCCATAAGGCTTGAAGATGAAGACATAGTGTCATTAAGGTCAGATTGGCGTCTTGCGGCACCTGAATGCTTTGAATCATACTTTTCGTTACCCATACCACCAGAAACAATAGGGAGACTGGAAATGGAGACGATAATCCAAGCCTCTTTAAATGAAACAGAACTTGAGAATCTATTTAATTCTTTTAAAGACAGGGCGTATTTGTATCTGCTTTATCGTTCACTCGAGGATCTCTCAATAAACCCAGATTTTAAGTTATCAGTAGAACAAATCAAAAACCTAAGTTATATGCTTATTAGGGCAAGCGAGGAAGCGACCATTTCCGAAGAAATCCTTTATGAACCTCTAGATGCAGCGGCACAAATTATAGAAAACATTATAAGCAACTTAGACTCTGAAGAAAATAAAAGAGAAATCGTAGACTATATTTTTGATAAAACAAAGCATGCTAACGGAGAGTTGATTTACTTCCTCCTGAAAGTTTTGACTTTTCTTTTTACAGGATACATAGCATTATTTCCTCAAGAAACGACTCGGGAATACGTTAAGGAATTAGTGCATCTATATGAAGATAAGCTTGACGTAAATATTCTAGTGAAGTCGGAAAATTCCATACCGATCCTTCTTAATTGGCAATTATGGAGCAACAAAGACGAACATTTCAACGCTTTTCTGGAAAAATTGACAGATAATAAATATTGTCTAGTCGAGCTGATAGATTCATCGGCATCAAAAACACTAAGATCTATGCAACCTTATATTCAATATTCAATAAGTCGAGAATGTTTCGAAAGGCTAGGGCTGATAGATTTTATATACAGCAATGCACAAGATCTTCTGAACGTAGCGAAAGAGAATAAAGAAGAATTACAACATCCATTGGAAGTCGAGAACTTTCTTGAAACCTGCTTGCAATAGCAAAGCACTGAGAAGCTCAGGCAGGTGCTCGGCTGGTGTATCTGTGAACCTGTTATCCTTGCGCCTGTTGACCACCAAAACAGCGTCCTCAACATAAATCCGACATCTCGGAAAACCTGCTTTTTAGGAGCGTCGGCCACGACTGAATTTTGCCTCCAAGGTATTGCGCAACCACATCCGTTATGTTAGTATTATTCGCGTCGAGGGGCGGGAATAGCTCAGCTGGCTAGAGCGACGGCCTTCCAAGCCGTAGGTCGCGGGTTCGAATCCCGTTTCCCGCTCCAGATTTTTTGAGGCGCCCGTAGCTCAACTGGACAGAGCAACGGACTTCTAATCCGTAGGTTGTGGGTTCGAGTCCCGCCGGGCGCGCCATGATTACTGTGCTCACCCCTCGCCGACGTGGGACAACGATGGAATATTTTTTAGTGGTTGTCGTTCCCTTCACGAAAGATACCTCATGAGTGAACTTTTATTCATTCCGAATATAAAAACATTTATTGTAACAGGCACATCAAATGAGCTTGGTGCAAATTCTTTCGCATTATGCGATAATATAAAAGTTAGGATTTACTAAATATCCTGATATCCTGCGTTACGCGCAAATTTCAACCTAAAGGGGGTATATATTGATGAAAGCCATCGGAATTATCTGCAGCCCGCGAAGGAATGGAAATTCGGAAGTGTTAGTCCGTGAAATTTTAAAATCCAGCGGTTGTAAAGATCTTGAATTTTTTTATCCCAACGAAATGGATATAAAGGGATGCCAGGCATGTTATTCCTGCAAGGAACAGGGCAAGTGTGTTGTAAATGACGACATGCAAACCATTTATAAGGAAATAGAGAAGGCTGATATAGTCGTGTTTGGCGCACCTATCTATATGTCGGGGCTAAATGGCCAATTCAAGATAGTCTTGGATCGTCTTTTTGCCTTTCTTGGCCCTGCACCTGAGTTTAAAAGCCGCTTGCCCAAGGGCAAAAAGGCCGTTTTAGTCGTCCCTCAGGGATACGAAAACGTCAAGGAATACGAAACTCACATAAATCAAATGAGGGATGCAGTAGCCTCTATAGGGTTCGAAGATGTTAAGGTGCTATCGGCTCCCGGCCTTAACGGCCTTGGCGAAGCAGCAACTAGGCCTAATCTGATGGAGGAAGCCAGGAAAATAGGGCAATCACTGGCACAAGCCTAAGATTTGCCATGGAAAGCAAAATTCGAGACAAAAAGTCCTTGCTAACGACCGGCAAACTATGATATATTCATTCCCGATGGGCCGGTAGCTCAGTTGGTTAGAGCACACGCCTGATAAGCGTGAGGTCGGTGGTTCGAATCCACTCCGGCCCACCATGTTTTGGGGATGTAGCTCAGAGGGAGAGCGCCTGCCTTGCAAGCAGGAGGTCGGCGGTTCAAGTCCGCTCATCTCCACCATGAATATAAAACGGACTGCTTTTAACAAGCAGTCCGTTTTTGTCTTATGTTGCTATAAAGTCAAGATGTGTTCGTACAATCGCTGCCAATCGTCCGCATTGAGCTCTTCTGCGCGAACGGTAGGAGATAGGCCCAACTCTTTCAAAAGCCCATAGGCCTGCTCTCTATCCTTAAAAAAGTCATAAACGCAGGCCAGGTTATTCATTAGCGTCTTGCGCCTTCTTGCAAAGGCAACTTTCAGCAGCCTCCTCCAGGGTCGCTTCGACGCCAGGTCGTAGTTTTTGTCGAGCAGTATCTGGACGATGGCCGACTCGACCTTCGGAGCGGGCCAAAATACTGATGGAGGCACTTTTTTGGCGATTTGGACTTGCCCCATCCTTTCAATGGTTATCCCAAGTGGAGAACGATCCTTTGTGCCAGGTTTAGCACACAACCTTTCAGCCAAATCCAGCTGAAGCATCAAGACCAGTTCCTTGGTGCCCATGGGCGCCAGATGCTCCAGGATCTGCCATATTAAAGGGGTTGTTATATTGTAAGGTATGTTGGCTAACACCTTAGTTGGAGAGGGCGAAAGCTCCTTTAGATTTACGGTTAAAACGTCGGCCCATATCAAAGATGTCCTGGTCTCATGCCTTTTTAACAGCGGTTCTAGAAAAGGCGCCAAAGTTTTATCAATTTCTATGATATGCAAAAAGCTGCACGGGCTATTTAGTATCTCCCTGGTCAACATGCCCCGACCGGGACCTATTTCCAGGACAACATCTCGCTCGCTGATTTGAGCATAATCCACCATACAGCGAGTAATATTGGGATCTATCAAAAAATTCTGTCCAAGAGATTTCTTCGGACCGTGGCCTTTCCCTTTTTCTGTTTGTCTAAATGATCTGTCCCTCATGCCGTGTTATACTTCACCTTCCTATCCCAAGATAGAGCTTACTACGAAAAAAGGCGGGGCAATACCCCGCCTTTTCTTGCTATGGTCGGGACGAGAGGACTTGAACCTCCGACCCCCTGCACCCCATGCAGGTGCGCTAGCCATGCTGCGCTACGTCCCGGTGCAAGATATATTTTAACCTGCAATATGGACTGGGTCAAGCAAATTAGTGATAATATCTTTAAGATAAGCCCGTCAGAAATAGGCGTATGCCTAGAGACTTTCCTGTAGACGGTTGTGGTATAATTTAAAAACCTATTAAATTAGGCATGGGAGGGGATATAATTGCCAAACAGCGAACACCGTAAAAAGGCTTCTGAAGTGCTCAAGGAACGAGGTATAGATGGCGATGTAATTGCCGTAAAGATAGACGGAAAGATGTACGACCTCGATGCTTTAGTGGAGGAAGACGCAACGATTGAACCGGTTAGAGTGGATAGCCCCGAGGGCATAGAGATACTGAGACATTCCGCCTCACACATAATGGCTCAGGCCGTTTATAGGCTTTACCCCGGCACAAAATACGGCGTCGGCCCGGCCATAGAGAACGGCTTTTACTACGACATGGATGTCCCGGTCGCCATCACCGAGGAAGACCTTCCGAAAATAGAAGACGAGATGAAAAGGATCGCCTCTGAAGCCATTCCCTTTGAGAGGCTCGTGATGAGCAAAGAGGAAGCCATGCGCCTGTTCCAGGAACGCGGCGACGTCTATAAGCTCGAGATATTGAGGGACATCGAGGACGACACCGTTTCGCTTTACAGGGTGGGAGAATTTATCGACCTCTGCAGAGGGCCTCATGTACCGAACACTTCTTACGTCAAACACTTTAAGCTTCTTTCATTGGCCGGGGCTTACTGGCGCGGAGACGAAAGAAACCCTATGCTTACCCGCATTTACGGAACGGCTTTCTCCTCCGAGGAGGATCTCTTAGCTTATTTGACCAAGATAGAAGAAGCCAAACGCAGGGATCATCGGCGTATCGGCAAGGAGCTGGATCTATTCAGCCTCCAAAACGAGGCACCCGGATTTCCGTTCTTTCATCCGAAGGGAGTAGTGATCTTAAATACCTTAGTTGACTTCTGGAGAAAGGTGCACATCCAAAGGGGATATCAGGAGATAAAGACACCCCTGATATTGGACCAAGATCTGTGGATTCGCTCAGGCCACTGGGACCATTACAGGGAAAACATGTATTTCACTGAAATAGACGAAAAACCCTTTGCCATAAAGCCCATGAATTGCCCCGGAGGAATTTTAGTGTACAAAACTCAGCTTAGGAGCTACCGCGACCTGCCGTTGAAGCTAGCAGAGCTTGGGGTAGTGCATAGGCATGAAAGGTCCGGCGTCCTTCACGGACTTATGCGCGTGAGGTGTTTCACCCAGGACGACGCCCATATATTCACCTCGGAGGAACACATAAAGGAAGAGATAACGGACATAATGGAGATGGTGCAGTACATTTACGGAGTCTTCGGATTTCCCTATCACATAGAGCTTTCCACCAGGCCGGAGAACGCTATGGGCGACAAGGTGCTTTGGGATAAGGCCGAACAGGCATTGCAGGAAGCTTTAGAGGACCGTGGCGTGGAGTACAAGTTAAATCCTGGCGACGGTGCCTTCTATGGCCCCAAGATCGACTTCCATCTGGAGGATTGCATCGGCCGAACCTGGCAGTGCGGTACTATACAGCTCGATTTTCAGATGCCGGAAAAATTCGACATAACATACATTGGACCAGATGGGGAGCCCCATAGGCCAGTCATGATACACAGGACAATACTTGGAAGCTTAGAGAGGTTTTTAGGCATCCTTATTGAGCAATATGCTGGAGCGTTCCCTTACTGGCTAGCTCCTGTCCAGGTCAAGATATTGCCGGTATCGGACGAACATCTGCCTTATGCCAAAAAGGTGGCATCCGCCTTACAGAAAAAGGACGTCAGGATAGAGGTAGACCTGAAGGAAGGAACTCTTGGCAAGAAGATCCGCGATGCCCAGATGCAAAAGATACCTTACATGCTCATAATAGGCAATAGAGAGGTTGAAAAAGGCGTCGTATCCGTGCGCGATCGCAGCAAGGGGGATCTTGGAAGCATGAGCCTGGAGGCTCTAGTTGAGCTTTTGGGCAACGAGTATCATCCCTTGAAAGACGATTTTTAGTTTCAGATTTTCGCAAACTGCTTGCTTTTGGATAGATTTCATGCTATATTGCATAATCATTGCTTATGGCAATAAGCAGAGGGCCCATCCCTCTCACCCGGCGGCGCAGGGGCAGCTTTCCGGGTCAAAGGGTCGATAGTGTACAGACTATGAGGGACTGGGTGTGTCTTTTGCCAGTCCCCATATTTTATTGTGGAGGTGACCGGTTATAGCGAAAGTTAACGAACCGCGGGTAAACGAGGAAATTAAGGTCTCCGAAGTCCTGTTGATCGACGCCGATGGGTCTAAGGTAGGAGTCGTGCCAGTTCAACAGGCGTTGCAGTTGGCCGAAAACAGGGGGTTGGACTTGGTAGAAGTTGCGCCTCAGGCCAATCCCCCGGTATGTCGTATCATGGATTACGGCAAATACAGATATCAACAGCAAAAACGGGACAAAGAGGCCAGAAAGAAACAGAAGACCCAGACGATTAAGGAAATAAAAATGCGCCCGAAGATCGACGAACATGACTACAACTTCAAGGTAAAGGCGATCAAGGAATTCTTGCGCGAAGGACACAGGGTCAAGGTCTCCGTATTCTTCCGCGGCAGGGAGATGTCTTTCCTGGATAAGGGCAGAGAGGTACTCGAAAGGGTAGCGAAAGAATGCGACGGCCTGGGAAAACCTGAAGCCGAGCCTAAAATGGAAGGTCGATACATGCGAATAATGCTCGTGCCCGTTCAGCAAAAAGCGGAGGCCAAGCCATCCAAGATCTCGGACGAAGATTAAGGTAAAGGGAGGAATTGTCATGCCAAAGCTCAAAACTCACAGCGGCGCCAAAAAAAGGTTCAAAATAACGGCAACGGGAAAGGTTGCCTATAAGAAGGTGGGCCGCGGCCATTTGCTGCGCAAGAAAAACCAAAAGCGCATTCGTTCATTGAAGCAAAAGGGGTATCTCGACGACGTCTTCGCGAAAAAGATAAAACAACTGATGCCCTATTCCGATTAATCGTGAGATATCAAAGGAGTGAAACGCCATGCCTAGGGTAAGAGGTGGAAGTGCAAGCAGAGAAAAGAGAGCTAAGCTCTTTAGGATTACAAAGGGATATTACGGCCGCAGGAGAAATGTCTTAAAGCGGGCCAGAGAGGCAATGCTTCGGTCCTTAAGCTATGCATACAGAGACAGGCGTAACAAAAAGCGCGATTTCAGGAAGCTGTGGATAACGCGCATAAACGCCGGAGCACGTATTTATGGAATGAATTACAGCACCTTCATCAATGGACTTCGCAAATCGGGCATAGAGGTCAATCGGAAGATGTTGGCAGAACTTGCAGTTTCCGACATTGAAGCCTTTGGGCAGCTCGTCGAAAAGGCTAAGGAGGCGTTGGTCCGATAGCTGTTAAGACTTACAGCTCTCTCAACGTAGAAAAAACCATAGTGCTCGGGTTCCTATCGCTCATAGCGGTGGGAACCTTTTTGATATGGCTTTTAAATCTGGAAGAAAAGCCCATTTCGTTGATCAATGCACTTTTCACGGCAACATCAGCAGTCTGTGTCACCGGACTTTCGGTCGTTGATACGGGAGGCGATTTGACATTTGCCTCTCAGGTTGTCTTAATGTCATTGATTCAGCTGGGTGGCCTCGGCATCATGACGGCCATGACGATTGTGCCACTCTTGGTTGGGCAACGCATCGGCCTTCGTCAGCGGTTTTATTTTGCCAAGGAAAAGGGGTTGGACTATCCGTCGGGCGCAGTTAAGCTTTTAATTCATATCATTAAGGTAACAATGTTATTTGAGGCAATAGGCTTTGGGCCGCTTTTTCTGTCATTCGCCCGCGAGATGCCCGTCGGCAGGGCCTTTTTTGCGGCAATTTTCCATAGCATAAGTGCATTTTGCAATGCAGGCTTCTCTCTTTTTTCCAATAACCTTGAAGGCTACAGCAATACATTTATCGTGCCTGGAACCATAATGTTTCTGATAGTTTTCGGCGGATTAGGGTATCCATTTTACATGGAGCTTACATCGCGCGTGAAGACGGAAAGAAAGCTCACCCCCTACATTAAGTTGGTCATATTGGCGACGGTGTCTTTGATACTTTTTGGCACGCTCTCGCTTCTTTTGGTCGAATGGAACAGGTCTTTAGCGGGGTTTTCTCCTTTGCTTAAGATTTGGAATGCCCTTTTCATGTCGATAACACCAAGAACAGCCGGCTTTGACACGATAGCTCCTGCAAGCCTTTCTAAGGCAGGTTACGTCATAACCATACTGCTCATGATCATAGGGGCATCGCCATCTTCGACCGGAGGTGGTATAAAGACGACCACGGCGGGAGTCCTTTGGTGTACAGTAAAATCCAACCTGAGGGGCAAACCTCCCTCCGTCTTTGCGCAATCCATCTCGATCGATCTGATCGTCAGCGCTACGACATTGGTGATGCTATACCTTGCGACGATCTTCGTAAGCGTAATTTTCCTTTCCATAATAGAGCCCTTTTCCTTCGAGCAGCTCCTTTTCGAAGTCGTGTCGTCGCTTGGTACAGTGGGTTTGTCGCTTGGCATTACGCCGCAGCTTTCTGAGACGGGCAAGCTGGTCTTGGTAATTTTGATGTTCTGGGGACGGGTAGGCCTTGTGACGTTCATGTACAGCGTGTTCAGGAAGAGGGAGAAGGAAAATATCGTTCTCCCGCGCGCTTATATCCCCATCGGATAAAGAGGTGTTAAGATATAATGAACGACAAAAATACAGTTATCGTCATTGGACTGGGCAGGTTTGGACAATCGGTCTGCAGGCGGCTTGCAGCGCTGAAACAAGAGGTGATAGGCGTAGATAACGACATGCATCGAGTCGAAGAGGTGGCTGACATTATAGATTTAGCGGCCCAGATCGATGCAACCGATGAGGAAGCGTTGATCAAGATCGGTGCAAAGGAAGCAAACGTCGCTATCGTGGCTATCGGAGAGAACATAGAGGCGAGCATATTGGCTACTTCTATATTGCGCGGTCTTGATGTAAAACACATAATAGCGAGGGCACAGAATTCGCTACATGCCAGGGTCCTGGCCCAGGTTGGAGCCCATAGGGTGATATTTCCCGAGCGGGATATGGGCATGAGGCTTGCAGACACCATAGTTTTTCCATGGCTTAGCGAGTTTGCCACCTTGCCTGGCAGTTCTTACCTGATAGGGTCCATCGACGTTACGGACGAGATGATAGGCAAGACGTTGGCTGAGCTTAACTTTAGGAACAAATATAACCTAACCATTCTCATGCTAGAAAGAAAGGGAACAAAATTCATTCCGGGCCCCGATACGGTACTGCAACAAGGCGATATACTTACAGTCATAGGGGAGCGAGAGGATATAGATAAATTACAAAATCTCTAAACAACGGCAAGGGGGATGAAAAGTGAAACTGGAATCTGACGCCATACTAGAAATAAAGGAAGTCTTCATGAAGGAGCTTGAAAAGACAGAAAACATTGAAGCCTTAAATGAGCTGCGCGTTCGATACCTTGGCCGAAGGGGAACAGTGACGCAGATGCTCAAAAGCCTGGGCACCTTGCCGGAAGATGAACGCCCTAAAATGGGCAAGGCTATAAACGACTTAAAAAACGACATAGAAGACATGATCAAGAAACGTCAGCAGGAATTAATCGACCTCGAAGAGAGCAGCTTGGAGCGCCTGGACGCCATTGACGTAACTCAACCGCCAAAGGGCAGGCCCTGGGGCGGATTTCATCCGGTAGTCGAGGTTATGCACGAGCTTATAGATATATTTCTCGGCCTTGGTTTCTCTGTGGCCCTTGGCCCAGAGGTGGAGGACGACTTTCATAACTTCGAGGCACTAAACATCCCTCCCCACCATCCGGCCAGGGATATGCAAGACACCTTTTACCTCGAGGGAAGCGAGCTGCTGCTCAGGACTCATACATCGCCCGTACAGGTCCGATCCATGCTTAAATACGGGGCGCCTTTGCGGATAGTCTGCCCCGGCAAGGTCTACAGGCGTGACAGCGATCCCACCCATTCTCCAATGTTTCATCAATTAGAGGGCCTTTTGGTGGACACCGACGTATCCGTATCGGACCTAAAGGGTTGCATGATACACTTCATCGACAAGGTGTTTGGCAGGCCACTTAAGTCGAGGTTCAGGGCAAGCTACTTTCCCTTTACTGAACCATCGCTTGAGATGGACATAGAATGCATCGCATGTTCCGGCAAAGACCCAAGTTGCAGGATATGCAAGGGCACCGGATGGCTTGAGGTGTGCGGAATGGGCATGGTCCATCCTAACGTCTTGCGTGCAGGCGGCATAGATCCCGAGATTTATAACGGATTTGCCTGGGGCTTGGGAATAGACAGGGTTGCCATGCTCAAATACGGGTTAAACGATCTACGAATGTTGTTTTCAGGAGATATTGCCTTTCTCACTGGAGGTGTCGTCTAATGCTCGTTTCATGGAATTGGCTAAACGAACTCGTATCCCTTCCGACAAGCGCTTTGGAATTTGCAGATAAGTTGACCATGGCAGGAGCCGAAGTCGAGGAGATAAACCAAGTTGCCTGCAAGCTCAACGGTGTCGTCATAGCCAAGGTAACGGATATATCGGTTCACCCGACAAAGAAAAACCTAAAGGTCGTGACCTTATCGTGGAACGAAGGGACGGCGACGTGCGTCACGGGAGCTCAAAATGTCAAGGAGGGCGACTTCGTTCCCTACGCGCCTCCCGGGGCTGTCATAGCCGACGGCACGACACTTGGCATCGAGGAGTTCGAGGGGATCAAAAGCTACGGCATGATGTTGTCTGCCGACGAGATGGGCTTGCCGTTGCTTTCTCAGGAGGAAGGCATACTCATCCTGCCCCCAGATGCACCCCTGGGCGAAGATGCAGCCTTGTGGCTTGGCATAAAAGACACCGTATTTGACGTATCCATAACGCCCAATAGAGGCGATTTACTAAGCATGGTGGGAATGGCCCGCGAAGCTTGCGCCTTGTTTCCGGATTCCTTGTTAAAGGATATCAAATGTCCACCCATCCACACGCACCCTGATTGGCCCGTTAACTTCCGGGGCGTCACCTTAAAAGATCCCGGATGTCCGCTTTATGGGTTGGGCTTTGCCGAAGAATTAAACGTAATCCCTTCTCCGATTCAATATCGCGTGAAGTTGGCCTTAAGCGGCGTTCGTCCGATCAGCAACGTGGTAGACGTGACAAACTACGTGATGCTGCTTTTCGGACAACCGTTGCACGCCTTCGACTTCGATAAATTGCCCGCTCCTGAGATAACGGTCAGGTCATCCAGGGCAGGCGAAAGGATAGTGACACTAGACGGCAAGGAGCACGAGCTTTCCGAAGGCGACTTATTAATCACCAGCGGAGGGATGCCCATCGGGCTTGCAGGGGTTATGGGGGGTGCCAACAGCGAGATAGACGCCACAACTAGAAGGATATTGATAGAGTCGGCACATTTCCTGCCGCCTAGAATAAGCACTACGGCCAGGCGCTTGGGGATAAACAGCGAAGCAGCTTACAGATACGCAAGGGGGGTAGACAAGGCCAAAGTTCCTCTGGCGTTGGCATACGCATTAGACCTCATGAATCAATGGAAATGTGGCAATGTTTTCTTTTCCGTGATAATGGAAGGAGATCCCAACCCCAAGGAAAGGCTGGTGCCGCTTACATCCAAGAAACTTAAGACCTACATAGGGGTAGATGATTTGACAGAAGCATCGAAGGTCCTTTCGCCCTTGGGATTTGAAGCAAGTACATCGTCGCTTGAGCGCATTATCTTTAAGGTCCCAAGCTTCAGAATGGACGTCGAGATAGAGGAAGATCTGATAGAAGAGGTGGCCAGATTGAAAGGCTACGACGAACTTCCTGCCAGGCTGCCCGGCAAAATCCACGACTCGGCGACGATAGGAGCAGAACCCCGCGCTGAAAGAAAGATCAGGGAGACGCTGATGGCTCGAGGTTACATAGAGCTTTTAAATTACAGTTTCATATCGCCAAAATTTGCAAAGGACCTACAGCTTCCCCTCTCCGATAACAGGGCAATGCCATTCTCGCTTGCAAATCCGATAAGCGTCGAGCAGTCGGTCCTTCGAACGTTTTTGCTACCGGGGATGATTTACGCCATATGCGATAACCTGAGGAGGGGCTGGCGATTCGCGATAAGGGCGTTTGAGATAGGAAACGTATTCATAAAGGAAGGCGAAAGGCTCAAAGAGGAAAAACACGTAGCGGGAGCGATATTTCTCGGAAAGGATGACAGATCTCCTTATGGCGATGCCGTTAAGGATGACTTTTTTACAATTAAGGGAGATTTGCAGTCGTTAGCCAGGGCCTTTGGGTTATCCTTTGACGTGATCCCGGGTAGCGAACCCTTTGGCCATAGCGGTCAAACCGCCGACGTGTTGTTTGATGGACGAAAGATAGGCTTTATCGCCAAGATAAAGCCATCAGTCGAACGACAGCTCGAGCTGCCGTCACCTCTTTATGTCTTTGAAGTGGCCTTTGACCCATTCCTTGCACCTCGAGCTCCGAGATTTGGCGAAACCTATCGATACCCGGCTGTTTACAGGGATATTTCCCTAGTTGCACCCGAGAACATGACGGTCAAGGAAGTCAGCTCCATAATACGGGAGCTTGCATCCGAATTGGTGACCTCCATAAGGCTATTTGACGTTTACAAGGGCAAAAACATCCCCGAGGGACATAAAAGCCTCTCCTTTACCCTTGAATATAGACACCCAGACAGGACCTTAAGCGACGAAGAAGTGGACCGCATTCACAACGAGCTCAGATCGCAAATAGAGTCCAAGGGGTTAAAACTAAGGTAAGGAAGGTGAAGGGACATGCAGCCGTTGGAAAAGATTGAGCAGCTGATAGACAGTTTGTGCGAGAAATTTGCAGCTATCAGGGAGGAAAATGAAAGGCTTTACAAGCAGATTGAGACCTTTAAAGGACAATTGCAGGAAAAGGACTTGGAGATCATCAGGTTAAAGAAGGATCAACAGCGCCAAATGGAGACATTGGAGCGCGAGCTGATGAGATTGAAGAAGGAGAGGTCCGAATATGAGGACAAGTTGTCGAAGCTGCATCAGAAGTTATCGGCATCTCTAGGAGTTTCAACGGAAGAAAGCAAGCGCAATAATGAAGAAAAGCAGGGTTGATATCTGTGAGCGAAGATAGATATCAAAAGACCATCGAAGTGACGTTAGGGGGCAAGCGATACCCTGTAAAGACGAGCCTCGACGAAAAGACCATGGATAGCGTCCTTGAGGTGTTAAAGGATGCATTTTCACGAACGCCCCACCGACTCAGTCAGGAAGAAAGGCTTCTTCTGACGGCCCTGCATCTGTGCTATGATATAGTTTCTTTGGAGCAACGATTGCAAAAGGCCTTGAAAGATGCGGAGGGCAAGTGATAGGACATGGCGTTTGACATTCCCAATATGGTCGACCTTGCAGCGCTAATATTTGCTGTCTTTCTCATGGCCAAGGGGCTTGTTCGGGGTTTTACCGGTGAGCTCTTTGGCTTTCTGGGAAGCGTCGGCGGATTTATCTTGCTTTGGAAATACGCGCCGGCGCTGGCAGGCATGCTCAAATATAAGCTAGGGTTTAGCGATATAGTCGCCTACATCATAGCCATTGCAGCTATATTTATCACAGCTAACATTGCAGCATCACTTTTGGGTAAGCTCGCTAAAAAGATCATCTACTTTGGCCATCTATCGATGCTCGACAAACTAATGGGAGGCCTTTGCGGTTTGATAAAGGTCTTAATAGTTCTTATTGTGGTCTATTTGGCACTGGAATTCATAGCCAAGCATACAGGTGCCACGTCGATGTCCTGGATGGACAAAAGCAAGGCCATGACGATTTCGGGCAACTTGTGGAACTACGTCAGCAGCTGGTTGCTTGAAAAAGGCATAATAGACCATATCGCGCTCCCCAATATAACGATAAAGGTACATGTGTAATGATATCAAGCAAGCAGACAAGGCAATTGCTCGAGATCGACAAAATAATAGCGAAATTCTACAGCAAGAACATTCGTTCCGAGATAGGCAAGACCTACGTTAGGGATATAAAGCCGCTTACCAATATTGAAGCACTAAAAGATTGGCAGGCTCTGTACAGGGAATTCGAACGATATATCGATGTTAAAGGAGATTTTCCCTGGGACGATCGACTAATGCCCATCGGCGATCTCCTCGAGGCGGGGAAATCGCAAGGGGTGCTTTTTGGCGAAGAACTGCTCCCTTTTAAGTGCATGCTTGGCCTTGCGGTAAGGATAAAGGAGCTTTCCGGTGAACTTGCTAGAGAAGGCTACGGCAAGCTTGGGGAGATGGCACGCCAATTTGCCGATTTCGGCGACGAAGTAAAGGCGATGTCAGTAGTAGACGAGGACGGAAGGTTGTATGACAGCGCCTCCGTCAAGCTTGCCGAGATAAGGAATGAATTAGACGTCGCTAAAAGACAGGCAAGAAGCATAGGGCAAAAAATCATATCAGACCAGTCCTTGTCCTCAAAGCTTCAGGATCAGGTCATAGCCATGCGAAACGGCCGCTATGTTTTATTGGTCAAAAAGGACCTCGCCCCTTCCTTTCCTGGCATTTTCGTGGATTATTCAAGCTCAGGCAACTCCGTTTACATGGAACCTCATGCCTTGGTAACCATGAACAACAAGATCGCCATGCTTTTGGAAGATGAAAGGCGAGAAGAACGCAGGATATGCCAAAAGCTGACCGAGATGCTGTTGTCCAGGGAAAGGGCTATCCTTAAGGCTCAAGATTTAATCGGCCAAATCGACTTGATGTGGGGGATCTACTATTTCCTGCAGGCCAATGACTGGACCTTGCCTGAGATGGAGGAGAAAAGCTCTTTTTACCTAAACAACGCCCACCATCCCCTTTTGGAGCCAAAGGCCGTGCCCATAGATGTGCACTGCGGTAGAAATTTCAAGGCCCTCGTGATAACTGGACCTAACACGGGGGGGAAGACAGTAGCGTTAAAAACTGTAGGCCTATGCGTGTATTTAGCCTGGTGCGGCTTACCAATACCTGCCAGGGAAGGTTCTAGGATAGGTCAGTTTTCCTCGCTAGAGGCCGACATAGGCGATGAGCAGAGCATAGAACAGAACTTATCCACCTTCAGCGGGCATGTGAAGCGCATCATAGATATGCTGGCGCAAGCTGACGACAGATCGCTATTTTTGATCGACGAACTTGGGGCGGGCACCGATCCGGAGGAAGGTGCAGCTTTAGGCATTGCCATATTGGAGACGTTCTTGAAGAAGGGATCGCTCGTCCTTGCGACAACGCATCATAACTCCATAAAAAGATATGCCTTACTGACGCAAAACGTGGAAACGGCAAGCGTGGATTTCGATCCCGAGACCTTACAGCCCAAGTATAAGCTCCTTTTAGGCGTCCCTGGCAAAAGCAACGCCTTACTAATAGCAAAAAGGCTGGGCATGCCCGACGAAGTGCTTGAAATAGCAAAAAGGGAGCTAAAGGGCAGCGATACCTCAATGGAAGACCTCATAGAAAGGCTAAGAGCCAAGCTGTCCGCCCTCGAAGAAAAGGAAAAGGAGCTGGCAAATGAAACTGCCAAACTGAAGGCTGCCAAAAGGGAGCTCGAAAAGCAACTTTCCGGCATAGAGGAAAGGCGAGAACGCATCCTGGCCGAGGCCGAAAGGAGAGCCAAAAAGATCGTCAAGGAGGCTCAAGAGTCCGCTAAATTATTGCTCAAGGAGCTTAGCAAGACCCATAATCTCGCAGATGCGCATAGGACCTTTGCAAAGATGCGTGAGCAGACGGATAAAATCTTAGATGATATAGAACGGGAGGAAGCGACCCGGATAGAAAGCAAATCCTCTATAGCGGAGGGAAGAATTCCAAGGGTCGGCGATAAAGTCAAGATACTCGGCACAAATGCAACTGGCATTGTGGAAAGCGTCGACAATGAAAAGGCTACCATTCAATCGGGGCCGATTAAGGTCGATGTATCCCTCAAAAAGATAAGGGTGATAGAGGAGAGCGACAAGAAGGAAGGTCAATCGATAAAGATCAGCATCGAAAGACCCCAAAACGTCCCAAGCTCCATAATGATACGCGGCATGAGGGTCAGCGAAGCAATGCCTCTTGTTGAGACCTATCTCGATAAAGCTTTTAGGGCAGGATACAGGGAAGTTACGATAATCCATGGTCGCGGAGAAGGAATATTGCGCCAGGAGGTTCACGCGCTCTGCAGAAGGCTTCCTTATGTTGAAGACTTTCGCCTTGGCGGCCCGGGAGAGGGAGGTTATGGCGTCACCATCGTAAGGTTCGTAAACAAAGGCGGTTCTTAAACTTAAGCGCAGCAAGACCTTGCGCATTTTACAGCCGTTAGCTATAGTATATGAGCAACTGTTAAGTGCCCGTAGCTCAGCGGATAGAGCGTTGGACTCCGGATCCAAAGGTCGGGAGTTCGAGTCTCCCCGGGCACGCCATGATTTTGTTTTTGCTTGATGGAAACATAACAAATACTCCCTTGTCGTCAACAGAAGACGAAAGGGAGTATGTTTTATAAGTCCCAACCTTTCATTTGCACGAATTTTGAAACAAGTCATTGATGGCCAAGACGCGTCTGTGCTAATATCTTATGGGCCTTATTTTAGGCATTCGACCATCATGTTCAGTATGACTTTCCTGATAACTTTGCGAATTTTTTTAAAGTACATACGCTGTCCTTGCGCCAAGGACTGAACCATTTGACAGGGCTCAGCAAAATCAGTAGACTGTATTTCGATTGTGGCAATCGTAACAAGTTTTTTAAGTTCATGTTTTCTGCATAATTTTGGCAAAGGGGTGAATAGGGTGCCAACGGATATTGCTCAAGAACTTAGACAAGCCGAAGAAACTGCAAAGAAGTTGGTGGAGGATGCCAAAGTCAAGGCCAACAGCATCCTGGAAGAAGCTCGGGCCAAGGCGGATGAGATTCTTAAGGACGCTAAGGCCAAAGCGCGAAATCATTACAGAGAGATAGTCCAAAAAGCCCAGGCTGAAGCTGAAGAGAGGGCACGCACGCTGATAGAGGAGGGGAAAAAGAGGATCTCTTCACAAAGAAATGACTATGCCGCTAAAGTTGATAAGGTTGCAGCTTTAGTCGTGGAAGAGGTGATGAAGAGGTATGGCAATAGCTAAGTTCTGCAAGCTCGACTTGGTAGTCCATGAGTCTGTCAGGGATGATGTCATACGAGACCTCCAAAAATTTGGCTGCTGCGAGATAATTAAGGTTCAGCCCTCCGGCGAGGATGTCCAGGAATTGGGAGATTTGAAACATCTCGAGGACAAGCTATCTGAAGCGAGATTTGCGATACGTTTCCTTGAGCCTTATTACGAATATGAAGGCGATAAAATTGCGAGGTTATTGGGAAATAAGCCTAAGGTCAGCTTGAACGAAATGGCCGAGCTGGACAGCAACTTCGATATACATAAATATTCAGCCAAGCTTAGGGACATCGAAAGAAAGCTGTCTGAGATCAGAGCAGAATTATCAAGGCTCAAAACCCTTGAGGAAATCCTAATCAAGATCAAGGATTTTCCGTTGCCGCTTTCCCTCCTGACCAGAGGTACGCAATATGTCTCTGGCGTGGTCGCCGTGGTTCCCGTGGAACAAATTGGAGTCATCAGGACTCATTTGGAGGAATCCATCAAGCCTCAAGAGGGAGAATTTTACATAACTAAGCCGGCCGAGAAGGACAAGGAAGTCTATGCGATGGCCACATTCCTAAAGAACAAGGAAGAAGAAATACGCAATATATTTATTGCCAATGGAGCTTCCATAGTTGAACTTGACAGAAGGCTTACGGAAACTCCATTGGAAGAGCTGGCAAAAATTGCCAACAGCAGGGAAGATCTAAACATTCAGGAAAAGAAGCTGTGCGACCTTGCAGCCGAGGAATCCAGAAGCAACTTCGCAAAGGTGCAGCTTCTTCACGATTATTACGATCTAATCAAAAAGAAGACCGAAGCATTGTCTTCCGGCCTATCTACCGATCATGCCACTTGGATGCAAATGTGGGTCCCTAGGGTCACTGTGGACTTAATCAAGGAAGCAATATCCCCATATGGCAAACTGGTAGACATGGAGTTTACCGATCCCGGAGAAGAAGATGAACCACCGGTATTTCTTGTCTCGAAAAAATGGGCTTTGCCCTTCGAGCCACTAACGAAGCTTTATGGCCTTCCCGAATACGATGCAATAGATCCGACTCCCCTTTTTGCTCCCTTCTACTTTGTGTTTTTTGGCATGTGCTTAGGAGATGGGGGATATGGTATCGTCTTAGCTTCCTTACTTTTGTACGCAATATTAAAATATCGCCCACGCAGGGATACTTTTAAATTCTTCACTTTATTGTTTTTAGGGGGAATTGCAACTATATTGGTTGGCCTTTTGACGGGATCCTGGTTTGGAGATATGATCGACTCTTTTCCCATTTTTGAGGCTATCCGAGATATAAAGAATTCGGTAAAAATCACCGACGTAATGTACAATCCTATGCCATTTTTGGGATTCTCCTTGTCCCTTGGTTTCGTGCAGATTATATTTGGGCTTTTCATAGCCTTCTTCGATAACCTTAGAAGAAAAGATTACATTGGAGCCATAGGAGATCAAGGGGGCTGGATCACCTTCCTCTTGGGATTGGCAAGCTACATATTGGTGCGATCCGGAATGCTGCCTTCTGCCTTCTCCATGCCGAGCATAATACTTTCATTTGTTGGTGCAGGCATTTTGGTCGCTACTCAAGGAAGAGAAAAGAAAAACATCTTTTCCAAGATCCTCTCGGGTCTATTGAGCTTATATTCTGTAACATCCTATTTGGGGGACGTGTTAAGCTATAGTCGACTTCTTGCTCTCGGTCTAGCTACATCGGCAATTGCCATGATCATCAACACTCTTACGTTGCAACTCTCTCACATTCCCTATATAGGTTGGCTATTGGGGATTGTTTTATTTGTGGGAGGTCATGTATTCAGCCTGGCTGTCAACGTACTCGGAGCTTTCGTTCATTCCTTGCGTTTACAATATGTTGAATTCTTTAGCAAGTTTTATAAAGCTGGAGGCAGACCCTTTCATTCTTTCAACATGGATGCGCGCTACGTAGAAATATCAGAGGCTCATGATTATGAGGCATTGATTAGAAGTAGAGTTTTTGGTTAGTTCCGCTTGATAATTAGGTGATTAAACTAAATTTACATTTTTTGAAAGGAGTGTGTCGTTTAAGATGGAGTGGGGATTAGTTTTGTCAATATTGGGTGCTGCTTTAGCTGCTGGTTGTGCCGGATCTGGTTCCGCTTTGGGCGTTGGGGTTGCAGGAGAGTCAGGAGCAGGGGTCATGACTGAAGACCCAGGAAAGTTCGGATTGGTCTTGTTGCTTCAGGCCATACCGGGGACCCAGGGCATTTACGGATTGCTGACCGGCTTTTACACCATCATGAAAGTCGGTTTGCTTGGAGGTTCTCCTATGTCAGTAACATTAGCACAGGGAATGGCAATTTTATTTGCCTGTCTTCCCATTGCCATTGTTGGCTATATATCCGGCTACTCACAGGGAAAGACATCCGCTGCTTGTATTCAATTGATAGCAAAACGTCCCGAGGAAACCGGTAAGGCAGTTATACTTCCAGCTATGGTCGAGACCTACGCCGTATTAGCCCTTTTGATGAGCATTATATTGTTGAACGGCATCAAACTTTAGGGGTGTGGGAAATGGCTCTAGCGGATGTAAAGACCAAAATCGAGGAAGATGCTAAAAAGCAAGCCGATGATATCTTAAAGAAGGCTAAAGAACAGGCAGATGAAATCTTAGCAAAAGCTAAAGAGGAAGCCCGACAAATACAGGAAGAGTGGCTTCAGCGAGCCAATACAGAAAGAGAGAACGTCTTTAAGCGCAGGGAGATAGTGGCTAATCTAGACTTGAGGAAGCTCGAATTGGCCATGAAAAGATCTTTAATTGAAGAAATCTTGAATCAGGCTCTCGTGAAGCTTTGCTCACTGAATAAAGAGCGCTATTCGACTTTTGTCGAGAAGCTTTTAAAGCTGGCCGTCGAGGAATCGGAAAGTTCCGAGGGCATCATATATATCGGAGAGAACGAGAAAGTCATAACGCCAGAATGGGTAGCAAACTTCAACAAACAACACAATGCGAAGATTATATTGGCCGGCGAGCCCATGCCCTTTAAAGGCGGTTTCGTGCTTAATGTTGGTGATATAGACATAAACTGTTCCTTCGATATGCTTATAACCAACATCCAGGACGAATTGGAATTGGTCATTGCAAAGGAACTTTTTTCAGATTGATCAGCATAAATAAGGATTTTAGGGTCGGTGAGACAGTTGGAAGCTAAAGGCGATTACACCTATGCTGTATCTCGCGTTAAGGCCATGGAAAGCAGGATGGTCGATCAGGCTACTATGCAACAGATGGCCGATGCGGACAGTTACGATAGTGCCTGGAAGTCGCTCATAGAAACATGCTATGGACAATGGGCAACCGAGATTAACACCTCCTCGTACGATAAGGTGTTAGAGGCGGAACTTACATATATTTATGATGAGTTCAAAAAGTTTGTTCCCGACCAATCGCTGGTTTATTTATTCCAAATTCCCTATGACTTTCACAACCTGAAAGTCATCCTCAAGAGCTCCTTCATGCAGAAGGCAGGAGGAAGGACCCGATGGGATCTATTGATATCCTTGGGATCCTATCCCGCTGAGGATATGATACTGGCCATCGAAAGCGATGACCTACGTCTTTTGCCCTATCAACTTCATCGGGTTATACCCTCATGCATCATGGTATGGGAGCAGAGTGGGGATGTCGTGGAAATAGAAAAGATATTGGACAGTCATATGTTTTATGTCATGCGGCTAATCGCCGACGGCATTCCTTTTATGGGAGTAAAGGAATATGTGCGCTATCGCATAGATGGAGAGAACATCAGGACCTTGCTGCGCCTAAAAAGGATCAATGCAGATATATCGCAAACGCTAGATCTCCTTCATCCTGGAGGCACCTATTCCATACAGCTTTTAACCCAACTTTACTCCGAACCTCGGGAATCCTGGTCGAGAGCATTGGCTTTTGGTTATATGGGTAGCATTTTAAACGACATAGAAGAATTGGACGAATCCCATATATTGCCCGAAGTTGAGCGGCGTTCCGATAAGTTGATAAGCGATTACCTTAATAAATATCAATATGATCCCTTTGCGCCCGAGCAGATCGTCCGTTATCTATGGCTCAAAGAGACAGAGGTTCGCAATCTCAGGATCATTCTCGTCGGTAAGGCCAGCGGTGTGGAAAAGGACATGATAAAGGGGCTGTTGCGTAATGCAGCGTAGAAGTCATCCTGTAGCGGCTGTGGGCGATTATGAGAGCGTTTTGCCCTTTCAAGCAATAGGCTTGAAGCAATATGCGATAGATGATCCAAACGACGAAGAAGGCCTAAGAAGGATCATGCTCGATATGATCAACGAAAAGTTTGCCATTTGCCTGATGACAGAAGATCTTTACCAAAGATACGAACAGCTGATAGGCGAACTCACGCATGATGAAGCCTTAAACGTGATTCCAATCCCAACTTTGAAGCATTCGACGGGTTACGGGACATTGCAGATAAGAAATTGGGTAGAAAGGGCAGTGGGAATTGACATATTTGCCAACAAGTGAAAATTTTGGATTTGGAGGGAAGCTTTCATGAGCGAAGCGGCTCGTAAGCAGATAAAAGGATCAATTACCAGAATATCAGGACCATTGGTAGTTGCTGGCGGAATGTCAGGGGCTTCCATGTACGACGTGGTCCGTGTGGGCAACTTAGGTCTTGTAGGGGAAATAATAGAGCTAAAGGGAGACAGTGCTTTTATTCAGGTATATGAAGAGACCTCCGGCTTAAAGCCCAAGGAGCCCGTCGTAAGTACGGGGGCGCCCTTGAGCGTAGAACTGGGCCCCGGTCTGATCGAACAGTTCTTCGATGGAGTCCAAAGACCTCTTAACATAATTGAAAAAGAAGCCAAAAGCCCCTTCATAACGAGGGGAATCGATGTTCCGGCACTAGACAGGAAGAAAAAATGGGAGTTCATACCCAGGGCAAAAAAAGGAGATGCCGTTGTATCGGGTGATGTGCTTGGAATAGTACAGGAAACAGTATTGGTAGAGCATCGTATATTAGTTCCTGCAGGCATAGAGGGCAAAGTTAAATCCATACAGCAGGGAGAATATACCGTGGAGGACGTCATAGCCGAGATAGAGGACGGCAATGGCTATGTGCATAAGGTCACCATGATGCAACGTTGGCCCGTCAGGTTTCCCAAGCCGGTAGCGAGGAGGCTTAAACCGGAAGTGCCCCTTTTGACTGGACAGCGCGTGGTGGATATGTTCTTCCCCATTGCGAGGGGAGGCACCGCCTGCGTTCCAGGTCCCTTTGGAAGCGGCAAGACCGTAATCCAACACCAGTTGGCCAAATGGGCTGATGCCGAGATAGTGGTTTATGTCGGATGCGGCGAACGGGGCAACGAGATGACGGACGTCTTGTTGGAATTCCCGGAGCTCCAGGATCCTCGCTCCGGACAGCCCTTGATGAAAAGGACGGTCCTGATAGCCAATACATCCAACATGCCCGTTGCAGCTCGCGAGGCCAGCATTTACACGGCAATTACCATTGCGGAATATTATAGGGATATGGGATACTCGGTCGCCTTGATGGCGGATTCCACGAGCCGTTGGGCAGAGGCACTGCGCGAGATATCGGGGCGATTGGAGGAAATGCCCGGCGAGGAAGGTTATCCGGCGTACCTTGGCACAAGGCTTGCATCTTTCTATGAACGTGCGGGAAGATGTATATGTCTGGGAAGCGATGAAAGAGAAGGAGCCATAAGCGTCATAGGGGCGGTATCGCCTCCAGGAGGAGATCTTTCGGAACCTGTTAGCCAAAACACGCTAAGGGTCACAAAGGTCTTCTGGGGGTTGGACGCTTCTCTGGCCTATCAGCGTCACTTTCCTGCGATCAACTGGCTTAACAGCTATTCCCTTTACACAGATGTGCTCGGAGAATATTGGGACGAACGTTATGATGGCGAATGGAGCGCCCAGCGAATCGAAGCAATGTCCCTTTTGGAGGAAGAGGCTCAACTCAGGGAAGTGGTAAGATTGGTTGGAATTGACGCCCTATCCAGGGAAGAACGCTTGATCCTAGAGACGGCGAAGTCCATAAGGGAGGACTTCCTCCATCAGAACGCCTTTCATGAAGTCGATACCTATGCTTCCATGGATAAGCAGTTTAGGATGTTGCGCAATATTTTGACCTTCCATCACATAGCCATGGATGCCATTAAGCGTGGAGCTGACATAAAGAAGCTCTTCGAACTTCCCGTAAGGGAACAAATAGCCAGGATGCGATACGTAAAGGAAGAAGACCTTGACTCTTTAGATAGACTGGAAGCTGAGATTCGCTCCCAAATAACCAAGATAATCCCAACGGGAGGCGATAACTATGCTGCCTAAGGAATACAGAACAATAAGTGATCTTTCCGGCCCCTTGATGATAGTCGAAAAGACGATAGACGTAAGATACGATGAGCTTGTCGAGATCGCATTGAGCAACGGCGAAAAAAGGCGGGGCCGTGTGTTGGAGATATCCACCGATAGGGCACTGGTCCAGGTCTTCGAAGGAACCACCGGAATAGATCTGGAAAATACAAAAGTGCGCTTCATGGGCAAGGTGCTGATGATCCCGGTCTCAAGGGATCTATTGGGAAGGATATTCAACGGGCGGGGAGAGCCCATTGATGACGGCCCTGCCATAATTCCGGAAAAACACTTGGATATAAACGGTTATCCGATCAATCCCTATTCCAGGGATTATCCTTCGGAGTTTATCCAGACCGGGATATCTACAATAGATGGCATGAACCCCATAGTTAGGGGCCAGAAGTTGCCTATCTTTTCGGGCAGCGGCATGCCGCACAATAAGATGGCCGCACAGATTGCTCGTCAGGCGACCGTTTTAGGATCCAAAGAAGGTTTTGCCGTGGTATTTGCCGCCATGGGCATCACCTTCGAGGAGGCCTCCTTCTTCATGGAGGACTTCAGGATGACGGGCGCCATAGACAGAACGGTGATGTTCCTTAACTTGGCCGACGACCCTGCGATCGAGCGTATAACAACGCCCAGGTTGGCCCTCACGTGTGCCGAGTACTTGGCATTCGAGCTAGACATGCATGTCTTGGTCATACTTACCGACATGACCAATTACTGCGAGGCACTTCGGGAGATATCGGCTGCCAGAAAGGAAGTCCCCGGAAGAAGGGGCTACCCCGGATACCTCTACACTGACCTTGCAACGATGTACGAGCGCGCGGGGCGATTGCGCGGATATAAGGGTTCCATCACTCAGCTGCCAATACTTACAATGCCGGAAGACGATATAACTCATCCTATACCTGACCTGACCGGTTATATCACGGAAGGCCAAATTATATTGAGCAGGGGCTTGCATCGTAAGGGAATTTACCCACCTGTTGACGTCTTGCCCTCGCTTTCCCGTTTGAAGGACAAGGGAATTGGAAAGGGCAAAACGAGAGAGGATCATGCCGACCTGCTCAACCAGCTCTTTGCCGCATACGCAAGAGGCAAGGAAGCCAAGGAGTTGGCCGTCATATTAGGTGAAGGCGCATTGACGGAAAACGATAAAGCCTTTGCAGAGTTTGCCGATAAATTTGAGGACAGATATGTCAGACAAGGTGAATACGAAAACAGGAGCATACTTGATACTTTAGAGCTCGGATGGGAGCTCTTGGCTCCGCTTCCGCTGTCAGAACTTAAGCGAGTCAGGGACGAGTACATCGACAAATACCTTAAGCCCAAGAGGCGGGGCGGCGAATCAAGTGATGAGGTGGTCGTATCCTCTGCCACGTAGACGCAGGAGAGTGATCGAAAATGGCCAATAAGTTAAATGTAAATCCCAACAGGATGATGTTAAACGTCATCAAGAGGCGTCTTGTGGCAGCAAAAAGAGGTCATAAGTTGCTTAAGGACAAACAAGATGCCCTTATAAAGGAATTCCTACAGAAGGCCAGAGATGCAACAGAATTGCGAGAAAAGGTCGAAGCTGCCTTAATTGACTGCTATCGAAGCTTTTTGATGGCACGAGCGCAGATGGTGCCGGCAATACTGGAGCAATCGCTCATGATGGCCGGGGGCGGAGAAACGGGCGTTGAAGTGACGATGCGAAATTTAATGAGCGTAGTCGTGCCGGAATTCTCCGTGGAGGAATCAAGGAGCAAAAGCAAGGGGTATGGTTTCGCCATGACCTCTGGAAGCCTTGATTTGGCCTTGGAGCAGTTTACGGCATTGCTCCCAGATTTAGTTCGCTTAGCCGGCGAAGAAAAAGCCCTTCGCTTGATGGCAAGCGAGATCGAACGAACGCGAAGAAGGGTAAACGCCCTAGAATATGTACTGATCCCGGCCTTTGAAGAGACGATAAGGGATATAACGATGAGGCTTGACGAAATGGAACGTTCTAACTTGAGCAGGCTGATGCGGATCAAGGAGATCGTTCGTTCGCATTAAGCGTTAATAAGCAACGATAGCGAAGACCTTACTAATAATATACCCCCCATGGATTGTACTATGGGGGGTATATTATTAGGGCAATTTTTTTCGGTATAAGAACTGCCCCAGAGACTCCAACCCCAAGTCACGGTAGTCGTATATCGTCTCCGTTGCACCTACCATCAGAATACCTCCAGCCCTCAGTGCCTGGGCAAATTTTTGGTATAGGACTTTTTTAGTATCAGGCGAAAAATATATCGTGACGTTGCGACACAGTATGAGATCGTATGTGTTTTGTGAAAATGGCGTATTCAATAAATTTACCAGTTTGAATTGAACGCGCTTTTTGATCTCTTCCTTTATCTGATAATAATCATCCTGCAATTTCACAAAATACCTTTCGATCCAGTTTTGTGGGACATTTGTCAGCTGTCTTTTGTGGTATATACCCTTCAAGGCAATGTTGGTTGCCTCTTCGTCTATATCCCAAGCCTCTATGTAAGGTGGGCATAGCAGATTTAACTCCTGTGCAAGGATTGCCAGCGAGTAGGCTTCCTCTCCGGTGGCCGAACCGGCGCTCCACATCTTCAACCTTTTGCCTCTCTCATTGACCAGGGAAGGCAAGATCTTGTCGCGCAAGAGCCACCATATGGACGGATTTCTAAAGAACTCCGATACATTTATTGCCAGATAATCGAGGAATTCCTTGCGTTTATCGGGGTTTTTTCGCAATATATCTATATATTCATCGTAATTCGAGCATTTCCATCGTTGCATCAACATATGAACCCTTCTATGAATCTGCTGTTTGTAGGCATCTAAATCGATGTTCATAAGGGTTCGTACCTTTCTTTTGAATTCCTCGTATCCAGGCATTGGAGAAAATTGCGATTCCATCCAGCTCCTCCTAACTTTTCGGTTATAACAGGTCTATTGGCACAACCTATTGCAGGGAAGTGTCTATGATGATATCCTTAAATTGAAATCATAGCAAGGAATTCGAGCATCTCAGATGACCGCGTCCCCCAGCGGGATGAGGAAAGTCCGGGCTCCACAGGGCAAAGCGCTGGATAACGTCCAGCAGGCGCGAGCCTCGGGAGAGTGCCACAGAAACATACCGCTCTCTTTTGAGAGTAAGGGTGAAAAGGTGGGGTAAGAGCCCACCGGTCATTGGGCGACCAATGAGCCAGGCAAACCCCGCTTGGAGCAAGATCAAATAGGGAGGAATGAGGTGGCCCGCTGACCTCCGGGTTGATCGCTGGAGAAGGGGCGCAAGTCCCTTCCAAGAGAAATGGTCATCTTTACACAGAACCCGGCTTATGAGATGCTCGAGATTCCATCAAACTTAAGCCCCGGGACCCATACAAAGGTGAAACTTTTGGGTCCTGGGGCTTGTATTGTGTGGCAACTTGATGGTAAAGTGGTAGAAAGTGTCTTAAAGTGGGATGAAGTGAAGGATGATGATAGGCACTTACGAACACCGCTTAGACAAGAAAGGACGACTAGTCTTGCCGTCAAAGTTTCGGCAAGATCTAGGAGATCTTATTGTCGCATCCGTCGGAGTTGAACAGTGCATATCACTATATTCAAAGAATGAATGGGAGAAGTTGCTAGAGCGCTTCCAAAAAATGCCATTTTTCAGAAGCAAGTCGAGGGATTTTTTAAGGGTGTTGCTGGCAACCGCACATGAACTTCCGGTGGACACTGCAGGAAGGATATTGCTCCCGCAAATACTGAAATCCCATGCTTCTTTAGACGTAGAGGTTTGCATAATTGGGGTGGGAGATCATTTGGAAGTATGGGATCGCGACATATGGGATAAATACAGAAGAGACGTAATGGCAAACCTTCCTTCCATAGTGGAGGGAGTAGAATGGGATCAATAGATCACGTTCCAGTAATGTCTGATGAAATTATTGATATATTATCTAAGATCGATAGATTGGATTTGTTGATAGACGCCACCCTAGGGCTAGGAGGACATGCCTTAAGGATATGTTCCACGTTCCCAAGTGTGGTCATCTTAGGTGTTGATCAAGACGAAGAGGCGTTGGCGGTAGCATCAAAAAAGCTTGCAGACTTCAAAGATAGGGTAATGCTGGTCAAATCCAATTTTAAGTTAATAGACGATATAGTGATGTCACATTTGTCAGGTCGGTTAGCTGATGCAGTGCTCTTTGACCTGGGTGTTTCGTCGATGCAAGTGGATGACGAAGAGAGGGGATTTTCCTTCAACAAAGAAGGACCTCTAGACATGCGTATGGACAAGCAGGGCGCAATATCAGCATATGATTTGATTAATAAGTTGACCGTCGATGAATTGACCGAGATATTTTACAAATATGGAGAAGAGCGTTATTCACACCTCTTGGCTAAAGCTATTGTACGCTACCGCGAGCGCCATGGTCAGATTTCTTCGACTACAGAGCTTGTTGAGATCGTTCGCAACGCCCTGCCTGCCAGAATACAAAGGCACATGGGCAAACACCCGGCCAGGAAGATCTTTCAGGCTTTAAGGATTGTGGTAAACGACGAGATAAATGCATTGAAGCAAGGCTTAACGAAAAGCGTTGATTGCGTGCGAAGCGGTGGTGTCATCATAGTGCTGAGCTATCATTCTCTGGAAGATCGCCTAGTCAAACATACATTCAAGCAGTGGGAAAGCGATGGACGGGGAAGATTATATTCTAAAAAACCCATATTGCCTAAGCCCGAAGAGGTGGAACGCAATCCAAGGTCCAGAAGTGCTAAGTTGAGAGCTTTTATAAAATCATAAAGGCAAGGAGGAGGCGAAGAAAGATGTCTGGATGGAATGGGAAAAGGGGGGTGTATTCTTATATTATATTGATTTCCCTGGCTCTCCTCGGACTTGCTGGCCTTCGTTTTTATAGTTTATATCTTGAAAATGAACTAATGACGCTCAATAGCCAAATAGATGAGCTTCGACAAAGGGATTTGCTTCTGTCCCAGCGTCTTCTTTCTTTAATGGCACCCGATCGTGTGGTATATTACGCAAGCAGTAATCTGGGAATGGTTAGAGATACGGAATGTGATATGACCATACGACTTGCAGTTACACCAAATGGCGGAGATTCACCCATTACATCTACTATGTCCGTAGCGGCAGAAAATAGGGGAATCTTGAGATTTCTTTATCCTGCCGCCAGTGCCAAGGAGGAGCGAAGGGATAGATATTGAGGGGATCTAGAAGCATCTGGTTTGTGCTTTATTTGGCCTTTTTAATTGTATCGTTTAAGGTTTTTCAGCTTTGTCTTTTTCCTGATTCCAAAGTCGTTACATGGGCGCGGAGCCAATATTGGCAGCAGATTTTAGCGACGTCGTCACGGGGAATCATAGCCGATAGAAACGATGTCACGTTGGCTTTATCTGTCCCAAAGTGGAGCTTATTCGTCGACCCTGCCTTTTGGGAAGCAAGCCAATTGCCAGTCCTGTCAAGGTATTTGCCCAAGGGTGTAACGGACAAGCTTAAAAGACCCTTGGAGGGAAGGTTCATTTGGTTGGTGCGTAAATTGTCTCTATCTGAGGGCGAAAAGGTCCTTTCGCTAAAGCTGAAAGGAATTTACGGAATAAAGGAAATGGAGCGCTCCTATCCCTTTGGAAGGCATATGGCCCACCTGCTTGGCTTCGTTGACATAGACGAGAAGGGGCTTGCCGGAGTGGAAAAGCAATGGGACGTATTTATATATACGCCTCCGGAGATCAAAACCCTGGTTAGGGATGCAGCTGGCAACCTATTCGAAATGGCTTCAACTTTATCAGCCGAGGAAGCCGTCTTACCTAAAAGCAAGGTAACCCTTACCATTGACTGGCGGCTTCAATATATCGTGGACAACGCCCTCCAAAATGGCGCTACCGAAAACGGAGCCGAATGGGCTGCTGCCGTGTGCATGAATCCCATTACAGGAGAGGTCTTAGCCATGTCAAGCTATCCATCATACGATCCCGAGAATAGAAGCACATTTGCAGGAGAACGACTCAGAAACAACGTTATAGGAAGGGTTTATGAACCTGGTTCTGTCCTCAAACCCATAATGATGGGCATTGCCATGGAAAACGGTTATGTCACCTCTGGCAGCATCTTTCGCTGTGGAGGTTCTATTAGGATAGCCGATCATACGATTCGAGAAGTTGGAGGTCGAGCCCATGGCACGGAGGACATATATAAGATAATCATAAATTCCTGCAACGTAGGCATGGCTCAAATAGGGATGATGATGCCTGTCAACTTTACTTACAATGCCCTGAGAAGTTGGGGATTTGGGGTTCCCACGGGAATAGAGTTACCCGGAGAGGAAGATGGTCTTCTTCCGCTTCCGTCGCAATGGTGGGGAGTTGTACCGGCAAACATAGCATTAGGGCAAGGCATAGCCATAACACCCATTCAGTTAGCTCAAGCTTTTTCCGCCATCGCAAATGGAGGAGTTTTGGTTCGGCCCTATTTAACCAAAGCCGTATTCGACGGAAACGGCGAAGAGGTTTACTACGGCCAGAGGCGAGAGGTTGCCCGGGTGTTATCGCCCCAAACGGCTAAGATGATGCGAAACGCGCTTAGACGTGCAGTAGTGGAAGGTACAGGCAAAAGAGCCGATGTGGAAGCCGTCAAGGTGGCAGGTAAGACCGGGACGGCGCAAGTGGCACATAGGGGACAATATTTAAAAGACGTCCACGTTGCGTCTTTTGCCGGTTTCTGGCCATACGACAACCCCAACTATGTGTTGGTTATCGTCTTGGGAAATCCACGAGAGAAGGGCTATATGGCTGGAGCCATTGCAGCTCCGATATTTAAATCCATTGTTGAAGAAATGATATCGACGGGTCTTGAATTGAACAACTGACGGCAGGTGACGATCGATGGAAGTAACTCTCAAGAGTTTGGCAGAATTTCTTTTTCAAAGGCGTTGTTTGAAAGAAATAGTCTCTTCAGATTCAGGTGATTTGTCACGGATCGTTTCGGATGTTTGCATAGATAGTAGGCTTGCAAAAAGGGGTGCCCTGTTTTGTTGCCTTGACGGCACGAAAAGAAGGGGAGTAGAGTTTGCTCAAGATGCTGCTAAATCTGGAGCCATAGCTGTAATTGCAAATGAAAGAATCCTGAATTTGGACATACCTCAACTGATAGTTACTGACACGAAAGAGGCCTCCGGGTTGGCTGCTGCTTATTTTCATGGATTGCCGGCAAGCAAATTGCTCATGATAGGCGTGACTGGAACCAACGGCAAAAGCACTACCGCATATTTAATTCGAAGTATTCTAAAAGCAGGCGGGATGAAATGTGGATTAATCGGTACCATAATCTACCACGATGGAACAAGGGAGGAGGAGGCAGACAGAACTACTCCGCAGGCACCGTTAATTCAAAGCTTACTTAGTCGAATGGTCCAAAATGGCTGTCACGCCTGCGTTATGGAAGCTTCATCCCACGGCATAGAACAAAAACGCATAGCCGGATGTCTTTACGACAGGGCGGTTTTTACCAATTTGACACCTGAACATCTGGATTACCATGGCAACATGGACAACTACTTTGCAGCAAAGAAAGGGCTATTTGAGAGACATATGCGCGGCAGCTGGAAAGTCTCTACCAACATCGACGACCCCTATGGAAAGGCCATCCAAAAAATATTTGAGCCCTACGCATTGGAATTTGCCATTCATAATAAGAGTGAAGGAATGATTTCAGGCTTTATAATCGACAGTTCGATTCGTGGCATCGACATGGGCATTAACCTTCCGGGATCCCTAATAAATGTCTCTTTACCTCTGCTTGGAGAATACAATGCTTACAATTCTCTGGCTGCCGCGAGCACGGCTTGGTCACTTGGGTTTTCGCCTGACGTCATTAAAGCGGGCTTAGAAAGCTGTCCACCGGTACCCGGAAGGCTTGAGAGATACTTCGTAGAAGACGGGCCAGTCTGCGTAATAGATTATGCCCATACACCCGATGCCTTAGAGAAAGTTGCTTCAACGATCAAGCCCCTTTGCGATGGCGAGATATGGCTAGTATTTGGGCATGGCGGTGATCGCTTCAGGGAAAACAGGCCCTTACTAGGTCGCGTTGCTGCAAGCTTGGCAGATCATATCGTCGTTACCATGGATAATCCGAGAAGCGAGGATCCGGAGGATATTGCATTACAGATAGTAGATGGCATAAAATCAAGCCTCGGGAATCCCGAGTACAGGATTATCATAGACAGGAAACAAGCGGTGCATTTTGCTTTGGATAACGCCAAGGCTGGCGACGTTGTATTGATCACCGGCAAAGGACCGGAACGCCAAATTATATTCAAGGACCATACAATGCCCTACAGCGATTACGAGGCATTAAAGGATTGGTGTAATTTAAGGGGGAAAAGACTTTTATGAACTGTAAACACGCTTCTTCGATTACATTGACGATTGGAAATCTGCTGGGCTGCACATCTGTATGCGGTAAGGATATAGGCATGCCCTGTCGAGTGGAAACCGATAGCAGAAAGATCAAGGATGGGGATATATTCGTAGCCCTTAAGGGCGAAAGGCTGGATGGACACGACTTCATCCTTGATGCCGTAAGAAGGGGAGCAAGGGGAGTAATATTTAAGCAGGAAGAGATGCCCAAATATAGTGAGCTTTTGCAGGGCAAGGATGTGACGCTTTTTGGGGTGCAGTCTCCTGAACGGGCAATAGTAGACGCAGCTGTTCGATATCTTTCTTCATTTTCTTCCTTAAAGGACATAATAGCCATTACCGGCAGCGTCGGCAAGACGACCACTAAAGACGCCATAGGCAGGATATTGCAAGGGAAATATAAAGCACACGTTTCCGCAGGCAATCATAACACCTTGCTCGGTTGTTCATTGACCGTCCTGTCGGCACCTTCGGACACAGAATACTTGGTATTGGAGATGGGCGCAAACGCAAAAGGAGAGATAGCCGAGATTGCAGATCATTTCCCTCCTTCGATGGCCGTCATAACCTCCGTTGAACCGGTACATTTAGAGGGATTTGGAGATATCCGGGGAGTCCTTGAGGCCAAGCTTGAAATCGTGACTCCGCATTGTGAAGTTTTATTCATAAATGGCGATTGTTCCTTATTAGCTGAAGGAGTCGCCGCCTTGACGGACAGGCCGTCAAGAGTGATAACCATCGGAAGAGACCCATCTTGCATGTTTAAAATTTTGGACACCAAACTACACCAGGATGGACATCAATACTTGAGAGAAGTCTTGATAGAAACCCCCCTTGGAGTTGCACAACTTGAAAGCAAATTGTGGGGCGAGCAACATGCCATGGTAGTGGCTGTGGCTACAGCTGTAGGGTATGAGATTGGCCTGAACTTCGACGATATAGCTTCAAGTTTAAGGGAGATGTCCTCACCCAAGGGTAGAGGTGCTTTGCTTAAAAGCGATGAAGGCATTATGTTTGTCGATGAATCGTACAATGCAAGTCCCGTGACGGTAAAGGCAGCCCTAAAGAACCTACTGGGCATACCATCACGGGGGCGAAGAATAGCAGTCTTAGGCGGGATGAGGGAACTTGGAGGTTTTGAGAGGGAGTTTCACCGTGAAGTGTTTGAAACGGCAATTTCTGTTGCCGATGTCACCATACTATATGGAAAGGAATGGAACAATTTAAGCGCCAATGGCAAAGAGGTCCTTCATCTACATGACATCGAAGAGATCGTAAATTATTTGAAAGGCATTCTGCGTTCGGGAGATATAGTATTAGTCAAAGGTTCCAGGGTATATGAGATGGAGCGAATTTATGAATGGTGGTCATTAAATGAGCTGTGAGTATCTTTTGCTAATTTTTGGTCTATTGATGATATTAGGGATCGCCTTGCAGAGGCTATGGATAGGACTTTTCGTTAAATTTAAGTTGGGGCAGACCCCTAAAGATTATGGGCCGAAGCGCCATATCCTCTTAAAGGCAGGCACCCCCACGATGGGCGGTGCTATATTTATCGTCCTGACCATCGTAGCATTGCTCTTTGTTAAAGAAAGTTATGCGACTAAAGGCGAGATGTTCGTGCTATGGTGGCTGGCCTTTGGGGGTGGCGCTGTCGGTTTACTTGATGATCTCCTAAAGATAGCAAGAAGATCTAGCGAAGGCCTTACATTGCGACAAAAACTGCTTGCGCAAATTGTGGTGGCCGTACCCTGGGCATGGATTGCAGCAAATCAGGTTCCGCTATATTTGCTTTCGAGCTCTAGCCCGCTTGGGTTTAAAACTTCATTTTTTATACTCTGTTTTTTTGCTGTAGGCCTGTATAATGCCTTGAACATAACAGACGGTTTGGACGGACTTGCGACCGGGGCTTCCATAGCCTCAATGGTCGCCCTACTTTGGACGCTAGAAATTCCATCATGCAGGTTATCTTTAGTCATAGGCTTGGCGTGCGCTTTGTCATTTTTGTGGTACAATTCCCATCCGGCAAGGGTGTTCATGGGAGATGTTGGAGCTCATTTTATCGCCGGTCTTTTGATGGGTAACGTCGTCATGTCGGGGTATATTTTGCTTATACTTCCAGTATCATTTATCTTTGGTATAGAGATAATTTCCGTCATACTTCAAATCATATCCTTCAGATGTTTTGGCGGAAGAAGGATCTTTAAGATGAGCCCGTTGCATCATCACTTTGAGTTATGCGGATGGCAAGAAGAGCACATCGTAGTAAGGTTTTGGTTGATACATATCATCGGCATTTCGCTTTTAGGGGCTCTAATTGGTTGGCAGGTGATGTAGAAGATGAAAATCACAGTAGTCGGAAGTGGCGTCAGCGGAAAAGCTTTGGCGTTATTTGCAAAAAATGCAGGTTTTGATGTGTTCGTGACCGAACAAAATAAGTTGGACGACGATACTAAAGAGCTATACGACGAAAATGGGATAAAGTGGGAGGAGGGTGGCCATACAAGAGGATTGCTTGATTGCGACCTCCTGGTGTTAAGTTCGGGGGTATCCGAAAAAAGCATTCCCGTCAAGATGGCTCGCCAGGAAGGGCTACCCCTGAAGGGTGAGCTGGATTTCATATATCCCTATTTATCCGGTAAGATCATAGGCGTAACCGGCACCAACGGAAAAAGCACCACAGCTGCTTTAGTGCATCATTTATTGACAAAATTGGGATATAATGCTGCTTTAGCGGGTAATTTTGGTATCCCTCTGGCTAATTTTGCCATGAAGAAATTTGACTACATTGTCATAGAGGTGAGCAGCTTTCAGCTTCATTGGGCGACTCATTTTAGCTTCGACATAGCCATAGTGACCAATATATGTCCCGATCACATCGACTGGCACGGAAGTTTTGAGGCGTACGTTAAGGCAAAGAGGCGAATAATAGATCTTCTTGCCCCAGATGGATATTGCATATACCGCACCAAAGAAGAAGACCTCCTACAGATCGGCAATCGCAAGGGTGCTCGCCTTTATTGGTCTTCAAACACGCCGGTATATGGAAATGCAGTTCAAGACGATCTAGTGTTAAGCAACTCCGAGGTAGTTTTGATGGCAAATGATCATAATTTGAAGCTCTTTTCCCCCACGACTTTACCGCTCTTTGGTCGACATAACGTCGAAAATGCTGCGATGGCCATGGCTGCCGTATATTACCTGGGGCGCGATGTAAATAAGGCAAGCAAGTCTCTTTCAGACTTTAAGAACCTTCCCCATAGGTGTGAAAGGGTTGGCGAAAAAGACGGGGTGCTTTTTATCGATGACTCAAAGGGCACAAACGTTGCCTCAACCATTACGGCCATAACGTCAATTCCCGGCAGGAAGGTTGTTATATTGGGTGGCAGGGGCAAAGGAGAGCAATACGATGAGCTCGCTAAAGTTGTAAAAGAACACGTCAAAGCTGCGATACTATTGGGAGAGGAAAAAGAAGCAATTTCAAAGGCATTGGAAGAAGCAAAATTTTATAACTTTTATTTTGTTTCGTCCATGGAAGAAGCCGTAAGCATGGCCTTTAAAATTGCCGACCAAGGAGAGATAGTATTGCTTTCTCCGGCATGTACCAGCTGGGACATGTACAAAAACTACCATGAAAGAGGAATGCATTTTCAAAAAATTGTCAAGGAGATTGTAAAAGCAGACACCGTGAAAAATGGATGAAAGTGCGATCGAAACCCAAAAAAAAACACGAAGTTGCATGTTTCTTTGACGTATGGTTGGCCGTGATCCCACTGCTTTTGTCTCTTTTTGGGATCATAATGATAATATCTGCCTCCGGTTACTTTTCGCTGAAAACATTTGGCTCGCCATGGACTTACGGCATAAAGCAGATTAAGTGGCTTTTGGTCTCCTTGATCTCCTTGGGGGTAATGTATTCCATCCCCATAAGCTTTTGGAGGCGATGGTCCGCCTTTTTGTGGGTCATGGCCATATTATTGTCATTTGTCGCCTTAATGCCCTTTTTAGGGATGTCGGTTGGAGGTTCGTCCAGGTGGATCAGATTGGGCCCATTTTCCTTTCAACCGTCGGAGTTGTTGATATTTTTGATGGTCGTTCATCTGTCCAAGGTCATCTGTCAAACGGATTGGGATCCGAGAAAGGCCTTTGCACGAACGATTGGGGTGATAACCGTCAGCGCCGCTCCCCTTCTTCTTCAGCCCGATATAGGCTCCACGCTCATACTTGTTGCGGTGGGGATGGGGATGTTCATCATGAAGTATGGTTGGAAGTACCCTTTAATGCTTTTGTTTGCCTTGGTGGTACCGATGATGATATTCATATTCAGTGCCGCTTATAGGCTCAGGAGGCTTAGGGCGTGGTTAAATCCCTGGCAGGATCCCTTAAATGAAGGATTTCAGGTCATACAGGGATTGATCGCCTTTGCTAATGGTGGATTTTGGGGGGTAGGGCTTGGAAGGAGCTTGCAGAAGCTTCAATATTTGCCTGCTGCCCACACCGACTTCATATTTGCCATATGCGCCGAAGAATTCGGCCTTTTAGGCACATTAACGATCGTGGGCGCCTTTGCGCTCATGACGTGGAGGGTACATCTGCTCTGGCTACAAGCAAATGAAGAGTATTTGAGTTTTTTGATCTTCGGCCTTTGGCTTTCTATCTTGATACCCTTTTTCATAAACATTGGGGGGGTAACTACGCTAATACCGCTTACGGGAAAGGCCATGCCTTTCTTGAGCTATGGCGGCAGCGCCATTTTGGCGACATGGATGAAGGTGGGATTGCTGCTGCGCTGTTCCGCAGATATCAAAGGGCGAGGGACACTAAACATGAGGAGCAGTTTTTAAAATGAGCGATCATCTTCGGATATTAATCGTTGCAGGTGGAACCGGGGGACATATTTTGCCGGCAATATCCTTTGGCCGATGGATTGAAGAAAGGAATTTGCCCGCTGAAGTCACTTACCTTTGTGGCAACAGGGAACTTGAAACGAGCATCTACAGGGCATTGGGGATAAGTCCTATCGTCATGCCCCTATCGGGGTCTCCCTTCGGGGTCAAGGGTTTTCGTTCTATTTTACGATGGAAAGAATTGTTTGTTTTTTTAGCTAAAGTGCATAAATTGGTTAAAGAGATCATGCCCGACGTCATCCTTCTTTTCGGAGGCTATCTGTCAGTGCCCTTCATCTTAGCTTCATCATTCCTTCATGTTCCTATCGTTGCACATGAGCAAAATGCCGTTGCCGGCAAGGCGACCAGGCTTTGTTCGAAGCGAGGTATACCTGTATTGGCAGGTTGGGAAGAATGTCTTTTTCTAGATTCAGGAACCTTTACGACCGTTGGGGTTCCCATTCGAAGGATCAAGTTTATGGATAGACAGAGTGCCTGGGAATCCATTGGAGGGAAAGGCATAGTTCCTTCAAAAAAGTTTGTAATGGTAATGGGCGGCTCTATTGGAGGTTACTCGTTAAAGCAATCTATTATTGAGGTTGCAAAGCGTGATTCTTTAAAGAACCACATATTTGTGTTGATTGGAGGCGATGGGAGGCCGGGCATTCAGCAAGTTTCTGGCAACGTATTGAATGTACCTCCTTCTTGGGATCTGTCGGCACATTTTTCTTTGGCTGACTATGCAGTTACCAGGTGTGGGGCATCGACACTATCGGAACTTATCTGCTATGATGTACCAGGCGTGTTGGTGCCTTGGGAGAACGCTTCAGATGGCCACCAACTGATGAATGCAAAGCTTTTTTTACGTCTTGGAAAAGGTAAAATATGGCGCGAGAACGAAAGTATCGACCAATTAGAGGATATGCTTTTGGAGGTATCTAATTTGCACAGGACTCTTAATTACGACGAGTGTGACGCGAAAAGAAACGAGATATGTGTCCGCTTCTGGGACGCTATGTCTTTTTCTATGAAAGGAGAGGGCCCCATTGGACGCGTTTAGCAAATCTACGATTTTTGGAGACGGCATCAAGTCTCTTCATTTGATGGGAGTCGGAGGCGCCGGCATGAGCGGGCTGGCTCATTTACTGAAAGAGCTTGGCTACGAGGTGTCAGGTTGCGACGTTAGCAGGACCAGCTATATATGCAACCTCGAAAGGCTTGGCATAAAGGTCTTGAGAGGCCATTGCGCATCTCACATAGATATCTTTAAGCCGGATCTGTTGGTATACAGCAGCGCTATCGCATGGAACAACGTGGAGCTGGAATATGCCAGAAAGGTTGGAGTGAACATAGCCAGGAGGGGCGACATCCTGAGCGCCTTATTCAATCGATTAAAGGGCATCGGCATAGCTGGGGCCCACGGCAAGACTACCACTTCATCCATGATCGCTACAGTGTTGGATGCCGCAGGCTTGGATCCCACCGTGGCGATAGGGGGCGAAGTGTCCGATATAGGAGGCAATGCGAGGCTGGGACATGGCGAGTACATGGTATCTGAGCTTGACGAAAGCGACGGATCCTTTGAGCTGTTTTCATGTCATATACCGGTGATCACCAACATAGATTGGGATCATGTTAATTTTTATCCAACGTTTCAATCTGTTCAGGATGCCTTCGTTCGATTTTTATCGAACCGGAAGGATGGCGGGAAGATAGTTATGTGCGGAGAGGATGCAGGATGCCAGTCCGTATCGAAGCTTTTTGCCCCCCATTGCATCACTTACGGATGGGGTAAGCATTGGAACTGGGGTGCCGTGGATGTAAATCATTCCATAGGTGGAGGCGTTACGTTTACTGCAATAAGGGAAGGCAAGGAAATGGGAAGGCTTGCCCTCAGGGTATCGGGTGAGCATAACGTTTTGAATGCCTTGGCAGCTTGTGCCGTAGGGGATTTGTTGAACATAGACTTCGGTATAGTTCAAAAGGCCCTTTATAACTTCAAGGGAACCAAAAGAAGATTGCAATGCCTTGGGATCAGTAACGGCATATATTTTTACGACGATTATGGCCATCATCCCAGGGAAATTCGAGCCACCTTGGATACCTTGCGTAACATTTTCCCATCCCATAGGTTGGTAGTGATATTCCAACCGCACAGATATACGCGCACGAAAGCGATGTACGCCAAATTTGCCGAGGTGCTGGCGAATGCCGACGTGGTGTACATACTTCCAGTATATCCCGCCGACGAAAAACTCGAGGAGTCGATCAGCTCTGACCTGATCACGAATTGTTTGGTGAATGAATACGGCCATGAGCGATGTCTTTCCGTTAGCGAAGGGGAGGTTGTTACAAAGGTGGCCGACGAGTTGTTGCCGGGAGATATCCTTCTGACGTTGGGGGCGGGTAACGTTAATGTATATGGAAATCAGATATTCAATGTAATCGCCTCGAATTTAAGGAGACAAGGCATGGTGTCCATATGATGGACGTGATATATTGAAAGGAGAAAAAGCGGCAAAGATAAAAGTAGCTTTCCTTTTGATGATGGCTACATCCTTTGTCCTTGGTTTTCTTTATGGCATTGAAGAAAGGATTTACCTTTTTAGGCTTAAAAACATCGATGTCGTTCCAAACAATGTTTTGATCGAACGGGAGGCAGCTAACTGGACAGGAAGGGCGGCTAGGTTTTGGCCATTGCTTTTTACGAGTTTCTCGTCGTGGAAGAGCGATATAGAGGCAAGGTATCCCGTTAGTGTCTCCGTGAAAGTTAATGGATGGGGTAAGATAACAATCGAGTGGATTCATCTTCAGCCATCATTCATTGTAAAATGGCACGGCATAAGATGGTTCATTACTTCTAATGGAATGGCTTGGAGCGAAAAAAATCCTTTGTGGGAAAGCATTAACGCTGATGTACGTGGGATGTTGACGCTAAAATGGGATGATTCTATGCCTCCCCTGGTGCCAAACGAATCAGATTTACTTGGAGTTCGCCAAAGCATTTTTCCGGTTAAATCCATTGTCGAGTTCGTAGAAGCAGTGCGTAATACACCATGGGTTCAAAGTTTGAATGATATAAAATTAATGAGGGTTGCCGGAGAACTTATGGTCATGATTACGGTTGCATCCATGGGCAAAGATGTTAATATATTGTTGGAATTTTCTAAAATTACATGGACCAACCTGTCCCCAGCGTTGGAAGCAATCGTTAAATCGACCGATGCAAACAGAATATTCCTTGATGCAACATATAAAGATAAAATTGTGATAAAGACAAAATGAGCCTCTTTTGAAGTTTCTTCGTTGGATTGATATCGAGGGATGGAGGCATCCGAAGATGTACGAAAAGATTGATTTGATTGCAGGGCTTGACATAGGCACAACAAAGACCTCGGTAATCGTGGCGGAAAAAGATCGGCGTACCGGCGAAGCTCAGATAATCGGAGTCGGGTCGGCTCCTTCTATGGGCTTGCGCAAGGGCTTGATCGTCAACTTCGAACAGGTCGTTCGGTCCATATCTTCTGCCCTCGAGGATGCCGAGAGCATGACTGGCATCGCCGTAAATAAGGCATTCGTCTGCTTTAGCGGCGCTCTTACTACTAGTATAATTTCGAAGGGCATGATATCGCTCGGCAGCACTCCAAGGCAGGTCACCGAGGTTGATGTCCAAAGGGTGATAGATGCTTCCTTATCCGAGATAAGCATGCCCAACAATTACTGCACAGTACATACCATACCGGTCATGTATTCCATAGACGGACAAAAAGGCATCGACGATCCCCTGGGAATGACCGGGGTGCGCCTAGAAGTCGAGGTGCAGTCCATCATGTCTCCTACTGCGACCGTGCAAAATGTAGTCAACTGCGCCGAACGGGCGGGAGTCAGCGTAACTGGGCTGATCGTAAAACCCCTGGCAAGCGCCTTGGGGGTGTTAACCCCGGGAGAGATAACGTCAGGAGTCGCTGTGGTGGATATCGGAGGGGGCACCACTGGGGTTTCCATTTATGTGGATGGGGCGTTAAAGAAGCTTTCCGTAATTCAAATCGGGGGAGATCACATAACAAATGACGTTGCAAGGGTCTTAAAGATTCCCATGGAAGCTGCTGAGGAACTAAAAAAGCACATATCCCTCGGGGATGACTCTGACGCCTTTGACGAAGAGCTGGAATTTCTGGTCCAGGGCAAGCGGGGAAGCTGTAGCGCTGCACAGGTGCACGAGGTGGTGTATAATCGACTGGAGGAATTATTCGAAGATTTTGTAAACAAGGAGCTTCGTGACATCGGTTCAATTATGCTGCCAAGTGGGTTGGTGTTGACAGGCGGCGTTGCAAAGACCAATGGCATTGCCGATATGGCCTCGGAAATTCTAGGCATGCCCGTCAGAATTGCTAATCCCATTGATGGACCTAAGATGCCTCCCGGCAGAAACGGCTGTGAATATGCATCATTGGCAGGGATCATAAAATACGTGAACATTTTGGAAAAATATCCTCTTAAATTCATAGGACCGTCCATATCATTTTCATCCAACATCATCGCCGGGCAAACCAAGGTCAAAAGGAGTAAAGTCGGCGTAGAGGAAGATCATGGACCTGGTGTGATCGTAATGTTTAAGAACCTATTGAGCACTATTAAAAGGACGTTTAAAGAACTTTTTTAAGTAATTTTTGGAGGAATCATAAGATGGCTGAAAATGGGAAGTTATTTGAAATCGACAACTCAAAAGAAGGCAAATACAGAGAGGTTATCAAAGTTGTTGGCGTAGGCGGCGGCGGCAATAACGCATTAAACCACATAATATCGAGTGGCCTTAAAGGGGTGGAGTTCATAGCAGCCAACACTGACGTCGCTCAATTAAACCAAAATTTGGCCAGCATTAAGATAGTGCTTGGTGAGCAACTTACCAAGGGCAAAGGCGCTGGATCGGATCCTGAAATAGGATTTAAGGCTGCCAAGGAATCCGCTGACATGATAAAAGAAATCTTACAGGGAGCTGACATGGTTTTTATTACAGCCGGAATGGGCGGTGGTACGGGGACTGGGGCATCTCCGGTCATCGCCGAAGTGGCCAAGGAAACAGGGGCCCTGGTCGTTGCCGTTGTTACAAAGCCCTTTATTTTTGAGGGTAAAGTGAGAATTAAACAAGCCCTGGAAGGCATTAAAAATTTACAGGATAAGGTTGATGCTCTTATCGTAATACCCAACGACAAGTTGCTTGAGATATCCGATAAAAAAATGGCTTTACTCGATTCGTTCAAGTTAGCCGATGAAGTGCTGCGTCAGGCTGTACAGGGAGTGACAGATCTGATATTGAGGCCTGGATTGATAAACGTCGACTTCGCGGATGTAAGAGCTGTAATGAGCAACGCTGGGTCTGCAATAATGGGCATTGGCGAGGCCTCGGGAGAGGACCGTGCCGTCATGGCTGCAAAGGCTGCCATAAACAGCCCCTTGATGGAAACTCCGATGCAGGGAGCAAAGGGGATATTGTTCAATGTAACAGGCGGCAATAACGTCGGAATTCATGAGATCAAAGAGGCAGCTCAAGTAATCACTGAGGCAGCTGCAGAGGATGCTATTATAATTTGGGGTCACGTCTTGGATCCCGAAATGGATGATAAGCTTCAAATTACCGTTATAGCCACTGGCTTTTCTCCTATTTCTCAACAGAGCGAGACTTCTCGAGTAAAGAGCATGTCCGGCAAAAAGAGGTCGCGCGTAGACCTTGAAGAGGCTGAGGTTAAGGTCCCTGAGGAGGACTTGTTCAGAATAAGTGGAGTACAAGTCGATACCTTTGACCTTCCCACCGTTGTGAGGAGGAAAAAGAAGGAGTAGTCGGTGTCGCGAAGTAATCTTAACGAAATAACGCTTGTTGATTTGCCCAAAGGAGGAGCCCCCTTGTGGGCGTTGATATACCCCAACGTCTACAAGGTGGGAATGACGAATTTGGGCTATCATTATGTTTATGCAGCGTTGAAAACAAGGGGTGTTGGCGCAGAAAGACTGTTTTTTGATTCCAATTGCAGGTCGTTGGAAGAAGATCGTCATCTGGGGGAATTTCCCATTATCACCGCATCTGTTTCCTATGAACCAGATTATGTTAACTTAATAAACATATTAGCTGATAGCAAAATATCGCTTAATTGGCGAGATAGGGCCCGTTTTAACGGACCGGTCATAGGAATAGGTGGAGCTGTAAGTTACATCAATCCCCTCCTTTTCTCTTCATTGGCCGATTTTGTCTGTTTAGGAGACGGAGAAGTTGTAATAGATCATTTAGTAGACTCGCTACGTGACTACATGATCCATCAAGATAGAGCGAGGCTATGGGATGAGTTGTCGACCTCGCCTTATATTTACGTTCCCCCTCTTCATGATGAGCTTATCTTGTCCGACAAGGATGGAATTAACAGGAAAAGGGGCAGAATACAAGACCTTTCAAAATCCCTAGGACACAGCCTTTGGTTAACTCCTGAAGCAGCCTTTGGTAGAACTTTGCTGCTGGAGCTACAGCGAGGCTGCTTTAGAAATTGTCCCTATTGCGTTGTTCCAAACAATTTTGGCAAGGCAAGGACGAGGTCTATCGATGATCTCATATCATTTTTAGATAATTTTAAGGGCTTAGGTGATTTTAACGTAGGTCTAGTTACGCCCGAAGCGGGGGATCACCCCCATCTTGGACAATTGCTTGATGCCATAATGGAGGCAGGAAAGAGAGTAAGCTTTGCCTCGCTTCGCATTGATGCCCTAAACGAAAAAGTGCTGGAGGCTTTGGCCATGGGGGGTAAAAGAAGCATAACGATTGCCCCAGAAGCTGGCAGCGATGCATTGCGAATGACCATAAAAAAGCACTTTACCAATGAACTCATCCTTAAAAAACTTGCTATGGCCAAGGAATATGGTATAAATTCCGTAAAGATGTATTTTATGATCGGCCTGCCCGGTGAAAGTGATGAAGATATAAGGGCAATAGCTGAAATGTCGCAGAGCATATGGGATTTACTAAAGATAAAACTGACCCTTTCAATAGGTATTTTTGTGCCCAAACCGGGGACGCCATTTTCAGGGGAACCCTTTATAGGTATTTCTGAAGGTAGGCGTAGGTTAAATATACTTCATAGGTCACTAAGGGGATTTGGTAAAGTCATAACGTTACGACCAGTAGATTTTAAGGGATCGTTGAAAGAATATGTGCTATCATGGTATGGTTTAAAAGAGGCCGAGAGCATCCTGAATTTAGCAAAGAACGACGATAGAGGCTTTCTTAATTTACCAGTTTCTAGAGAATTAACTCAAGAGCAATTATCCAGGTTATATCTTTAAATAAAGAATTAATTTAAGGGGTGATAAGCGCATGATGAAAAGAGATCGGCAAGGCGAGAAAAGGCCCGTCTTTTCCTTTGGCCAAATAATGATCCCCTTGGTGGGATTAATAGCCATCGGCTTGTTATATTTGGGAGTTAAGATGTTCTTTTTTACTCCGACTAGGATTGTCAACGACAAAGCAAATATACCGCCTGCAGAAATAGAGGCACAACCTGCCCCCATATCAAACCATGCAGATACAGGCCCTGCAAAGCCTGCTTCGAAGGCTCCCGGCACGTCCGTCAAGGCAACCCCATCAGTGCCCATTGAAGAGCCCTTAGCAAGCTCTAAAAATGTCGTAGCCGTGCCATCAAGCGAAAGCCCTGCTGCAAAGTCGACGAAGGCTGCAAGTAAGACCACTACCGATGGCCTCGAGGCCAAGACATCTCAACAACCTTCAGCAACATCTCAGCCATCTAAGGGCGGGTGGGGAGTCCAGGTTGGCTCCTTTACGGAAAAATGGAGGGCTGATGAAGTTAAAGGCAAACTTGAGAAGGCAGGATACGGAAATCAAGTCAGAATTGTCGAGGCTGTAGTTAACGGCAAGAGATATTACAGGGTACAAGTTTATGCCGGTGGAGATGTATCTGACGCCAAGCAGTTGGAAAAGAAGATGCAGGATATGAACTTGCCTACATTTGTAGTTAAATATTAATTTAAAAGGTGTACAGTTATGGCTGGAGTAACAGAAGAATTGATCGGAAGGCTGGAAGCATTAAAGATGGTTTGCGACAAGTTAGCCTTCCCGATCGCCTTAAAACATGACACGGTTTCCATAAAAGAAGCCTTTGGGATGCGTTTGGCCAGAGAGGTTAAATCGCCTGAACCCTTTCCCTCCTTCTCCCGCAGCTTGCGCGATGGTTATGCGGTGAGAAGTGCCGATGTCATAGGTGCATCGACATCATCACCGGTTTTTTTGAAAAAATGTGGCACCATACCCATGGGACGCCTGACTGATGAATCGTTGCCCAAAGAAGGAGCAATGCAAATTTTTACCGGGGGCATTTTACCTCAAAATAGCGATGCTGTAGTAATGCTCGAAGACACAGAAGAAAGCGGACCTTGGATCGAGATAAGGAAAAGCGTCATGCCAGGAGAGAACGTAATTCTTAAGGGCGAAGAGGTAAAAAGCGGTGACATCGTCGGAAGCCCAGGAGAACTGCTCGATTTTAGAAATGTGCCGGCAATTGCCGGATTGGGCGTAGATCGTATCGACACGGTGGGCCTAAATATCGGCATTTTAAGCACCGGAGATGAGATAGTGGATATAGGAGCTCAATCTGTCCCTCCAGGATGCGTCAGGGATGTAAATAGCACTATGCTTCAGCTGATGCTCAAATCTTACGGATATAGGTCAACATTTCTTGGGATAGTGCCCGATGACCTTGAAATGCTGGAAATGGCCGTAAAAAATGCATTACCTGAAAACGACGTGGTAATCTTGAGCGGAGGCTCTTCCGTATCCAGTAGGGACTTTTGTCTTGAGGTAATGGAAAATTTGGATGCTCCCGGTTTGATAGTAAGAGGAGTAAACATGAGGCCGGGCAAGCCTACTTTGATAGGAGGAATCAAGGAAAAGGCAAAACTGATCATATCATTGCCAGGACATCCCCTATCATGTGCCATTGTGGCAAGGGTAATTTTGGTTCCATTGCTGGATATCATGATCGGTGGCATGGAATTATACGAGAAAAATTTCATGCCCGTCAAAATGAAGTGTCTTGATGATTTCATTGGTACAAGCGGAATTGAGGAATACGTGCCCGTTATATTACGAACAGATGGCGTCCTTCCCGTAAATTCTAAATCGGGCTATATATCTGCCTTAAGGGGGACCGCTGGCTTGGGCATGCTGCCGATAAACACCGAGACGTTGAGAAAGGGAGAGGAGATAGGAGTAATTCTATGGTAAAAGAACATTTGCCCCTGGAAGAGGTTTGGCAATTATTAAGAGCGAGATGGACCGGCAGACGGTTACCAGTCGAGCGCATTCCATTGCAACAGGCACATGGAGCATTGTTGGCCGAAGACATAGTTTCGCCGATCAATGTCCCTCACTATCCTGCGTCGGCCGTAGATGGTTATGCAGTGTTATCATCCTCCACCTCAATGGCTACAGCAGCTACTCCCGCAATTCTCGACGAAGGTCAATACCAATGGGTAAATACTGGCTCTTTCGTTCCGCCCGATTTTGATTCAGTTGCCATGGTAGAGGACACTTCCCTCAAGGACGGGAATTTATACGTATATGTTTCGTTGTCTCCCGGAGCTAACCTGAGACCCGTTGGAGAAGATATCGTAAAAGGCCAGATCGTTGCACACTTTGGAGACGCGGTTGACCCAAATTTAATGGCCTTGTTTTACGCCATAGGAATGCGTGAACTGCCAGTCCTATCGAGGCCTAAAGTTGTATTCATACCGACGGGTGACGAGATAGTTCCCAGAGGACATGTGGAAGATCCCAGCTATCTCCCGCCAGGAAAAGTGATGGAAAGCAATTCGGTCATGCTTGAATGCCTGTTTGAAAAGTGGAAGACCCCGCTATTCATAGGGCCGCACGTCAAAGATGACCTAAAGTCATTAAGGGAAGCCTTATTAAAGGCTGCCGAAGAATACGATTTAGTGTTGATTGGAGCGGGATCGGCTAAGGGAAAGAGGGACTTCACTGCTGAAGCCATTGAACATGAGGGTGAACTTTTGTTTCATTGGGTCTTGATGAAACCGGGTAGACCAGCGCTGCTTGGAGCGGTAAAAGACAAGCCCGTAGTCGGAATGCCGGGCTTTCCCATGTCTACCATGGTAGTCGCCTGGTCTGTCGTGTACCCTCTAGTGGAGCTTTTGATGAAGGGCAACTTAAACGAAGAAAAGTTCCTTGATGATGCCATGGGAACCAAGGAAAAGCTAAAGGCATCCCTACTGATGTCTCATACATCCCCTCAAGGGATAAGCGAATGGCTGAGAGTAAGGGCGGTTCAGCTTGGATCCAAGAGATACGTATGGCCCCTTTCTGGGGGTTCCAGTTCAATGCGGGCTACGGCCGAAGCTGACGGATTTGTATTGCTTTCTTCAAAGACTTACGAGTGTCCAAAGGGCAAGGAGCTGGAGGTAAGGTTGGTAAGAGACGTGCCATGGGAAAGCCGGGCATTATTTCAGGGCTCCGACGACCCCGCGGTAGCAAAGTTGGTTTCCTACGTTAGAAGAAGGGGTGCCGATCTGATCATACGTTCCGTTGGAAGTTTGGGAGGGCTGGCGGCCCTGGCAAGAGGAGAAGCCCATCTCTCAGCGGCTCATCTTTTAGACCCAGAGACGGGCTTTTACAACGACAGCTATATAGCGAGCTTCAAGCCGATGAGCGATAGGTGGAAACGATTTCTCTTGTTCTACAGACAGCAAGGTTTTATCGTAAAGAAGGGAAATCCAAAAGAGATAAAATCCATAGAAGATCTGGCACGCACTGACGTTCGCATAGTGAACAGGCAACCTGGTGCTGGGACACGAGTTTTATTGGATTCCATGTTGAAAGACCATGGAATAGACGCAAGTTTGATCAAAGGTTACGATGACCAAACCGTAACTCATTTAGATGCATCCTGCAGGGTTGCGTGGGGCCTGGCTGACGTCGCTTTGGGGATCAAATCAGCAGCGGATGCCCTGGATTTGGACTTCATCCCCATAACGGAAGAACCCTATGAGTTTGTCATACCGGAAGATGAGTTGCGTCACCCAGGGATTGCAGCATTACTCGATGCCATTTCAGACGAGGAATTTAGAGAAGAGGTTGACAGAATGGGGGGATATCGTTGGCCCTAGAGCTTGTCGATAAATTAGGACGAAGGTTAACGTACGTACGCATATCGGTTACTGATAGATGTAACTTTCGTTGTCGATATTGCATGCCTGCTCAGGGAGTAGAATGGATTCCCCATGATAGGATCATGAGATACGAGGAAATAGAATTGCTCGTTGGGATATTGACGGAACTTGGCGTCAAAAAAATTAGGTTAACCGGCGGAGAACCCTTTGTCAGGAAGGGCATTCCTCAGTTTTTGCGCACGTTACGACGTTTGTTTCCGGAGTTGGAACTCGCCGTCACGACGAACGCATCGCTGCTTGCTAATTATATTGATAACATAAAAGATCTAAATATCAACTTAAATATAAGTCTTGATACGCTTGACCCCGATAAATTTAAGGACATTACAAGGGTAGGGAACCTAGATGATGTATTAAAAGGCATCTCAATGTGGAGCGGGTTGGGTTTGCCGTTTAAGGTCAACACAGTCCTTATAAAGGGATTTAACGAAGATGAGATCCGGCCTTTGGCAGAATTTGCAAGAAAAATGGGTGGGGTGTTGAGGTTTATTGAGTTTATGCCCTTAGACCGAAGCGTGTGGTCGCAGGACTCCTTCATTCCAGCTTCATCGATAGAGGATTTGATTTTCTCTTCAGGGGATTGGAAGGAGTTGGAAAATAAGACCACGGATACTGATGGACCTGCAAGATATTTCGTTGACTTAAAGACCGGGCAAAAAATTGGAGTAATAGCTGCTGTTTCGCATCACTTTTGCGAGACGTGCAACAGGCTGAGGATAACGGCATCTGGAGAACTCAAGAATTGCCTATTTGCTTCTGGCGGAGTTGACTTGCTCTCGCCTTTAAGGGCTGGAGACTTAGACGAAGTTAAACACAGGATACTTCTTGCCTCCTGGGATAAACCTGAAAATTGGAAAAAGCAGATAAGCGGAGATAGGCATATGTCTCAAATAGGGGGATAATGTTATGGGGTCTATAACACATCTTGATGAATATGGCCATCCCAAGATGGTAGACGTGGGGGCTAAGGATCCCACAGAAAGAATGGCCAAAGCCTGCGGATGGATCATCTTGCCTCGCTCAGTTTACGATGTGGTTTGTAGGGGCGAAGCGCCAAAGGGAGACGTTCTAAAGATAGCAGAACTTGCTGGCATAATGGCTGCCAAGAGGACGTGGGAACTTATCCCTTTGTGTCACAACATAAGGATAGATCATGTTGAGGTGAGATGTGAGCTCGATGAAAAACGTTCAGGTATAAGGGTCACTTCCGATGTGTCAGCAAGGGAAGTCACTGGCGTTGAGATGGAGGCTTTAACTGCAGTCACTGTGGCCTTGCTTACCATATATGATATGTGCAAGGGAATTGATAAGGGAATGTATTTTGAAGATATACATCTTGCAGAAAAAAGCGGCGGTAAGAGCGGACATTACGTTTGGAAAGGGCAAGAGGTGCGCAAAGGTGATTAAAAAAAGGCTCATAAGGATCTTCGATGGACAAAAAGACTTGACTATGGCATATCTTCATAAGGGAAGCCTTGGTGAGGATATGGTAGATGGGATACCCCGGAAAATCTTTGTCACCGATCCCATGCCCCTACAGACCTTAAACGATCCATCGCAGTCTCTGACATTGGTCTTATCTCAAGGAATTGAAGATAAGAGCAATTTGATCTCCTTTTCCAATGGAGAGGTAATATTAAGGCTTACCGAAGACGATGAAGCGGAGATCTTTAAAGGCGGTTTTTTGAGCCTCTCTTCAGAGTACGAGGAATGGTTTCCGATATCCTTAGGGGTCATCACGGTAAGCGACAGAAGAAGCAGGGGTGAGTTGATAGATACATCAGGCCCGGCTTTGGAGAACTTAGCCCGTTCTATAGGTGCTATATGCCAGGAATATAAGATAGTACCGGACGATATTGACGAGATACGAAGAGTCGTATGCGATTGGTGTGACAAAAAATCCCTAAACCTGATTTTGCTAACTGGAGGCACGGGAATTTCTCAAAGAGACGTCACTCCTGAGGCATTACTGCCCTTGTCTGACAAGATCGTCTACGGCATAGGCGAGTACATGCGTTGGTCAACATCCTTATCTAATCCGATGTCCATCTTAAGTAGAGGTATCGCTATATCTAGGGGTAAAACGCTTTTGGTAGCTCTTCCGGGAAGTGAAAGGGGAGCTATTGAATGCTTTTCTGCCGTGTCTTTTTCCTTGAGACATGCAGTGGAGGTGCTTACGGACAGGCATGTTCACCATTGACAATAATTATGACAGCGGCATAGGCAAAAAAGATACCGAATTCAGTTACACACATCAACAAATTAATAAAACCATACCCAGATGTATCATAATAACGGGGATGTCAGGCGGTGGAAAATCTACCGCCTTAAAGGTATTGGAGGACATTGGCTTTTATGCGATCGATAACATCCCGCCAGCCATATTGCCACAGCTCATCGATATGTTGAATACACATGAAGCAGCTATCAATAACGGTGTTGCCGCGGTCATCGACGTGAGGGGAGGGGTCTTGCTCAAAGGATTTGAAAGCGTCACCAAAGCCCTCAGGGATAAGCTGCCCCTTGTAAGGGTGATCTTCTTGGATGCCAGCGATGAGATCTTGATCAGACGTTACGAGACTACCAGGAGGAGACATCCATTGGGAGTTGATCTACCTTTAAGCGAGATGATATCCAAAGAACGCGCCATGGTAGCTCCGGTAAGGGAGCTGGCAGATATAGTCATAAATACCAGTCATTTGAGCATTCATGAACTTAAGGACGCGATATTGAAATCGGTCGGGATCATCGACACAGAGCCATCGGTGATTATAACGTCCTTCGGTTACAAATACGGAATACCATCGGACAGCGATTATGTCTTCGATGTAAGGTTTCTTGAAAATCCCTTCTATTGCCCATCGCTGAGAGATCTCACCGGCATGGATAGGGAGGTGCAGGAATACTTGCTTAAATTTAGTGAGACGGTCCAATTTTATAATGAATCGTTGCAGTTTATAAAATTAGTACTTCCCTTATACAGAAAAACCGGAAAGCCGCAGGTTCACATCACGATAGGATGCACGGGCGGCAGACACCGTTCCGTGGCCTATGCCGAATGGCTTGCAAAGCATTTAAGCGATGAGGGGGAAAAGTGCATTGTAAGACATCGTGACATAGATAAGGATAAGGAGAAAATTGGCGATGTCATCGCTGGTTAGCTTCTTTGCCGGCGCTTTCATCGGTGGAGTTGTCGCTTATATATTTTCTCGAAGGGTAGCAAATGTCCAGTTTGACAACGCAAAGACTAGAGATAAATCCCAAAAAAAGAGGTATAAAGACATCTACATTCGCGCCTCCAATCAAAGGCTATCGTTAGGACCTTACATTGTTGCTATTGGCGGGGGTACGGGTCTATCGACTTTACTCAAGGGGCTTAAATGCTTTACCAGGAACATCACGGCCATCGTGACCGTGACCGATGAGGGCGGAAGCTCCGGTCGCCTGCGCCAGGAGTGGGGGGTACTTCCTCCGGGAGATATAAGAAACTGCCTTCTGGCACTGGCCGAAGACGATAGTTCGCTGAATCGCTTGCTTAATTTTCGCTTTGACAGAGGCGAACTGGCCGGACATAGCTTGGGCAATCTTTTGCTGCTTGCCGCGACGGAGATCGCGGGGGATTTTAGAAAGGGCATAGAGGAACTAAACTACATGCTTGCAATAAGGGGACAGGTCTTGCCTGTCACCACCGAAAGCGTATGCTTGGTGGGAAGGACGAAAAACGGCTCCAGGGTAGAGGGAGAATTGAATATAACAACCTGTGGCCCGGATTTGGAGGAACTATGGCTTGAACCCAGAAATGCCAAACCATTGCCAGAAGTGTTAAAGGCCATAAGCAACGCCGATCTTATAGTCTTAGGCCCTGGAAGTTTGTTTACCAGCGTAATACCAAACCTTCTCGTCGAGGAGGTCTCTAATGCTATACTAAACTCTTCAGCGCCCGTGGTTTATGTTTGTAATCTCATGACCCAGCCCCTTGAAACCGAGGGGTTTTCCGTATGGGATCACGCAAAATGGATCGCCAAGGTCCTCAGAAGGTTTCCCGATTTCGTTGTGGCAAACTCTACCCCTTTGCCGCAGGATATATCTTCCAGATATATCGCGGCCGGCTCCATGCCGTTGCTTGTGACACCGGAGGAGAGGGAGAAGTTCAAGAAGATCGGAGTATACCTGATAGAGGACAAATTATATAAAATTAACGAGGAAGGCAGCGTTCGGCATGACTCAGTCAAGTTAGCGGAATGTCTGGTAAGGATAGCAAGAAGTGCGAGGGAAAGGGAAATATGGAAAGAGTCGATACAATTCTCTGGGATGAGTGGGTAAATGGTGGACTATCCGATAAAAGCAAGAATGAAGCCGAGTGTTCTGGAATAGTAGAGGGAATTTTCGTAACACGAAAGATGAATTATGCAGTGCTGGCCTCCTTGAGGTTATGGGTCTTCAGGAGGCTTTATGCTATATGGAAACATACGCGATGGTCCGACATCAATTTTTCATCCTATATGAGGGTGCCGGAAAAGAAAAAGGGACGAGTTAAGCTAATCTTGCCTTCGGACCTCTATGAAGATATATCTGGGGCGCGGGCATCATGGGCTTGGTTGCGTGGCGCGTTTGGTGGCTGTGGATCCATATTTTGGCCTAAAAACGGATATCATTTGGTCTTTAGGATCAAAAATGATAAGCTTTGTGATAAGTTGACATCATTTTTAAACGTTAAAGGCATAAGACACACCGCAAGAGCTCATATGGGCAGCTATGAGATTCAGGTTCGCAATCATGACGCCATTTTGACCCTTTTGGCCGGAATGGAGCTCATGAAGACATCGCTTATCATCGAGGAGAAGGCGATAATAAGATCCGTCAAAAGCAGGGCTAACATGCAGGTTAACTGCGATACATCAAATATTCGAAGGAGCTTGAAGGCTGCTGAAAGGCAGCTTTATATAAGCAACTTGCTTCTTGAGGCAAACCTTGTCGACGACCTACCGCCAAACCTTCGCGATTTAGTGCTTGCACGACTTAATTTCCCCAGCGCCACGCTTCGTGAAATCGGACAGATCTTGCCTAAACCGGTAAGCAAAAGTACAGTAGAATATAGATGGAATAAACTGGAAACCATGGTCAATGGCCTTTTCGATAATAAAGACAATAATACACAAGCAAATTAGTAAGATAAAGAGATATATTGATGGTGTATATGTTAAATATAGAACTTGTACTTGGAGGCAATCGCTGCTACAATAATCTTTAAGAATTTTTTCAAAGATCAAGGGAGGTGGAGTGTTATCATGGCAAAAAGGGTTGCTATAAACGGTTTCGGAAGAATTGGTCGTTTGTGCATGAGAGCCATGATGCAGTACGATACTCAGAAGCTGTGCGAGGTTGTGGCCATAAACGATCTGGCATCTCCTGAGGTGCTTGGTTATCTGTTCAAGTACGACTCGGTGCATCGTCGTTATCCCGGAAATGTCGAGGTCGAAGGAGACAGCATAGTTGTCGACGGCCATAAGATCAAGGTATTTGCAGAGCCAGATCCTACAAAACTTCCGTGGAAGGACTTAGGCGTGGACATCGTCGTCGAATCTACGGGCCGATTTACCGATGGAGAAAAGGCAAAGGCGCATATAGCCGCCGGCGCCAAGAAAGTCATAATATCGGCTCCGGCATCCAATGAAGATATAACCATCGTCATGGGCGTCAACGAGGACAAATATGACCCTTCAAAGCACGTAATAATCTCTAATGCATCATGCACGACAAACTGCCTGGCTCCGGTCGTAAAGGTTTTGCACAAGGAGTTCGGAGTCCTTCGAGGCCTTATGACTACGGCCCACTCCTATACCAATGACCAGGTAACGCTCGACTTTCCGCACAAGAAGGACCCGGCTCGCGGAAGGGCAGCGGCACTTTCTATAATTCCCACGTCTACCGGTGCCGCCAAGGCCATAGGTAAGGTAATACCGGAGCTAAAGGGATTGCTCAACGGAATTGCCCTGCGCGTTCCTACGCCTGACGTCTCGATCGTAGACCTAGTCGCAGAGTTGAAAAGGCCGGTTACGGTGGAAGAGGTCAATGCTGCCATGAAGAAATACGCTGAAGGCGAATTAAAGGGCATATTGGCCTATGAACCCGGCCCCCTTGTCTCCGCCGACTTCATCGGAGATCCTCATTCCGCCATATTTATGCCAAACGAGACCATGGTCATAGATACGATGGTCAAGGTCTTTGCCTGGTACGATAACGAATGGGGTTATTCCTGCAGATTGGTGGATCTTGTAAACTACGTCGCAAGGGCTCTTTAAGCTGCGAGGTGATCTGCTATGCCCCTGAGGATCCCCGAAGCCAAAGATGTAGCGGGCAAAAAGGTATTGGTTAGAGTCGATTTCAATGTGCCAATGAAGGATGGCGCGGTAACGGATGATACGCGCATTAAGGCCCATCTTGAGACATTAAAATTCTTGAGGGACAGTGGCGCATTCATCTCTTTGGTCTCCCACCTGGGGAGACCAAAGGAGGGGAAGGATCCGGAGTTTTCGCTTAAGCCAGTAGCGGATCATTTGGGCAATGTAACTGGCTGGAAGGTGCGATTCGTTCCGGATTGCATTGGTGTGGCAGTTGAAGAGGCGGTGGCATCGCAGTCGCAGGATGAGATTTTGGTCCTGGAAAACGTCCGTTTCTACAAGGAGGAGACTAAAAACGATCCATCCTTTGCCAAAAAGCTCGCACGGCCCTTCGAGGTATTCGTCATGGATGCCTTCAGCGCTGCCCATAGAGCACACGCATCAACTCGAGGAGTGGCGGATTACCTTAAGCCCTTTGCAGGATTCTTGGTCAAGAAGGAGATAGAGGCTCTAAGCGTGGTAAGGGACAATCCCATGCATCCCTATGTGTTGATCCTTGGCGGTGCCAAGGTATCCGATAAGATCGGCGTCATCGAAAACCTCCTTTCAAAAGTCGATCATATAGTGATCGGCGGCGGCATGGCCTATACATTCCTCAAGGCAAAAGGTCATGGAATAGGAAAGTCCTTATGTGAGGAGGATAAAATCGAGTACGCCAAAAAAATGTTGTCCCTTGCCGATAGCAAGGGGGTCAAGATTCATCTGCCCTTTGATTCCGTCATTGCCGATGAGATAAAAGATGGCGTGACTGCTCAAGTTGTCGATGTCGAAAAGGGCATACCCGACGACATGATGGGACTGGACATTGGGCCAAAGACCGCCAAGGCCTTCTGCGACGTCATAAAAGAGGCCAATACCGTGTTCTGGAACGGCCCTATGGGCGTATTCGAGCTTGAGACCTTCAGGGCAGGCACTAAAAACGTCGCTATGGCAGTAGCCGAAGTCACTAAAAGAGGAGGTCATACCGTCGTAGGCGGAGGCGATACGGCGGCGGCGGTGAACTTGCTTGGATTTTCCGAGCAGATGACCCATGTGTCGACGGGTGGCGGAGCAAGCCTCGAGTTCATGGAAGGGAAAATGCTTCCCGGCATAGAGCCGTTGATCCTTTAGGAATTTGATCTTAAGCGGAGCGTGAATGTGCGCTCCGCTTAAATTTAGGAGGTAAGCTTTAAAATGAAAAAGCGCATTCCTTTTTTTGCCGGCAATTGGAAGATGAACAAGGGACCGTCTGAAACCGAAAGGTTCATTAGAGAATTGGCCACCGCTATAGTTGGAGATGAAGCTGTTTTTGGGGCAGTAAAGGCCAATGAAATTGAGATTGGCGTCTTTCCGCCCTTCGTAAGCCTGGAACGCGCAAAGAGCGCCATAGAATCAGCGAACGCCTTGATATCCCTAGGCGCTCAAAACATGCATTGGGAAGATAGCGGTGCCTTTACGGGCGAGGTTTCCGGCACGATGATCAAGGAAACGGGGTGTAAATACGTAATCCTTGGACATAGTGAAAGGCGTCACATATTTGGCGAGACCGACGATATGATTGAAATGAAGATGAGGAAGGCGATTGCCTTAGGCATCAAGCCGGTTCTGTGCGTAGGAGAGACCTTGGAAGAAAGGGATAAAGGAATGACCAAATCCGTGGTGGAGGGGCAACTGAAGGAGGCCTTTAAAGCCCTTGGAACGCCTCAAACTTTCGAAATAGGTGTAGTTATAGCTTACGAGCCAGTTTGGGCCATTGGGACGGGCCGTAAAGCCAGCGATGAGGACGCTCAAAGGGTGTGTGCCTTCATAAGGAGCTTTTTAGAAAGCAACTTCGGCTCGCACGTCGCTCAAGCGGTCCGCATCCTTTATGGTGGAAGCGTCAAGCCGGACAACGCCATGGGCTTGATGTCTCAACAGGATATCGACGGAGCTTTGATTGGCGGCGCATCACTGGATGTCAGCAGTTTTATTGGCATAATCAAAAATGCCATGACTTCAAACGCATAGCATCGATAGAATCATAGAAAAGACGCGGAGGAGTTAAGCTAAATAATAAAAATGGGCAAAATTTCGCCTTAAACGTAACATAAGATACATTATAGGACACTTCGAAAGTCCCTAAAAAAGGGCGAAGGATTGATTGATCCTTCGCCCTTTTTGCTATTTGTTAACATACGCTGGCCGTCGAAAGGATTTCGCCGTCTTCATCATATTGTAATTGAGGCGCGTCTCCCCAAATGCGCTCCAGGTTATAAAACTCGCGACCTTCGGAGCTGAATATATGAATTATCACGTCGCCACAGTCTATAAGGCGCCACAGGTTGCTATTTTTACCCTCGACGATGTATTCCACATGGCGCTCGTCAAGAGCTTCCGTCACGATATCTAAAAGCGCCTTCATATGAGCGTCGGAGATACTGCTTGTGATGAAAAAGACATCAGCAAAGCCGGATACCTCACTTATGTCTATCGAAATGATATCTTTGGCCTTTTTTGAGGCTAAGACCTTGGGTATCCACCCATACCGCCTTACCAAATCCTCCTTAAGGATGTTCAATCACCTCTCCTTTGTATTTTATTTTCAGTTAAATTATACCTCAATAATCAATAATCGTCAGAAGCACCCGATCATTGAATGCCGAGGTTCTTTTCGAGTTGGCTTAGTATAGTCTTGTAATCGTGTCCTATAATGATCGTAAGGTAGGACGATCCATCGCTAGGTTTAATAAGGTTATTTTGAATTCCGAGTAACATGCCTAGCGTTTTGGCTTCATTTTCTAAGTTACGTGGATAACTGATTGATGTATAATGATAATCAAAGTGTCTCGCATTACTCTTATAGGCAATGTCCACACCGCAGCGTTGTAATAGGTCTGCCACCTGGTTTGCTATGCTTGGAGTACCATCGCCGTTTAGGATGGCCACTTTGCTTTTAATTTCCCGAGCTATAGCCATCCTGTCTATGCGCGAACCGTCAGCATCCTCCCTAAATTGCTCGGGGGTCTCCTCCTCCATTATTTGGTCGTTTTCCTCGATAGCAGCATCCTTCACCGGTGTAGATAGTATCTCTATGGCTCTATTTACATCACCCAGCCAATAGCTTACACCAGACAGAAGCGCAGGCTTTCCCGGCAACGTGAAGAATCTGATGTTCTCTTGGGGCATGTCCCTAAAGTACATGGCAAGCTGTATAGCCTCTTCCAGCGGAAGATCTGTTTGCACGGTCTGCATGACTTCTTTGATCAACATGGGCAGTTTTGCGTTCATGCCCTGATCTGCGATTTTTTGAAGCAATGCCATCATGAACTGTTGTTGTCTTTTTATCCTCCCTATGTCACCTAAAGCGTCATGGCGAAACCTGACGAATTTCAGTGCCGTCTCTCCATCCATATGTTGCAACCCAGGCTTAATGTCTATGTAAAGACCTGCCGCTCTGTCAACATATTTCAGCCTTTTTTCTACGTTGATGTCTACTCCACCTAATAGATCTACCAGTTTGGGGAAGGTGCTGTAATCAAGCTCTATGTGATAATGAATGGGCATCCCAAGGTAATTTACGATCGTCCTGCTAAGCAGATCCCAACCACCGTAGGGATAGGCATGATTTATCTTGTTCCAGCCGTGTCCAGGGATCTGTACTCTCGTATCTCTTGGGATGGACAGTATCTGAATGCTCTTGTTATCCAGATCCAGTATCGTAAACAGTATAGTATCGGGACGTTGTGAGTCTTCAGTGTTATCCTTTCCTATGATACATATATTGATTTTCCCTGTTTTTTCGTCATGCAAAACCGTTTGTTTGATCGATTCAACCTTTGGAGTAAAGAAACCGTGCAGGCGCGTATAAGCTCCTCCAACGATGGCTATAATCATGACAACTACGAGCAATGCAAAGCGTGTCCTAGTCAAACGATGTCACCTTCCCTCTAACGTGTAAAGGGTCTTTTTGTAAATGTAGTGCTCGACGGTCCAAGGCAAAAAGTACCTTATACTTTGACCGGCGGCAACGCGACGCCTTATTTCAGTGCTAGATATAGCCAGCAAAGGTATTTCGAGTGGTATGACTGCCCTTTTGATCTCCTCGGGCAACGACTCCAGTTGTGATATGTCGTAGCCAGGCCTGGATGCAGCTACTATGTGAGCTAACTGCGCGATTGCAAAAGGCTCCTTCCATGTTGGTATCTGTAGCACCGCGTCTATGCCTGTTATGAAGAAAAATTCGGCCTCCTTAGGAAGATACCAATGCCTCATCTCCCTAAGGGTATCTATGGTGTAAGATGGACCCTCCCGTTCAATCTCTATTTTCGATATTTTAAAGTGAGGATTATCAACAATGGCCATACAGGTCATTATGTAACGATCCTCTGCCGGCGTTATATTCTTAAAACTTTTATGAGGAGGGTCTCCCGTTGGAACAAATATTATTTCCGACAGGTTTAAAGAAGTATAAGCCTCCTCGGCAACCACCAGGTGACCAAAATGTATTGGGTCAAAGGTGCCTCCCATTATGCCAACCTTTATCCTGCTCATGAAGTTTGAACGCCTCTGAGGCAAGATGATATCCTCCCCTTATTCCCCATCCTCGTCAATATCGATATCACCTGTGTCGATTTCACATTCGGCATCTATGTCAGGTATATACTCGAACTCCATATCGCCAATACAAACCGTATCTCCTTCTTTTGCCCCCATGTCTGACAGCATCCCTTCGATACCAAGCCTTGCTATAATTTTACTAAAACGCATTATTGCCTCGTCTTGCTCGAAGTCATACCTTTCAACCAATTCTTCAAGATATCGGTTGATTATCCTAAACCTACCTTCTCCAACGGATTCAATCTTTACCTTAGAAGGTTGGACCATCTCTTCCCTTACGGCATGTTTGAGAGGATATAGCCTTTTAATTCCCTCGCAATTTATCTCCGAAAGCCTTTGTAAAAGCGATGAAGAAAGCTCATCAATCCCTTGTTTTGTAACGGCACTGGTAAACTTGATTTCTTGCCCCAACTCTTTTGCCCACCTTGCTACCTGTTCCAGGAAGGAACTATCCTTGACAAGGTCGACCTTATTTGCAACAAGCAGGGATGGTTTTTTAAGGATTTCTCTGTTATAATTGCCTGTTTCATCTCTTAAAGTACACCATTGTTTATTTAGGTCCTCCATCGAATTGCTGGACAAGTCCAACACATACAATATCAACCTCGTCCGCTCGATGTGTCTCAAAAACGACAGGCCCAAACCCCTGTTCTCCGATGCCCCTTGGATCAGACCAGGTATATCGGCAAGCAACATCTTTCTGTCCTCCAGGAGTAATACGCCAAGGTTTGGAGTTAACGTTGTAAATGGATAATCTGCTATCTTTGGCTTAGCGTTGGACAAACACGCCAGTAAACTGGATTTGCCGACATTGGGAAGTCCTACCATGCCAACATCGGCTAGTATTTTAAGCTCAAGCACTAAGCGCCTTGACTGTCCGTTTTCGCCCTTCTCGGAAAAACGGGGAGCTTGATTTGTGGAAGTTGCAAAGGTAGCATTGCCCCTCCCTCCCCTTCCGCCTAAAGCGACAAGGAGCATATCTCCCGGCTCTACCAGGTCGCCTAGCGGCTCACCGCTATCGGCATCCCACACTATGGTCCCGCAGGGGACCTCTATGATGAGGTCTTCTCCGTCCTTGCCATTGCGATTTGCCTTTTGACCGTTTTGTCCAGACTGTGCCTTAAATTCTGTCTTGTACGTGAACTCTTCCAGGGTTTGCAGTCTATCCGTTGCCTTTAAATATACGTTTCCGCCCCTTCCTCCGTTACCACCGTCCGGGCCGCCTTTCGGGACGTACTTTTCTCTCCTAAAGCTCATGCATCCGTTACCACCGCGACCTGCATGTACTACTATCTCGCCTCTATCTATAAACTTCAATTTGCATCACCCGTAATAGAATAGGGACCTGACATAATAGGCCCCTATTCGGCAAATTTGCCACTTCAAGCTTCAATGCTACTCAACAGGGATTACGCTTACGTACTTTCTATTGCCCTTATCCTCGAACTTGACCACGCCTTTCGCGAGTGCAAAGAGCGTGTAGTCCCTACCCAATCCCACATTTAGGCCGGGATGCACTTTTGTCCCCCGCTGACGAATGATGATATTGCCGGCATTAACCAGCTGGCCGTCATATCTTTTAACGCCAAGCCTCTTGCTAATGCTGTCCCTTCCGTTTTGGCTGCTGCCCTGACCCTTTTTATGGGCAAATAGCTGTATATTGAACTTCATTTTTTATTCACCTCCACAATATGGACATACTTGGGATATGAATCTGCGATAGACCTCAGGCTTCTCAATACGGTATCTATAACTGCCCTTGATCTATCGTCTTCAAGGTCGCTTTCTCTCCAGAGTATAAAAAACCTTGGCTCCTCTTCGTCTATCTCATAGACTGTATCCTGTATTCCTAAGACATCTCTCAACCCTAAAAGCAAGGCATGCATCAATGTAGATACTGCTGCGCAAACGATGTCTTTCCCTCTTGGTGCATATCCGCTGTGACCTCGAGCTTGAACGGATAGGGGACCCTTTTTGTCGACAGAAATGCGAACCTCGATCATCGAACTAATACTTCACGGACAATATCTCGATCTCCGAATAAGGTTGACGGTGGCCCTTGAATCGCTGATAGTTGGTCTTGTTCTTGAACTTGAATACTATGACCTTCTTATCTTTGCCGTGGCTTTTTATGGATGCCTCCACATAAGCCCCCGGGACCGTGGGATTTCCGACCTTAACTCCCTGCTCATCGGATATCAACAACACACGATCCAGCGTGACCACATCGCCTGGATTTCCATTGATCTTTTCGACCTTCAGTACATCTCCCGGCGTCACGCGATACTGCTTGCCTCCAGTTTCGATAATAGCGTAGCCCAACATCCTTACCCCCTCTCGCTGAGAACTTCGGGCGGCCTGCTGCCTTTAAAAACCCGTCTCAAGCGGTGATTATCCCACACTTATGGGACTTATGCATTCTAAATAAGAAAGTCCATGAAGTCAATAAGGAAGGCTCTTATTTTTCACGCAATCCTAACAGGCGCTCGGCGTGCATAAGGGCTTCCTTTATCTCGCTTGTGCCGGATAACATGCGTGCGATTTCCTGAACTCTTTCATCGTCGCTGAGCTCTCTTACGTACGATTCTTCCCCTTCCTTAGTGACGCGGAAGTGCTGGTCAGCAAGAGAAGCAATAGTAGCTTCATGAGTTATCAGGATAATCTGGCATTTCGTAGAGAGCTCCTTGAGCTTGAGACCAACGAGCAAAGCGGCCTTCCCCCCCAATCCCGCCTCCACTTCATCGACAACTAGGAGTTTGGGCAAGGTGCCCTCGGGCAAAGCCATTTGCAAGGCTAGCAATATGCGACTCAGCTCACCTCCGGAGGCTATCCTGGAGACCGGCACAGGCGAGCTGTCGTTCGTCTCGATCATAAAGGTTACAACCTCTGCCCCGTTGGCGCGTACTTTTTTCATCTCTTCTATATTTATCGTAAGCCTTGCGGCCTCCATGCCCAGGTCCTTTAAGTGAGAGTTGACGGCTTCTTCAAGTTGTCTTGCTATCTTGACCCTGGAAGATCGCAGGTCCAGAGCATGTTGGCTGACATCCTTCTTTAGCTTATTAAGCTTTTCTCTCATAACTTCTATCTCAGCTAGGCTTTCCGATAACCAGGACATTTCCCTCTCTGCTGTAGAATAATATTCTGCCAACTCCTCAACCGTTGAAACGCGTGCGATCCGCTTGCATTTTCTAAGCCTACCAAGCTTGGATTCAAGCTCCTCCTGTCTATGCTGCAGATCTTCCGGGGAGGCTTCAGCCGCTAAGATCTCCCTAATTTGGCGTATCAACTCCTGCAGTGCAATCAGGGCCCTTTGGCTAGCCTGGTCGATCTTTTCGTTAGAACCAAGCAAGGATTTAAGCCTCATGGCAATGCTTTGAAGCTCTCCCTCAAGCCCTCCCGCGGCCATCCCACCCTCTAAGACCGCCAAGATGCGCTCCAGCTCTTCCCTTCTGTTTAATGCATCTTTTACCATCCTCAGCTCGTTTTCCCATTCATATTCGCTGGAAGGTGACGGGTTAAGCGATTTTAGCAGTTGTATTAACTCTAGGGCACCATTATAGCGCTCCTCGATATCTTTTCTTTTTTGGTAAAGGTCTTGTATCTTTCTTTCCATCTCAACCGCTCTGTGAAAGATATTTGACATAAATATCTTTTTCTTCATGAGCTCTGCTCCACCGTAACTGTCTAGAAGATCGAGTTGATTATTTTCGTCGAGCAGGTCAAGCTGAGAAAATTGACTTTGTATGTGCATGAAATGAGTCATAGCTCTTGAAAGGACATTTAGCGGAACAACGTGCCCCTGTATGTAGGACTTGCTCCTTCCCTCAGAGGTTATGACTCTCCTTACCACCCATGTGCCTTCCTGCGGTTGAAGTTCCTCCGGCAAGGATGGGATATTGTCGGCTAAAAATGCGCCTTCGACCTCACCCGTTGCCTTGCCAACGCGAAGATAGTTTACTTGAGCCCTTTTTCCAGCCAGCAGCTCTAGGGCCCTCACTAAGCTGCTTTTTCCTGTGCCGCTTTCTCCGGTAATTGCGATAAAATTACCCTTAAACCTCAAGGAGGCCGTAGTGATGCCACCAACATTTTTCACGTGAAGCTCCTCCAGCACTTACCACTCCTCCTCGCCTTGGCGAATGCTGACGTTGCCCCACTGTAACTTCTCTCTCAAAAGGTCAAAATAGTTGTCTTCCAGCAGCTCCACAGTCAATACATTTTTATCCTTCGCCAAGGATATGTCGATTCTGTCTTTGACCATCAGCTCATAACCGAGTTGGCCATCTTGGGTCAAATATATCTCCTTTTGATCGCTTTTTGGTATCAGAGATATCATATCATCGGGCCCAAGCACCAACGGCCTTGCGTATAACGTATGCGGACAAATTGGCACCATGACCATGGCATCCACATGGGGAGGCAATATTGGCCCTCCTGCCGACAAGGCATACGCCGTAGACCCAGTTGGAGTGGACACTATAATGCCATCTGCCGGAAATAAGCTCAAGAAATAGTCATTTACCCTGGATTCCACCTCTATCAGGCGAGCTAAGGGTCCCTTTGTTACGACCAAATCGTTCAATGCGTACAGCACGTGTACGAGGCTGCCCTTGCGGGTCACGTTTCCTCTTAGTACTCTACGCCTTTGGATTCTATATCCCCCGGATAGGATCCTTTCGATCTCCTCTTCAGCCATTTGAGGGTTCCCTGTCGCCAGAAAACCAAGGCGACCCACGTTGATGCCATAAAGAGGGATCTCATAATCCATTACCATGCGGGCAGCTCTCAAAAAGGTACCGTCTCCTCCAAGAACTATTCCAAAATCCACAGGATTTATGGATATATTCCAATCGTATTCCGGCAATCCCAACATGGCCGATTCATGGGAGGGAGCGACGAAGGAAACTCCCCTCTTTTTGCTCCATCCCATCAACTTATAAGCCAACTCAAGTGCCGTAGGTTTTCTAGTGTTAACTATTAGAAGTACTCGGTTTTCCATAACCCATCCCTCTTTAATCGAGCTCGTCGTGAGCGTTTTTCACTATCTTTTCGAAATCTGGGACGTAAGGCGTGACCCTTTTGTTTGTGACATGCATTAAAAACTCGATATTGCCCTTTGGCCCCTTGATCGGTGAGTGAGTAAGGCCCGCCAACTTGAGAGGTGTAGCTTGCTCAATGAAGCCTGTGATATCCCTTAAAACGCTTTCATGAAGAAGCGGGTCGGATATTATTCCCTTACTTACATGCTCTTTTCCTGCCTCAAACTGCGGTTTTATTAGAGCTATGATATCTCCATTAGGAGACAATAAATCTACCACCACAGGAATGATGAGCTTTAATGATATGAAAGACACATCTATCGTGACGAGGTCGGCTGTTTCGTCAAAATCCTCTCTGCGTAAAAACCTGGCGTTCGTCCTCTCGCGAACTACGACACGCTCGTCCTGTCTTAAGGGCCATGCCAACTGTCCATAGCCCACGTCAATGGCGTAAACTTTTTTCGCTCCCCGTTCCAGCAACACCTGCGTAAAGCCCCCGGTGGAAGCTCCGACATCGATACATACAGCATCTTCTGGGTCTACATCAAAGGAACTTAATGCCTTTAAAAGTTTATGCGCGCCACGACTCACCCATCTCTCCTGTTCCATCACTTCCAAAGAAGAAGCGAGGCTTACCAGCGTGCCCGCCTTGACCACAACCCTACCATCCACCCTTACCTTACCGGCCAATATCATGGCAGTTGCTTTGCTCCTGCTGTCGACGAGGCCTCGCTCTAGCAACAATTTATCGAGGCGCTGTTTCGAGGTACTCACTTACTTTTTTCACCACCTCATCGCAGCATATCCCAACATACCTCAACTGTTCGTCTTTAGCACCATGAGGAACGTAAAGGTCCGGAACGGCCATATGCTCCCACCGAATATGTTTGTTTACCCTTTGAGCGAAGCCCAATAACTGTTCTCCAATGCCGCCAATCGCGTAACTTTCCTCTGCCATGATGACCAAGGAGTGATCGACAAATAACTTGTTTAGCGTCTCCAGGTCCAACGGTTTTAGGAACCTCAAGTCCACCAAAGTAGGATCGATATTATAGATATCTGCAATTTTGTTACATGATTCAATTAACATAGAGATGACGCCTCCATGACCGATCAAAAGCACTTCTCTGCCATGCCTTAACACTTCAGCTTTCAGCCACGGAGCGCAAGGAGCGTCAACGTCTCTTGCAAGCCTTTTAGGAGCGTCGCCTTTGGGATATCTAACGATGGCAGGCATATCGCAATTTTTAATAAGGTTAGAGAACATAAATTCCATATCCGCAACATCTCTGGGAGAAGCAATTATTAGCCCCGGGACAGACTTGAACCAAGGTATATCGAGCAACCCTTGATGCGTTTCGCCATCCTCACCTACCAGTCCGGACCTGTCAAGGGAGATGACTACGGGAAGTTTTTGCATGGCTATGTCGTGATACAGTTGATCTCCGGCCCGTTGCAAGAAAGTCGAGTATATAAATGTTACGGGGCGCATGCCTCCAGCTGCCAATCCCGCAGCATATGTCAACATATGTTCTTCTGCTATGCCAACGTCGAAGAATCTATCGGGGAATCTTTTTTTGAATCGGGATAAACCGCACCCCTCCTCCATCGCTGCCGTAAGACAAACCACCCTGTTGTCCTTCTCGGCGATCTTTTCGACACATTCGGCACAAGCCTTACTCCAAGAGACGATTTCCGCATCCGGCCTTGGGCGTCTTGGGGACACGCCATGATATTTTGTGGGGTTTTCCTCGGCCGGGGCGTATCCTTTGCCTTTTTTGGTAATCACATGAATGAGGACCGATTCATCAAAGGCCTTGGCAAGCTTAAACACCTCTTCAAGCTCCTCCAGGTTATGGCCGTTAAAGGGACCCCAGTAATTTATGCCCAAGGCCTCGAACATGTTTATGGGCTGTAACGCCGTTTTAATTTGATATTTCAGCTTTTTAAGGCTTTCTTCGATCAACGATCCGCCTAAGGGTAGGTTCTTGCAGGCAGACCTCAAGGCATCCTTCATCTTTCTGTATGATGGGTTAGTGCTCAGATGGCTTAAGTGCTTGGCAAGTCCTCCGATCGGGAAATTGATGGACATCTTATTATCGTTTAACACGATTATGACCTTGGTCTTGAGCTCTTCGATCTGGTTTAAGGCCTCAAGGGACATGCCGTTGGATATAGAGGCATCTCCAACTACGGCAATTACGTTATGACTTTGATGTAGTAAGTCGCGAGCCTTTGCGTAGCCAATCGCGGCGGAAATGGAGGTCCCGGCATGGCCCGTATCAAAATGATCGTAAGGGCTTTCTTCCCTCTTGGGAAATCCGCTTATTCCACCCCACTGTCTTAGGGTATGAAACCTATCTTTACGGCCCGTCAGTATCTTGTAAGCATAGGCTTGATGTCCCACATCAAAGACAATTTTATCTTTCATCGGGTCAAAGACAGAAAGCAAAGCCACGACCAACTCGACCGCTCCAAGCGACGAGGCAAGATGCCCTCCGTTTTCGGTGGCAACACCTATGATCATTTGTCGAATCTCGCCGCAAAGCCGATTTTTTTCTTCCAACTTTAACCTGTACAGATCCCTATAATCATTTATCATATCCAAATACGAATGAGACAAGGCTTACTTAGACCTCCCGGCAAAATGCTCTGCTATTTCAACAAAGATCTTAAAATTTCCGCCCAATGGGACTATTGCTTCTATGGCCTTCGATGTCTCTTCTTCTGCCAATTTTTTAGCCCTTTGTAATCCATATACAGTTACAAAGGTAAGCTTTCCGCTTTTTACGTCCTTTCCAGGCGTCTTGCCTAACTCTTGAACGCTACCCGTCACATCCAGTATATCATCTACGATTTGAAAAGATATTCCCAAATGTGTCCCATAATTATATAAATGTGACATTATTTTTCCATCTGCACCGGCCAGGGCAGCGGGTGCAGTCAGGGTTGCACGCAAAAGCGTCGCAGTTTTGCGTTCGCACATATCCCAAACATAATTTTCTTCATCCTTTACAGCGTCCTGCATCATATCAAGCGTTTGGCCTCCGCAGATGCCAGCAGGACCTAGGGCATTCGCAAATATGCCCAAGGCGTTCAGTATGTTCGTCTTATCAAAGCCCTGCTTGGGCAATTCCTGAAGCGCATGTTCAAAGGCAAAAACAAGCAAGGCATCGCCTGCCAGTACTGCCATGGCCTCGCCATATACCTTATGATTGGTCAATTTTCCTCGCCTATAATCATCGTTATCCATGCAAGGAAGGTCATCGTGTATGAGAGAAGCAGTATGTGCCATTTCAAAGGCTGCAGCCAATGGCATGACCTTATCCTGCATTATGCCGAGCCTTTCTGACAGGATCATGCAAAGCGCCGGTCTGACCCTCTTGCCGCCGTTAAGGAGCGAATAGGCGATGCATTGCGCCAGCCTTTCCGGTATATCTCTTTTTGCCAATGTATCCGACAGGTATCTGTCCATTATTTCCTTCTTTTGCTCAAAGAGTACCCTTAAATCGTTCTTGTGGTTCAATTTTCATTCTCCTCTTGAGTTTCCGCTTCCCATGCCTTTTCGTTGCCGCCTTCGTCCACCAGCATAACCTTTTGCTGGACCTCAGCCAAATAGGCCTGGCAATTTTTAACCAATGCTACTCCCCGTTCGAATATCTCCATGGCCTCTTCTAAGGGGAGGGCTTCCCTTTCCAAGCGTTGGATAATTTTCTCCAGTTCCTCAATGTTTTTTGAAAACGACATCATCATTCCTCCAAATAGGCATTACTATTTGATTTTTTGCCTGTAGGCATGTTAAAATACCTTCGCTGTCCTTTCATAGCAAAAAGGAGGTTGTCAATCAATGGCTCGTATATGTGAATGTTGTGGGCGGGGCCCAATAACGGGAAATAACGTCAGCCACTCTCACCGCAAAACCCGCCGTCGTTGGCTCGTCAACTTGCAGGTTGTGAACGTAGACCTTGGGGGCGGTATCAAGAAACGAATGAAGGTATGCACCCGTTGTCTGCGTTCCGGTTTGGTCAAGCGGGCTGTTTAAAAGCCCGCTTTTTTCAATCTTTTCTCGCTGAGACATATATACACACCTACACATCCACTTTTAATGCTCAAATATACATCTCTCTCTTCTCTTCTTAGTTCATTACTGACAGCAAAGGGCTCTTCGAGCTTCAAGGATACGTCCTCCAATTCCCATTTTACACCCTTCAAACTTACCCCATCCGACCGAGGCGTAAGGGATAACAACGAAAGGGCGAAGGGCTTTTCGTCAAAATGAACGGTCAGCCTTTCTTTGTCTTTAAGGAGTATAAAAGATTCATCTTCGCCAATAAAGCCCAGCGCATCAACGCCCCATCTTTGGGCCCAAATTAGACTAAAGACGTTGCTTAATGTATGGTCCAACCTTCCCCCAAGCCCTGCAGTGACGAAGACGGATGGCGACCGGTAGATATTGCCGATCTGCATAAGCGTCAGTTGCAGATCGGTATAATCCTTATCCTTGGGATATCTATAAATCTTCGCCCCTCTTTCTGCAGCCCAATCCCAATCCTCCAAAGAGGAGCTGTCTCCATCACCCACAATTGCAACCGGAACCACGTCTATATTTCTGCAACATTGGATTCCTTTATCTGCAACCCATACGTCAAATTGCTTTGATATTGTCTTAAGCCATGCGTCACTTGGTAACTTACCTCCGGCCACTACCAAGACTTTCTCGTCGGAGATAGGAGGTATCCGCTCGATTGCAAAGGCCTCAGTTATGATCGATCCCACTTCGATCGCCTCCCAAGGCAGTGGCTATTATCTCCCTTGCCCTGTCCTCGTCGATCAATATATCCCTGGGTTTGGACCCTTCCTGTGGTCCAACGATGCCGAGCTGTTCCATGGTATCGATCAGTCTGGCTGCACGGGTAAATCCGATCCTCAGCTGACGCTGGAGTCTACTGGCTGAGGCTATTCCGGTGGCCAGCACTACTTCCACGGCTTCCTCAAGCAAAGGATCGTCGAGATATGCGGCTTCATGACTCGATCCATTGCCTTCCGAGATATTCAAATATTCCGGTTCGCCGAAAATATTGATAGTGTATTTTATAAACCTGCTTATGGTATCTTCGTCTACCCAGGGAGCCTGTATCCTCACCGGTTTGGCAAATTTGGGCGATAGGAAGAGCATATCTCCCTTTCCAAGTAACTTTTCGGCTCCCCCCACGTCCAATATGGTCCTGGAATCGGCCTGAGAGGGCAACGTAAAGGCAACCCTTGCCGGGATATTGGCCTTAATCAGACCCGTTACGACGTTAACCGAAGGTCGCTGCGTTGCCAGGATAAGGTGGATGCCTGTAGCTCTCGCCATTTGAGCCAGTCTACAGATATAGTCCTCAACTTCCTTGGGCGATGTCATCATCAAGTCTGCCAGTTCATCTACTACTATGACCAGGTTGTACAGCCTATCTTTCGGTAACACCTTTTCGTTGTAAGAACCTATATTTCTGACGCGCGCCTTCGCAAACATATCATATCTTCGCTCCATCTCGCTTATGGCCCATGCAAGTGCCGCTACAGCCTCCTTGGTCTCCACTATGGGAGGGGTAAGGACGTGAGGAAGCTTTTCGTAAAACGTCATCTCCACCCTTTTGGGATCTATAAGAAGCAGCTTAACTTCGTCCGGCCGCCTGTCAAAGCACAGGCCAATCAAGCAGGACGATATGAAGACGCTTTTCCCCGATCCCGTCGTCCCTGCGACCAATAGATGGGGCAGGGTTTCAAGCCCGACCACCATTGGCGTCCCATCCACGGTAAGTCCTAGCGGCAACGGCAATTCATATTTAGACTGAATGAAGTTTGAAGATTCTACTACCTCCCTAAGTAGCACAGGTCTCCGCTTGGGATTCGGTATTTCTATGCCGACATAGGGTTGTCCCAATATTGGCGCCTCCACTCGCAGGCTTGGCACTGCCAAGGCCAAAGCCAAATCGTTAGAGAGGGCTGCTATCCTGCTTACCTTTATGCCTGGAGCTATCTGTATCCTAAACTGTATAACCGTGGGGCCCTGAACTATATCCGCCAACTCCGCTTCTATGCCGAATTCAGCAAGTGTATCGATGATCTTTGCACCGTACTTTTCTAACATTGGCTTAATGTCGGCAGTAGCGTCATGATCGATTGGAGCGCCCAATATATCCAGTGGTGGCGGAAATTTACCGGGTTCTACATCAAGAGGAATGACGTAACCGTCTTCGGCATCCTCCCCTTCCGCAACTTCCGTTAATACGTAGTCGCGATCAGGCAGGGGCAACTCGGGCGATGGTTCATCGGAAAATTCAAAAGTGTCCCGTGGTGAAACTTGAGGTTGATTATCTTTATCGTCGTCAGTCATACCGATGTCAGCCATGTCAACCGCATCAGTAGGCTCTTTCTTTCTAAACGAATCCTTAAATTTCCTTATCCTTTCCAGCACATCTCCAAAGAACGTCTGCATTTTCGAAAATAGCCCTTTGAAGTTGCCTTGGTAGTAAAACAACCCCACGAGAATAGCAAGCATCAACCCCAGAAGAAAGATGCCTAAGGGGCCTATGCTTCTTAGGGCTGCGGATGCGATAAAATTGCCCCAACTTCCACAGAGGCGCATATTTTCTAGATTAGGATTATCAATGTATATTAGTCCTAACATCAATTCAGCAGAGAGAAAAAGCAGCGCCGCAACTGTCGTCTGTGTCATAAAGGCAGGTATTTTACGCTTGACCAATAAGGCAATGCTGAGATAGCCTACATAACACAAAGGTATTACCGAGGCCAATCCCCATTTGCTCATCATGAGATCTCTGGCGCTCTCACCTATAATCCCGGTCCAGGAGGTAAAAATACTGGCTATTAGGTAAATGACTCCAAAAAGAATCAGCAACAGAAAGAAATCGAGCACCTTGGAAGCCCTTCGGATCCCCTCGGAGTGCATTTCCTCTACAAAAAGATCATCAAAGGCCCTTTGAACGCTACCAAAAATAGCGTCTAGCTTCCTTGTCGTCTCTCTTTTGCCCTTCGATCTGCTCTTGTTTCTGCGCGAATATCTTTCCGGCATTTATAAGTCGCTTCCTCCCACGACCAACTCTTTAATAAGCACCGTCGGTTGACCGTCCGTTACCGGGACGGACTGACCGTTTTTGCCGCAAAAACCTACTTCTAACTTTATGTCGTCGCCGACAGCCAAAATGTCCTTCAATGCCTGAGGACCGTTGCCAACAAGTACAGCTCCCCTGACTGGAGTTGTTATTTTACCATCTTCTATCATGTAGCCTTCCTCTACATGGAATAAGAAGTCGCCTGACGTTGGGTTGGTCTCTCCTCCGCCTAATTTTTTTGCAAAAAGACCGTATGGCACTTTCGATATGATCTCCTCCGCCTTTCCTTTGCCCGGGGATAAAAAGGTATTGGACATGCGTACCGTTGGAGGATTCATGTAAGACTGCCTTCGTCCGTTTCCCGTAAGGGGAAGTCCCCACATTTTATTGCAAAAGACATCTGCCAGATAGGCCTTTAAAATTCCATTTTCTATAAGCACGGTCCTCTGGGAGGGAGTTCCTTCGTCGTCATACCTGTAAGATCCGAAGGCGTCCTTGATGGTCGCATCATCTACCAAAGTGACTTCAGGGCTGGCCACCTGCTCGCCCAATTTACCCTTGAAGGAAGAATAGTCCTTGTATACAATATCCCCCTCCAGGGCATGTCCGCACGCCTCATGTATCATAGTTCCTCCCGCCTCGCCCGATAAAACGACTGGCATTTTCCCGGCAGGGCATAAGGCACATTCGGGGCCAACAAGGGCTTTTCTTGCTGCCTCCAAAGCTATAGACTCCATGTTCGCCAGTTCAAGAAAACGATCCAGGGGTACGCTGTACCCGCTTGCCTCATAACCCGTATAAAGCTTACCGTTGCTTTCAACTATCACCTGAGCGGCAAACCGCGACAGGAATCTTGTTTCACGTACAAGCTTACCTTGGCTAGTGTAAATAGCTATTTCCTTCTGCGTAGCGCTCAATTTTAAGGTCACTTTTGTTATATACTTACTTTCCTGTGATATAATTTTGCTCAATTCCCGCAAAATTGACGCATCAATCATGGGAATTTCCTTGCCTTCATTGACCGTTAGGAGCTCTTCCTGGGGCATGGAAGGAAGTTTTGTTGATATGTTCAAGGGCTCGACTGTATCGCAAATCAGTTTCATGACGGCTCCGGACGTGGTCCTGTGGATGTGCCCAAAGTGGGTTTCGCCTCCGCGAAGCAATCGAAATCCGCAACCTCGAATGACACCCGAGGCCAATTCTTCCAATTTGTCTGCCTCCAGAGTCGCGAAGTGCCCTAATGAGCGCTGTAAATAGAGATCGCAAAAGGCATCGCTCTTCTTTCCAATGTCTGCCATTGCCTCAAGGAACACGTCAGATGACAAAAAGATCACTCCTCCATTAAAATAAGCTCCCCTACTGTTTCAAGATCATCGATCTCGCTTTTGAGGAGCGTTAAGACTTCGTATACATCAGAGACCATGTCTAGTGGAAAATATATCCATACGTGGTCCTGTGGTGCGTCTTCCTTCCTGATGTATCCCAAGTTGTCATAACCGTCAATTATGGCGCTCAAATAAAAAATTTCAGGCTCTGGAACGCTTAACAACAACTTGCAAAAACCCTTTTTAGGTAGCATCATGAGATCATCTCGCTGCAACATCTTGCCCATTCGTACATTCCTATGCTTGCTGCAACGGCAGCGTTTAAGGACCCCGTTTTTCCCAGCATCGGAATGGACCTCAAGTCGTCACAAGCCTTGGCCACGACCTGCGATATGCCCATTTCTTCCGATCCTACCACAAAGGCCAACTTGCCGCCAATGGGCGGCTTATCCCATAAGTGCCTTTCAGCCCTTTGATCCAAGCCAACTATCCAGACGCCTTTTTCCTTAAGTTCATTTATTGAGTTCACCAGGTTGCTTACGGTAACCGTCATGATCCTTAGGCTGGCACCAGCACTTGTCTTATGCACTGTGCTGTTTGGGAATGCGCTGTTGCGCTTAGGAATGATCACGCCCAGAGCACCGAAGACTTCAGCACTTCTAATTATGGCGCCCAAATTATGGGGATCCTTGATCTTATCTGCTATGATGACTAACGCCTTATCATTGGCCTTGGAAACCATATCGAGCAATTTACCCATATCTCCCGTTTTTCCCTTTACTACATAGGCAACTATGCCCTGATGTGATGCTCCATCCGTTATTCTGTCCAAGGCCTGTGGCTTTACCTTAGAAATCGGAATAGAGTACCTGCGAGCCTTATCGTATATCTCTTCAAAGAGTTTTTTGTTAATAGATTCAGACACCAATATCTTATGGCAACGTTCCGGAGCCTCATCTATAAGTGCCATGACCGGATGATGTCCATAACAAATGTCGCTCGTCTCGTCCTTCATGATACCAAATATTTTCCTCCTCTTATATCTTGTAAGAAGGCATCGATGTACCTGCCGGTGTAGCTACTTTTATTTTCCGCAAGATCTTCGGGTGTTCCGGTAGCTATGATATAACCTCCGCCATCTCCACCCTCCGGCCCCAGATCGATGATATGATCGCAGGAGACGAGAAAGTCAAGGTTATGTTCGATGACCACCACCGTATTGCCCTGATCGACCAACCTGTGCAAAAGCAAGAGCAACTTCTTTACGTCCGTGTAATGCAATCCCGTCGTAGGTTCATCCAAGAGGTAAAGGGTAGATCCCCTAAACTGCTTTGAAAGCTCGGTAGCAAGCTTTACCCTCTGCGCTTCCCCTCCGCTCAAGGTGGGGGCAGGCTGACCAAGGCGAATATATCCTAAGCCTGCTTCCTTTATCACTGACAGCTTCTTTTCGATCTTAGGTATGTCCTTAAAGAATTCGCAGGCCTCATCTACGGTCATGTCCAAGACATCCGTAATATTTTTGCCCTTAAATTTAACCTCAAGCGTTTCCCTGTTGTAGCGTTTTCCCTTGCAAACCTCACAGGTCACGTAAGCATCAGGCATGAAAAGCATAGGGACCTTAACTAAACCCTCGCCCTTGCATGCCTCACAGCGACCTCCCCTTACGTTGAAGCTGAAACGTCCCATGGAATAGCCTCTAAGCTTTGCCTCGGGCAGCATTGAAAAAAGCTCCCTTATGTAGGTGAAAACCCCTGTATACGTCGCAGGATTGGACCTTGGAGTGCGCCCAATGGGGCTTTGATCGATCAATACCACGTTTTGAAGCTGTGAGTATCCCTCGATGGCCCTGTGCTTGCCGACCCTGGCCCTGAAATCGCTGTCTAAAAGCCTTTTAATGCCCTTGAATATTATCTCGTAAAGCAAAGTACTTTTGCCCGATCCCGATACGCCGCTTATGCAGACCAGTTCTCCTAGCGGTATCGTCACATCGATGGATTTTAGATTGTTTTCCTCGGCACCATATATCTTTATAAAACCCTTCGGCTTCCTCCTGCTGTTATGTGGTGAAAACACGACGCCGGAGCTTTCTCCCCTCAAGTAAAGGGCAGATAAACAATTGGAATTTTGAATGTCCTCGGTAGATCCCTCGAATACTATGTTACCCCCCATCTCTCCCGCCGCCGGGCCAAGCTCTATTATGTGGTCGGCTGCCAGCATCACTTCTCTGTCATGCTCTACCACAATTATGCTGTTGCCAAGGTCCTTTATCGACTTGATGGTTCGCAACAACCTATCGGTATCCCTGGGATGAAGGCCAATAGTGGGTTCGTCTAGGACATAAAGTACACCGCTCAGCTTCGAACCGATCTGTGTGGCAAGATGAATCCGCTGGCTTTCTCCGCCGCTTAAGGTGTCAGCCCTTCGGTTCAACGTCAAATAGCCCACCCCTACATCCACGAGGAAGGAAAGCCTCTTTGAAAGCTCCTCTAAGACCGGCCTGATCACGTTATTCCATTGGCTTTCCTGTGAGTTAACCTTTTTAATGACATTTACCAGGGATGCCACCTGCATCTCAACCAAGTCGCCAATGCTGTAGCCTGCGACCCTTACGGCCAAGGCCTCCGGGCGCAGGCGCCTGCCCCTGCAGGCTTCACATATGTCCTCGGTGCGAAACCTGGCAAGCTCTTCTTTTACGTTTTCCGAGTCAGTCTCTTTCCATCTTCGCTCTAACCATGGAATAAGTCCTTCATACCTTCCCATGTACGTGAACTCTTCGCCATGTTCTCTATATGTCATCAAAGCCCTATCGTTAGATCCATTTATGATGACGTCTTTCACATCTTGAGGTAAAGATTTAAATGGTGTATTTAAATCCCAACCCTTTGTCCTTGCAAGTGCCTCAAGGCGCCTGAGCATATAATGGTTTTTGCCCCAGGGTATTATCGCCCCTTCAAATACCTTTCTCTCCGGGTCTATGGCCAAATCCTTGGAGAAATATTCATAACTTCCTATCCCAGAACAGGAAGGACAAGCACCATAGGGGCTGTTGAAAGAAAACAACCTAGGCTCGACCTCGGGAATTGAAATACCGCAATCCGGACAGACAAACTTGTTGGTCAGCAACTCCTCTTCCTGCTCGTCTATTACCAGCAGCACAAAGCCATCGGCGAGCTCAAAGGACTTTTCTACCGCCTCGCTCAAGCGATCTCTCTTTGCTTCCTGAGCTCGTATGCGATCAATTACCACCTCTATGTCATGCGTCCTGTTTTTATCCAAGGTGATATCTTCCTCGAGCCAAAGTATTTGGCCGTCGACGCGTACCCTTGCATATCCTGCCTGTCTTAATCGGAGAAAAAGATTTTTATGTTCTCCTTTTTTCCTCTTGATAACCGGTGCCAGAATGGAAAGCCTCCTGTCCGGCCACCTTTTTAATACCAGATCGACTATTTCATCCACCGTGTACTTATGAACCTCATGCCCGCATATATGGCAATAGGGGGTACCGGCTCTTCCGTATAGCAGCCTCAGGTAATCGTAAATCTCGGTTACCGTTCCGACCGTAGAGCGGGGGTTATGAGATATACCCTTTTGTTCTATGGAAATGGCAGGAGATAAGCCCGATATATCATCCACGTCGGGCTTGTCCTGCATTCCCAAAAACTGCCTTGCAAAGGCCGACAACGATTCCACGTACCTCCGTTGTCCCTCTGCGTATATGGTATCGAAGGCCAGCGACGATTTCCCCGAACCTGACGGACCGGTTATCACCACTAATTTATTCTTCGGTATCTTTACGTCTATGTTTTTTAGATTATGCTGTCTTGCTCCTTTTACGATTATGTATTGTTCCACGGGTAATTTTTCCTCCCTTTATATCGCTTATCAGATCTCTAAGCCTTGCTGCCTCCTCGAAATTTAACTTGGATACGGCATCCCACATCATGCGTTCCAGCTCATCGAGCGAAACCTCACTTTGCCTGGGAAGCATGCCTCTGTCGGCTTCTTCGAGCTTATGATCGAGCAGCTCTTCGGGCAGTAGGTGAACTATGGGTTTTACTATGCTCTTAGGTATTACTCCATGCTTGAGGTTGAAGGCTTCTTGAGCCTCTCTCCGCCTTTTTGTCTCTCTTACTGCGAACTCTATCCCCTCGGTCATCTCGTCTGCGTAAAGCACGACCGTACCTGCCGCATGTCTTGCTGCCCTTCCTATCATCTGTATGATCGAGCGCGAAGAGCGCAGAAAACCTTCTCTGTCGGCGTCAAGTATGGCTACCAATCTAACTTCAGGGAGGTCCAGACCTTCCCGAAGCAAATTAACGCCAACCAATATGTCTATGTTGCCTATCCTGAGGTCGCGCAGCAATTCTGCCCTCTCGAAGGCGTCAAGCTCAGAATGAATATATCTTACCTTATAACCAAGCCCTGCCAAATACTCGGCCAAATCCTCCGCTGAACGCTTTGTCAGCGTATTTACCAGGACCCTTTGGTTTGCCCCTACACATTCCTTGAGGCGATGAAGCAAATCGTCCAATTGATTCCTTGCCGGAACGACCTCGACTTCCGGGTCCAATATCCCGGTGGGCCTTATCAATTGTTCAACCACCTGGCTTGATACCGAGATCTCGTAATCCCCGGGAGTGGCCGATATGAAGATGACCTGTTTCATGTATTCTTCAAACTCCTCCCATCGAAGGGGCCTGTTATCCAGGCAAGAGGGCAGCCTAAATCCGTGTTCCACGAGGGTCTTTTTTCTCGATATGTCGCCATTGTACATTCCCCTTATCTGGGGAACAGTTATGTGCGATTCATCTATCACCATGATAAAATCATCGGGAAAGAAGTCCAGAAGCGTTCCCGGTGGCTCACCTGGGTTTCGCCCGTCCAAGTGCCGTGAGTAATTTTCTATACCTGAGCAGTATCCTACTTCCGCAAGCATCTGCATGTCATACCGCGTGCGCGTGAGCAACCTTTGTGCTTCTAGGACCTTGCCTTCACCTTGAAGCTCTGCAACTCTCCGCTCAAGCTCTTCTTCGATGGCCTTTAAGGCTCTCTGTATATTTTCCTGCGTCGTTACGTAGTGCTGCGCGGGAAAAATGGCGGCATGGTCTTTTTGTATTATGGACTTACCCCATAGGGGGTCTATTTCCTCAATTCTCTCTATCTCATCGTCGAAAAAGGATATGCGTAGCGCCGTATCGCTATACGCCGGATAGACCTCCACCACATCGCCGCGTCCTCTAAAAGTTCCAGGCTCAAGCGTTACATCGTTGCGCTCGTAGTAGTTGTCAAGCAATCTCTTGAAAAATTCCTTTCGGCTTATGACGTCTCCCACGGAGAACCGAAATATCGCTTCCTCATAGGATTTTCTCTTGCCCAAGCCATATATGCAGGATACGCTTGCCACGACTATAACGTCCCTTCTCTCCAAAAGGGCTTTCGTCGTGGCCAGTCTGAGTTTTTCTATGCGCTCATTTATTGATGCGTCCTTTTCTATGTAGATATCCTGGGCAGGAAGGTAAGCTTCGGGCTGATAGTAGTCATAATAACTCACGAAGTAATGGACCTCGTTGTTCGGAAAAAAGTCTTTAAATTCACTATAAAGCTGTGCCGCTAAGGTTTTGTTATGGGCAATTACCAATACGGGACGTTGGACCTGTTCTATTACGTTTGCTATGGTAAAGGTTTTACCGCTGCCCGTCACTCCAAGGAGGGTTTGATACTTCATACCTTCCTTCAACCCTACGACCAGTTTATCTATGGCTTGAGGCTGGTCGCCTGCTGGCTTCCAGGGCGCCTTTAACTCAAATTTTTCCATGCTCTCCTCGCGACGCTTCATACCTCAAATACCACCTCATGTATATGATATCAAGAAAAAGGATGACGCGCAGGTCAATCTACGCGTCATCGAAAACATCGAGTTTCACTAAACGCATTCTAAATCGTGCCTGGCCATTAAACCGGATCTATCCTAGGCTCCAACTGAACCGGCGACTTTTTGTCCACAGATTGAGCTGCAGCCACCGATTGTGTCTCGGGAAGCCTTTCGCCGCTATCCTGCGGTATCGCTTGAAGCTGCTCGTTAATGAGGGCATCCAGCTCTTCGCCTTCGAGGACCTCTTTTTCAAGTAAAACTTCGGCAATCCTATCTAAGATCGGCTCATGTTTGATAAGCAAGTCCTTGACCAACTCGTAGCAATCGTCGATGATCCGCCTTACTTCCTGGTCTATGGCATAGGCGATCTCTTCGCTGTAGTTGCGATCCTCCACTATATCCCTTCCAAGAAAGATCTCGTGCTGCTTTCTGCCCAGGCGCACAGGCCCTAGCCTCTCGCTCATGCCAAATTCAGTTACCATCTTTCTGGCTATTTGAGTTGCCCGCTCTAAGTCATTTTGAGCCCCTGTGGTTATGTCATCGCCCTTGAGTTCCTCGGTGACCCTACCGCCGAGCAAAACGCATATCTGGTTTAAAAGCTCCTTCTTCGATATTAGGAACCTATCTTCCTCGGGAAGTTGCATGGTGTAACCCAAAGCCTGATGCCCGCGAGGTATTATGGAGACCTTATGGACGGGATCGCAATTCGGCAAGAGCTTGGCCACCAGGGCATGCCCAGATTCATGCAGGGCGATTACCCTTTTTTCCTTCGGGCTTATTACCCTGCTCTTACGCTCTGGACCGGCTATGACTCGATCAATTGCCTCTTCGAACTCGTCCATCGTGATGAGCTTTTTGTTTCGCCTTGCAGCCAGCAAGGCTGCCTCGTTGACGAGGTTGGCAAGGTCGGCGCCTACAAAGCCGGGCGTCCTTTTGGCTATGACCTCAAGGTTTACGTTAGGATCGACCTTTTTGTCCCTTATATGCACCTTAAGTATGGCCACTCTGCCCTTGAAATCTGGTCGGTCCACCACAATTTGCCGATCGAATCGCCCCGGTCGCAGCAAAGCGGGATCCAAGATATCCGGCCTGTTTGTGGCTGCTATGACTATTATTCCGGTTGTGGTGTCAAAGCCGTCCAGCTCGACAAGCAGCTGATTTAAAGTTTGCTCCCTTTCATCGTGTCCGCCCCCCAGGCCGGCGCCCCTATGCCTTCCAACTGCGTCGATCTCGTCGATAAAGATGATGCATGGTTGATACTTTCTGGCCTGCTCAAATAGGTCGCGCACCCTGGCAGCCCCCACGCCGACAAACATCTCTACGAAGTCCGAACCGCTGATGCTGAAGAAAGGCACATCCGCTTCGCCAGCTACGGCACGGGCCAACAAGGTTTTGCCCGTTCCAGGGTGCCCCAACAGAAGGACACCTCTTGGAACTCGCGCGCCCAGGGCGGCAAACTTTCTCGGATTGCGCAGGAACTCTATGACTTCCTGTAGCTCTTCCTTTGCCTCATCACAACCGGCGACATCGTCAAAGGTGACCTTCGGCCTGTTGTCCAGGAACATCTTAGCCTTGCTCTTTGCAAAGGACATCACCTTGCTGCCGCCACCCTGCATATGGTAAAGGATGAATATCCATGCTCCTATAAGAAGGAGGGTGGGAAAGAGTGAAGATACCATACCAGACCACCAAGGCGTTGCCTGTGGTGGCTTAACTTCGACGTTGACTCCCTTTGCCGCGATTTCCTTAGCCAAATCGCCAACGCCTACAGCATAAGTACTGAAGTGATGGCCGTCCTTTAGCACGCCGGTAATAGTGGATCCATCTATGGTGACATCGGTGACGTTGCCTTTGTCCACTTGATTCAGAAATTCCGAGTAGGACAGTGGAACCACATCACGAGTCGGCTGCATAGGAGTGATGAACATATTTACCAGGCTCACCACTAGTACTATCAATATCAAATATAACCCTAAGTTTTTCATCATTTTACCCAAATTATTACCACCTCTTTTGCCCTACATTGAAGGTCTTACAATATATATGGACGGCAAGTTGCGCCACAGACCTGCGTAATCAAGCCCGTAACCTACCACAAATTCGTCGGGTATAGTAAATCCACAATAGTCTATATTCACCTCAGCCTGATGTCTATCAGGCTTATCGAGGAGCACGCATATCCTAAGTCCCCTAGGTTGTCTTTCCATCATCAATCTGTATAGGTAGGACAGCGTCAATCCGGTATCCATGATATCCTCGACTATAAGCACTTCACATCCTTTAATGTCGCTATCGATGTCCTTCACTATTCTGACTATACCGCTGGTCTTAGTAGATGCACCATACGATGACACGGCCAAAAAGTCAATCTTAACTTTCACCGAATTGTCTATGCAGCGCACGAGGTCCGATAAAAATATCACGGCTCCTTTCAGCACTCCAATCACGATCAATTCCTTGCCAGCATAATCTCGAGAAATCTGCCGTCCCAATTCCCTTACCCTATCCTTGATTACACCTTCGCTAAGCAGGACTTCGTTTAACTCATACGACATGAAGGTTACATCCTTTCGCTTTTCTTGTATTCCGCTTTTATCCTGACCCTTTTCAGCGATCGATCCGCATCCCTGACTTTACAACTTCCACCATATAAAGGTATCCACCACATTTTACAACTTAAAATGAATATTGGCCATACTTGTTTAGACCACCATGGTACAGGATCAAAGAAATCGTCTATAAGTCGATGTGCCTCCTTAATTGAAACTATTTGCAAGGGAAGATCCATTTCGTCACATATGGAAACACAACACTGATACATGCCAAACTTCGGCATATCTGTCCTATCGGACATGTTCCAATGAAACTCCCAACCGTTCCAAAAAAGCTCTCCGCTGGGTTGAGACCTGAGGTCTATAGAGACGCTTGGCGATCTTGTCTCAATATCCCAATCTACCCATGATATGAAATCCCTATCGGCGCATACCTCTATCCTCTTTTCCCATTGAAATCTCCAATTTAACCTTTCCCTTATAAGCCCTACCAGAAGTTCCGTTCGATTGCCCGAGAGAGTCGTTAGGCCTAAGTCACGCTGCTGCTTTCGTATGCATTCTGCCAGCAAGTGAGGCGGCAGGTTGACTGACTGTAAGATCTTTCTGTCCCAGGTTGCCATGGCATAGGGCAGCGGATTTCGTCTTAATACCTCGTTTATGGAGCTTGCATCCCTTTCCAGCCGATCAGTTATATCACAAGCCTGCCTTGAGAGGGAGGCGATATGTTCCTTGATTTTTGGGTTGTATTCACTTTCGAGCAGGGGAATCAATTGTAAGCGTATTTTGTTTCTGGTGTAGTCAATATCTATGTTGGTAGAGTCCTCTCGCCAGGCCATTCCTAATCCCTTTAATAGCTCGATAATTTCCGATCTGAAAAACTCTATCAATGGCCTTACGATGTATCCTCTCTTCTCTGGTATGCCGCGAACTCCCCTTATCCCCGTTCCTCTTATTACGTTGAAGAGAACGGTCTCGACCAAGTCATCCTTATGATGACCTACGGCTATGCAAGAGGCGCCATATTTTTCTCTGACTTGTTCCAAAAAGGCATAGCGCAGCCTGCGAGCAGCTTCTTCGACGCTCTCCCCCCTTTGCCGACATTTTGGCACAGGAACGCTTTCCATCAGGAAAGGGCATCTCAATTCAGTTGCCAGACCACGAACAAAAGCAGCATCCTCTAAGGAATCCTCTCCTCTTATGCCATGTTCGAAATGGGCAACGATCACCTTACCGCGCCACAAATTGACCAACAGCCAAAGCAGTGCGACAGAATCTGGTCCCCCTGAGACACCGGCTACAATTGGACCACTGCTGTTCCACCAACCCTGACGAATGCCGACGGCCTTAAACTTGGGATAGTAATTATCCATGATCCACTTGGGGATGCATTTTGAGGTATTCACTTTTTCCATCACCTATTATTATGAAGCACAAACAACATAGGCGGGGATATCCCCGCCTTTACGTTCTGCTAAAATACAATGGTGGCGGTGAGTGGATTCGAACCACTGACACTGCGGGTATGAACCGCATGCTCTAGCCATCTGAGCTACACCGCCACTTAAATTGGTTGCGGGGGCAGGATTTGAACCTGCGACCTTCGGGTTATGAGCCCGACGAGCTACCGGCCTGCTCCACCCCGCGATATCTAATGCCTGCGCCATGGTGCCGGGCGCGGGACTTGAACCCGCACGGACTTTGCGTCCCCGGGATTTTAAGTCCCGTGCGTCTACCATTCCGCCAGCCCGGCTGGCACAAATCATTATATGAATATATAGACCCCTAGTCAAGCACAGATATAATTCGGTTTTATTTTTTCTTAGCCTTTGCAATAAGTGAATTCAACTCGTTAACTAAAGGTTTTACCTCACTTTTGACTGCTCTTTTCTGCAAAGCTTCGGAAGGCGATATTTTTTTACCCCAATAAGCCATGTTTGCATTTTCGTCGATATCCACGCTGCCGCCACCCAAAGAGACCCCGGCAAAAGCTCCTTTCGCCAGTGAATAGCTGTAAACGGAGTTTGTGGCTGCCCCGGCCCTGCGTCCCACGGGGCCTGCTGCTACCGAAACGTCAGCCCCCAAACTTACGTGTTCTTTTCTAAAGGCATTTAACCCCGCTTCATCCATTATGACCAGAATGAGGCCTGTAGACTGAACACCTATTTGAAGGCCTACAGATACTCCTCCTATGTTCATGAAAGAAGGTCCATACCATCGCGTAGAGTTTGGGTCTCTGCGAAGCAATAAGCCTTCGCCATACTCGGCACCAAATATGAAACCCGCCTTTGTTACGTTGGGGAAAATAGCAACTCCAACACAATCTCCCAGTAGATCGGTTAAGCCTTCTACATCGCTCTGCCTGCCCATTTCCTGCAACAATTGCGTCGATAGCTTAATCCTTTGTTCTGGGGTTTTAGCAGAAGCACCGGATTGAAAGAGGCATAGAGCAAGAATGACCAACAATAATGTGGTGAAGGCTTTGAATTTCATCTTTCTCCCTATGGCCATGAGATATACCCTCCTTACGTTATTAAGCTATAAAGTATTTATTCATATTATACAACGTATTAACAGGTGATGTTTACACCATGGGCAGTTTGGACATACCTTTAATAGATCATAACACGGTCAACGCTAATTATCTCAATTGCTTCGAAGAGACCCAGGTTGCGGGGCACTAACCTAAGGAATGACCGTAAAATGGGAGCAATACACTTGACGAAAATTATATGATCATGGTAAACTTTGTATTGGCTGCGTCATGCGTTTATTTTAATAAATCGTTAGGAGGATTACATGATGTTACGTGATCTTACATTCACATTAGATAGAGAATTCAGATTAGATAAGAACGAAAATCCCTTTGAGCTACCCCCCTCTCCCCGAGAGGAGATGCGAAAGCTGATTTCCGGCGTCGATCTCAATCGCTATCCTGATCCTTATGCCACGAAGCTTAGAGGCAAGTTAAGCGCAAAATTGAATTTTCCCCAAGAGCGTATAGTAATAGGCAACGGCGGCGATGAAATCCTGTCGATGTTGTTCATGGCTTACGTAAAACCTGGGGATAGGGTGCTCACAACCTACCCCTGCTTTTCAGAATATAGCCGCCTTTGTAAGATATTTGGAGCCGAACAACATCTTTTGCCATTGAACTTTAACGACAATGAGGTCACTTTGGATATAGAGCAGCTTTTAGATGCAATATCCAGAGTTTCTCCTAAGCTTATCCTGCTCGATAATCCTCATAACCCTACGGGCATGTTTATAGACCCCGCCAGGCTAATAGAAGTAGCTAAGCTCTCGTGCTGTCCCTTTGTCCTGGATGAGGCTTATGTTGAATTTGCTTCTAAATCTTCTTTGGATGTCATGAATGAAGAAATGCCCTCCAATCTATGCGTTTTGAGGACACTTTCAAAGGCATGGGGTCTTGCAGGACTTAGAGTCGGTTATGCCCTATGCTCCCAAAGGATAGCTAATGATCTGCTTGAAATAAAAAGCCCCTTCAACGTCAATGTGATCTCACAGGAGATCGCCTGCACGATGTTAGAATATGATGAGTGGATGAAAAGCAGAGTTTACAGCATCAGATTTTTGCGCGACAAGTTCATAGAAGAGGTTAACGAGATAGAGTCATTTTACGCTTATCCAAGCCAAGGCAATTTCGTGTTAATTCGCACGGAGCTGAATAAAGATTATGTATGCGCTTCTTTGAAAGAGAGAGGCATTAGGGTTAATATGCTTGAATTGGACATAAAGGATTACACTTGGATGCGCGTTTCCATAGGAAAGGAAGACGAGTTGAACTATGTGATTCAAACATTTCGTTCCATGGTGCGACAACCCAATGCTGAATTTGTTATAGCTTAGTTATTTTCTACCCCTTGACAAATGCACATTTAAAACTGTAATATTGAATTTGGCGATGACAAGTCGTACAATAAAGCGTGAATCATCAAGATATGCTTTAAAAAGGGGGGATAAAGAATGGCTGAGAAGTGGAAAGATCGTCTAACCGACCAGCTGTGCAAGGCCTTTTTAGTCCTAAAAAACGTCGATGAGATTTACAACTTCTTGGAGGATGTGGCAACGATCGGTGAAATTAGAGCCCTCGCTCAGAGGTTGGAGGTAGCCAGGCTGCTCGAAGAGGGATATACCTATCCTCAGATAGCACAGCAAACTGGTGCTAGCACAGCGACGATAAGCCGCGTCAAGAAGTTTCTCGAGTATGGCGCAGATGGCTACAAAATGGTACTTGAGAGGCTTAAAACGTTTGAGGGCGAGTCGAGACCTGAGTAACTTAAGCTAAAGAATTGGCGATATGATGGAAGAGGACGACATCAAATCCTGTCGTCCTCTTCTTGTCTTTTCCTTTCTATTTTTGCGTTAAGCCCTGAGCAGCTTCATCACTAAGTTCTCGCTGACCTCCATTGCTCCAGTTGGACACATTTCATGACAGCATAGGCACTTCACGCATGACCCTCTATCGATCTCGGGAAAGGGGTCCATCTTGATGGCGCCCTTGGGGCATACTTTAGCGCACACCCCGCACTTGATACATGTGGCCTTTTGAAGTGTCGGCCTTAACGCTACCCACCTGTGCGTCCATCCTCGTAACCAAGTGGGAAGCATTCTGAGCGAAGAGGAGCTCTTAATGAACCCCTTGATTTCAAGATCTTCGGGATTTACGCCAAGGATGTCTATGTCGTTCATGGACGATGGCCCTATCCCTCTTTTTGCAGCCAATTTTAGCAATGGTATGCTTAAAGGATTACGATAACCCATGGCTTTGGCGGCCACGAAATCTAGAGCCAATGCGTTTTCTGACGCCATCAAAAGACCTGCGAACCTAGGTTTGCCGTGAGTCGGACCGTTTCCTTCCATTGCATAAATGCCGTCTAGGATATTTAGCTTGGGAGGATTTGCTAAATATAAATCAATTATTGCATTACACAACCTCTCTATCGATACCGATAGATGGGCTTTCTTTCTGGTGTCCGTATCTGCAATCCCAAAACAATTTTTTATGCACGCAGTAATCTCTGTTTCGGCATGCGTCTTCAATTTAGCCACGTTCACCACGTACGGGGCATCGAAATAGCGCTTGGACAACCTGGGATTTTTTAGGACGAAGTTTTCCGGTCTTTCAAGGGTCACGAAACCCAAGTCCGATAGTACAGTGGCCATGGCGTTGTCGTCGCCTTTCACTGCGTCATACATTCCCGTTAGCGTCAAAAGTTCCTCTTTCCTATCGGCATAAAGATGCCCTGGCGAATCAGCTACCACGATCTTTCCCAAAAATCCCCTGCTTCTTGCAAACTTCATCAAAGCTTTTACAAGGGATGGATGAGTCGTAACGCAATTTTCCGGTGATTTCGGTGCAAGGAGGTTCACCTTGAACAGCATCTCAGGCAAATCAGTCTTTAAAGGTTCATCGATCATCTTTAGGGCATCCATCAAGGCTTTATAGACTTCTTCCTCTTCATATGAGGAAGCACGGGTTACGGATACAGTAAACCTACCTGCCATCGACATCACCTTCCAACGGATAAAGGCACAACTTGCGTTCATTTAAGGGACATTCCCCACATTGGGGCTTTCTTGCCAAACAGATATTCCTGCCATGGGATATGAGGTCTAAGTGGGCGGACCAATACAGCTCTTCCGGTATGATAGATTCCATGATCTTCTGGATTTCTGGCGGGCTGCATTTCGCGCTCACCCAGCCTATCCTTTTGCACAACCTTCCTACGTGAGTATCGACGGGGAAGGCCGGCAACCCCAAGTCGAAGAGGAGAACACATGCGACAGTCTTGGGACCAACTCCCGGCAGGGAGCTTAAAAACTCGACTATATCCCCTTTTTTCATCCTTCGGAGATCCCTTAGACTGCAGTCGCCAAAACGATCGGATACTATCTTGAGGATTTCCTTGATTCTCATTGCTTTTACGTTGGACAGTCCGGCAGGCCTGATGACAGATGCTATCTCCTCATGTGTAGCCGCAAGTACTTCATCCCACCTTGGAAAGCGCGCTTTCAGAAGTACGTATGCTCTGTCCCTATTCTTGTCATTGGTGTTTTGGGATAGCACGGTCAAAATAAGCCCGTCCAGGGGCTCCTCCCGCGTCATTCTGGCGGGCCGAAGGTAACCCCACAGGCCCGCCAGAATTTCTAAAACTTCAAGGACCCACCTTTGATCGGGCAATTTAAGATCAACAATATCCCCCAAACTTGCCCTGCTAGTTATCGTTACTGCTGCTTTCCTTTCCATCTTTTTCATCTTTCTGAAGGGCCTTCTTGAGCTTTGCGGCCTCCTCCATGAGCAGCCTAAGCTTTGCCTTAGCCCTGCCATGAACCGAATCCTCCGGATATTTGCCTGACTCGTCAGGTGTGCCTGCAGGCACGCCGGTCAATATCTCTAACCCTTCGTCGACAGTCTCTATAGCCCATATGTTGAACTTGCCGCTCTCTACGGCCTCCAACACCTCATGATCCAACATCAGATGGATGAGGTTTTGTTTCGGGATCATCACGCCCTGCTTGCCGGTCAAACCACGGAATTTGCAGTATCTGAAGAACCCCTCGATCTTCTCGTTCACTCCCCCTATGGGTTGTATGTTTCCAAACTGATCAACTGAACCCGTGACTGCGATGCCCTGTTTGAGCGGATAACCCGATAGCGACGACAGCAAACAGTATAGCTCCGTGGATGATGCGCTATCACCCTCTATTTCCTCGTAGGTCTGCTCAAAGGCTATCCTGGCAGACAAAGTGAGCGGCATGTCCTGTGCATATTTTTTGCCCAAATAGCTCGAAAGTATCAACAGCCCTTTGTTATGGATCGGCCCCGTGAGCTTTACTTCCCTTTCTATATTTACGACTCCCTCTTGTCCCATGTAGACGTTAGATGTGATCCTAACGGGATGTCCAAAGGAGTGCTCTCTCATGTCTATTACGGTCAACCCATTTATTTGGCCAACCCTTTCGCCGTCTACTTCGACGCGAAGTATTCCTTCCTCGAGGGACATGAACAAGCGATCTTCGATAAGGCTGACACGATAGCGCATCTCGCTAATTGCCTTTCGAACATGCGAGGCCTCTACCACTTCTTTGCCTTCTGCCTTTGCCCAAGCGGTCGCCTCTACCAATACCTCGGTTATTTTGTTCATCTGCGTGGTCATTCGACGTTGATGCTCGGCAAGCCTCGAGGCAAACTCTATGACTTCGCCCACTGACTCCCTGCTAAAGGGGAGCAATTTTTCCTGTTGTGTATACTCAGCCACGAATACCGCTATATCATATTCCGTGGCTTCGTTTCGCGGCATATCGATGTCGAAATCTGCTTTTATCTTAAACAGCTCGGAAAATTCCTTATCGTACAGGCTCAACAAGTAGTAAATGTAGCGGGTACCCACTATCACGACTTTGACGTTTAAGGGAATAGGTTCCGGCCTAAGAGAGGAGACGGGCACAAATCCCCACTGTTCACCTAAATTCTCGATAGTGAGTTGTTCATCTTTTAGGGCACGCTTCAAGGCGTCGTAGGATAAGTATTGCCGAAGCAGCTCTTCTGCTTCCAATACCAGATATCCGCCGTTTGCCCTATGGATCGCTCCAGCGACTATTTTCCTAAAGTCCGTATAGAGATAACCCTGCCTGCTTTCGTACTCCACCTTGCCCATGAGGTTGTAATAGGTCGGATTGGATTCCCTAATCACGGGTGCACCTTTATCCGGATCGTTGCTGACGAAGACGTTAACCATGTACTTACCGAAGTCAACCTCAATGTTTTCGTCTCTCGCAGCTGCCACGAATATATTGAAATTTTTGATGATGTCTTCCTCCATGGAATCGAGCCACTTGGAGAGCTTTTCCGATCTGGCGTACTTGTCTTTAAGTTCGCTCATGAAGGGGCTTATGGCATTGCGGGATATATTCCTTTCGAGATCCCTTATCCTATCCTTGAGCCCCTTTTCGAGATCTCGGATCCTCCTTAAGGTCTCCAGGGTATGTTGAGATATCTTCTCCGATATTTCCTGCAATCTCCTTTGCTCTTCTTCCGGAAGGGCCTCAAACTCCTCCTGCTGCATCTCTCTATATACTACTTTGCCATCTTGCTCGATCTTCACTAATGGAATGTTTATGAATCCCTGAGGAGTGCGCTTTATGACGAACCCGTTCTGTTGAGCTATGCCCCTTAGACGTTCCATCAATTCGTTAACCTGTTCCTGAAACTCCTTGACAAGTTGAGCTTTTGCATCTTCATATTGGCTATCCTCAAAGGCCTTACTTAAAGTTGACTTAAGCTCTTCGATGACATCCGCAATCGCTTGAGCAAACCGCTTGCCCTGGCCGGCCGGCATGTTAACCGTTATGGGTGAGCTTGGGTTGTCAAAGTTATGGACATAAAGCCAGTCATCCGGAGCTGCCGTCTTTTTTGCCCTCGCCTCTATCTGTCTCATTGCGTAGGTCATACGACCGCTTCCCGGATTGCCCACCACGAATATGTTGTATCCCTTCTTATCGAGGGACAACCCAAAAGAAACGGCTTTAGCTGCCCTTTCCTGTCCTATCAACCTATTGTCGCTAACCAGTTCCGCGGTGGTCGTGAAATGAAATTTTTCTATGGGAACTCTAAGACGAAGTAATTCCTTAGGTACCCGCTTTTCCTCCAATAAAGATGACATTCTCTTACCCCCTTAACAAACCATATAAACTCTAGGTTATCTCTCAAAACTGGCAATAATGCCTCCTCCTACGACTATCTCACCGTCATAAAGAACCAATGACTGACCCGGCGCAACGCCCCAGAAGGGGGACTCAATTGCTTCCGCTACGAACTCCCCCTCATCAAGAGAAGTTAACATGACCGTTTTAGGTATAGCCTTGTACCGATGTTGTGCTGCGTATGTTGCCCCAACCATGGGTCTTTCAAGCCAATGGGGATGAATACAAATTATGGTACGCTTGTATAAATCCGCCTTTCTGCCGACAACGAGAGTATTGTCTTGGGCTCGTATTTCCAAAACGTACCACGGTCCGTTGGATAGTCCGAGGCCTTCCCTTTGCCCTACCGTATAAAATACTAATCCGTCATGATACCCCAATAAATCGCCCTTTGTGGATATTATGGGCCCCTTCGTTGCTTGTGCATTTGTCGCAATGAAGTCCTTAAATTTTTCTTTCTCCCCCAAGAAACAGAGGTCAGCGCTTTCGGGAACGTCACGAAAAACCTCTCCAAATATCTCTCGGGCTTTTGCCTTAACCTCGTCCTTTGTCCAGTCGCCAAGGGGGAAAATTATCCTATTCAACCATTCTTTTTTAAGGCGATAGAGTACATAACTTTGTTCCTTTTTAAGATCTTTGCCCCTGACAATATTATAAGTTAAATCACTTTTAACAATTCTAGCATAATGTCCTGTCGCTAGGATATCGGCATCAAATTTTTCAAGCATCTCAAAGAGGACTTTAAACTTAACGCCGGGGTTGCAGAAGATGCATGGGTTTGGAGTTACCCCTTTTGAGTAAGACCTTATAAAGGGCTTTATGACTTCATTGCTAAACCGATCTTTTACATCGACGACGTTAAACGAGACCCCTAGGCGATCGCAAATTTCTTGGGCCCTTTTCATGTCCTCCTCGTGCCCATCAGACATCAAAAGATAACATCCTATCGCATCATATCCTTGCTTGAGAAGCAGCCACAGCGCAAATGAACTGTCGATACCACCGCTCATCGCCACAATGACCTTCAAATTTACGATCACTCGCCTCTAATCAATTTATACAACTGCAAGATGGTTGTTGGAATCAGAGCTCCGATCAATACAATCCCCCATTCGTTTAACGACAGCGGGACTATCCTCAAGACCTTTTGAAATATAGGAATATAGGTAATGCTCACCTGAAGCAGGATCGATGCAAGCACTCCGAAGAAAAGAAACGGGTTGTTCAAAAGGTCAGAAGGTCGCCTCAAAAAGCTGGCCTCCCTTACGTTGAAGACGAAGAACAATTGAGCTAAAACCAAACTGTGAAAGCTTATCTCCGTAGCCTTAAGCGGAGAAAATCCCAAGCACTTTAAGACATACACTGTTATACCAAGGACACCCAAAAACATCACTGTTCCAAAAATACCAACCTTTACCTGATAAGCCTTCGTCAGGATGTCCTCGTCCTTCCTCTTGGGAGGTCTTTTCATGGTGTCAGCCTCGGCAGGATCAAGAGACAGCGCCAACGCCGGTATTACATCAGTCACAAGGTTTATCCAAAGTATTTGAAGGGGAAGGAGGATAGCCGGCAACCTAAGCAATATCCCGCCAAATACGATGAGAACCTCGCTTAAATTGCAGCATAGGAGGTACATTACTGCTTTCCTGATGTTGTCAAATATCCTGCGGCCCTCGGCAATGGCATTTACTATGGTGGCAAATCTGTCATCTTCAAGGATAATATCAGCAGCCTCCTTGCTGACCTCGGTACCCTGAATTCCCATGGCTATTCCCACGTCTGCTTGCTTTAAGGCTACGGCATCGTTTACTCCGTCGCCCGTCATTGCCACAACTTCGCCTGCCTTTTGAAGACCTTTAACTATTTTGAACTTGTGTTCGGGAAACACCCTTGCAACGACGGCGACTTCCCTAGCTCGCTTGGCTATTTCCTCCTCGCTCATCTCGGCGATCTGTCTGCCCTCTAGTGCCTCAAACTTATCTTGGTTTATTATGCCGACCTCTTTTGCAATGGCCACGGCAGTCGTTACGTGATCGCCTGTTATCATTATGACGTGGATACCGGCCTCGCGACAGGATGCAACGGCCTCCCTTACTTCTTCGCGGGGAGGATCCATGATCCCCACAACTCCCAAAAAGGCCAGTTCATCTAGCGACTTACCGAAGGCAAATGCAAGGGTTCTCATGCCCATGCTGGCCAGTCTTTCCACGTTTTCCTGCCATCTATTGCGAATATCCAAGGAAAGCGGCCGTAACCCGCCTTCATCATAGATGAATTTACAGTCATCAAGTAAACGTTCGGGCGCCCCTTTCACGGCCACCCATTCTTCATGATAAGTAGCCATGCGCATGGTCGTGGAATCGAAGGGATCTTCTTTTAACCTGTGATACTGTTCTCTTATTTGAGTCGGATTGTAGCCGTTATCGCTGGCCCATTTAAGCAGTGCGATCTCCATGGGATCGCCTATGCTATTTTCACCGTTAATCGTGGCATTGTTGCATAAGACAGCGACTTTAAACATGAGCTCTCTTGCCTCATCGCTGGCTGGCACATGCTCCCTGACGGTCATCTTATTTACTGTGATCGTTCCGGTCTTATCCGTACATATCACGGACGTGCTTCCTAGTGTTTCCACCGATGCCAGGTTTCTCACCAGGGCATTGAGCTTTGCCATCCTGTGAACCCCTAGGGCTAACGTCATGGTCGCAACAAAGGGAAGCCCCTCCGGGATGGCAGCTACGGCCAGCGCTATTCCAGTCTGAAGCATTGGCAAAAGTTTGTTGCCCTCCAATACGCCCAATGCAACCGTGGCCACCACGATAGCTAACACAAGCTTTATCAGGAAATGGGTAAATTTGGCAAGGCGCGCCTCCAACGGGACCTCTTGTTTTTCCACCGTTTGAAGCATCTTGCTTATGCGGCCAAGCTCGGTATTAAGTCCTGTAGCGCATATCAGAGCTTTTCCGCTTCCACGCACTACCGCCGTTCCCGCATAGAGGCAATTCGTCCTGTCAGGCAGAAGGGTGTCTTTGGGCAATGTCTTTACAAATTTGTCCACCGGGACCGATTCCCCCGTTAATGGCGACTCATCCACTGCCATCAAATATGCTTCAAGGAGCCTGCCATCAGCCGGGACTACATCGCCCGCTTCAAGCAACACTATATCACCCGGCACTAGCTCCTCAGATGCCACCAAGCGGACTTCCCCATCCCTAAGCACCTTGACCTGCCGGACAACCATGGATTTAAGCGCCTGCAAAGCCTTTTCGGCGCGATACTCGGTGAAAAAGCCTATTGTCGCGTTGATCAGTATTACGATCAGTATAGCTCCGGCATCCAGCTTTTCGCCCATAACTAGGCTTATCAAGGCTGCAGCGGCCAAGACGTAGACCATTGGGCCTTTAAATTGTCTTATAAAAAACTTCCACCATGGGACTTTTTCTTCCTCTGCCAGCTCGTTTGGACCATAAATTTGCAGACGCCTTTGGGCTTCCTGTTGCGATAAACCATACTCGCCCGATGAATTAAGTTTCGATAAAAGCTCTTCCTCCGTCAGGTCGTGAAAGTCTTTCAACTGTACCAATTCTTCCAACAAAGGCCCCCCTTTAATAATTTAGTATTCTATGCCCTTTCTTGCCATGATATCCCTTTGATACGGATGCTTGACTTCTACCATCTCCGTCACCAGATCGGCTATCTCGATCAATTCCCTAGGAGCGTGCCGTCCCGTCAACACTAGTTCTATGGTCGGCAACTTTATGCCGATCAAGTTTAGCACATCCGATAGGGAGAGCAAACCGAAATCGACGGCAACGTTTATCTCATCCAATACGACCAGATCGTATTTTGGGTCTGTAACGCAATCTCTGGCGATTGCTAGGCCTCTTTGGGCTTCCTTTAAGTCAGCCTCTGTATGCTCGCCCTTTCTGAAGCATTTATCGCCCCCCGTCCTGAATAAATCCACACCAGGAAGATAGCTTAGCCCTTTTATCTCGCCGTAAAAGGGCCAGCCCTTCATAAATTGGACCATGGCAACCTTCCCTCCATGGCCTACGCACCTGACTATCAATCCCATAGCTGCGGTAGTTTTCCCCTTACCGTTACCAGTATATACATGAATTAAACCTCTTTCAAATAAAGACATGAAATTACGCCTCCCATTGAAACAAATTTCTCATGGGATTACAATGCCTGTTGCGAGGAGGTATGTCAATAGTGATTCGAAAAGTCTTACTCGTCAAAGGCATCGTTCAAGGTGTTGGCTTTAGGCCTTTTTGCGCCAAGCTTGCGAAGGAGTTAAAGCTTGGCGGAAGCGTACAGAACAACTCATCAGGAGTCTTGATCGAACTTTGCGGCAGCAATGAAAACATAGACGAGTTCTCAAAGAAGCTGCTTGATGAAGCTCCCCCCCTCGCGATGATCCAGACAATAGAGATCATTAGCGAGGAAAAACTGTTAGGGCCAATAGGGGAATTTACAATAAAGGCAAGCGAAAGGCAGGAAATGCAGCTGGTATTGATACCGCCGGATATCGCAACTTGCGATGATTGCCTGCAGGAGATGAGAGACCCCAATGACAAAAGGTATCGTTATCCCTTCATCAACTGCACAAATTGCGGTCCAAGGTACACAATTATCAAGGAGTTGCCCTATGACAGGACAAAGACCACCATGGCATGCTTTCCCATGTGCGATGATTGCAGTAGCGAATACAACGACGTGACCGACCGGCGCTATCACGCCCAACCGAACGCATGTCCAGAGTGTGGGCCCACATTATGGCTCTGCGATGCTCGCGGGAAGAAGCTGGCATCGAACGATGAAGCCATAGCGTTGGCCAAGGCGCATCTCAAGGCAGGTCGTATTCTAGCGGTAAAGGGAATCGGCGGATACCACTTAGCCTGCGATCCGAGAAACGATGAAGCCGTAAGGGCTCTTAGAGCTCGAAAAAAAAGACCGGACAAACCCTTTGCTCTAATGGCCAAAGATTTTAAGGCAGCCGAAAAGGTCGTGTTGCTCAACGGCATGGCAAGAAAGCTTTTAGCTTCGCCAAGAAGGCCAATCGTGGTTTGTCCCAAAGCAAAGGGATGCGGCCCTTTGCTATCGGCTTATGTAGCCCCAAATATAGATACTTACGGAGTCATGTTGCCCTATACGCCCATACAACATCTGCTGCTGGAAGACGAAGACCTGGATTTGCTAATCATGACGAGCGCCAATTTGTCCGATGAGCCATTGGTTGCCGGAAATAGGGAAGCCCTTCAAAAGCTTGCGTCTATAACTGATTATTATCTTATGCATGACCGCGATATCTACGTCAAGATAGACGACTCAGTCATAGCCATGGCCGGCAATACGCCCATCTTCACGAGAAGGGCAAGGGGGTATGTGCCCCAACCTTACATCTCAAAAGACGTGCTACCGCCTATTTTTGGTGCTGGCGGAGAGATGAAGTCGACCTTTTCCGTATCTCACGATCACTATATATTTACAAGCCAATACCTGGGCGATTTAAAGGAAGTGGCAAGCATTGCCTTGTATGAGCATGTCATGGATATGTTTTTGTCGCTTTATGAAATTTCTCCCCTGTTCTTAGTGCACGACAAGCACCCTATGTATCTGTCGACGAAGATAGCAAAAGATAAATTGCCTGAGGTAAAAGACAGCCTTGCAGTCCAACACCATCATGCCCACCTGGCTGCCTGCCTTTGGGATAACGATTTCCAAGGAGAGGCCATGGGCTTAATCTTAGACGGTACTGGCTTCGGCGACGACGGCAACATCTGGGGAGGAGAAATACTGGTAGGCAATGCCAAGAGCTTTATCAGATGGGGACACCTTTTGGAAGCGCCGCTTCCCGGAGGAGATAAGGCAGTCTTGGAACCTTGGCGTTTTGCACTTTCAATATTGCTTAAAACTTTTGGGCTTGATAAATCTATGGAACTGGCCGATAAATTTTGGCCTGACCGTAAAAGGACGTCAGAAGCCCTGATCAGAAATATGAATATTTACGTAAAAACCTCGTCTGCCGGAAGGCTCTTTGATGCCGCCGCTTCTTTGCTCGGACTACGGGATGCCGTAACCTACGATGCGCAGGCCGCCATAGAGCTGGAAGCCCTAGCAAAGGGAAGGGAATGTGCGCCTTTTCGGTTAGAACGCGAAAACGGCCATCTCATTCTGGATTGGCGTCCTGCCATAGAATGGCTGATTATGGGGCTAATGGGCGGCAAAAGGAAAGAGCGGCTGGCTGCCGGCTTTCATGACGGCTTCGCTGCAGCGCTAGCCCAAGCTTGCAAGGACATATCCCTTGAAACGAGAATCCGCCACGTGGCACTTTCCGGAGGAGTATGGCAAAACAAGAGGCTGCTAAACGTCACCTGTGCGCTTTTGCGAAGGGCCGGCTTAGAGCCTCTCGTGCACAAAAATACCTCACCAAACGACGAATGCATATCATTGGGTCAAATAGCAATCGGCATAGAGCGTTGGTCCAAATAAAAAATGGACAGGAGGAAAATTTCCTCCTGTCTTATTGTCAAACCCGTCTTATCGTCCCTTTTGAAATAACTTACATTAAACGCGCTTTACGTGAGCTGCCTGTGGCCCCTTCGCCCCTTCGACGACTTCAAATTCCACCTTGTCGCCTTCCTCAAGCGTCTTAAAGCCCTTCATATCAATAGCTGAATAATGCACAAAGACGTCTTTGCCATCTTCCGAAGTAATGAAACCATAGCCCTTCGTTGCATTAAACCACTTAACAGTACCTAACATATTTTTGCTCCTCCCAGATACAAAAGATCAATCGCACTCACCGATGCGATCGCGTTTTTAACTATAACAACATTTTATCATTCCGTCAATATAAAGTTGCCCAAATATTGAATAGCCATCATATGAGGCCTACTCCATCCAATAGTTAGGGGCTTCTTTGGTGACCACGACGTCATGAGGATGGCTTTCCTTTACGGAGGCCGCAGTTATCTTGACGAAACGGGCATTCTCCTGCAGGGCCTTTATATCCCTGGCTCCCACATAGCCCATTCCAGCCTTTAGTCCTCCCACCAATTGATATATCAGGGACGACAATGGGCCTTTATAGGGCACTAAGCCCTCTATGCCCTCTGGAACCAGCTTTTCCTCCGTAACTCCTTCCTGAAAATATCTATCCCTACTCTTGCCCTCCTTCATAGCCGCCAGCGATCCCATACCTCTGTAGCTTTTAAACGATCTGCCTCTATATATCACTTCTTCCCCTGGACTTTCCTCGGTACCGGCAAAGAGCGAACCTATCATCACGACATCTGCTCCTGCTGCTATTGCCTTGGTTATGTCTCCCGAGTACCTGATTCCGCCATCCGCTATGACCTTGACCCCCCTGGGTTTGGCGACCTTGGCTGCATTCATTATCGCAGCAATTTGAGGCACCCCAATGCCAGCTATAACTCGTGTCGTGCATATTGATCCGGGTCCTACTCCCACCTTCACGGCATCAGCGCCAGCATCTATTAGGGCTCGTGCCCCCTCTTCTGTCGCTATGTTGCCGCCAACTATCGGCAAATCGCCGTATTTCTCCTTAAGCTTGCGTATAGTATCCAAGACAAGCTTTGAATGGCCATGGGCGGTATCTACCACGATGGCGTCGACGCCTGCCGCAACCAGTTGATCGGCTCTCGATAAGGCATCTGCCCCAACGCCCATAGCAGCGGCAACGCGCAACCTTCCCCTTGGGTCCTTGGCGGCATTCGGAAACTCCTTGGCTTTTATGATGTCCTTAATTGTGATTAATCCCTTTAGGTGACCTTCGTTATCGACGATGGGCAGCTTTTCGACCTTGTGTTTCATCAATATGGCCTTCGCGTCCTCCAAGGTTGTGCCAACGGATGAAACTATGAGGTTTTCCTTTGTCATCACATCCCTTATGGGTTGGTCATAGTCGGTTATGAAGCGTAGATCTCTATTGGTTATTATCCCCACCAACTTCATATCGGCATCAACTATGGGCACCCCCGATATATGATAATGCTCCATCAAGGCAACGGCATCACGCAGGGTATCATCGGGATGCAAGTAAAAGGGGTCCACGATGACGCCAGATTCGCTGCGTTTGGCCTTGTCTACCTCCTCGGCCTGAGCCTCCGGTGTCATGTTTCTGTGGATAACGCCTATGCCCCCTTCCCTGGCAATTGCTATTGCCAAGCGTCCATCTGTTACCGTGTCCATAGCGGCACTGCATATGGGAATGTTTAGCTCTATTTGGTTGGTAAAGAAGCTCTTCACGCAGACCTGAGAAGGTATTACTTCGCTGTAACGTGGTTCCAGCAACACATCATCGAAGGTAAATCCTTCGTAAGAGACAAATCTGTCTGAGAATTCCATTGGTCGATCCTCCTTAATTAAAGTTCGTTATTTTAGTTTTCCTGCTTTAATCTGAACAAGACCTCCTCTTTTCCCAAGACCTCCATGACGAGTGGCAGAGGTGGGCCCCAATGGCTTCCGGTTATAGCCATACGAATAGGATGGAAGAACTCCTTTGCCTTAATGCCAAGTTTTCTTTGAAAGGCCTTTAAAACCCTTTCTATCTCCTCTTTATCCCATCTACCTACCCCGCTGAGCTCTTTGGCAAGCTCTTCCATCCACAAAGGCATCTCATCGGATTTCTGTGGCCTCATAAAAAGCCAGATCAGACTATCAAACACCTCAATAATTGTGGCTTGGTCGGATAAGGCCTCAGGCAATAATGAGGCTAAAGTTGTGCTCGAACACGAAGGCTTAAGGTCCCTTTCCCTTGCTATTGCCATTAGCCTTTCCGCGAGCCAAAGGGCATCTTTTTGTTTTAGGGCCTTATTGCCCCACCATCTCAGTCTATTTTCATCATGTATTGGAGAAGATCTCGATATGCTGCAAAGGTCGAATGCCTGTGCCATAGCATCAGGGTCAAACAAGAAGTCCTCTCCTTCGACGGCCCAACTCAACGTCGCCAGATAAGCCCTCACCGCTTCAGGCAAATAGCCCTTTTCCCTCAACTCGCTTATGCCCTCGGCTCCTTCTCTTTTGCTTAGCTTCCTGCCCTCCCTCGAAAGGATCATGGGTATATGGGCAAATGAAGGGGGATCCCACGAAAGAGCCTGATATAACAGGACTTGCCTGACCGTGTTCGGGAGATGTTCGTCGCCGCGGATCACGTGTGTAATTTGCATATAGTGATCATCTACCACCGCAGCAAAAATATAAGTGGGAATGCCATCGGAACGAACTAATATAAAGTCACCAACTTCTCTGTAGGAAAGCGCGTAGTGTTTATGTACCTCGTCGTAGAACTCCACTTTGCCAGGTTTTTGTGGGACCTTAAATCGCCAAGAAGGGAGCCTGCCAGCCTCTTCGAGTTTTTTTCGCTCTTCATCAGACAGGTTTCTGCACTTTCCTGAATATTTCGGCGGTAAACCTTTGGCCAACTGATTTTCCCTTTCGCTTTCCAGTTCTTCTACGGTACAATAACAAGGATAAACACAACCCAGATCTTTTAACTTCTCAAGGACATCATAATATATGCCAAATCTGTCACTTTGCCTATACGGACCATAAGGGCCTCCCACATCAGGGCCTTCGTCCCAATTAAGGCCCAGCCACAATAGGTCATTTTTTATCGATTCCTCGAACTGCATAGAGGACCTTTCTTTATCGGTGTCCTCTATGCGAAGCACAAAACTTCCCTTCCATTTTTTCGCCCATATCCAATTAAATAAAGCAGTTCTGGCACCGCCTATATGCAGATTGCCCGTGGGCGACGGAGCGAAACGAGTTCTAACGCGCATTTTGCAATGGCTCCTTTCCTAAGTCGATTAATGGCTTGGTGCGTACAATATTTCCATCTTGACCTTGGATATACCCCTGCGAGTGACGTCCAACAAGTCAGCGGCTAGCTTTGACATGTCAACCATGCCATCCTTCCCGCATCGATCTGTCACCTTGACGATAACGCTTTTTTTATTGCCTGGGTTTGATAGCCTCACCATTGAGTTCAGGGGAACGTCATTGCACGCTGCAGTTAGCTGCCAGTCGTAAAAAGTCTCCCCGTTGGCCATTCTGTTTCCGTTCCATCTTGGCCCTCCGTACCAAGTGGCAATTACGTCGTCGGGGGCACCTTCTTTGTCGACATCCCATGTTCCGTAGTGGGCTTCATAGATATTGGTAAGCCAAAGTCCTGCCAGTATCATGGGCGTGCTTTTGTGAAACTTGGCCAAATCGGGGGTTATCGTCAAGATGTCCTCTCGGTTTCTGTAGGATATTACAAAGGTTCCGTTATCGCATTTCTTGATATAGTAGTCGTAACTTTTTCGCTGTTGCCCAAAAATCTTTTCCAATTTATTTAGACATGATAACACGATGTCCACCTTTTCTTTGGGTACCGAAGCTATAACCCTTTCGCCGACATGTAGTTCAATTTTAGCTCCCGAGTCATGGATCCAAGGATAGGGTCGAGACGCATTGGCCTTTTTTGATAAGAGAAGGACTATGGCAATCATGACGGCGAACAAAATCGACCTTCCATTTGCCTTTCTCACAGAATATCCCCCCTCATCGTCGCTATGCAATGACACCTCATGCAACGAGCTCTTCCAACTGCACCAACGCCTTCTCCTGATTTTACCTTTATATTCACAACTTTTCCTTTATTCCAAATTAGGTTAGACAATGCGTCCTCCAAATTCTCCTTAAATCGTTCGATGTATCCCGAAAGCCTTGGTAGCTGCGCTTCCAATGTTACATCAAGCCATATCAGGCTCCAATTTTTCTGAGATAAAAGGCGAGATATTTCCTGCAAGAAGATGAGGCTCGATGCATCCTTGTACCGTTCGTCGGAGGCTGGATAAAGGGTACCCAGATCTGGCTCTCCGGCAGCTCCCAACAAGGCGTCCGCCACCGCGTGGGATATCACATCGCCATCGGAATGACCGTCAAGCCCCAAGGGTGCATCGGGGATATCGCATCCTGCCAAGATCAGCTTTCGCCACGGACGTAAGGGGTGTACGTCAAAGCCATGCCCCACCCTGAATTGGCCCATCCCCTGTGCTATAGTCTCACAAAACTTCAAGTCGCTTTCATAGGTGACCTTAATATTATTTGGTTCTCCTTCTACAAATTTAATCTCATGACCTGCCTTTATCCATGCCTCGGCCTCGTCTGATATATTGTCGCCGGCTAACTGCATAGCGGCAATCAACTCCTCTCGCGGAAATCCTTGAGGTGTCTGTGTGCACCATAAGTTTTCCCTAGACACCGGAAAGATATCTCCTTTACCGGACACCCTTTTCAAGGCATCCCTGACCGGAGTTAGCGGTATCACCCCGCTTTCCGGTGTAAGGGCCGATATTATACGCTTAACCAAACGCACAGAGGCAAAGGGGCGAGCTGCATCGTGGACCAATACGTAATCGCCGCAAGAGGCAGTCACACCGGCAAGCGATGACGCTGGCCTCGTCTCTCCGCCCTTAACGATCTTAGAGGGCATATCAAACTTGTCGAGGTGCTCGATCTGATCGGTAAAATCGATGTCCCTCGGAAATACCACGACCGCTTCCTCTATCAACCCCATGGAATACAACCTGTTGGCTAGCCTTAACCCCCATGCCCACAGGGGAATGCCGCCCAAGGGCCGAAATTGCTTGAAGGGGCTTCCCATCCTGGCGCCCCTTCCCCCAGCTAACAATACGAAAGAACATCTTTTATGGAACATCAATTTGCCTCACGTTTTACTCTGCCAAATATCATCCTCCCTGCTGAAGTTTGCAGCAGGGATGTTATGACCACTTCAACCCTTTTGCCGATGTATTTCTCCCCATCCTCGACGACCAGCATCGTCCCGTCAGTTAGATAGGCAACTCCCTGATTGGGCTCCTTGCCTTCCTTGATGACATCCACCTCCAAGGTCTCGCCTGGTATAAGCACCGGTTTTAAGGCATTGGCTAGATCATTTACGTTCAACACCGAAAGCCCTTGAATGCTGGCGATCTTGTTGAGATTATAATCCGTCGTTATTATCTTTGCCCTCAGTTTTTTAGCCAGCTCTATGAGGCCTTCGTCGACCGTATCCACTTTGAGCTCTTTAAGGGTTTGCTCCAGTATCTCGACTTTTACATCGGGGAGCTTTTGAAGATCCTCGACCACTTCCATCCCCCTGCGCCCCTTTGCCCTCCTGAGAGGATCTGTCGAATCGGCTATAGCCTGCAACTCCAAGAGCACGAACGCGGGGATGCATAATGTACCCTCTATGAAACCCACTTTTGCGATGTCAAGTATCCTGCCATCAATAAGCGCACTGGTGTCGAGGATCTTTATATTGTCGTGCACGTCTTCCTCTCGAGTCCTTTTCCCTTTCAAGTGAAATCTATCCCTAAAGACCTCGAAGGAGGACCACATGCTCACGATTTCGTCTTTTCTCCTTAAAAAGATGATCAAACCTATGTATCCCAAAATTATGTTTAGCAAAATAGCCAAATAAAAACCCAGGTTCGGTATGGCCGATAAGGGCATAGCCAATAAGTTGGCCACAATTAATCCTACAATCAATCCCAATATGGCGACAAATAGATCTTGCCATGTAAAGCTTTGCAGGGATCTTTCAAATATCTGACCGATTCGGGCGATGCCACGGATGAAGAGGGGGGCCAACAAATAACCGATAAAGGCAGAAAAAACAATCACGAGCCCCCACATGGAAAGATCCAGCATTAAAGTGCTCTTTGGCCACCAGGGACTTCCGGATAGGTATTGGGCTAACTGATATCCGGCTATAGCGCCCAATATGCTTAAAAGGGTCCTTATTATTATGTTGACAAGTCGTCCCATGCCTTCTTGCATTAAAGTTTACCTCCCGTTTATTGTCTGCCTTCGCCTCTTTTTAAGCATGTCCTAGCCTCCAATGCAGCATGTAGCGTTGTCCTGTCCGCAAAGCTCACGCTTCCGCCAACGGGCAAACCATAAGACAACCTGCTTACAGTTACAGGCAAGGGATCCAGAACCGATGTTATCAGGTTCATCGTCAGCTCCCCCTCGACCTTGGGGCTGAAAGCCAATATTACCTCCTTAATATCTCCCTGCGATACCCTCTTAACGAGACGCTCCAGGACTTGAGGTGATACCTCTTCACCCTCTAAGGGAGAATATAACATTCCCAGGACGAAATAAAGCCCATTATATATGCCGGCCTGCTCTAGGGTGATTAAGTCCTCGACGGATTCTACGATGCACAGCGTAGATTTGTCCCTAAAGGGGTCGCTGCAAATCGAGCAGGGATCGTCGTCGGTAATATTTCCACATATGCTGCATGGATGGAGAGACGAACTACACTTACGTATGCCCTCGGCAAGGGCTTCGGAAAAACCTTTCGGCTGTTGAAGTAAAAAAAGCACCATCCTCCTGGCACTCTTTTCTCCTATGCCAGGAAACCTCTCAAATAGCCGCATCAAATCCTCTAACGGCTTCGACAAAGCCAATCATTTCACCTGCTTTACATGAGTCCCGGCAATCCAAAGCCGGCTCCAAATTTGCTTAATCTCTCGTTTGCCAGATCCTTGCTTTTTCTTTGGGCATCATTAATGGCAGCCAGAATCAAATCCTCCAGCATTTCAATGTCATCGGGGTTCACTACTGCTGGATCTATGGAAATGGAGACGAAGTCCCCCTGCCCGTTGCACTTTACCTTAACTACTCCTCCTCCGCTTTCGCCTTCAACGGTTTCTTTGGCCAGCTCCTCTTGGATTTTCAACATCTGTGCCTGCATCTTTTGAGCCTGTTTCATCAGTTTGTCCATATTCATATGTGTTACCCCCCAATAATTTTTCTCTTCTTCAACCAGCTTTTCGTGATGAACCTCTCTTGTCTTTCCTTTTCGTTTAAATAGAAAGTGATCTGGCGCTTCTCTTCCTCCAGCTTGGGCAAGAGATTTTGTTCCATGGTGTTTATTCTAAGAAGCGTTTTATGCAATTCTCCTTCCAACGCTTTTAATTTTACATGTAAATTTATATACTCCCAAAGCACTTTTCTTGCCTCCGCCAGATCCTGTATTAGCATATCTATATAAATGGAAAAAAGCATGGGATCGTAAAGCTCCATGGGCGACGGAAAGTTCTCATCGGGGTAAAAGGACGGATACTTACATCCCATGGCCTGATTGAGCCTTTGGGCAACCTTACTTTGGGGGATGCTAATCCCCAAAAGGGATATTGATGCTTCCCCGTCGTGCAGTCGCGCCAACGCATAGGACGAATATATCTTAGTGCAACTCCGCAAAAAAGCGCCTTTTATTTCCCTGAAGCGCTTTTTATCGTCCTCCATGAGCTGCAATAAGGTATCTCTTTTTCTCTCCAGTATCTCCTTGCTCTTTTTTAGGGATGAGATGCTACGCTTTACCTCCAAGAGTTGGTCCCTGGTCAGCGGCCTACGGCTCAAAATTTCATCCCTCTTTTAAACGACATCTCCTCGATCAAATATGAGGGCAGGCGATGAAGCTCTTCCTTTGGTAAGGTTAACAGACAATCCCAAGCACATTCAAGTGTTTCTTCCAAGGATCGACGCTTGTCTTTCTGATTTACAAAGTACGTCTCGAATTTCTCTCCAAAGTCCAGGTATGACAGCTCCGTAGGAGTAAGCCCCTCTTCTCCGATTATGGCCTTGAGCCTCACGAGGTCCTTGAAGCGCCCGTATGCAGCGTACAACTGATCTGATAACGATCTATGTTCCGGAACGGTGGATTTCTCCCCTATGCCCTTATTCATCAACCTGCTCAAGCTGGATAGCACATCTATAGGGGGAAATATTTGTCTGCCATGAAGTGACCTATCCATGACGATTTGCCCCTCAGTGATGTACCCTGTCAGATCCGGCACAGGATGGGTCAGATCGTCATCGGGCATCGTTACGATTGGAATCTGGGTGATGCTTCCCTTGAGGCCGGAGATACAGCCTGCTCTCTCGTAAATGCTTGCCAGATCGGAATACATATATGAAGGAAATCCCCTGCGACCGGGAATTTCCTCTCGCGCCGAGCTCACCTCTCTGAGCGCTTCGCAGTAGTGCAACATATCCGTCAATATCACTAAAACGTCATACCCTCTTTCGAAGGCGAAGTATTCGGCCACGGTCAAGGCCATCCTTGGCGTAAGGATCCTTTCTATGGATGGATCTTCTGCTAAATTGAAGAAAAACACCCCTCTGTATATCGATCCGCTTTCATGAAATGCCCGCCTGAAATATGCGGCCTCCCTTTGTGTGATGCCCATTGCTGCAAATACCACCAAAAAGGGTTCCTTGCCATTAGAAGACGCATCAGTGCCAGCGTACTTAGCAATTTGAGCTGCCAACTTATTGGCAGGAAGCCCCGTTCCCGTGAAGATGGGAAGCTTTTGCCCCTTTACCAAGGTGTTCATAAGGTCAATCGTTGATATCCCCGTCTCGATGAATTTATTAGGACTTTTTCTCCTCCAAGGATTTATGATGTTTCCCTGTATGGGTGCCCACATTTCAATGCACGATATCGGGCCTTCTCCATCTATTGGATCAGCCCGGCCGTTTAATATGCGACCCTGAAGGGCAATGCCGAGAGGTATCTTTATTACGTCCCTCTCGAGCCATACGATTGAATTTCCCGGCGAAAGTCCCATCGTCTCACCGAAGACCTGTATGACGCAAAGCTCTTCTGTTATCTGAAGAATTTGGCCGTAATCTTCCCCAAAATTAGATACGATTCTTACGACTTCCCCGATCCCAGCTCCCTTTACCTTATTAACGAAGAGTAAAGGCCCGGCTATTTTCTCGATGGTCCTATATCCTTCCTTCGGCAATCTCATCATCATCTACACCGCCGTGAGGTTTGACAGATCGTTTCTGAGCCTCATAATATAAGAATTCGACATATCCTCATAATCTTCCTTCTTGCTCAAGCGCAGGTCCATGAGATCCCTTGCAAAGGCCTGTTGGGAGTCAATCTGTTCAAATAAAGCGCCCTTGCTTAAGGAATCTTTTACTGCGTCATCTAATGATTTTAATGTCTTCAGCATTGCAAGCTGTCTATCGGGGTCGCAATAGGCATCTATTACGTCAAAGGCGTTCTGCTGAAGGTAAAATATGTTGATCAATTCAGAGAGCTTGAGGGTCCACTTTTCATCTTCCGTAAGGCCGTCTCTTCCCACTACCTGAACGATCTCCTGCAGGGATTTCCCCTCATTCAACGCCCTAAGGGCAAATTCCCTAAGCAGTGCCCACTGCTCGGACACATGAGTCACAAAATATTCGTTTAACGTCTCAGTATACAAAGAATAGCTCTGAGTCCAGTTGACTGATGGAAAATGTCTCTTCGTGGCAAGGGCCTTATCCAATGCCCAGAAACACCCGGAGAGTCGCAAGCCGGCCTGGGTTACGGGTTCCGAGAAATCGCCTCCAGGAGGCGAAATTGCATTGATCACCGATATAGACCCCGTGCGCTTTGGGTTCCCTAGAGCAACCACGTTTCCCGATCGTTCGTAGTAGCGAGCAAGCCTTGAGGCAAGATATGCAGGGTATCCCTCTTCTCCAGGCATCTCTTCCAATCGCCCTGAAATTTCCCGAAGCGCCTCGGCCCATCTGCTGATGGAATCGGCAATTATTGCCACGTCATATCCCATGTCCCTATAATATTCTGCTATGGTCATGCCCAGATATATGCTGGCTTCCCTTGCAGCTACGGGCATATTGGAGGTGTTGGCGATGAGTATCATCCTATCCATTAGGGGAGCATCTTTTCGAACGTCCTTTAACTTGGGAAATTCCTCTAGGACTTCCGTCATCTCATTTCCTCTTTCTCCGCAACCTATGTAGATTACGATGTCAGCGTTAGCCCACCTCGCGATCGATTGTTGGGTTACCGTCTTGCCCGTTCCAAACCCTCCTGGTATAACCGCAGTACCACCTAAAGCCAAGGGATAGAATACATCCAACACACGTGTGCCAGTTATGAGGGGCCTATCTAAGTCTAGCTTTTTTTCGACGTTCCTCGGTACCCTCACGTTCCACTTTTGATGTAATTTGATAGCCTGTCCATCTATCTCGCATACGACGTCGTCGCTGGAGTAATTGCCTGCAGGCGCTATCCACGTCATCTCGCATTTACCGGCACCGATTTTCAATGGAACCATTATCCTGTGAGAGAAGCTTTTCTCAGTCACCTCTCCCAATATATCCCCAGGCCCAACGCGATCCCCCTTATTTAAACAGGGCTCAAATGACCAGCTTTCTCCTCCAATAGCATCCCTATGCGTTCCCTTCGATATGTATGGAGATGATTCCCCAAGCTTTCCCAAGGGCCTTCCTATGCCGTCAAGCACCTGTCCCAGCAACCCCGGACCTAGCTTAATAGATAAAAGCTCTCCAGTAAATATCACCCGATCTCCAATCCGTAAGCCTGTCGTGTCCTCGTAAACCTGGATGTCAGCGAAATTTTTCCTTACCCTCACGACTTCCCCTAGCAAACCTTCGTTGCCCACATACGCGACCTCGTATATCGATGTATTGACAGGACATGATGACGTCACGACTGAGCCCGAAATACCTTTTATTTGGCCTTTGTCGTCATACAAGCGTATCTTCTCCTTCATGAAGCAATGTGGGAAATTTGACCCAAGCGGGACTGATGGAACGTTCGGCTAACAACCTAAGCCTTAAGGGCATCTTAAAAAACCAATTTTCTTCCGTTATTATTACGGCTACATCCTGGCTGTTAATCTCCCTCCAATGTTTATGCACGTCGTTTGGATCATCACACACTATTATCTTGAATCCAAATAGCCTCCAAAGGTCAGTAAATATCTCCCGACCTAGGGCAATAACTTCCTTTTCATTATCGATCTCCATGGAATTGCCTCCCAGCAATCACTTAGTAGGGATCAACCTTCCTATGATTTTATCCGGGTTCAATCTGAAGGCAGTACCTATAGCAATGATGTTCAAGTTACTCCATTCTGCCAGGGCCTTTGCAATGTATCCGAAAGGCACCTCAAAGCCTAAGGGGTCCTTGCGAAATAAGGAGATCTGCCACCTCCAAAATTCCCTTTGGATATGCCATTGGAATTCCATTGTAGAGTTAAATGTTTTTGTTCTAACGGCTTTGTACCACGGAGTCCATCGAATAACGTCAGTTATGACCTTGGCGTTAGATAAATCCTTAGGATTGATCCATGCTCCCCCCGGAAGGTAATCCGCAGAGGATCTGCTTTCTTCTGCCCCTATCCTTTGTTTAAGCCATAAGTTTAGATTCCATAGGTCGACTAGCCTTCCGAGATATTCCTTGACTATGGCACCATTTTTATTGGGAAACTTTGAGATTGATGTTTCGTAATATCCGATGTAGTTTAATATCAACTCTCGCTCAGCCAAAATAAGGTTTTTAGACGTTTGCAAAACTGCCAAGGCACTATCCAATATAGCTCCCCGTGGATTGCCAAAAAGATAGATGCGTTCCCTGGCCATAGTAATGCTATCAGACTCCCATAAATTCTTGAAAAATTTCCTTGGAAGATCACCGTAGAGGTGCCAAAGATATTCTTGCTCCTGATGGGAGCCTTTGCTCGCAAACCTTCGAAGGATAATGCGAAAGTTGTGCAGATCAGCCTGACTTAAAACAACGGACATCAGTTCATGCGGTTCGCCCTGGGCCTTCAAATGAGCCGATCTTAAACGCCTTGTGATCTCAAACATGATTGCAAGCTCGATCTTGCGCAATGGAGAGGACAAAGAAGATAACAATTGCGAGCGATAGCTCTCGCTATATCGTCCCTCCAGAAATTCAGATTTCAAGGACTCAAAACCGCCGCGAGCAAGCGAGGAAAGCTCTTCCCATGTATAAAATCTGGCCGCCCTGGCTCTTAGGGCGGCGCATAGGTAACTGTAATTTTCTTCATGACCTCTCAATCTTTTCCATAAGCGGAGACATAATGGCTCCGATCCTTTGAAGGATGATCGGCGAGAGTCTTTCAAACCTTCCCCTAACAGTATTTTCGACAACTTTTTCCTCCTCTTCGTCCGTGACCACAGGTCCTCCCCACTGGTCATCCCTTTCGGCAATGGCAAGCCTGAAACCCACTGGCAAACTGGCCAGAAGCTTCTCCTCCTCTGGCAAAAGCCAAATTGTGCCACATTCGCAGGATAAAACTTCCAGGGCCTCTTCGAGAAGCTTGTCTAGCATAAAGCTATAGTTCGCTGAATTTGCTCTGGCGTTAAGGGTGATTTTTTCAGCCATTTCCCTAGCTTCGCAAAAAACTTCATTTGCAGCATTTGCAATAGCATCCTTGCCTGCTTTTACAGCTTTCATTTTGATCAAATCCAAGCGTTCCCGGAGTTGCTCTAAACGATGTCCTTTAATTTCTTCAGCTTTCTTCTCAAACTCTAAAGCCTTGGATGCAGCGATTTCGGCCAGCTCTTCCTCAATTTTCTGCTCGTATTCCTTTATGCGCTTTTCATACTCATCTTTTAAAAAGTTCTTGAAATTGATAAGATCTTGCGAGACCATGAATGATCACTCTATAAGATAAGCATAATAGCAACGACAAAACCTAATATTACCATAGTCTCAGGTATTGCCTCAAGTATTATCATGATTGCAGCGGTTTCCGGTTTTTCGGCGACCGTAGCAGCGCCTGCACTTCCTATTTTTGCCTGAGCGTAAGCCGTGGCTAAAGCCGGAATGCCAACTGCCAGGGCTGCAGCCAATCCTAATAAGGCCTTTTCCAAGCGGTTTCCCTCCTTCGCCTGAACGGTTTATAGTTGTTTCCTTTCCCCTCATAGAATTTGCCAAAAAACTCCACGTAATGTAAGCGAGCAGAGTGCAATGCAGATCCCACTATGGCTATTATCAAATTAAGCAGGTGTATTAAAAGGGCAAGCGCTATCCCAAAAAAGGATACTCCGAGTACGTCTACAAACTTTGTGGCGACCATGGCAAGTATTGCCGACGACAAGCCTATCGCTGCTATGCGGATGTAGCTTAATATGTTTCCAATGGACCCTATCGTCTCGACTAATCCCGTAAGACCTCCTCCTCTTACCAGAAAAGCCAACCCAAACACTAATAATCCGAGCGCCGGCCACAAAAGATCAATTTGGATGATTTTAGCCCGATCCGCCACGAAAGCGATGATGCCCAGTATCATGAAAATCGTCCCAACTCGTTCGTATATATGACGTTTGTTGTTGCTCTTTAACCCTTCGTATGCCCCCAATATCAACCCCAATGTCACGTGCGTGAAGCCCAAGGCAACCGCAAAGGCCATCACGGGAATAACCCCTTGCGTCCTTTCAACCCATACCGGCCGCAGATGCAACAGCCTGTGACCTAGGTCGCCAAAGAATTCGCCGTATAAAAAACCCCACAAGATACTCAATATGGAAACATTTATCAGTATCTGCGAGATATCACATAACAATCCGTTGTTTCCGCCATTTCTTCTCTTTGCCCAAATTCCGCAGAGCAAAAATATTATCCCATACCCTATATCGCCTATCATACACCCTGCGAACATAGGAAAAAATATGGCGATCAGCGCGGTCGGATCCACGCTTTTATATCCCGGCAGGGGAAGAAGCTTCAAAAAGACCTCAAACGGTCTTGCCCATTTGGGGTTTTCAAGCAAGACGGGGACCTTATCCCATTCTTCAGGCTGTGGAGGCCTCCATGTGATCAAGATGCGATCTTTAAAACGTTCCTTTAGAGACGAGATGACCTCGTCCAGGTTGGAGCGAGGAACCCAAGCATTTAAAGTGAAATATTCCCCTCCTTTTATTAGTTTTTTCTCTAATGCTAGGGATTCAAGCCTTTCGTCCATCAGTATGTAGAGGGCCGCCAATCGGGGTCCCCACTCTTTTCTTGTTTCCTCAAGCGCTTCATTTGCCTCAGCCAACTTCTTGGGAAGCCATTTCAATTCCATTTGCGTCTTATGCGGCGACTCTACCGCCAAACCATCCATGGCTATACCAAACGTTTTATAAGGTATACCTCCCAAATCTTTCAGGACCTCTATTAGGGTTGGCTCTATATCAGGGTTGGTGCTCAAGGCAACTAAAGAAAGATTTTCGCCCTGCGGAAGAGTCTTATGATTGAAAAAAGGTCGTTGGCCCACAGGGGTGACTGAACGGACCTTTTCTTTCAAGATCTGCAACAAACCATTAAGCCTGTTTGACTCTATAAGCCACAAAGAAACCGCATTTCCCTTACTTCTTTCTGACGTAACAAAAGGATGGAAATAAACCGCCAGATGATGGACTTGTTTAAGGACAATTGCGGACTCTTCTAAAGCTTTTATTTCGTCTTTGATCTCCTCAAGCCTTTTTTTAAACTTTACTAAGCTATTTTCTATATCTTCTAGAGAGGCAATATCATCGATAGGTACAACTTTGCGAAGATATTCTATCGACTCCCAGTCGAGATTATCCCAATCTTTCCAGTTTAGGTCCTCTAACAGTCCAAGAAGACCGGCACGCAAAAACCGCATCTTTTCTATGACGGGCCCCTTCACTGCTCCAGGGGGATAGTCATTGTTTTCTTCAACTATATGTAAAATTCCTAAATCCCTGATATGTTCTATCAGCTCTTTTATATCGCTTTTTAGCCCCAGCATCCTAAGGTTGACCATCTCGGCGATCAAGTTACATCCATACTCCTTCCCTTGCTCAAAAAAGTTTCGTTCTGGTCGTCGAGGCCTGGCCATAATTCCTTTGAAATATCATGCAATATAGATTCGATTAACTTGGATTTATCGATCTCTTCGATGAGGCGTTCGGCCTTCCCTTTATAAGTTTGTTCGAGATTTCCAGCTTGAGAAAGTGCTTTTCTTTCCTGTTCGTCCAATTCTTCCACGAGGGAGCCCATTTTTTTGATGTACATTTCCTGGATAGTTTTCAACATTTCGTCCTTTTTTTTGTTGACCTCAGCGATTTTCTGTTCATATTCACGCTCCAGGACGCTTCTGAACGATTCTATCTCCTCTATGAGATCTTGGCCTGTTTGCCTTTCCCCTTCACCCATCCAAGACTCCCCCTTCCATGAGAAATTCACAGAAAGCGCTTCTGTCTATGATTCCCATTAATTTTCCGTTTTGAACAACTGGGAGCCTCTTGATCCTCTTCCGTATCATGAGATCAGCAACGCTCATAAGGCTTGCTGAGGGTTCCACGTAAATCACCTCCTTGGTCATAAAATCCTCCACCTTTCTAAATCCTATGCCATGTATCTTGTCGAAGAGTCCAAGCTCTCCTTCTTTGTCCAGAAAAGCTGACGAGGTTATTGTTTCTAGATATGTCGGGAGTGCAGCCTTTATAATGTCGCTTTCGGAGATAAAACCAACCAGACACCAATTCCCCTCTATCACTGGCACACCCGTAACCTTATGAATATAAAACATCTTCACTGCATCAACGATAAAATCCTCTTTTGACAGCGCAGTAAGATCCTTCTGCATGATATCCAAGGCCGTTATTCCCATCAATCAATCCTCCTGGTGTAAAGGCCAAACCTGGTAAGGACGACTAACGCCATAAAGATCGGCAATCTGATTATTCGCTTGAACCGCCAAGGTTCTTGCATGGTGCGATAAAGCCATTCCAAGCCCACCTTTTGCCACGCTTCTGGAGCCCTCTTTAGGCGACCGGATATGACATCGAAACTTCCCCCGACGCCAATGGCTATGATGCCCTTAAGCCTCCCCAAATTGGACTTGATCCATAGCTCTTGCTTTGGCACCCCCAAACCCACGAAAAGTATTTTGGCTCCGCTTTCGTTTATCATCTTGCATATCTTCTCATCTTCATCTTGAGAGAAATATCCATGATGGAAACCCGCTATCCTCAAATTCGGATAGTCCTTTGCGAGGCGATTTGAAGCCTCCTCTACCACCTCAGGTGTTCCACCCAAAAGGAATACGGGCATATCCCTATGCTGTGCAATTTGACACAAGCTTTTCATGAAGTCTATGCCCGTTATCCTTTCCTGTATCTTGACTCCTAATATCTTGAAGGCCCATATAAGCCCTGCTCCATCGGGCAATGACAGGTCTGCGGACTTTACTGCCTCCCGCAACTTAGCGTCATATCTCGACCTTTCGGCAACCAATGCATTAGGCGTTACTATCATATAGCTTTGGTCACTCTCCTGAGTGGCCCAAAATATTACTTTATTCAAAACGTAATCCATAGACACATTGTCCACAAATATACCCCACAACGCTGGCCTGCGTTGGTCTTCGCGAACCACGTTCTTAAATATGTAGATCAGAAAGGCCATCGTTCCCAAGACGAACACCAGAAGGGAGATTCTAAAACCCCAGGGAGAGCTTATAAGCTGAAATAGGGAAACGGAAACGCCTAGGGTCATACAGAAGGCGGACACCAACCTCACAGATTGCGGGTGATCGATGCCCATCGAGACCAGCCTTTCATAAAGCGAAACGTTCCAGCGTCCTTTATCCGTGAAGGTCTTGCCAACGAACCCAAGGGAAGCCTCCATTATCGGAAGCGCAAACAAGGACAATGGCAGCAATATAGTTGCAAAGGTTATGCCTTTACTGACACCTATGAGGGACGTGCCAGCTATAAGTGTGGACCAGAAATACACAAGCGGATCTCCAAGCCTTCTGTAGGTATGACCTATCCTGCTCCAGAAGATGAGACATATGAGGATTCCGGCAAAGGACATCCACATGGCGTCCTTTAAGTCCTGGCCCAAAAAGAAGCTCACGCCCCACAACAAAACCCATGTAATAGCCATCAAATGGCCCGACAATCCCGAAATTTCATCTACCTCTCTCATGAAAGCTTGACACAACAACAACCACATGGCCGTCGCCACGACAGCTGCATTCGGAGATAGGTAATAAAGGTTATCCTCACCCAGGGTAATAAAATGTATTTGAGGTCCTTTAAAGGCAAAGGCCACGGCCAAAGAGATCTTCAATATAGGCCAAAGCATCGACGTGTACAACCTTTCGCCCATGGCCGCAACAGCAAAGATTACCCCAAACCCTATTATTACAGAGGAAGAGCGACTTCCGACGCTTATGGAGAGCAAAGACATGCTGGCCAACATCAGCAGGTCTCTTGTATAATCCCATTGGTCCATGGAGAGTCGTCTTTTCGTCAACTTCTCGAATACTAGACAACCTAAGGCCGTGAGCGTGATCAAAAGATAAACTTTACCCATTGTTGGGATCTCTCCCCTCTTGAAATTCTGGTTATAATTTTATCATGAAAGGGTTGATGTATAGAATGAAATTTATTAAAAAGCTTTGCCTAATTTTTTTAATGATAGCATTTATATCTCTGCCTGCCAAAGCCAATAGCGTCCCCTTGGAGGTACTTGGCAGTTGCTTTATAAAAGAGCTGTCCCCGGAAAAGGCATTGATAATAGTAGACGCACCCCCGACAGATAAAGGATACGTGTCTCATCTGTATATCAAGCTACAGGGTGCGGTTGTAGAGGGATTGCGCATCGACAGCATTGCCATCGAAGCAAGAGACGTGCAATTCAACCCTCCCACAGATTGGGACAAAAAACTGCGCCCACGTGACGTGTCGGCAGTCTCGTTTGAAGCCAGGCTGCTTGAAGATGACATAAATGGAGCATTGAAAAATTACGAGTTAAAGGATAAGAGATGGAGCAACTTTGAGTTCGACTTAAGGAACGGCAAAATTGTAGCAACAGCTGTATACGAGCTGCCAATGCTGCTGTTCAAGCTCAACGTCTTGGCCAAGCTCACAGGCGAACTTGAGGTCGTCGATGAAAATAAAATCTACCTTAAGAATTACAAGCTTTATGCCGACGGCTTCCGCCTTCCGGAGCAGGCGACACAAGAGCTGGTGGAAAAAGTCCAACCGCTCATAGATTTCAGCGATTTCATTTTTCCGGTTAGGCTGGACTCTGTCAGCAACGACGACAAGGCAATTTTCATACGGACCAAGGATAAGCCCCAGCCTTTTGACAGCGGCTTTAAATGGACATATCCTCGGTCTCTTGGAAACAACTTTTAACGAAAGCTTCTTATTTCCGTAAGTCCGTTCATGTAGGGAACCAGCACGTCCGGTATCCTTATCGATCCATCCTTTTGTTGATAATTTTCCATTATGGCTATGAGGCATCTGCCCACGGCTATTCCGGAACCGTTTAACGTATGTACGAAACGTGTTCCCTTGGTGCCGCGGGGTTTATACCTGGTGTTCATGCGTCGTGCCTGAAAGTCTTCGCAGTTGCTGCAGGAGCTGATCTCTCTATAGGTGTTCTGCGACGGAAGCCAGACTTCTATGTCGTAAGTTTTGCTCGCCGCGAATCCCATATCCCCTGTGCATAAGCACACCACTCTATAGGGAAGGCCAAGCCTCTTCAGGACTTCTTCCGCGTTTCGCGTGAGCTTTTCCAGCTCGTCGTAGCTGCTTTCGGGGGTGCAGATCTTCACCAGCTCCACCTTGTCAAATTGATGTTGCCTCAACATCCCCCTTACATCCCTTCCGTGACTTCCGGCCTCTCTTCTAAAGCATGGAGTGTAGGCGGTATAGTAAAGGGGCAACACATCCTCTTCCAAGATTTCCTCCGCGTGCATGTTGGTCAGAGGCACTTCTGCAGTCGGTATCAACCAAAGGTCATCGCTATCGCAATGGTATAGGTCGTTTGCAAACTTGGGCAGCTGTCCAGTGCCCTCCATGGTCTTGGAGTTCACGAGGAAGGGCGGCTCGAACTCCAGATATCCGTGTTCTCGGGTATGCAGATCTAACATGAAATTTATGAGGGCCCTGGCCATTCGAGAGCCGTAACCTCTAAGGACGGTAAACCTGCTGCCCGCTAACTTTATACCCGCCTCGAAGTCCATTATCCCCAGACTTTCCCCCAATTCCCAATGGGGCTTGGGTTCGAAATCAAACTCGGGCAGATTCCCAACGTGACGTATTACCACGTTATCCTCTTCGGATTTACCTACGGGAACGCTCTCATGTGGCCTGTTTGGGATCTGAAGAAGCAAATCCCTCAGCTTCCCCTCAATTTCCTGTACCTCTTGATCTAAAGCCTTGATGGTCTCATTTATGCTCCGAATCTCTTCCATTAACTGCGAGGGGTCTTCTCCCTTTGATTTTAGCCTGGCCACCTCTTTGGAACCCTCGTTCCTCTTAGCCTTAAGGTTTTCCACCTCTATAAGCTTTTGCCTTCTCAGGCCATCAAGCCTCAACAGTTCGTCTAATGGATAGTCATATCCCCTATTCTCGAGCATCTTTCTTACTTCATCCGGGTTTTCTCTGATCCACTTAATATCAAGCAATTTGGGTACCACCTTTCTGGTTTCGTATTTGATCGAGCAGGTTGACCATCTCCAGGGCAGCCATCGCCGCCTCGCCGCCCTTGTTGCCGGCCTTACTTCCGGCGCGCAGCAGCGCCTGTTCCAGATTGTCGCAGGTTAAAACACCAAAGACCACCGGAACGCGATGATCTAAAGCTATCTTTGCCAACCCCTTGGAGACCTCTGAGGCAACGTAGTCGAAGTGCGGTGTATCTCCCCGGATGACCGCTCCCAACGGAACTACTGCGTCATATTTTCCGGATAAGGCCAACTCCTGTGCTACCAACGGGAGTTCCCAGGCGCCCGGTACCCAATATAGATCTACATCTTGAGGTTTGACGCCATGCCTGAACAATATATCCTTAGCACCTTCTATTAGCTTATTTGTTATCAGTTCATTAAACCGAGAAGCAACCAGGGCGATTTTCTGCCCCTCTCCCATTAGGTTGCCTTGAAAGACGCGCATCGATACCCTCCTCCTTCAGTGAGTAAATTTTAACAGAGTTATATGTCGCCATTTTGATGAAGCAGATGCCCCATCTTTTCCTTTTTTGTCCTAAGGTAATCTGAATTATAGGGGTTAGGCTCGACTTCTATGGGAACTCTTTCCACGATCTTTAAGCCATACCCTGCAAGGCCAATGACTTTTTTGGGGTTATTGGTCATAAGGCGAAGCTTTCTTACCCCGAGGTCGAAAAGTATTTGAGCCCCCACTCCGTAATCCCTTAAGTCAGGGCTTACTCCCAGCTTGATATTAGCTTCCACCGTATCCATTCCCTTTTCTTGAAGCTCATACGCTTTAAGCTTCTTATAGAGTCCTATGCCCCTTCCTTCTTGGCGCATGTACAGGACAATGCCCTTGCCCTCGCGCTCTACCATCTCCATGGCCTTGTGAAGTTGCGCACCGCAGTCGCATCTCAAAGATCCGAATACATCTCCGGTAAGGCATTCGGAATGCACCCTTACCAGCACGTCATCCTCTTCCCCGATCTCCCCTTTTACTAAGGCTATATGCAGGCGATCGGGATCGTCGTCCAGTATCCAGCGATAGGCATGGGCGATGAAGTTCCCGTACTCCGTTGGAAGTTTGACCGTTGAGACTTTTTCGACAAGCTTATCTCTCATATGTCTGTAGCGTATGAGGTCCTTTATGGTCATTATCTTCAAGTCGAACTTCTTTGCAAATTCGATCAGCTGAGGCAATCTGGCCATCGTACCGTCGTCGTTCATTATCTCGCATATGACACCGACGGGCTCTAATCCAGCAAGCCTTGCCAAGTCCACTGCTGCCTCCGTATGACCGGCCCTTTTAAGTACTCCGCCCTTCCTTGCGATCAAGGGAAACATATGCCCAGGACGTCTGAAGTCTGACGGCTTCGCCTCTGGACTTGCAAGCAGGCGGGCCGTTATGGCCCTATCTTCGGCGGAAATGCCCGTGGTGGTGCCCTCTTTAGCATCTACGGAAATTGTAAAGGCAGTGCCATGGGGATCGGTACTATGAAGTACCATGGGCTCTAACTCAAGCTGTTTTGCCTTTTCCTCAGTAAGGGGAACGCACACCAATCCACGACCGTATTTGGTCATAAAATTTATGGATTCGCGCGTCACCTTGGAGGCCGCCATCAAGAGATCTCCCTCGTTTTCTCTGTCTTCGTCGTCGACGACGATGATCATCCTTCCCTCTTTGATCATGTTTATGGCTTCTTCCGGCGACGCAAATACATCATCTAAAGCCATAATACATCACTCTCCTTCCGATATTTACTGCCATCCGTATTCGGCCAGCTTTTCCCATGTCAGCTCCTCTTGTTCATCTGCCTTACCACGAGAGGAAGCCTTTAAAAAACGTTCAATATACTTGCCTATTATATCCGTCTCCAGGTTTACGGGGTCTTTGACTTTTAGGTTACCCAAGGTCGTGAGCCTTAAGGTGCTTGGTATTACTCCAACGGTAAAATCAGTATCCGTGACGCTTATCACCGTAAGGCTAACACCGTCTATTGCTATGGAACCCTTGGGCACTACGTAGCGCAATATCGATACGTCAGCCTGTATCCTTATAACGCACGTCTGTGTCTTTCTTGAAATTTCACTGACCGTGCCAATCCCTTCCACATGTCCAAGGACAATATGCCCTCCAAGGCGGTCTCCTGCTTTAAGGGCGCGTTCCAGATTGACCCTGTCAAAGGGCTTTAACATACCAAGTTTAGTAACTGTAGCAGTTTCTTCCATCATTTCCGCCGTAAAACTTGTCATCCCTGCCTTGACTACGCTAAGGCAAGCCCCGGATACGGAAATCGATTCGTTTAAAGAAAGCTTTGGGGCAATGTCGGGCGCTTCAATCTCGATGTTGGTCACCTCTCCATGCCTGTCGATCGAGCGCACAACCCCTACGGTCTCAACCAATCCCGTGAACATCACGCATCGACCTCCAAAGAGAGATCTCCTCCCAATCTCCTGACGTTTTTTATCTTGACTTGCGGTACATTTGACATGTCGGCAAAGGACAATTCCGAGAACATACCGATCCCCTTGCCCATTACCTTGGGCGCATAAAATAACGCCATGTCGTCGCATAAACCTGCCCTGAAGAAGGACGACAATATCTTGGGTCCGCCCTCGACCAGGAGATAATGTACCTCCATGGATGGCAGCTTAAAGACCAACTCCTTGATATCCAGTTTGCCGGAATCGGTCGGAACCTGAAGCACGCTTACTCCCCTTGATATCAATTCTTCTACCTTTTGCGATGGCGAATCCTTAGATGTCACTATCAACGTCATGCCTTCGTTGAACAGCTTGGCGTCGAAGGGAATCCTTAAATTAGTATCTAGCACTATTTTAAGCGGATTTCTGCCATCGGTCATCCTTACAGTAAGCTGAGGATCGTCCCTTAAGACGGTGCCGATTCCTACAAGTATTGCATCCGTTTCAGCTCTAAGCAAGTGGGCTCGTTTGAGCGAACTTTGTCCCGTTACCCACCGACTGCTTCCATCTTCCAAGGCGACGTTGCCATCTAAGCTCGAGGCAGCTTTTAAAGTGATCCACGGTCTTCCTTCCTCGTAAGCCTTAAAAAACCCGCGATTGAGCCATCTGGCCTCCTTCTCGAGAATGCCGACTGTAACATCTAATCCACGAGAGCTTAGATATTCTATCCCCTTGCCTTGAACCTTTGGGAAGGGGTCCTTAGTGGCTATGAAGGCCCTTTTTATCCCGCTTTGGACGATCAGTGGACAGCACGGAGGCGTTCGACCGTAATGAGTGCAAGGCTCCAAATTTACGTAGAGAGTCGCTCCTTCTGCCATTTCACCTGCCTCAGATAAAGCCTCGACCTCGGCATGCGGCCCACCTGGGTAGCGATGAAAGCCCATGCCAACGATGGTGCCGTCCTTGACCACGACGCATCCGACCCTCGGGTTAGGGGTCGTCGTGCCCGTTCCTCTTTGTGCCAAACTCAACGCCATGCGCATATAATATTCATGAGATCTTCTTTCCGACATCTTCATCTGTAATTTCACCTTTTAAGTATTTAAGGATATGTCTTGCCAATTTAGGCCCAATGTTATCGACCTCTTCTAATTCTTCGGGAGTTCTGGTGGCAATATGCGTTACGCTTCCAAACTGCGCCAGGAGAGCCGCCGCCCTTCTTTTGCCCACCCCAGGTATATCTTCCAGCGCGGAGCGTTTGTAACGTTTATTAAACTTGTTGCTGTGGGAAGAAAGCGCAAATCTGTGAGCCTCATCCCTTACCCTTCTAAGCAGGTTAAGCCCAGGATCATCAAGCGAAAGCCTTATCGGTTCTTTGGCGTTTGGGACATATATCTCCTCCTGTTCTTTTGCAAGGGCTACAATGGCCATATTAACTATATTAAGCTCCTTTAGAGCTCTAATCGCAAAGGATAGCTGTTGTGCACCCCCATCGATGAGAAGCAGCTGCGGAAGCGGCTGACCTTTTTCGATCAGCGAGGAATAGCGCCTTTTGACGATTTCCTCGATTGAACGAAAGTCATCTATGCCCTCCACGCTTTTAATGCTGTACTTCCTATATAGCGAGGGATTTGGCACACCCTGCTCGAATACCACAAATACGCCGTAGGACTCCCTTCCGCTTAAGTGCGATATATCACAGCCCTCTATGCGCCAAAGGGGCAATGATATGCCCAAAACATCTTGCAGCCTCTCCATTGCGCTCCAAATTTCATTGTCGATAGGATCCCTGAGCGTAATGGAGATCTGCTGTCTGCTCAAGCGCCATATAGCCCTTATGGCATCCCTATAAAATGCCGCCTTTTCGAAGGCCAAAGCCATTGCTGCCTCGTCCATCCTTTTTCTAAGGCCTTCGACCAAGGCGCTCGTCTGACCTCTTAGGAGCAATATTACGTCGTCAACGCGTTCGCGGTATTCTTTCGGCGTGCAGAGACCAGCGCATGGCCCCAAACACTTCCCAAGGTTATAACGCAGACAAGGGCGATTTTGCACAGGGGTTTCCTTAAGGTTTAGGCTGCAGTTCCTCAGAGGGAAATAGCGCTCCATCAGCCTCAAAACCTGCCTAAGCTCTTTAACCCTGATGTAAGGACCCATGTATATGGCATCGTCTTCTCCTCTGTGCCTTGTTATGATCACTCTGGGAAAAACTTCGTTTGTAATCTTTATGTAAGGGTATCGTTCGCCCATCTTTAGTTCGATGTTAAAAAACGGTTGATAATGTTTGATCAGGCGCGCCTCCACTATGAGGGCTTCTGCTTCGGTTTCTGTCCTTATAAATGAGATGTCCTTGGCCAATTGGACGAGCTTTCGAAGCCGCGGAGAGGCAAACCCCTGGTGACGGAAGTAAGATGAGACTCTCTTCTTAAGCGACTTTGCCTTGCCCACATATAGAACCTCGTTGTCCTCGCCATGGAAGATGTACACTCCCGGTCTATTCGGAAGGCTTTTAAGCTTTTCCTTCAAATTATTTGATTCGTTACGATCTTCAGTTTTGTCCTGCATTTTTCGTATCTTGCTTTCCTCCCGCGCTTCCTAATTTCCCATTCTTATTATAGGATTGTTTAGGATTATTGTCGTAATTTTGACATGCAAGAAAGGAGAGGACAAGATGGGCTTAATGTTGTATAATGATTTAATGCGTCGTAAGGATGAATTTATTCCCCTACACCAGGGAAAGGTAGGTTTTTACGTATGCGGACCAACCGTATATGATTACATTCACATCGGAAATGCCAGGCCCTTCGTAGTATTCGACACCTTGAGGAGATACATGGAACATAAAGGTTTCGAGGTCGTCTACGTCCAAAACTTTACCGACATAGACGACAAGATGATCAATAAGGCCAATGAGCTCGGCATTACGGTTAAAGAGCTGGCTGAACGATTTATAAAAGCATACTTCGAGGATGTCACCCCTTTGGGCGTTAGACATGCCACGGTACATCCCCTGGCTACGGAACACATCGATGAAATAATTGCTCTCATATCGCGGATAATGGAAAGGGGCCATGCATACGTGGTCGAGGGCAACGTCTACTTCGACGTCAAAAGCTTTCCTGGTTACGGTAAACTTTCAGGCCAAGGCTTAGAAGAACTTCAAGCTGGCGCGCGCATAGAGGTGGATGCCAGGAAAAAACACCCCCTCGATTTTGTGCTGTGGAAGGCAAGAAAGCCTGGTGAGCCGTGGTGGGATAGCCCCTGGGGCCCGGGAAGGCCGGGATGGCATATAGAGTGCAGTGCCATGGCAATGAAATATCTGGGAGAAACAATAGACATACATGGAGGCGGAAGCGATCTCATATTCCCTCACCACGAAAACGAAATAGCTCAATCGGAGGCTGCTACGGGCAAACAGTTCGTGAGATACTGGATTCATAACGGCTACCTGCTGATCAATAAGGAGAAGATGTCGAAGTCGCTCGGCAATATACTTACCGTAAGGGAGTTGATTGGAAAATACCAACCGTTGGCCGTCAGGCTTTTCATATTGGGAGCTCATTATAGAAGCCCCCTTGATTTCTCTGAGGAATCTCTCACGCAAGCCGTCAGGAGCATGCAGCGTCTTCGAAACTGCTATTCTGATTTGATATTTTATATGGAAAGAAGCGAGGAGAAAGATACCCCTGACACCTGGCTAGATGATGTAATTCGTAAGGGATACATCAAGTTCTGCGAGGCCCTGGACGACGACTTCAACACGGCGGGTGCGTTGGGCAGCGTCTTTGAGATCGTGAGAGACTTGAATAACTATTTGAAGGACAGCGCATCTCTGGACAAGAACGCTCTGATTAACGCTAAAAAGTTCTTCGATGCCGTAGAAGAGATCATGGGCGTCATTGGCATAGATACGATATTTGCCACGGCCGAGGAGCTATCGCCCGACGAGATTGAAAAGCTCATAAAAGAAAGGAACGAAGCAAGAAGGAAGCGCGATTTTGCCAGGGCAGATGCCATACGAAATGAGCTAGCCTCAAAGGGCATCATATTGGAAGATACTCCCCTAGGCACTCGTTGGAAGAAAAAAGAAGACTAGGTCTATTTCTTCCTTTCCAGAACGTCTAAGAGTTGCTCGGGAGTATTTTGTGCAAGGCCTGTCTTCCAAGCAAAAACTGCCGCCTGCGTTCTGTCGGAGAGGTCAAGTTTTTTTAAGATGCGGCTGACGTGGTTTTTAACTGTCTTTTCGGACAGATACATTACCTTGGCTATGTTTTGATTGGAGAAGCCCTGGGATAACCAATACAAGACCTCCTTTTCCCTGGGGGTCAAGTGGTTTAGTTGGTTAGCGTCGTCTTCCAGGGAAATGATATGGTCTTCACGCACCTCTAGTCGCGGATCCATATATGTTTCGGCTTTAGCTGCATACCTGATCGCTAAAAGAAGGTCCTTTAACTTCGATGACTTCAACACGCATCCGTATATGCCGAGCTTCTTTAAGCTGTTCAGAGGAGGAAGGCTGGTCTGTGCAGTGACGAGGACATATCGTAGGGAGTTGAATTTTTGGGACAGCTCGCGAATGACTTCCACCGTATCGTCCCGGGTTAGATTTTCATCATAAACCAGTACATCAGGATGAGCCATGTCGACAATGTTATTAATTTCGTCGGCATGGCTCATCTCGCCTACGACGGATATATCCATTTCCATTTCCAATATGTGTTTGATGCACTCCCTGTATAACCTGTGCTTATTTGCTATTGCGACCCTTATCGTCTGCGGCACTTGATATCCTCCTTGGCGGAGGCGAATGGGAATCGAACCCACCCGGGCCAGCCCTTACTGACCCACACCAGATTTGAAGTCTGGGGGCCGCACCAGCGACCAATCGCCTCCTTCGGACTACTAAATCTTATAGTTATTCCCCTCCCTTGTCCAGTTGTCTCAGGATGTCAGCCTTTTTTCTCGCCCTTGCCACGGCGTTTTCCACCCTTTTATACGGCCATGACAGTGTTTTCGCTGCCTCTACTACGCTTCCCGAACTAAGAAAAGCTTTAAGAGCTTTAGATTCCATTGGCGTCAGTAAAGCGTAAAGACTCCCTAAAAAATCCTTTTGCCTTAGCGTTTCGTCCAGGCTCGTTTCGTCCTGTTGATCCGGAAGGGCTTCCAGCGATATGAGGTCTTTTGTCCTTGCCTTGTTCTTTCTAAGATAGGATATCATCGCATTGCGAACGCACTTCTTCGCAAAGGCCGGGAAACTTCCCCTGTCTTTACGATAATATCGTATAGCATGATATAATGCTATGTAGCCCTCTTGCGTTAAATCCTCCTTGAGATGAGGATCCCCGTTCGATAGCAACGAAGCCATCTTGAGGACTAAAGGGGTATACTTCGTTAATATTTCATCCAACTGATATTGCTCCTTTCTCATGTCCTAGGAGGTTTGAAGGTATTGGACAGAGATATATTAAATAGACTGAAATCGGAAAGCAACATTAAAAATGACCTTGTCGTCGTGCCATTTAAATCCATAAAGGCAGCTTCGAAACAAGGCATACCTGAGAAGACCTTAGAAATCATGCTGCTCGAGGAGGGCCTTGTCCCTGAAAGGTACGAGAGAAACATCGGAACCTTCGACATTTCAGGGCAACTTCGGTTATTGAAAAGCAGCATACTAGTGGTCGGCTGCGGTGGCCTGGGCGGATGGAACATCGAGATACTGGCACGAGCAGGAGTTGGTCATCTCCGCTTGGTTGACTTTGACCGCTTTGAGGCCCATAACCTAAACAGGCAGCTTTTGGCTACTGAAGCTACGCTATATCGACAAAAGGCTTTGGTGGCTGCAGAAAGGGTCAGAGAGATCAACGCCAGCGTTGACGTTGAAGCGTGCGTTTGCATGTTTGACCAAGATACGGCCAAAGGCTTGATCGATGGAATCGACGTGGCAATCGACGCCCTAGACAACAACCGCTCAAGACAGCTCCTCTTTGAGGTTTGTCGAGCTTCGGCCATTCCTGTCGTTCATGGAGCCATAGGGGGATTTGTAGGACAAGTTAAAGTAATAATGCCCAAAGATCCACATCCGCTGGAGATCTTCGGGGAAGATGTCCCCGACAAGGGTATCGAAGTCGTGTTGGGAAACCCGCCGCAGACTCCAGCGCTGGTCGCCGCCTTGCAGTCCAATGAGGCAATTAAAATTCTCCTGAAGAAGGAGCACATATTGAAAGATCGTCTCCTTTGGCTCGATATCGAGCACGACGAATGGATGTCGCTGCAGTTACGCTAAACGAAAATTGCATAATCCCCGCAGTATCGTCACAAGCTTACCCGAAGCCCTGCCCATCTCCTCCAAAACTTCCTCGTGAGTCAAAACCTTGCCCTCCATGCCCGCTGCGTAGTTCGCCACGCACGAAATAGCGCAAACGCGCATACCCATTTGCCTCGCTACAATGGCTTCAGGGACGGTCGACATTCCAACCACGTCTGCACCAAGAAGCCTTGACATCCGAATTTCAGCCGGAGTCTCAAAGGATGGCCCGCTAAAGGCTATGTAAAGGCCTCGTTTCAATATAATGCCATTTTCTTGTGCTATATGCTCGCATAGATCCATCAATTTTGAATCGTAAACAAACGTCATATCGGGAAATCGAGGCTCGAAGAAATCTCTATCTTCGCTCCTCAGGGGATTTACCCCCATGAAATTTATGTGGTCGTATATTAAAACCAGGTCTCCCGGCTTAAGTCCATAATTTATGCCACCCGAGGCGTTGGTCAATACAAGCGTCTTTACGCCGAGCAAACCGCAAACGCGAACAGGAAATGTCACCTCATCCATCGAATAACCTTCGTAGTAGTGAACCCTGCCATTTAATGCGATCACGTAATTATTTCCCACATGCCCAATAACCAGTCGTCCTGCATGTCCCGGGACGGTCGACCTTGGCCAAAAGGGAATATCTTCGTAAGGTATCTCAACGGCCTCTTGGATCTCATCTGCAAAACTGCCCAACCCCGATCCTAAGACTATAGCTACCTCTGGTACTTCCGAAATCTTTGTCCTCAAAAATTCTACGGCACTATAAACCTTTTCTTTATATGTCATTTAGCTTCAACTCCCGTCGCATATTGGTACGATTACCTTAAAATCAATGAGGCAAATGAAACGCCATCCAATCCATCATCATCTACGCTATAAACCTCTGCCAACGTCTTAGCCAGGCAGCAAAAACCGCTGAAGGTCCCCATGTTGCCAGTGCGAACCTTGCCGCCATAAACGAGAAGCGGCACGTACTCCCTGCTATGATCCGTACTGGGAGTAAGTGGATCATTTCCATGATCGGCAGTGATGATCAAAAGATCGTCCGGGCGAATGCGGCCTATGAACGACTCAAGCCAGCTGTCAAACTGGAGCAGCGCATTGGCATATCCAGGAGGATTGTTTCTGTGACCATATTTCATGTCAAAATCTATGAGGTTGCAAAATAGCAACCCGTTGAAATCATCTTCTACAAATTTCGAAAGGAGCTTCATGCACTCGTCGTTATCCGGGCAATGAAGGGGCTTGGTAATGCCGCGGCCTGCGAATATATCGTCCAGTTTACCTAAGGTTATGACGTCGTAACCTCCTTGGCAAAGCTTATCCAAAAGCGTCTCCCTGGGCGGTGGAAGCGAAAAGTCCCTGCGCCTTGGGGTCCTAAAAAAACTGCCAGGTTTTCCTGCAAAGGGCCTTGCTATGACGCGCGCTACAGCATTTTTACCTTGAAGCAGTTGGCGGGCAATTTTGCACCATTCATACAGAACGTCCACAGGCACTATATCCTCATGCGCCGCTATCTGAAACACGCTGTCAGCAGAGGTGTAAACTATCGGATATCCGGTCCTTAAATGCTCAGGTCCAAGTTGTTCTATTATAACCGTCCCTGACGCCGGATAATTACCCAATATCTTCCTGCCTATGGCCTTCTCGAAGCTTTCTATGATCTCGGCGGGAAAACCATCCGGAAAGGTGGGAAAGGGGTCGCGTAAAACCGTTCCCATCAGCTCCCAATGTCCTGTTGTCGTATCCTTACCCGGAGACAGTTCGCGTAGCCTTGCTGCAGCACCAAGGGGAGGCCAAGAGACATAACTTCCCGGAACGTCGACGATCAATGGCAGTCCAATCTTCGCAAGGTTGGGCAAATTTACGCCACCCATAGCTAATGCTACATGATAAGCCGTATTGCTGCCTTCGTCACCGTAGAGAGCAGCATCGGGCGCTTCGCCTACACCAAAACCATCCAGAATTATCAGAAACGTTCTCAAACAAACACACCTCCTGGCTCAGACTTATGCACGGGGATGACATTTGTCATATATATCTCGAAGCTCCAAGTCCAGGTGCGTGTATCGCTCAGTAGTAGCTATCGAAGCGTGGCCAAGAAGTTCCTGCAACGTCCTTAAATCCAATCCTCTTCTTAACATGTGCGTGGCAAGCGAATGTCGCAGTACATGCGGATGAAGCCTTACGGCCGGGATACCTGCAGCCTTTCCCCTTCGGCGTATGATTCTCCACAGGTCCTCCCTATGGAGCTGTCGTCCCGTCCTTGTCAAAAATAGCCAACGCTCCCCGAATTTATCGAGCTGTGGACGTACGGTATCCACATATTTTTTTAGCTTTTCCTTGATCGATCCAAGCAGGGGTACGACCCTTTCCTTGTCGCCCTTTCCTTTAACCCTTATCGTGTTTGCATGCCAATCTATATCACCTGTAGTTAAAAGGCAAACTTCCGAAGCTCTAAGGCCACAGCCGTATATTATCTCAAAAATGGCCTCATCCCTGTCGCCCAGGATCGAGCCGTCTCTGCAGGAAGAGATCAGGCGCTCAACTTCTCCCTCGCTCAAAATTTGAGGAAGCTTTTGCTCTTTGGATGGAAGGGAGGGCAACCATTGCTCTTCATCAACCAACCCCTCCAGGGAAAGATAGCGATTCCACGATCGTATGGTAGCGGCGTAACGTTGTAAAGATGACTTAGCCTTTCCCTGTTCTGCCAATTCCTTTAAAAATTTAGCTATAAATTCATGCTTAGGAGGAAAGGGGTCGATGGCATGACGCGCACAAAAATCGAACCACTTTGTCAGGTCCGATATATATGCCTGAACCGTATTTTCGCTATATCCCCTTTCAAAGCGCAAGTAGCCCGAAAACCCGTCAATGAGCGAGTCATCATTAAAATTGGCCACCTGCATCACCTCTTGGCGATAAAATTTCTTTCATGATATCACAAAATAAGCAAAAACAATGCAACTACGCCTCGTTCCTTTGAGGCGTAGTTGCATTGCAGTAAAAACAAATATCCCTTAGTTTTTGCTAGGCAATATACTCTTTATCTGGTTCAAATACCATAGCAACGCTGCTAAAGTCTTCGCATCCTCGATCTTCTTTTCTTCGATTAGCCGTTTGCACTCCTCTGGATTTAGCCTTATGCCCTCTATGATTTCATCCTCATCGCTATTCAGCTTCGAAGGAAAGATACCCGTAGCGTAGAAAAGGTGTATGATCTCATCGCTAAAGCCGGGAGACGAGTAAAAGCTGGCTATATGCTTCAGATATCCTGCATCATACCCTACTTCTTCTTTCAGTTCTCGCCTCGCCGTTTCCTCGGGCGACTCGCCTTTTTCCATGATGCCTGCAGGTATCTCAAGCAGCTCTTTTCCGGTCGCATACCTGAACTGGCGCACGAACAGGACGTTGCCTTCATCGTCAACGGCCAAGATGGCCACTGCCGGGGCATGCTCCACGACCTCCCGTTGCGTTAAATGGCCATTAGAAAGTGCGACCTCATCAACGCGCAATTTTACTATCTTGCCGCTATAAATATGCTTTGAAGTAATGCTATATTCGCTTTTATCCATAATCATCCTAGAGGGATCATCTCTTATTTGGCTTGAACCATATATTGTTTCCCTATTTCCTGCCCCTTTTCGAAGGCCTTTAAGTTGATCTCCAGCAAACTGGCCTTTTTCGCGCCCAGCAACTCTTTGAGAGCTTCCTTCAGCGATTCGACAGAAGCCATGTCCGTAACCTCGGCCAAAGCCCCCAATACCACTATGTTTGCGACCCTTTCATTGCCCAGCTCCAATGCTATGCTGTTGGCGTTAACGCCAACTATGTTGATGTCGTCGCGGGGATGGTCATAGGTCACAAGGTCTGTGTTATATACTAAAATTCCGCCTTTCTTTAGCCTGTTGACGAACTTCGCAAGCGACGGTTGATTCATAACCACCAATATGTCGGGAGAGGAGATCAAAGGAGATGCTATCTCGCCATCGCTCACTACCACGCTACAGTTGGCAGTGCCACCACGCATCTCAGGGCCATAAGAGGGTATCCATATGACGTTTTTGCCATCGTACATGGCTGCATGGGCTATTATCTGACCCATCAGCATTATGCCCTGTCCACCGAAACCGGCAGCTATCATTTCTCTGTAAAAGCTCATCTGATTCACCTGCCTTAGTTGGGGAGCTTAAACTCGCCCAGGGGATAGTAAGGGATCATGTTCTCTTCCAACCACTTTAAGGCCTCCGCGGGACGCATGCCCCAGTTCGTCGGACAAGTGGAGAGCACCTCTACCAATGAAAAGCCCTTTCCGTCTATCTGGGTTTGGAATGCCTTCCTGATCGCTTCCTTTGCCTTCATGACGTACTTCGGCCTGGCTACAGTGACGCGAGCTATATAACCTGGAGCCTGTAAAGTTGCGAGCATTTCCGCTATCCTTATGGGATAACCATTGACCTTGGGATCTCTTCCAAAGGGACATGTTGTCGTCTTTTGATTTATGAGGGTGGTTGGAGCCATTTGGCCTCCCGTCATGCCATAGATGGCGTTATTGATAAAAATTACCGTTATGTTTTCGCCTCGATTGGCGGCATGCACTATCTCTGCAGCCCCAATGGAAGCCAAGTCTCCGTCTCCTTGATAAGTGAAGACGGTTAAATCGGGTCTGACTCTTTTACAACCGGTTGCAACTGCTGGGGCCCTTCCGTGAGCAGCCTCATACATATCTGTATTTATGTAGTTATACATCAGCACGGCGCATCCAACGGGGGCTACGCCGACGGTCTTTTCCTGGATTTTAAGTTCATCGATCACCTCGGCTACCAGACGATGCACAATGCCATGCGTACATCCTGGGCAGTAGTGAGTGGACACGTCCGTCATTGATTTAGGGCGCTCGAAAATTTTTACCTCAGGCATCCTTATCCCCCCTATGATTAACCTAATGCATTCTTAGCGGCTTCTTCTATCTCGTCAACCGATGGTGCCATTCCGCCGCATCTCCCGTAAAAGCTGACGGGAACCTTGCCACATACTCCCAGCTTAACATCCTCAACCATCTGGCCACAGCTCATCTCAACCACCAGGACGCGTTTTACGCTCTCGGGGAGATCGCTAAAAGCCTTATAAGGGAATGGATACAAGCTTTGTGGCCTTATAATTCCCGCTTTAATTCCCTGTTCCCTCAGTTTCTTTATGGCAGACTTAGCGATCCTGGATGTTGTGCCATAAGCTGCTATGACTATTTCCGCATCTTCTACGCCTGCGGACTCGAACCTTACCTCTTTTTCTTCCATTAGGCGATATTTCTTCTGAAGTTTTTTATTGTGCTGTTCAAGCACCTCCGGGTCCAGGGACAAGCTCTTTATCAAGGCCCTCTTGCCCCTTTGGGCCATATATCCTATGGCCCACTCCTTGACGTCGGGTATATCGTAATCCAGCTTCACCTTTTTAAACTCGACGGCCTCCATCATTTGTCCCATGAATCCGTCAGTCAGTATCATCACCGGGTTCCTATAGAATTCCGCCAAATCAAAGGCCATCATTATAAACTCCGTGGCTTCTTGCAGGTTGCCGGGAGCTAGGACCAAAAGCCTGTAATCACCGTGCCCGCCACCTTTAGTGGCCTGAAAGTAATCTGATTGGGCAGGCAGTATGCCTCCCAAACCGGGCCCTCCTCTCATCACATTGATGATCACGCATGGCAATTCTGCAGCGGCAATATAACTTATACCCTCGCTCATGAGCGATATGCCAGGGCTCGACGAGGAGATCAACACCCTGTGTCCGGTTCCTGCTGCTCCGAAGATCATGTTGATGCCGGCCACTTCGCTTTCCGCTTGAAGGTATACCCCACCTACTTCCGGGAGCCGTCTTGACATATATTCCGGTATCTCATTTTGTGGGGTTATTGGATATCCGAAGAAATACTTACACCCGGCATGCACTGCGGCCTCGGCAAAAGCTTCATTGCCTTTCATTAAGACTCGATTGGACACTGATTGCACCCCCATTTTATTAAGATTCTATGCGGTATACCTCAATTGCCACATCGGGACACATCATGGCACACATCTTGCAGGCTACACAACCATCCTTGTACTGCTCTGCGGGCCTATAGCCTTTGCTGTTGATGCGATCGGAAATCTTGAGCACCTTGTTGGGACATGCATCGACGCAAAGTCCGCAGCTTTTACATTTTTCCTCCAAAACTTCGATTCGCCCTTTGGGCATTTAAACCTCACTCCTTTCCCAAGGCATTAAAATTTTTCGGGCTAAAGGCCAGATTGCAACGTCCTTAACCCTAGCTGCAACATCGTGATAATTCGAGGTGGTAGTGCTAAGGTAGTACAATGGAGTTCCATTCTTCATTGAATACCTCTTTACTACCTCGTACCCCGAAATTACATTCTCGCTGGTTGTCTCATTTCCAAGGTTTGGATTGCATATCAGACCGTCAATTGACAAGCCAGACGTCTCTTCTATGGCTTTCTTCAACCTGTCAATCTCTTCCTCCGTGGAACTCATTGGTCTAAATGGATTGATCACGTACAAAATTGTGTGTCTATACTGCTCTATTTCCGGAAGAAGCTGCGTTAAGGCTAAGGCACCTTTAGCGTCTCCTCCAATATCCAATAATACTCTGCTATCCTCCAGTATGGCATTGTGCACCTCAGAGCTCACCAGAGGCAGGTCGCTCCACTTGGTATCCCCCGGAGGGGTAATAACCTCATACCCATCATTTTGTAACGTGGATGCTATCTCTCTTACACAAAAATAGGGATTGGTTATGTCCACATCTACTATCGTTACCCTTTCGCCCTGCGCCTTAAAGGCACTTGCCAAGCTTAGCAAAAACTCCGTCTTACCGGAACCAAGCCTTCCGGTAACAGCGATTATCTTGCCCCAATTATGTCTCATTAAAGCCTTCTGCCTTATCTCATCCCAATCCGTCAAGACAACACATCCCCCTCACGTAAACGTAAGCCATTTAAGAATGATCGACCGTCAATGGGGGGTTTGCCCTCCCATTGAACTTCCCGCAACGATATCGCTCCTTTGATACAGGCAACTACCGGATGATCTTCCTTGATATTTAAAATTGTCCCAGGCAAGCCTAGCACATCCTCCCTGTTAATCAGGCTTGTCCTCCATACTTTAAGCCTTTTACCTCTTATGAAGGTATGCGCACCTGGCCTGGGGTTCAATGCCCTCACCTTGTTATGCACATTGATCGCTTCATGGTTGAAATTAAAGTAGCTTTCTTCGTTCGTTATCTTGGGCGCATATGTTGCCTTCGACTCGTCCTGCTCCTTAAGTTGAGCAGTCCCGCTAACGAAATAGTGTAATGCCTCAGTTAAGAGATTTACGCCCTCGGAAAGAAGCTTCATGCCTAGGGTATAGGCTGTATCATCGAGATCGATTAAGACCTCCCTTTGGGCTATTATCGGTCCTGCGTCCATTTGTTCCGTTAGTTTAAATACGGTAACGCCTGTCATTTCTTGGCCGTCCATTATTGCCCTTTGGATTGGAGCAGCCCCTCTGTATTTGGGTAAAAGGGAGGGATGTAAGTTAATGCAACCGAACTTTGGGGTAGACAGATATGGTTCCTTCACTTTTTGTCCAAAATCTATGACTAATATGACGTCGGGCTTCCTGACTTGGAGCTCTTTCTTGAGTTCTTCGTCGAGGTTTATGTTGTCGCTCCTCCGTATAAAACATTCCAATGAGGCTGCCGCCTCCTCAACCTCATTGGGTTTCAACTTCAACCCCCTTCCGGAAGGTTTCGGATGGGCGGTAATCACCATTTCCGGAAGGAGATCCTTCTTTTCGCGTAGTTTTAGCAGGCACTGTGCACCCCAAGAGCCCGATGCCATATACCAAAACCTCAACGCGCTACACCCTTTTTAGATCGTTGTTTTAGCTTCTTTTGAATCAAACTTCTCTTAAAAGGTGACACCATGTCTATGATTAGCCTACCGTGTAAATGGTCTATCTCATGACAGAAGGCCCTGGCCAACATGCCCGAAGCCTCGATCGTATACCTTTCTCCTTTTTCATTACAGGCCTCAACTTTAACCGTTTCAGGCCTTTTGACCTCCTCAAATATCTCAGGAAAGCTTAGACACCCTTCCTCCCCAACCTGTTCTCCCCTTGCTTCTATAATTACGGGATTAATGAGAGTAAACTTTCTGCCCTCATGATCCACCACGGCTATCATTAGGTTGATGCCAACCTGAGGAGCGGCAAGCCCCAGACCGTCGTTGGCATACATGGTTTCAAACATATCATCTATTATCTTCTTCAAGTTTTCGTCGAAGACGATTACGTTTTTATTCTTAGCGCGAAGGACAGGGTCTGGATATTTTCTGATCTCCATAATTGCCACCCTACAACTGCCCCTTTCCCGAACAAAGAGGCGCCTTTGAATATGCGCCTCTTTGTCTCCTTTTACACTAGCTTTCGTATTGATTATAGCATACACATTAAGAAAAAGAAAAGTCTAAACTTTCAACTGTCCCTTTAGGACGTCGCCTATGGTCACCATGCCCTCTTCGCTCTCCTGCGCTTGATGGCTGTTTTTGGATTCCCTAGGAGCCTGTGCTTCCTTTCCTTCCTTTTCATCCTTTTTGTCGCGCTCTCCCTGTTGGTGTTGCTTCTCTTCCTCTTCCTCCAGAGCCTTAATGCTCAGCCTTATCCGTTTCTCCTTGGGATCGACCTCTAATACCCTTGCCCTTATCTCATCGTCCCTCTTTAACACCTTCGATACATCGCTAACGTGACTCTTGGAAATTTGCGATATGTGTATGAGGCCTTCCACACCTTTTTCTATTTCCACGAAGGCCCCGAAGTCGACTATCTTCACGACCTTTACGGTTACATCCTGTCCGGGTTGATAACGCTCGGCAACGGTTTCCCACGGATCATGCAGCTGCTTATAGCCAAGGCTTATCCTTTTCTGCTCTACATCTACGTCCAAAACCTGGACCTCAATTTCCTGGCCTTTTTTCAGCACTTCGCGCGGATGATCGATATGTCCCCAGGAGATATCGCTGATGTGAATCAAACCCTCCACCCCTGGCTTTATCTCGACGAAGGCTCCGAAGTCAACAGTGTTGGTCACACGACCCGATAACCTATCTCCAGGTTTGACCTCTTGTCCTACTACCTCCCAAGGATCCGGCTCCGTTTGTTTGATGCTGAGGGAGATCTTCTCCTGCTCGGGATCTACGCTCAACACCTTAACCTTAACCTTGCTGCCCTTTTTAACTATGTCGCGAGGTTTTACGTTTTTGCTCCAGGACAGCTCGCTTATATGGACCAGTCCTTCAATGGGGCCCAAATCCACGAATACTCCAAAGGATGTTATGCTGGTGACTACTCCCTCGAGGATGTCTCCCGCCTTTACGTTTTCGAAAAATTCCTTTTTCCTGTTGGCCATTTCCTGCTCCAAGATCAATCTCCTGGAGAAGATAAGCCTTCTTTTTCTACGATCCTTCTCAAGCAGTTTAACCTCGATCTCCTGATTGATGAACTTGGAAGGGTTGATCATCTTGCCCTCTTCCGCCAGATGGGAAATGGGAATAAACCCCTCAAGCCCGTAGGCATTTACGACTAGCCCGCCTTTTACCTTTCTCAGGCCAACGACCTTTATGGTCTCATTGCTCTTCAAGGCATTTTCCAGATCGTTCCATCTTTCGTCAAAGAGAAGGCGCCATCTGCTAAGCAATACTTGAGACTCCTCGCCATGGACAACCCTAGTTACCTCGGCACGAACTCTATCGCCAACGCTCGGATCGCTGTCATCGTCAACCAATATCCTGTGGGTCCATTCACGCTTGGGCAGGAATCCTTCGCATTTAAATCCTATGTCGACTAGCCATCCGTCATCGGTGCTGTCGATGATAACGCCCTCTACCACTTTACCTCTATGTACATTCTCAAGGCCATGTTGCGTTATCAGTTCCTCCATAGTCTCCTGGTTCTCCTGTGCGGGAGGGAGATCCATAGCTTCTCCTCCGATTTCCTGTTGTCCCTCTCGCTTTTCTTCCTCTACCATTACCAACCATCCTCCCTTAACTACCTACATGATAGTGAACTAATCACGTCATTTATAAGCCAATCCGGGGTTGAAGCTCCGGCAGCTATGCCTATTATACTTTTATTTTTAAGCCAATCTTCGTCTATTTCGTCAGATTTGGCAATCCAAAGGACATCGCATCCCTCTTTCTTGGCCACCTCGACGAGCTTGGCCGTATTGGTGCTGTTATGCCCACCGATAACTATTACCCCTTCTGTCTCAGATGCTAACTTTTTTACAGTTTCCTGTCTGTGCAGGGTGGCCTTGCAGATCGTATTGTATACCCTCAACTCCCGTGACTTGGGCACCAAAGCACTTACAATGGCAAGCAGCATGCCCTCTTCCTGTGTGGTCTGGGATACCACGCCTATTTTGTCCTTCGCGGGGAAAGCTTCGACATCCTTTGGGGAAGTTACGACATATACCTCGCCCAAAGCATGACCTTTTATGCTTTGAACCTCGGGATGTTTGGGATCCCCGACCACCACAACATTGTAGCCTTCTTTTGATAAAAGACGAGCCTTCTCTTGGGCATTTTTAACGGAGGGGCATGTGCCATCTATCACAATACTTCCCTTCTTGCGCACCATGTCGAATATCTCCGGCGTTGTGCCGTGGGCCCTTATAAAAACTACCGCGTTCGGCGGCAAGCATTCCACCTTTTCGATTAACTTCAACCCCATAGAAATTAATCTCTTGACCTCTTCCTCGTTATGAATGGGGCTTCCCAGTGCGTAAACTTCGCCATATCTGCCTAGGGCTCTTTCGAGTTCGTCTATGGCACGCTTTACCCCAAAACAGAAACCTAAGGGTTTTCCGATGACTAACTTCATGAAATTCACTTGACTCCCATATGTTCCTTTATTTTATCGACGATACTGCTGACAGCAACATCTTCATCGATCTCGTCTAAATCATACCACACAATGGGCTTAAACCTCTTAAACCAAGTCATCTGCCTCCTGTATAGGGATTTTGTTGCTTTGATATAATATGTCAAAGCTTCGTCCATACTGTAGAGCCCTCGCAGGTACCTAACAACCTCCCTGTAGCCCAATCCTTGCATGGAAGGGAATCTCTCGTCAAAGCCATTTTTAAGGAGCCAACGAACTTCATCGATTAATCCCCTTTCAAATTGACGCCTGGCCCTCTGCTCTATCTTGTTATAGGCGACTTCTCTCGGCCTAATTATCCCTATGTAGAGGACATTATAAGGGCTCTTAATCTTTTTGCCATGTCTATACCACCATGAGGCAGGTTTTCCGGTCGTGTAAAATACCTCAAGCCCTCTGACTATCCGAGTCAAATCGTTGGGATGAATGCGCAGCGCCAGATCAGGGTCATGGATTTCAAGCTTCTTATAGAGGTATCCCTTTCCTTTTATCTCAGCCTCCTTGAGCAAGGACGCTCTCACTTCAACGTCGCTTGCAAGCGAAGTCGTGAGCATCTCGCCAAAAAGGGCATTGTAGTAAAATGGCGTTCCGCCAACGAGCAAGGGCCTTTTTTCCCTGGCTATGACCCTTTTGATGGTACCGTTAGCCTCCTCGACAAACCTGGCTGCAGTAAAGGTGTCATCGGGGTCAGTTACATCTACGAGATGGTGAATTACATGGCGTCTATCTTCCATGGACACCTTATCTGTCCCTATGTCCATGTATCTGTATACTTGCCTGGAATCCACAGATATTACTTCTCCCTCGATGGCAGGCGCTACCGCAAGCGAGATGGCCGTCTTGCCAACTGCTGTGGGGCCTATAATGGCAACTATCGGGGATTTAGGCTTGCCCATCAAATCGCTTCACTCCACTTTACGTTTTGTTTTGATTTCGGTAGTCTAAATAGCTTTGAAGCAAGAGCGTAGCCGCGATCATGTCGACCTTGCTCCTTTTTTTCTTCCCCGACATGTTGCTTTCAAGCAAAAGTCTTTGCGCTATCACTGTCGTGTAACGTTCGTCCCAAAGCACGAAGGAAACATCGGGAAACATTCTCTTTAATTTGTCCACCATACTTACGACCTTACCTGCTTCCCTGTCGTGCTTGCCCGAGGTGCGAACGGGAAGGCCAACAACTACCGTTGAGACATTGCGTTCTTTGATCATCCTGTCCAATTGGTCAAGCCAATCGCTCTTTGCGTCCAAAAAACCGACCCCCTGGGCAAATGTGCCAAAGGGGTCGCTTATCGCTACTCCGATGCGAACGCTACCCACATCTAAGGCTAAAACATGATCCAACCTTATACCCCCAACATCTCTTGCAGAATCCTGGGCACGGAATTTAACGCGTCTTCAAGCCTGCTGGCATCTTTACCCCCGGCCTGAGCGACGTTTTCTCTTCCGCCTCCGCCTCCGCCCACTATCGCTGCAATCTTGTTTATCAGTTTGCCGGCATGGACACCACGTTTTACAGCCTCCTCGTCAGCCATGGCAACCAACGATACCTTTTCGCCATAGGTGCTGCCCAGTACTATCAAGACTTTGTTGAGTCCCCTCTTCAAATGGTCCCCAACCTGCCGTAAGGTCTCGGGTTCAAGGTCTTCGAACTTTCCCAAAAGTACGGTTACATCCCCCACCACTTGGCGCTGAGAGGTTATCTTTTCGCACTGGTGCAAGGCTAACTTCAACTTTGCCCCCTGCAACTCGACCTTGAGGTTTTTAAGCTCCACCAGCGTGGAGGCAAGCTTTTCCTTTAGGGATTTTACGTCGACGCTGCACATAGACGCTAAATCCTCAGCAAGGAACTGCAGCTCCTGATGATGAGATACCGCCGGCATGCCTGCCAGAGCAGTTATACGCCTAAGCCCCGATCCAATGCTTTCGTCCTTGACTATCTTTATAGTGCCTATCTCGCCGGTGGCATTTACATGGAGGCCCCCGCATAATTCAGCACAATAACCAGGTATCTGAATCACACGTACCCTTTCTCCGTACTTTTCGTCGAAAAAGGCCTTCGCCCCTATCCTTTTGGCCTCGTCCATGGTTGTTTCAAAGATGTTGACCTTTATGTTTGCTTGAACGACCTCATTGGCTATGCACTCAATCGCCGTAAGCTGTTCGCGCGTTATGGGGTCAAAATGATTGAAGTCAAAGCGCAGGTAATCCGGGGCAACGTAGGATCCGGCTTGCCTAACATGAGGCCCCAACACCCTTGCCAAGGCCTCATGTATTATATGCGTGGATGTGTGGTGGCGTCTTATGGCGTTTCTCCTCGTTACGTCGACCCGTGCATCAACTTCATCACCGATCGCCACATATCCAGATCTTACCTTGGCTTTATGGGCTATAAGCGTCTCTAGGACGGAATAGGTATCAAGCACTTCAAGCTTGCAGCCAGACGATTCCATCCATCCCCTATCTCCCACTTGGCCACCCCTCTCGGCGTAAAAGGGAGTTTTATCCAAGAATATCTCCACTTCCTCTCCCTCTTGAGCCTCGTAAACTTCCTGCGATTCCTTAAATATAGCTACGACTTTCGCGCGTACCTCATTTAGCTCGTAACCAACAAATTCGCTACCGCCGCACTTAGATAGAAGAGAGGAGTAACTTTCTTTCTTCGTTGCAGAGCTTAACTGCTTGCTTGCTGCCCTTGCCATCTCCCTTTGATGTTCCATACATTCGATGAAACCATCCCTATCCACCTTTATCCCGTGCTCCTGGCATATTTCTTCCGTAAGCTCCAGCGGGAAACCGTAGGTATCGTATAGCACGAAAGCCGTCTCTCCTGGCAGGACGTCTTTGCCCTCCTTCTTGAGTCGGGATATCTCTTCTTCAATCAGAGCACTGCCCTGGTCCAGGGTCCTGCTGAACTTCTTTTCCTCAAGGTTTATCACGGATTCTATGACATTTATATTTTCCACTAGCTCTTTATAGGGGTCTGCCATCAACTCGACTAACGTAGGAAGCAGATCAACCAAAAAGGGCCTCTCCAGGCCGAGCAGCCGTCCGTAGCGAGACGCCCTTCGAAGAAGCCTCCTCAACACGTAGCCTCTTCCCTCGTTCGAGGGAAGTACGCCATCAGCTATCATGAAGGCCAATGCCCTGACGTGGTCGGCGATGACCCTCATTGCCATATCGTGTTGCTTATTCATGGCATACTCTACGCCCGATATATTTGATATCTTGTTTATCATGGGCATGAAGAGGTCAGTTTCGAAATCCGACCTGACACCTTGCACCACAGAGGCGAGCCTCTCCAGCCCCATGCCCGTATCTATGTTTTTCCTTGGTAAGGGGGTGAGATTTCCCGCTTCATCCCTGTTATACTGCATAAAGACTAAATTCCAAATCTCAAGATATCTGTCGCAGTCACATCCGACGAAACAATCGGGCTTTCCGCATGAAAACTCAGGCCCCTGATCGTAAATGAGCTCAGAGCATGGCCCACAAGGTCCAACCGGCCCGGCTGCCCAAAAGTTGTCCTTCTCGCCCATGCGCACTATTCGATCTTCAGGAATACCTACCGTCTTGTGCCATATATCGAAGGCCTCATCATCGTCAAGATATATGGTTACATACATCCTCTCCGGCAAAAATCCTATCTCCTTGGTAAGAAACTCCCAAGCCCATGGAATGACGCTTTCCTTGAAGTAATCTCCAAAGCTGAAATTCCCAAGCATCTCAAAGAAGGTATGGTGCCTGGATGTCCTTCCCACGTTTTCTATGTCGTTTGTACGCAGACATTTTTGAGATGTCGTCGCCCTTGGGACATCGGGTTGTTTAAGGCCTAAAAAATATGGTTTAAAGGGGACCATGCCGGCTATGGTAAAAAGCAAAGAAGGATCATCTGGAACCAGGCTGAAGCTTGGATATCTTTTATGCCCCTTTTGTTCAAAATACGATAAAAAAAGCTCCCGCAACTCTCTTCCACTTCGTCTTTTCACGGGAAATCGCAGCCCCCTTTCCTAATATGCACGGCTTAAAACTAAATTATAATTTATAGCAGGCTATATAGCTAGCAACTCCTTCCTGGCTTCTTTTGCATCATACATGACCTTCTCGTAGTCCAAGGAAGGGAACTCGCCGTCTTTATATACCCATTTGCCGTTAACCATGGTCCCGCAGACATCCCTCGAGCTCCCTGAGAATACGATGAAGCTCGCAAGGTTATCCTTGTTCCATCCTATATAGCGCGCGTTGTCGAGGTTTATGACGGCAAAGTCGGCCTTCCATCCTTCCTCAATCATGCCGACATTTGAGAAACCTAGCGCCTTGCATCCTGCATAAGAAGCCATTTTAAGCGCATCCTTTGATTTCATCAACATTGGATCTTTATAATACCCCTTTTGCATCAAGGAGGCCGTTCGCATCTCCAGCCACATATCCAGCCTATTATTGCTTGCCGCCCCGTCGCTTCCCAAGGCGACGTGGACGCCTTCCTTCAGCATCTGCGAAACGGGCGCAAAACCGCTCCCCAGCTTCATATTGCTGCTCGGGTTATGAACGACCGCAATGTTGTCTTTGGCAATTTCCTTCAGCCTATTTTCGGGAAACCATACGCCATGGGCCAATATCAGGCTTGTCACGTCAGCAAGCCCTGTTTCATAAAGAAGGTCGATTGGGTCTTTCTTTAGCTCCTGTTCTATATAGCTTCTTTCCCATTCGGTCTCAAGCCAGTGGATGTGAATCCCTGCGTTAAGGCCCCTTGCTGCGCCAGCTACTTGCGTCAGCAGCTTAGGCGATACGGTGTATGGAGCATGAGGGCCAAGCTGCACGGTTATCAGGTCGTTCTTGCCGTGCCAGTGGTCATACAGCCTTATGCCTTCCTTCAGCTTTAACGAAAAAAGCGGGGCATTTCCTATCAATCCCTGACACAGTCCACACCTTACGCCCACCTCGGTGGCCACCCTTGCAACCTCGTCCATGTGGAAGTACATGTCCCCAAAGCAGGTTATGCCGCCGCTTATCATCTCAGCTACTCCAAGTTGGGTTCCTATCCTAATGTGCCTGGGCTTAAGTCGACCCTCTACGGGCCAAATGTGTTTTTCAAGCCAATCCTTTAATGGGCTTTCCTCGCCTAAACCTCTAAGCAACGTCATCGCAACATGTGTGTGGCTATTTGCAAAACCGGGCAGCAAGGCCTTTCTTTCTCGGCAAAAATATTCATCCTTAGCCCTTATCTTTGACCTTTCCTCTCTCGAAAAAAGGCGCAGTATACGACCTTGCGTTACTGCGACATCGCAAATTTCAGCTCTGTCGCGCGCCCCGTCCAACACTACGGCATCCCTGAATACCAAGTCCGCTTCCGCTAAGCCCTGCTCATTGAGGCTGGGGGTCATTCGTCCCACCTTCCCATGTATTCTTCCTGCTCGGTCGTCATCTTTTCGAGCTTAATTCCCAAAGCTTCAAGCTTCAAATGCGCTACATTCTTATCTATTTCATTTGGAACCGGATAAAGTCCCGGTTCCAAATCCCTTTCCTTTATGTACAGGACGGATAGGAGTTGAAGCGCAAAGGACAAATCCATGATCTCAATCGGGTGTCCGTCACCACCCGCCAGGTTCACAAGCCTGCCTTCCACCAGGAGGTGAAAAGACCGACCGTCCTTGGTCACATAGGTAGTTACGCCTGGCCTTGTCTGTGATTTTTGAACTGCAATTTCGTCCAAGTCCGTACAGGATATCTCAACATCGAAATGTCCGGCATTGGCCAGGATCACACCGCTTTTCATTAACGCAAAGTGCTCTTTTCTTATGACGTTGATGTTTCCCGTTGTCGTTATAAAGATATCGCCCGTTCGTGCAGCAGTTGGCATGTCCGTGACGTAAAAGCCATCCATATAGGCCTCCAGGGCCCTATGTGGATCGGACTCCACGATGGTAACGCGGGCTCCAAGCCCGCAAGCTCTCGAGGCGACACCTCTGCCGCACCATCCGTATCCGCACACCACGACTTCCTTTCCGGCTACCAGCATGTTCGTCAGCCTACATATGGCATCCCATACCGATTGACCGGTCCCATATCTGTTATCGAAGAGGTGTTTGCTTAAAGCGTCATTTACTGCCAGCATTGGAAAGGCTAGTACCCCCTCGTTGGACATAGCCCTTAACCGCTTCACTCCGGTCGTAGTTTCCTCGCATCCGCCTTTGATGTAAGGCAACAGGTCGGGTCTTTCCTTATGGACCAAGGTTACAAGATCGCCACCGTCATCTATCAGTATTTGCGGCGACCATGCCAACAAAGCGTGCAGGTTCCCGTAATATTCATCCATCGTCATTCCATGCCAGCTGTATACCTTGATCCCATGGGCCACTAAGGCGGCACAGATATCGTCCTGAGTAGATAATGGATTGCTTCCTGCGGCCACGACTTCCGCTCCCAAGGCCTTAAGGGCCCTTAACAAACATGCCGTTTTGGCTTCAAGGTGTAGGCATGCAGCAATCCTGGTCCCTTTGAGGGGACGCTCATCTTTGTATTTCTCCTGCAGGAGCTTTAGAACAGGCATGAAGTTCCATGCCCAGGCGATTTTAATTTTGCCCTGATCCGCTAAAGCGGGATTGGCGATTCTATATTCCTCCATCTTCTGACCCTCCCTGTTTTAAATAGGAATCCGCCCAATGGGCATCCTCAAAATTGACATCTATACGCATTGCCGTTTCTATGGATTCTCTGTAAGGGGCTTTCAAGATGCCTGCCTCTGTTATTATCCCGGATATCAAATCGCCTGGCGTTACGTCAAAGGCAGGGTTCCAAGCCGGAATATCTTCGAGGAAGATCTTTACGCCTCTAACGGTACGCACCTCATCGGGATCTCTTTCCTCTATGGGTATTGCCTCGCCATCCTTTATGCTACAGTCGATGGTGCTTCTGGGCGCAGCGACGTAAAAGGGGATACCGTGATATTTACAAAGCACCGCTAAATTATACGTACCGATCTTGTTGGCCGTATCGCCGTTGGAAGCTATCCTGTCTGCTCCAACGATGACCAGGTCCACTTTGCCCTTTTTCATTAAAAAGGCTGCCATATCATCGCATATGACGGTTACATCCAGCCCATCCATCCAAAGTTCCCATGAGGATAACCTGGCCCCTTGAAGGAGTGGCCTGGTTTCATCGCAATAAACTTTTATCGCCTTCCCAATCTTTTGAGCCATCCGTATTACCCCTAAGGCGGTGCCAATCCCACCCGTAGCTAAAGCCCCTGCATTGCAATGAGTCAATACCTGACAATTGGGAGGCACTATAGACTGGCCATGCAGGGCAATCAATTTCTCTATCCGTCTTTCCTCTTCGTGAATACCCACGGCCACTTCTAACAAATGATCTTTAAGGATTAACCCGGGATCTTTAGCGGTTGCGTCATGGAAATCAGTCGCTGCCCTCTCCATCTTCTCTAGGGCCCAAAAGAGGTTTACAGCGGTAGGACGAGTTTTAGATAGACGAGAGACGGCCTCCTTGACCATAGGGAGTCCGCCATGAGATGCTAAAACGATTCCATAGGCGGCAGCTATCCCTATTGCAGGAGCCCCTCGTACGATCATCTTTTCTATGGCTTCGGCCACGTCTTGATAGTTGGTACATTTCAGATATTCGACTTCAAACGGTATCCTTCTTTGGTCCAACAGGTATAGGAAACCATCTTCCCACTTAATGGGATCGGGCATGGACAATTATGTCACTCCTTAAGTAAAATATTGATTATTCTCCCTTTGGATGTAAGGACTTTATTTCGGCTTGGGCCCTTCCGTCTACCATGCATAGGAATACCTTGTCTCCTATGTCAATTTGAGATAGCGAAGTCACTATCTCTTCCTCTTCCGACAGGCAGGTAATCCATCCCCTTGATATGGACTTCAGAGGAGACAGGGCATCTAAAGAAGCAGCAGCATGGGCTAGCCTCTCTTTTGCTTCGGCAATGATCCTATCTATACCCTGTCGAAGAGCCTGTGATTTTTGAGTTAATTTAAGGTCCGAAGGATGCAGATATAAGTTCTTTACCGTGTTCTGCAGCCTGGCAAGTTGTCTCTCGCATAGGTTGAAGGCGTCTTGGTATCTATGAGCTGTTAGCGAGATTAGCCTTGCCTTTATGTGCAGTATCTGTTTATAGATCTCTCTGCGATCGGGAAAGACCTTTTCTGCAGCGGCAGATGGAGTGGGCGCATAAGCGTCGGCCGCATAATCGGATAAGGTTCTGTCTATCTCGTGACCTATTCCGGTTACGACGGGAAATGGACAGGCCCTAATGCACCTCACGACCCTTTCATCGTCAAAGGGGGTCAAATCGTCTCGACTCCCGCCGCCTCTCACCAGTAGCACCACGTCAAGCTCCTTGGTTGCAGCCAATCTCATGGCCCTTGCTATATCTTGAGGCGCTTCGATTCCCTGCACTAACGTGGGAAATATGTATATCTCGCATTGGGGAAAGCGTTTTTTAGCCACCTTTATTACGTCCTTAACAGCGGCTCCCGTCTTGGACGTCACCACCCCTACCCTCTCAGGGAAGGTGGGGAGCTTTCTTTTTATTCTAGGATCGAACAGACCTTCCTTTTCAAGCCTCTTTTTGAGCTCTTCCTTCGCCCTCATTTGAGCTCCCTTGCCTAAGGGCAGTATATTTCGAGCGTACAACTGATATGTACCCTGAGGTGGGTAAACTCCAATGCTTCCTTCTACCACCACTTCATCCCCGGCCTGTGGCCAAAGCGGCACGTAGTTGGCGCTGCTTCTAAACATCACGCAAGACAAGCGGGATTGTTTACTGCCCAGGGAAAAGTAGACGTGACCACTGCTGTGGTGTTTGATCTCTATGATTTCTCCCCTTACCGCGATGCTTTTGAGTAAAAGATCATTTTCCAACAAATCTTTAATGTAAAGGGTCAATTCGTCGACAGAGAATATCTCGATCCTTTTGGCGAAATCGTTAAGCAGGGGCGCTTCCCTCGACATCCTTACCCTCTCCTTCGGCAAGGGATCTCACGATCTTTCCCAATACGCCGTTTACGAACTTCCCTGAATTTTCCGTGCCGAAACGCTTGGCCAGCTCTATTGCTTCAGAAATCGCTACGGGTATGGGCACAATCTTGCTGTATAGGCCCTCAAAAAGAGCTAACCTTATAGCCTCCAGGTCTACAGTGACCATCCGCTCAGGACGCCAGCCCGTTATATGCATTCTTATGAGGTTGTCAATCTCTATTCTCTTCTCCCATATACCCCTTACCAGCCAAGTAGCGTATCTCAAGACTTCCTCGGATTCCCCCTCAGAGGGAAAAAGAGAGATGGCCTCATCAGGGGTTTGATCGTCTCTCATATCTAAGGCATATAACAACTGTAAGGCTATTTCTCTAGCCCTTCGTCGCTGCTGTTGTAGCAAAGACAAGTTTGCCTGCCTCCTGTCTAACGTCCTTTGTTCAATAAGCGCGATATTAGATCGTTTAACTTGCCGCTTATAACCGCCTTGGCAACTGCCCATCCAATGATCCCAAAAAGTACGCACAAGCTTAGGCCTTTTATGCCAAGTTGCGATATACCAGCGACCAATGCCACTAAAAACGCCCAAAATATAGGACGCTTCTTAAGCTTATTCATCAGACCTAAAAAATCAACATTCTCTTCTTCCTTGAACGCCCATGACAATTGAACTTTCAATCCTAAAGGGGCAAATAAACGAGCCAGCTTTGTCTTTAATTCGCTTTCAATCTTTACGTCCTCTTCGCCCATACTGAAGGGTGTGGAGATGACCACATTGACGATGTCCTCCCCACCCAAAAGCGAAGCATCGATAGCTCGATATCCGCTCGGCATGCTCGTATTCGCTAAAGCTATCACTGCGTCCTTGGAAAGCCATAGATCACCCTGATTGCTTCTGTGCCAATGAAACTCCATGACCTATATAACTCCTTCTTACCACAAGCTCGGGAGGTGCCGCAAGCACTCCCGCAGGCATACCAAATTTATGGATTTATCAGATCTTGACTTTGAGATTTGTTCTCGGTGAAGTGAATGCCTTGAACGTGCACGTTGACAGCTTTAACCGTATAGCCTGTGTAGTTTTCAATCTGGTTTTTTATGGCCTCTTGAACGTCCCAGGCAATGTCAGGGATTCTTAAGCCATATTTCACGGATATGTATGTATCGACGATCACTTCATTCGGGGCCCCTTCTTCGATAGTGATCTTTACACCACTCGACGTCCTCCGCCCCAAACGCAGGTTTGCCACTAACCCGGAGCTTGCAGGCAAAACGCCAGGCACGCTTTTGAGCGCCTCAATGGCCATCTGAGATATGACCTCCTCAGATATCTTAACCTCTCCCTTTGGCTGAGCTTCCTCTATGCCAGGTTCTTGGCTCTGCTGTGTTTCGGAACTCTGATAATAGTCCTGGTTGGTCATGTGCATTTCCTTTTCTTCCTCCATCATTTGCTATCCCTCCCTATTTATTCAACTTTCCTTGGTCGATGAAGCGACCGCAATTGGGGCATATCAAGATCTCGCCTTCTTCAAAAAGGCTTGGATTGAACATGAAGGTATAGTCGCACTCTGGGCAAATTGCCGACTCATAGAAGTCTTGCTCGTCTTCTTCGCCTTCATAATATTCATATAGATCCTCTACCGCCTCTTCCAGCTCATCCAGTTCAGAGTCCATCCTGGCACAGAATGAGGCCAATTCCTCTAACTTTTTATTTTGTGCTTCTATTTTATCACGCAATGCTCTGATCTCCTGGAGCATGCCTTCAAAGAGGTCAACCAAAGCTTTTTGCGCAACCATGCTCGACTCGGGCAAATGGGCATCCGATAACGCTTCCCTAAGTTTTTGAATGCTGTCATCCAAGCTCAAGAGCTACGCCCCCTTGGACTTATCCCTCTCTAAATATTCCCCGGTACGGGTATCCACCAAAACGATATCCCCCACCTCAACGAACATAGGTACGGTTATCGTCAATCCGGTCTCTAGCGTAGCAGGTTTACCCCCACCCGATACCGTGTCTCCTTTATATCCGGGAGGGGTGTCAACTACCTTCAGGGAAACGGTGTTGGGAAGTTCTATTCCCACGATATTTCCTTCGTAAAGCTCCAGGCTCACTTCGAGATTGTCGCTCAAATAGAGCGCCTTGTCGCCTAGCACGGACTTGGGCACGTATATTTGATCATAACTTTCCATATCCATGAAGACATAGTTGTCGCCTTCCTTATAAATGAACTGGGCCTTTCGCTCGTCGAACACAACACGCTCAAACCTCTCACCCGCCCTGAAGGACGTCTCGATGATTGAACCCGAGTAGATGTTTCGAAGCTTGGTCCTTACGATTGCCCCGCCACGCCCCATCTTATGATGCTGGCAATCGAGAATCTCCCATATGCTATCTTCCCATTTTATCATCATTCCCTGTCTGAAGCTATTCGTATCAACTATTTGAGCCATATAACTTCCTCCCTAAATAATTTATTATCATATCAGCAATTCAATATATATCGTTACAGCATATCCTTGAAAAGCGACCCTATTTTCTCCATCTCCTCTTCTCCCAAATGACCTACCACCTCACCCTTTTTAAATATCACAACTCCATTGGGAGTGCCCGCTACGCCTATGTCGGCATCCATGGCCTCCCTCGGGCCGTTCACTTCGCATCCCATAATGGCCACGACAGTGCCGTCGGGTAAGTCCTTCAATGCAGGTCTTATCTCTTCCACAAGCTTTGACACATCCAAACGTCGTCTCCCACAGGCAGGACAAGAGATCACCTCGACACCCCTTTTTCTTAAGCCCAAAGACCTAAGCAGGGCATATCCCGCTCTTACCTCTTCGCTAGCTGGCGCCGATAAGCTTATCCTGAGAGTATCGCCTATTCCCTGCATCAAGAGCAAGGAAATCCCTGCTGCCGATTTTATTAGGCCCTCCGGGATTGCCCCAGCCTCCGTCATCCCGATGTGAACGGGATACTGCGGAAAGTGCCTTGAGACTAACAAGTTAGCATTGATCGTCTCGGCAATGGAAGTAGATTTGCTCGAGAGGATGATGTCGTCAAAGCCCATATCCTCCAGGATTTTCACCTGTTCTTGTACTGCAATAAATAGGGCTTTAGCTTTATTGCCCATGGCCTGTTCCAGTTGGACATTGTTCAACGAACCGCTGTTGGATCCTATCCTTATGACGGCTTTTTTCTCCTTTGCCAATCTTACGACGTCTGCAAGTCCACCTTTCGGCATATTGCCAGGGTTGATCCTAATGGCCATACAACCCGCTTCAAGAGCCGCTTTAGCCAGCTTGGCGTCAAAGTGAATGTCGGCCATAATCGGTATTTCCGAAATTTCTAGGAGTGCTTTTAGCGACTGAAGACAACTCATTTCCGGGAAGGCCACCCGAACCAGTTCGCAACCTTCAAGTTTAAGGGTCTTCAGCTCTTGCCGACACCCATCGATATCCGTTACAGGGGTCTTTAGCATGCTTTCTATCCTTATGGGTGAACCTTTTCCTATCTCCAACCCGCCTATGTTCACCGACTTTTTTTGAGATTGCATCTCCATCACCTGTTGAATATCCTCGTTATGTCTTGCCATGTGATCAAAGCTATTAACACTAGCAATACGACCATTCCTATGAAATGCACTTTCTGCTCGATGTATTCAGGCACTTTCTTACGAAATATCATCTCCACAGTAACGAAAAGCAACCTTCCTCCGTCCAAAGCGGGAAAGGGTATGAGATTGAACAAACCAAGGTTTAAATTTATTATCCCCAGGAAGAACAGAAACGTCCAAAGCCCGTTCTTTGCGGCTTCACCTGCCATCTCGGCTATCCCAACAGGACCCGTTACATCGATCTTTTGTCCGGCGAACAGCCAGTTAATGATGGAGCTAAAAATGTTTTTGGTCATCTCCCAAAGGTAGCGCAATGAGTAATTAAGAGCCGCAATGCCTTCATACTTTACCAGAGCAGGCTTGACACCTAGAATATATGCACCCGTTGACGGATCTGGCTTGAGGAATACATCCTTGAAGGTTATCTCCCCTACCCCAGGACGCTCTACGACGATAGTGATAGGTTTATCGGCATAGCTCTTGATTGTGGATGCCATATCAGGCCAAGTGGTTACCTTCTTATCGTTTATGGCTAGGACGGTATCCCCGGGGCGCAATCCTATAGCTTGTGCGGGATATCCTGGCATGAGCTCGCCGATCCTTGCATGTTCCATGTCCAGCACCCCATGCCCCCATAGGAAAAATGTCGCTATTATGACGGCAAGGAGTATATTTACTATAGAACCGGCAGCCAATATCAACCATCTGCGCCATGCGCTCTTTGCATTGAAGCTCCTTTGAGGATCCTCAACCTCCCCCTCGATGGCTTCGCCCATGCCGGCCAGCCTTACAAAACCACCTATGGGGAGTATCCTGATCGACCAAAGGGTCTCGTTTTTTCTCCGTTTGAATATGGCTGGTCCCATGCCAAAGGCAAACTCATGCACCTGCACGCCAAGCAACTTTGCAGACAAGAAATGGCCAAATTCATGGGAAATTACACAGACTCCGATTACTATTATGAAAGAAACTAGAGCAAACATTAAATTCTTTATCTCCTTTCGCTAAAAAGGCGACTCAACCTTCCTGCTTCGCGACGACCGAAATCGACAAGTGCAATGGCCTCTTCTAAGCTATTTAGGTTTGACGGTCCATTATAGGATAAAAGTGTCCTTTCCAACAGGGGGAAGATGTCGACCATGGAGATGACGCCCCCCAAGAAAGCTTCAACCGCAGCTTCGTCGGCGCCAACCAATATTGGAGGGTAGGCATTGCCCATCTGCAATGCCCGCCTGGCTAGGCCATAGCAGGGAAATTTCTCTTCGTCTATTTTCAAAAAATTAACTTTCCATTCGGTAATCTGCGGACGATGAAACGCCTCGTCTAGCCTCAATCGCCTAGGGTATGACAATGCAAAGGAAATTGGGATTCTCATGTCCGGTTTGCTTAAGAGCAATTTGGAGCTTCCATCGCAAAAGCGCACGCAACCGTGAATTAAGGAATCGGGCTGAACCACGGCCTTGACCCTATCAAGGGGCATGGAAAAAAGGTAACATGCCTCTATTATTTCAAGTCCTTTATTGAATAAAGTCGCACTATCGATGGTGATCTTTGCGCCCATTCTCCAGGTTGGATGCTTCAAGGCAATTTCGGGGGTTGCGTTTTTCATCTCCTCGTAAGTTGCATGTAAAAAAGGACCACCCGATGCCGTCAAGGCGATCTCCTCGATATCCTCTCTTCTTTCTCCTAAAAGGCATTGCCATATCGCGCTGTGCTCGCTGTCTATTGGCCGCAACTGATCAAATGAGTCTACCGTCTCCATCACCCAGGGGCCGCCCACAACCAAGCTTTCCTTATTTGCCAGCGATACTTCCATTTTTCTCGCGAGGGCCATCATGAGGGCAGGTATTGCATCTGTCCCAGACGAGGCAAACACGATATGATCCAGATCTTCCTGAACAAGCAATTTTAGCCCCTCTTTTCCTTTTAAAACCCTTGTACTGTCAAAGAGAGGCACGTAATCTCGCGCTGCCGCTTCTTCGTAAATTACCACAAATTTTGGCTTGAACTCCCCTTCTAAGGCTTTCAATCCCTTGAGGTTTGATCTGACAGCTAAAGCCCTGACCTCAAAAGCTTCGGGAAACCTCCTGCATATATCCAAAGCCGACCTTCCGATGGAGCCGGTAGCTCCAACGACCGCCAATCTCTTTTTATTCAACTTAATATCACCTCAAAGACCAGGAATATCAGCGTGGAGTTAATTAGAATGCTGTCAAACCTGTCCAAAAAACCTCCATGGCCAGGTATTAAATTACCGCTATCTTTGACCTCCGCTTCCCTTTTAAAGAGGGATTCGTACAAATCCCCTATTTGGCCCGCTACACCGATCAATGCTCCAAGCAATATCCACGGTAGGGGTGGTATTTTAAAGCAAAGGGAAAGGATCCCTGCACAAAGCACGCTTCCCATGAAGCCGCCTATGAATCCTTCCAACGTCTTTTTAGGGCTGATGTTTCGGGCAAATGGCATTTTGCCGAAACTCCTTCCTATTAAATAGGCAAAGACATCACAGCTCCACGTACAGAGAAATAACGAGAATAGCAGTTTTTCCCCGAAGGGCCTTTGTCTGAGCACCACTAAAAATACCCATGGAAGCACCACGAAAACCAGGCCACTCAATAAGCCGCTCATGTTCAGTAGGCCCGAGCTTTTATTATGGGCAACCTTTCTTAATGTTTCTATCGATAAGACAACGTAGGATTGTAGGATCAATAATGCGATGACGGCAGAAAAAGACGCCCCCTTGGAGGACATATACAACATCAATGCTCCAGCTATCAATCCTATGCCCTTCGATATGTGACCGAAGCGTGAAAATAGATCATAGTATTCCCATAGCGATGCCAAGGCAATGACTGAAGACAAAACAAGCCAAAGGTAGCCTCCTATATAAATCCCCGTAAGTATGCAAATTACTATGACAGCACCACTTATAGCGCGAGTCCGAAGTTCGCTCATTGGGGTTTTAAATCCCTCCGTATCGTCTCTCTCTTCTTTGATATTCCTCCACGGCCTCCCTTAGCCTGACTTCATCGAAATCGGGCCAAAGGACGTCAGTGAAGTAAAGTTCACTGTACGAAGATTGCCACAGCCAAAAATTGCTGATCCTCTTTTCTCCACTGGTCCTTATAATAAGGTCAGGATCCGGAAGGTCGGGGAGGTAAAGGTAAGACCTAAAGCTTTCTTCATCGATCTGCTTTGGTCTGGTTTCAGGGTCTGTATCCAAAATCCTGTTAACTGCATCTATTATTTCCTGCCTGCCTCCGTAGTTAAGACATACGACTAAATCCATTCTATTTCCCTTTTCGGTCTCGTCCTGCGCCCAGAGGATCAAGTCCTGCAAATCTTCGGGCAGTAAATTTGTGCGACCCGAGAAACGCAGGCGTATATTTTCCTCTTTTAGCTTCTTGACTTTACATTTTATGTAATATCTGAACAAGCCAAACAAGCCCAACACTTCGCCTTTAGGGCGTTTCCAGTTTTCTGTGGAAAAGGCAAATAGAGAAAGATATCGTATTCCTATATTTGTCGCCGCAATGACGGTCCTTTCAACAGCCTTGACTCCGGCGTAATGCCCCATTATCCTTGGTAAATGCCTTTGTCTCGCCCATCTTCCGTTGCCATCCATTATGATGGCAACGTGAGCAGGTATTATTTCTACCTCATTTTCTACCTCGTTTGCCTTACCTTGTCCCACTGGGCCTTTACCTCCTGTATATCCTGCCATGTCAGATGCCTTGGGCTTCCCACCTTGCGCGACTGATTTCTTAGTAAGTAACTGGGATGAAACATGGGCATGAGTTTAATGCCGTACCAATCGAACCACTTGCCCCTAAGCTGAGTGATGCCCTCATGGGTGGTCTTAAGCAGCCATTTAGTCGGTGTATTCCCCAGGGTCACCAGGATCTTAGGCTGAACTAGTGAGATTTGGGCAAAGAGGTAATCGTTGCAGGCTGCACATTCCTCTATCGTTGGCACCCTATTTTGAGGTGGACGACACTTGACGACGTTGGTTATATATACCTCTTCTCTTTTGATCCCGGCAGCCGTAAAGATCTGGTTTAGCAGCTGTCCGGCGCGACCCACAAAGGGCAGCCCCTGAGCATCTTCCTCTGCACCAGGGCCTTCGCCCACGAACATCAGCTCTGTGTTTTTGGCTCCTTCGCCAAAGACGCTTTGGGTTCTGCTTTCACATAGAGGACACTTCTGGCATTTCCTTACCTTTTCTTCTATCGCCGTCCACGTTTTGTCAATCTCGCGCTTGATTTCTTCTTCGGTCAGAGAATAAAGAATCTCAGTCATTGTTCCTCTTCCATCCTCCGATCAATACGTTGATTTCATTCAGGTCCAAACCTGTCAAAAAGGGCAAAACGGCAAATATCCTTCGTTGGACCTTGTTTCCTACCTCCATGAAGGTATATTTGCCGGCAGTAACTACTATCGAGACGTTAACGGAAACGACCCCTTCTTCTTCCGTCTTTACCTTGACATCTTTCACCTCGTCAACCTGAGTCACTAACGAGGCCACGTGTCTAACTATCTGCTCTATCGCATAAGGGCCTATTTCTACCTGGCCGTAATAGCTAAAAGGCGGCCTTACAATAGTCTTTTCGGCATCGTCCAAACCGCTGCGCACGCGTGCCGACCAAAAAGTCTTAAGGCGTCCGACGACCTTGCCTGCAAAGTTCCGCCTTACCTGCACGTAAGCAACGGGGATCACATGCTGTTTTTTAGTGTGACGCTCCCTCAGCGCCTGCTCGATTTCCTCTCTGGTTGCTACTTCTTCAATGTAAATGTAGCGTTCCGGCTCGGGAAGTGACAGTTGTCTACATATTTTAACAGCCATTCCGGGGGAGGTAGCAACTATGAGAATGGTGCAAGGTGCAGCTTTTTCAAGGACCCTTTTGACCTGATCTCTATGATCGGGAAACTCAAACAAGGCCCTTCTTATGGCCCTGACCTGGTTCTGCTCGGTCTTTGCGCTCTTCCCGCATACGATCTTTCCGTCTTTAATAAGAAGACCATCATCGATTATGTAGTTTGCGCCAAACTGCCGCGCTATAAAATGAGTCCTCTGGCTTTTGCCGGTGCCCGCCGGCCCGACGAAGGCCAGTACCTTAAATTCGCCTGCCAAGTCGTCTCATCAGCTTTCTTAAAGTGCTTATAAGTTGCTCGTTCTCCTCGGGCAATCCGATCGAAACCCGCAGGAAACCATTTAAGCCCAAGTCGCTTGCAGGGCGCACGATTATTCCCTCTTTAAGCAGTCCATCGTACATCCCCTGTTCGTCATCCACCTTCACTAAAATGAAGTTCGTAAACGTATCCCTTACTTCCATCCCCATGTTTATAAGTGCCCTAGTAACCTTTTCCTTCTCCAGCAACGTCTTCTCTCTGATGTCCTGAATGTAGTCATCTTCTTTTAAAGCAGCGATGGCAGCTGCCTGCGCTATGGAGTTGACATCGAAGACGCGCCTCACCTTTTCGTATGCCTTTGTGATAGGCTTAGGGACGATACCATATCCAACCCTCAATCCGGCAAGACCGTATATCTTAGAAAAGGTCCTCAAGATGACGACGTTGCCAATCTGATGGAACAGCTCTATTCCGGATAGATATTCCGGATCCGTCACGAATTCGGCGTATGCCTCATCGACGACCAGCAGTATGTTTCGTCTGTTCAAAAAGGCAGAAAGCGTCAATAAGTCGTGACGCGGCAAAAATAATCCCGTCGGATTGTTTGGATCGCACAAGACCAACAATTTGGTATTGTCCGTACAGGCGTCCATCAAGCTTGTCACGCTTACCCTGAAATCGTGGTCTACCGGAACCTCTATGCATTTGCTCCCACAGGCCAGCGTGGCAAGTTTATAAAGCGGGTATGTGGGCTTCAGGATTACAACCTCGTCGTCTTCCTCCAGCAGCGCCTGAAAAAGGGCAAAAGTAACCCCTTCTGTGCCCGCTCCGACGATGACCTCTTGAACGGAAACTCCCAACTTTTTTGCTATGGCCTTTCTAAGGGAATAGGCCTCTGCGTCGGGATAGCGGTTAACTTCGCGCGAGGCATCCTGTATGGCCTTTACGACGCTTTCGGGAAGCGGCCAAGGGTTTTCATTAGAGCAAAGTCGCACGACATGGCTAAGCCCCAACTCCCTTTTGAGCTCTCCAATAGATTTCCCGGGCTTATATGGCTCTACATCCATTATTGATTTACGTATAAAATTTTCTAACCACATGATCGCATCTCCCATCGTTAATCATTATTTGCCTTGGGGTTCTCCAACCTCTTCGCGTATCTGCGCTCCAAGGGGTATCAATTTTTCTACCATATCTTCATAACCCCTCTTAAGGTGATGGGTATCGTAAATTACCGTTTCTCCTTCCGCAGCCAAACCAGCCAGCACTAAGGCTGCACCTCCACGCAAGTCCGTAGCGTAGACCTCTGCACCAATTAAGTTCTTTTGGCCATGAACTATTGCAGTATTGCCCTGAAGCTCGATTTGAGCACCCATCTTTTGAAGCTCGCTTGCATGGAGGAACCGCGATTCAAATATGGTCTCATGTATTATGCTCGTCCCTTCAGCAAGAGAAAGGACTGACATCATTTGCGGCTGTAGGTCCGTAGAAAAACCGGGGTAGGGCATGGTTTTAAGCGTTATGCCCTTGGGACGTCTAGGATTGGCAACGCGAAGGGCGTTCCCGCTGTTTATAACTTCAATTCCGGCCTCGTCTAGTTTGGCGAGCAATGCATTTAAATGCTCTGGAATTACTCCTTTAACCGTTATATCTCCCTGCGTTATTACGCCCGCCAAAAGATACGTGGCAGCTTCGATGCGATCGGGTATTATGTCTACCGATGCAGGTCTTAGTTCTCCCTTGCCCTTTATCCGAAGGATTCCTGTGCCCTCACCCTCTATGGAGGCACCCATAACCTTTAAGGCACAAACCAGGTTGTCAATTTCGGGCTCCCTGGCGGCATTTTCTATCAGCGTCTCGCCTTCGGCCAGCACGGCCGCCATGAGCAGATTTTCGGTGGCACCCACCGACGGAAAATCGAGGTATATTCTGGTGCCCACAAGCCTATCGGCGCGCGCCGTTACGGCACCCTTATCCAACTCTATTTGTGCACCCATCTTGGATAGTCCCTTAAAATGAAGGTCCATCGGCCTGCTGCCGATGGCACACCCGCCAGGAAGGGGCAACACCACCTTGCCGCAACGAGCAAGAAGCGGACCTAAGACAAGCGAAGAGGCCCTCATCTTCCTTACAAGCGATGCGGGCGTCTCCCAGGCAAGCTCGCCAGAAACTTCTATGGTCATGTTGTGATCGTCACGGTAAACTTTAGCGCCCAAGCCGATGAGAAGTTCGCTCATGGTGTGTATATCCAGCAGCTTCGGTACGTTGCGGAGATGAACCTTGCCATCGCGCAACAACAATGCAGCAGCCATTATAGGCAGAGCCGCGTTTTTCGATCCTTGGGCCTTTACCTCGCCTTTTAGTAAAGTGCCTCCCTTTATCCTTATAAAATTTGATTCTGAATTTCCCTTCATCTTCTTTCACTCCCCGAGGCAATGTTCGTTTGCGTTCAAGTATTGCATCAATATATCGACTATAGTTTCAGCAGCCCTTCCCTCGCCGAAGGGAGAGCTTGATTTTGATAGAAGTCTTTCCCTAAAATCGTCGTCTAGCAAGACCTTAAGGGCAAGTTCTACTATCTTCGAAGGCTCTCTTCCTGCAAGCAGAGCCGTGCCTTCACTTAAAGCTTCAGGCCTTTCCGTGACATCTCTAAGTATCAAAACCGGCTTTTTTAAAGTTGCAGCCTCCTCCTGGATGCCACCGCTGTCGGTCAATATCAAGGTACTTCTGTTCATGATCCAAACGAAATCATCATATTCCAATGCATCGCAAAGGATGACGTTTGGGATGTCACTTAAATATCTCTGCCATGTTTCTCTAACTAGCGGGTTTTTATGCATGGGTATTATAATCCAAAGCCTTGGGAATGACTTCAGTATTTCGATCAAAGCCTCACAGACTGACTCAAGGGGCTTGCCCCAAGATTCCCTTCTGTGAACCGTAACCAACAAAAGCGGCACATGGGGAGGCAATTTTTCTTTCAAAAATTCGGGCTCTCCCTTTAGCCCCTTGACCATCATCAAGGCATCCACGACGGTGTTGCCGGTCACCCAGATTCTGGATGGATCGCAACCCTCCTTTAGAAGATTGTTTTTCGCTATCTCCGTTGGCGCAAACCAAAAGGTGGCCAATTTATCTACCATGATCCGATTAGCCTCCTCCGGAAAGGGAAGGTATAGGTTCCCGCTCCTTAGGCCAGCTTCTACGTGTCCGACAGGGATCTTTCTGTAAAAGGAGGCCAACGCGGAGGCAAACGTCGTCGTCGTATCGCCATGGACCAATACTACTTTGGGCTTCACATCATCTAATGCCTCACCCGCCTTTGTCAGTACCGCCGAAGTTATGTAATCTAGACTTTGTCTCTCGCGCATTATGGATAAGTCTCTATCGGGCATAATATTAAACGTCCTTAAGGCTTGAGTTAAAAGGTCGGTATGTTGCCCTGTTGCCAGCACAAAGCAACTTAGTCCGCGCTCTTTCAACTTCAATATCACGGGAGCCATCTTGATGGCCTCAGGACGAGTGCCTATAATACAACAAATCGTTGACATTGCCATAACCTCCAACTGCTGTCGTGATAGCTGTAACCGGATAAGGTCTAAAAGATTTTTAAACCCAGCAAAACGAGGATAGCATGCAAAGAAGACATTATCCCCAATACGAATAAAGTTGGCAGCCCTCTTCGTATCAGGCGATGGTGAATGTGCTCCTTATCAGGGTAAAAAGGAGAGACTCCCTTGGCAGTTCTTCTTATTATCGCCAAAGACATATCCAAGAAAGGAATCCCGCCGGCCAGGGCCAGGAAGACGCAGAAAGGAACAAATGATTTATCCAACACGTCTGACCAAAAAAGACAATATAAAAGCAGGCAAGCGTGCGTAAACCCAAGCAGCGTGCTTCCCCCGTCTCCTAAAAATGTCCTCGCTCTCGGGTAGTTCCAGGGCAAAATTCCAAGCGTTATTCCAATGCCAAAGGCCCAAAAGACATTTTTGAAGGCGAAAAGAAATATACAGGAACTTACGGCAAATATGCTAAGCACTAAACCATTCATGCCGTCAATCATGTTATAGGCACTGATCATCGAAGCTGTCCATAGAGATGCGACAAGCCACCCCCACACCGGCAGGCTGCCGCTTCTATACAGCGGGAGCAAGGCCACTGTCGAAGCGATCAAATGTAGGATCAGCCTCACGGTAGGCGCCAGGCTTTTCATGTCATCCAGGTATCCGACCATGAATATAGCGCTCGCACACCAAGCAAAAAGCGTTAAATTCATATCCATATAATCCCTATAAAAGAGCACGAATAAAAGTACCCCGCTCCATAGCACGATACCTCCCCCTCGGGGGGTAATCTCCCTATGGAGCTTTCTTTTTTCGGGAACGTCGAGAATTTGATACCTGAAAGAAAGGGGGATGGAGATCTTAGTTACCGCCCATCCCCATATAAATGCGAAAAGCCCGAATATTATCATCCCACTCATGGTCATGATGCATCATTTTGTTCCGAACAATCTGTCGCCGGCGTCACCTAATCCTGGCACTATGTAGCCATGTTCGTCCAAGCGCTCGTCAAGCGCCGCCATATAGATATCCACATCGGGGTGGGCTTCCCGCACCTTGCTCAAGCCCTCCGGAGCAGCTATAAGGCATACCAGGGTCACTTTTTTCCCACCACGCCTTTTAACGAGGTCTATGGCCAATGCCGAGGAACCTCCAGTTGCTAGCATCGGGTCAACTATAAATACGTCCCTTTCCTCAATATCGCCTGGAAGTTTACAATAATACTCGACCGGCTGAAGCGTATTGGGATCCCTGTAAACCCCGATGTGTCCAACTTTTGCGTTGGGAATGAGCTTTAGTATCCCTTGAATCATCCCAAGGCCTGCGCGCAGCACAGGGACCACGGCCATTTTTTTACCGGCAATCGTCTTTGCATGCGTTTTTGCAAGCGGCGTCTCAACCTCGATCTCCTCTACCGGCAAGCACCTTGTTATCTCGTATACCATAAGGCCCGCTATCTCTTCTACAAGCTCTCTAAACTCTTTTACGCTTGTTTGGGCATTCCTAACAATCCCAAGTTTATGCTGTATCAGCGGGTGATCCATGATGACCACCCGCCCACCAGAGATGTTCCTGTCATTTGAAAAGGCCCTTTCTTCGTACGCCCTTATCTTCTCTATTCTTCTTGCATGCCTGCCGCCTTCAAATGGGGTATTCAACCAAGTTTCTATTATCTCCAAGGCTTCTTTTGGGCCAGTGGTTCTGCCGCCCAGGACTAGGATGTTGGAATTGTTGTGCAGGCGACTCATCTTTGCCATGAATGTGTCTGTACAAAGAGCTGCGTATGCTCCCTTGACCTTGTTGGCCGCAATCGACATGCCTATACCGGTTCCGCAAGACAGGATGCCCCGATCACATTGACCACATGCCACCATTTCGGCCGCCTTTAACCCGATGTCCGGATAATCTACAGGATCGTTTTGGGAATCGGTCCCGAGGTCAAGCACCTCTATCCCCTTTTGGACGAGATATTCCTTGGCTGCATTTTTTAAGATACAGCCGGCATGATCAGCTCCGAGGACTATTTTCACATTATTACCCCCTTGAAAATATATCGCCTAGAATTCTGCCTGCCACTGTGTATGGATCGATCTGTTTGGCGCAAAGGGCGCTAATCAGTTCATCATTGCAACATTCCTTCCATCTTTCCTCAACTACCTTAGCAATTTCGCGCTTTAGGATTTCTTCGACTTCCATCTTTATCCTCGAATAAAACCTCTTTTTGCCTTCGTCGCTCTTGGAAAGGTATTGTCTATGGTCAAGCAAGGCCTTCGAAAGCTCGTCTATGCCCTCCCCGGTCTCCGCAATTGTCTTGATGACAGGCGGTCTCCATGCCTTTTTTCCGTAAAGATCAAGCATTATGTTCACCTCAGCTGCCAGCCTGTCTGCGCCATCCCGATCAGCCTTGTTTATCACAAATATATCCGCTATCTCCATTATACCTGCTTTCATAACCTGAACGTCGTCACCCATGCCGGGGACCAAAAGCAGGCATACGGTATCGGCTATCTTGACTATGTCCACCTCTGATTGCCCCACACCAACGGTCTCGATAAATATGACGTCTTTACCGCAGGCATCGAGTATCATGGCGGCTTCATATGCTGCCCTGCTAAGTCCGCCAAGCGATCCTCTCGTGCCCATGCTCCTTATAAAGACGTCAGTGTCCAAGGCGTGGTCCTGCATCCTAAGCCTATCACCCAATATAGCACCCCCGCTAAAGGGGCTTGTCGGATCTACAGCTATTACGCCTATTTTTTTGCCCATGCCCTTGAAACTACTTATAAGCTTATCAAGAAGGGTGCTTTTGCCGGCACCTGGACTTCCCGTAACGCCTATTATATGAGCCTTTCCCGTATATGCATACAAATGCGCCATTATCTGGCTTGCGAAGGGAGACTCATTCTCGACTAAAGAAATTAACCTTGCTATAGACCGATGATCTCCATCCAATGCCTTCTGCACCAGAAAATCCATTGACAATCCTCCAATCACTTATGTTGATCGATATCCGGCAAAAAATCTATGGGGACCCAATCCCTAAAGGGTATGCCGTCAACGTTTCCAAAAATGGCCAACAGAGGCTCAAATGCGATTTCCTTAAACAAAACCTTTCTCTCCGGCAGTTCAACCGATATTTTCCCTGCAAGCCCAGCCAAGCCTGGGACCTCACTTTGCAATGGCGGAGAGAACATGATCTTCCCTCCCGACATGTGCGAAAGCATCGTCAGGCTAAGGGGTAAGGGCCCATCCTTTAGATATAGATCGACAGCTATTCCCTCTCTAAGGCATAACCCTGCCAACATTAGCACAAAATCATCACTTATTCCAGAAAGCGAAGGGTTCTGCTCTAAGACAATCCTCGAAGGCCACTTCTCTCCGGCGTTGTACATGTCCCTTAAAAAAACATCGTAGCTTTTCATCGACGAGACCTCATAGAGCAAACCTCGGTTGACATATGCATCCTCTTCCCATCTGCTTGCCAGAAGGATTTTACCAAAACCTGCCTTGATCGACGGTACCTCGAAATTTAGATCGGCCACAACAGGAACGTATAGGTTTGACTTTAGGCTTAAAGTACCGTTATTTAAGTCCTTTTGCATCATATGAAGATTGGCGAAGGCTGTCAGATCTTCCTGTTTAAACGTCTGCTTTATCCAGAAAACGTTGTCCAAAGCCGCATCGAAGGCCATTATTTCATTGTCGTTTCGAGTCAGGCACCAGCAATTCGTCAGCTTCCCATCGATGATCTTATTGAAAGAGCCGCCCTTAACATTTGCTTCGTATAACGATCCATCCTCTCCTAACGCAAAACATTTCGCCGGCGAAACCCATTCCACGTCCCTTAACATATCTGCCTGACCCTGAAAGACGACCTTTTTTGACCACGGGTCCATGACGATTAGAGAATTAGATCCCCTGTCCACAATAGCTACCAAATAACCACCGTAAGATAATGCCAAAGGCTCAAAGCGGGATTTGTCATTCGGTCTCCAATCGCCAAGGACCTTTCCTGTATCCGTGTCAAGATAAACTAGCTTGCCGTCCGCCGCATCGCTCACAAGTAAAATTTTTCTTCCGATAATAACAGCATCAGATAGGATCGAAGGAATTTCGGTCAACTTTTCTAAGCTCAAATCCTTAGTCCTCTTATCCTTTTCGGTCAAAGTCGCCCTGTATATTTGTCCGTTCCTGGTCGCTACGATGAGTTCGTTTGAACTTAAAGGCACAGCAGCCACCGGCTTTTCGATGTCGAAGACATAGGGCTTTTCGTCCTTTTTTATCAAAAAGATCCTGTTGCCTTCTGTGTCAGAAATCCAAGACCTTCCCTCAAGACAACTTGCCTTTCCTATGGCTTTCGCTCGGGGCTTTGCGCCCAAGGGAAGGTTAAAAAACAACGAAAGAGGTTGTTTGTAGGCCTGAGTTGATGCTACCTCAATCCTGCCGGACAGGATTTCCTTTAAAAGATCCCTTTCCTTTACTATCTGACCTTCAATTAATTTAGCACGTACGTCAGCACTGGCAACTTCCAAATAATAATGTATGGACGTCAAAGCATCGCCCCACATGCCCAAACGCCTCTGACATAAAGCCCTTAACAGATAAGTGCTCACTAGATATATGTCATCTTTCTGAGCTAATTCCAGTTCCTCGAGACACCCAAAGTAATCCCGACTTAAAAAATGTCGCCGAGCTACCATCATATGCCGCTCGGCCTCTATTTTGTTTGCCTGTGGCAAGGTATATAGTGTGCCAGTTTCTGCATGCACCGACGATGCCAAAACAAAGAACAAAACCGCAAGGATTGCGATCTTTTGCATCATATCACCCCATACATGGCGTTGAATAACAATCGCGAACCCGATCTTACCTCAATATACTAATTCCTGCGAAGGCATAAAATCCCAAGACCACGGAAGCGGCAAGCAAAAAACCCAACAAAACTCGAAGGTATAAGACCCAAAGCACCCCTCCCGGCCATTTCTTCGAGTTGATGTTATTGATGATCCTTGCAACAAGTAGGGCAATGGCAAACAGTGCGATTGCCACTAAAGCTTGAACGTTGACGTCAGGTATCGAATGCAACAAAGACATATCCTGCACCCCAAACTCAATGTGCTGCGCCGGAATGTCTTTCATATATCAATTTCAATATTACATTATCCATGAAAATCCTATCAGGCCTGTGATAAGTGCATGCAATAATAACCAGCGATAGGGTAGCTATTATGACTATGAGCAAAAGAATGATTTGATTGGCTAAGTTGTCTCTGTGTTTTCTTATGTCCTTCGCCAAGGTCGCATCACCTCATAAAAAAATAGAGGGAGCTTTTTCTCCCTCTATTCTACAATACTAAGCGTCAACATTAAATGCAGCATCATCAATTGATAAAGACGTGAAGGTCAATTAATTTTAGAGCAACGTTTCGATGTTTCCCTGAAAATCTGCCAGCTTATTTTTATGAATCTGTCTTAACACCTCTACGGCCACCTCGAGAGCTCTTTTGCCGTCGGCTATCCCAACCATTGGCTGCCTGCCCTCTCTTACGCACGATATGAAATGCTGCAACTCCATCTTGAGAGGTTCGTGTTTGGGAAACACTGGGTGTTCTATCACTTCCATTAAGCCCATGCCGTTATCCCTGATGCATCTGTGGATCGACACATCTTGAGTTTCGTAATTTAGCGTTATGTAGCGCTCCTTCTCCATTATCTCAAGGGTTCTCAGCCTTTTTTCCGAGACCCTGCTCACCAATATATGCGAGATAGTGCCGTTAGCAAAGGTCAAATGTGCCGATGCGATGTCTTCATGCTCCGTGTATACGGAACGTCCATATGCGGAGATCTCCCTAATCTCAGAGCCAACTAACGATAAAATTATGTCGATGTCGTGTATCATTAGGTCCAGGACAACGCCTACGTCAGCGATTCTTGGAGAAAAGGGCCCCAGCCTTCTAGTTTGAATGTAAAGGGGCGGATTGCAGATGCCTCTAACATATTGTACTGCACTGTTGAAGCGCTCTATATGGCCGACTTGAAGCACTAAGTTTCTCTTGGCAGCTATCTTTAGCAACTCTTCTGCCTCATCGACGGTCTTCGTCACCGGTTTCTCGATGAGCACGTGTATGTTTTTCTCCATAACGCTCTTTGCAACTTCGTAATGCGCTACCGTGGGCACCACGATACTTAAGGCATCCGGATGGGCTTTTTTCAGAAACTCCTCTAAGTCTGTATAATACGGAACCTGCAAGGTCTCTCCTACGGAGGCAGCCCTTTCCTCATCCGTATCCATGATGCCTACCAATTTTGTCTCCAGAAGCTCAGTGTATATCCTCGCGTGATGATATCCCAGATGACCTACTCCAACAACGCCCACACGCAATGGATTCATGCCTTCATTCACCTCTTGTCGTCAGATCCGCGTATAAGCTCCCATTAATTATTATCACTTACACTTTCATTTTTTTGGCCTTACCAGCGTAATATTTTATGAGCCCATGATCTTCTTTATGGCGCCAATCAGGTATAGACTACCGCAAATCACGATGAAGCCATTGTCTTTCGTGGCTTCATCCAGGGCCCTTTGCAATTCCGGTTCGATCGCAACAATCGACCTTGGAAATACCTCTTGGACGATAATCGCCAGCTCCTGCGCCTGTTTACTCCTCTGCAATCCCGGCACCTGAGTACAGATTATCTTCCTTATCGACAAACCTTCCAATTTCTCCAAAGCACCTTCTATGTCCTTGTCCTTCATCATAGCCATAAGGATAACGACGTCTTCTTTGGCCGGCAACGCAGATTTTAGCGAGACGGCCAAGGCCTTCATGCCATCCGGATTATGCGCACCGTCAAGTATGACGGTCTTTCCGTTAAGCCTGATCACCTCAAACCGACCGGGCCAACGCGCCGAAAGCAGTCCATCTCTTATAGATTTTCTGTTTATTGAAGGAAAGACATTTTCGGATAAAAGCACGGCACCAAAGGCAGCCAAGGCAGTATTTTGCGTTTGATACGCTCCAGCCAACCTGGTCTCCAGCGCGCAAAAGCAGTTGCCGCGAGAGGTCCACAGATCATACACTACGCCGTCCAAGGACAGATGCCGAGGCCTTACAACACATTCCCGCGAAAAGATATGGCCTTCCGCTACCATTTTCATGCATCTGGCAATGAACACATCTTCTACATCATCGGGGCCTCCCATGTAAAGGGCCTTTGCCCCAGGCCTTATCACGGCAAACTTTTCATGAGCTATTTGAGAGGGAGTGGTGCCCAGGTAGCTGGTATGATCCAGGGAAATAGTAGTAAAAAGGGATAATGCCACATTCCCAAGCAAGTTTGTTGCATCAAGCCTTCCGCCCATGCCTGCCTCTACAACCGCCACATCGACATTTTCACGAGCCATTATCAAAAAACATACGGCAGTGATGAGTTCAAAGGCCGTGGGCCGATCTTCGGCCGCGAAGTTATCTTTAATTATCGATTTAACCTCTTCCCACGCTTCCTGCCATTTGTTTTGCTCCACCAGGAAACCGTCTATGCGCAATCGTTCGCCCATGTGTATCAGATGAGGGCTAGTGTATAAAGCCGTCTTTAAGCCGGAAGCCGTCAGAATGCTCGCAAGGCTCGAGGCCGTTGAACCCTTACCATTGGTACCTAACACGTGGACGGCCTTAAATTTATCCTGCGGATTGCCAAGCAATTTTAAACATTTAGCCATCCGTGATAAGCCCGGGCGTATGCCCGGGCTCGCTACTACAGATATATCCTGCTCCATCAGGTCGTAACTCGCATAATCTTTGTCGATCATTTGAGTTCCTTTGTTCTCCTCTAATTTTCCTCAAGTGAGGCTATATTTTCGTTTATCCTCTTTATTCTTTCTCGTGCCTTTTTCAAGCGCTCCTGTTCTTTTTCCACGACCTCTTTAGGAGCTCTTTGGAGGAAGGACTCGTTGGACAACTTGGATAAGCTCTTTTGTTCCTCTGCCAACAAGCTCTCTCTTTCCTTCTTTAATCTTTCTATCTCTGACGGTATGTCAATGATTTCACCCACAACAAGGTATATATTACCCCACGGAAGGACTGATACCAAAGAATGTCCCGGTCTCGTCCTGTTCACGTTTATATGACCCACCTTGGTCATGAATTTTATCATGTCCTCATTTCGGGCGATTATATCTTCAGCCTCCGCGCTGGTGGGACTAAACACCACATGCGGTACGACCATTTGGGGAGCCAGATTGGCTTCCGCTCGCAAGTTTCTTATCGATCTAATTGTCTCTTGTAGTATGTACATCTCATTTTCTATAGATGCCTTCGTCGTCTCATCGAACAGATCTTCTGCAGACGGCCATGGCTCTTCTTCTATCGAATCGACGCTAAAACCAAAGGCATGCCATAGCTCCTCCGTTATGAAGGGAATGAAAGGATGAAGGAGCAAAAGCGTCTTCCTAAAGACGTAGCCAAGCACTTGCTGCGAAGCAGTTTTTCTGCGATCTCCTTCGTCTCCCTTTAATGCAGGCTTTGCCATCTCGATGTACCAGTCGCACAGTTCACCCCATACAAAGTCATAAAGCAATCTGCTTGCCTCGCCAAAGAAATAACCTTCAAGAAGCTCTGTCGTTTCTTTAACGACCTGGTTTATGCGTAAAAGAATCCACTTGTCGTGCAACCTCAAATTATCTTCCGACTTTACAGAATGGCTTTTATCTAGGTTAAAACCTCCCAGGTTCATTAACGCAAAGCGCCCGGCATTCCAGATCTTGTTCATGAAGTGCCTGTAGGATTCGATCTTCTGCGTGCTCAGGTAAATATCGCGCCCCTGTACGGTCAAAGACGACAGCGTAAACCTCAGTGAGTCGGCTCCATATTTAGCTATGACATCAAGGGGATCTATTACGTTGCCCTTAGATTTGCTCATCTTTTGGCCCTTTTCATCGCGAACTAGGGCATGGATGTAGACATCCTTAAAGGGTACGTCTCCCATGAACTTGAGTCCCATCATTATCATTCTGGCTACCCAGAAAAAGATGATGTCAAAGCCGGTCACCAAAAGCGACGTGGGATAAAAATATCTCAGTTCGGGCGTATCTTCGGGCCACCCCATAGTGGAAAAGGGCCAAAGGGCACTTGAAAACCAGGTATCAAGCACATCTTCATCTTGGACGATATTACCGGAACCGCACTTCCCGCACTTCGTCGGATCTTCCTCCGATACGGTTATGTGGCCACAATCCTTACACGTCCAAGCGGGAATTCTGTGTCCCCACCAAAGTTGTCTTGAAATACACCAGTCCCTGATGTTTTCCATCCATTGGTAATAGGTGTTTACCCAGCGTTCAGGAATCCAACGGATTTTTCCCTCTCTTACCACCTCAATGGCCTTTTTCGCCAAGGGCTCGGTGCGCACGAACCACTGTTCCGACAGGAAGGGCTCCAGGACTGTGTTGCATCTGTAGCAATGTCCTACGGCATGTTCATGCTCTTCGATTTTGACAAGCAAGCCCGCTGCCTCGATATCCTTGACGATCGCTTCTCTTGCCTGGAACCTGCTCATTCCCCTGTAGCGGCCGGCATTTTCGTTCATGAAACCGTCTGCATCTATCACTTGAATGGGCTCCAGGCCGTGCCGCTGTCCCACCAAAAAGTCATTAGGATCGTGAGCCGGGGTTATCTTGACCATTCCCGTACCAAAAGACGGATCGACCATCTCATCCTCGATGACGGGGATGATTCTGTCGACCATTGGGACCTTAACCCTTTTGCCCACAAATTTTGAGTTATTGGGGTCGTCTGGGTGCACCGCGATGGCGACATCTCCCAATATAGTCTCAGGCCGCGTTGTGGCCACGACGACAAATCCGGTCTCTCCTTCTATTGGGTAGGCTACGTAGTAAAGTTTTCCCTTTTCCAGAGCATGTTCAACTTCTAAGTCGGATAGCGCCGTATGGCAACGAGGACACCAATTGATTATGTATTTGCCCTTATATATGAGGCCCTCTTCGTAGAGGCGAACAAACACGCACCTGACTGCCCTTGATAGCCCCTCATCCATGGTAAAGCGTTCTCTTGACCAATCACAGGATGCACCAAGCCTTTTAAGCTGCGAGATGATCCTGCCGCCGTATTCGCTTTTCCACTCCCATACCTTTTCAAGGAAAGCCTCTCTGGTCATGTCCTTCCTTTGAATCCCGCTTTTGGCCAACTCCCGTTCAACTACATTCTGCGTGGCTATGCCTGCATGATCGGTCCCCGGGATCCACAGGACGTTAAACCCTCTCATGCGCTTATAACGACAAACTATATCCTGTAATGTGTTGTTCAGAGCATGGCCCATATGAAGCGATCCAGTGACGTTTGGAGGCGGAATGACCATGCTGAAAGGTTCCTTTTCCTCGTCCACTTCAGCATGAAATAACCCACGCTTTAGCCACCACTCATACCACCTTTGTTCCAATTCATCAGGTTCATATTCCTTTGAAAGAGGCATGTCGTCAGCGCGCATTTTATAACGGTCTCCCCTTATAACTTAAGTTTTTATATCAAATAACGCTAGGCTACTTCTTCGTCCCTGGAAATATATATTGGAGATGCTCCCTTTAAGACGCACTCCTCGGTGATCCTCACCTTGGCGATCTCGCTTGCGATATTGGGCAGATCGTACATGATGTCGAGCATTAGCTTCTCCATTATTGACCTAAGACCCCTTGCCCCAGTGTTTCTTTCCTGTGCCACGCGGGCTATTGCCAGCAAGGCCTCGTCGGTGAACTCCAGATCAACGTCTTCATAGCTGAACAACTCCTTGTATTGCCTTACCAAAGAGTTCTTGGGTTCTTGCAGGATATGTACAAGAGCGTTTTTGTCCAGACCTTCCAGCGGAACAATTACCGGCAACCTGCCTATAAATTCCGGAATAAACCCATATTTCATGAGGTCATCGGGTTGTATCTCCTTTAAGATATCCCAGGATGCCTTTTGCTTTGATCCAACGATGTCTCCGCCAAAGCCGATGGTCCTCTTGTGAATACGCCTTGCTATGATGTCCTCTATGCCGCCAAAGGCTCCGCCGCAGATGAAAAGTATATTGGTAGTATCGACTTGGATGAAATCCTGATATGGGTGTTTCCTTCCTCCCTTAGGAGGAACGTTGGATACAGTGCCTTCGAGCAAACGCAAAAGACCCTGTTGGACTCCTTCGCCGGACACGTCACGCGTGATCGATGGAGAATAGCTCTTGCGGGCTATCTTGTCAATTTCGTCGATGTAAACTATTCCCCTCTCCGCCAAGGAGACGTCGTAATCACAGTTCTGCAGCAATCTTACCAAGATATTTTCAACGTCTTCTCCTACGTAACCAGCTTCAGTCAGGGTTGTAGCGTCGGCAATGGCAAAGGGCACGTTGAGCATTTGAGCCAAAGTTTGGGCTAACAGAGTTTTACCGCATCCCGTTGGTCCCAAAAGCAGAATGTTGCTTTTCTGGACTTCCACTTCACTCTCATTCTTCTTCAGCTTAAAAATGCGCTTGTAATGGTTATGTACCGCAACAGATAGGACCTTCTTGGCGTATTCCTGGCCGACGACATATTGATCCAGGTAGGCTTTTATCTCGCTTGGCTTTGGCAACACGAAGGAATCCGATAAGTCCTTCCCGTGGCAATCTATGCTATGCAGAATTCCTCTTTCTTCGTTCAATATTATATTGCATAGGTGAATACACTCATTGCATATGCAAACGCCGGGCCCCGTGATTATCTTTTTTACCTCGTCCTGGTCCTTCCCGCAGAAGGAACATCGAAGCCCCTTCTTTTTAATGTCCTTGTCGTTGCTTTTTGGCATTTCCTCATATTTCCTCCTTGCTTGAAATTGCGTAAAACTGTCGGTCGCTCATACAGATAGTTTAGCCCAAATGCCGTTTATAAACAAACGAGAGAGCATCCTCTAAGCCCCCTCGTTTGTTTAGAAAAGGAGTTTGCAAAAGACAAACTATCGTTTTTCTATCACTTTGTCAACTATCCCATAGGATAGAGCCTCTTCAGCCGACATGAAGAAATCTCGATCGGTATCGCGAGCTACCTTTTCTATGTCTTGATTGGTGTGCTTTGCTATGATCTCGTTAAGCCTATCTCGTATCTTTTTGATTTCTTTGGCATGTATCTCGATATCGGTCGCCTGCCCCTGTACTCCCCCAAGGGGTTGATGAAGCATAATCCTGGAGTTTGGCAGCGCAATCCTCTTGCCCTTTGTGCCAGCTGCCAAAAGCACTGCAGCCATGCTGGCAGCCTGACCAACGCATATGGTCGAGATGGGACATTTGATGTATTGCATCGTGTCGTAGATGCCCAAGCCGGCAGTTACAGAGCCTCCGGGGCTGTTTATGTATAGGTTTATGTCCTTATCTGGGTCCTCGCTTTCGAGGAACAACATTTGAGCTACAACCAAATTCGCAATGTGATCTTCGATGACATCGCCCAAGAATATAATTCGATCCTTTAGCAGCCTGCTGTATATGTCGTAAGCACGTTCGCCTCTACCCGTCTGTTCTATCACTATCGGAACTAGCATCGTCATTACCTCCTCTTGCTTCGTTGCTTAAAACTTGCGGCACTTCCTCTGCTGATGTCGCCTTTAGCTTTTCCAACAGTTCTTTCACGGCGCGCTCGTATTCCTCTTTTTCTAACTCTTTGACCTTTATGTGTTCAAGTATTTTGTCCAAGGTCTTTTCCGTCATGATATCATAACTTACCTTGTACAGCCTTTCTTGGTCAGACGCAATGAATGCTGACAACTTCTCTGGGCTGATGTTATAGGAGTTTGCCATGCGGGCAACGTAAGATTTAATGTCATCAGGGTTCACCTTTATCTCGAAGCGCTTCGTGAGCTCCTCCAGGACCAAGGAGTTTAACACCCTCCTATATGCCTGTTTCCTCAAACTATTCTTGTACTCCTCAAAGTCAATCCCGGATTGTCTTGCGTATTCTTCCAGCGTCAAATTGTAAGCTTGCTTCACCCTTGCTTCCTCTTCATGCAGCAAGCTGTGAAGCTCCCTTTCGACCATTCGGTCAGGCACTTCCACCTTGGCCATGCTTGCAATTTGCTGTAAAGCCAAATTGATCGCATCGCTTTTCGCCCTGGCCTCAAGGTTTCTTTGAAGCTGCTCCCTTATTTGGGCCTTGAACTCCTCCAAGGTCTTTCCTTCAGCGCCAACTTTCTTCAAAAATTCCTCGTCAAGCTCGGGAAGGACCTTTTTCTTTAAGCCCCTTATCTCCATGGTATAGGTGATCTGCTTACCGGCCAACTCGCTGCCGTCATCGGGGTGAGTCACTGTAGACGTTACGGTCCTGCCCACGGTTTGGCCGATCAAATCCTTCTTTATGTTCTCGTCCAAATAATTAGCCGACAGGTCTATGGTGTCCTCCATCTCTTTCCCTTCAAACTCGAACCTTTCGCTGTCGTCGCCCTCATCGCGTTGGACTTGCGCAACAGCCTTCACTAAGACGATGTCGTCTTCTTTGATAGGCCTGTCCTCTTCGAGGTCTGCATATTCTGCATTTCTCTCTCGCAGGTCATTTATGACCTTTTCCACCATCTCATCGGTCACAACGGGCTTAAGCATTGGGACTTCTATCTGTTCCAGGTCGGGCAAATCCACCTCGGGCATGACCTCGTATTCTATCTCAAGAACGACGGGCGATCCCTCTTTGGGTTCGCCTTGAACCTTGACCTTTGGTTCGGCCACCAGCTCTAATTCATATTCCTCCTTAATCTCCTCTACGACTTCGGGGATTAAGTTTTCTAAGGCCTCCCGATACAGGCTCTCTTTGCCAAAATAGAGTTCGATGACGTTTCGGGGCACCTTCCCTTTTCTGAAGCCCTTGATGTTGGCCTTTTGGCTGATCTCCTTGACTACATCTTTAACGGCATTTTCGAATCTTTCTGCTTCAACTTCAGCCTTTATCTTTACGACGTTCTTTTCTTGGGACACTAGCTCAGTCTTCATGGCCACCCAAACTCCTTTCTTCAACATGAAAAAGCCTCGGTGTATATTTTAACACCGAGGTCGCACTTATGTTCCAATGGTGCGAGAGGTGGGATTTGAACCCACACGGCCGAGGCCACGGGATCCTAAGTCCCGCGTGTCTACCATTCCACCACTCTCGCCCTTCAAGTCAACACTAACGGCAGGGCTTTTCGTTATCGCTGCATCAGGCTCGATAACCCTACCACGACTTAAAAGTTCCCTGCGACATCACTTCGCGCGACCCTCGTCGCATGCAACGTAGTCGATGTTTCATGTTGCTAGCGTATATTATCATGCTCTCAATTTGAAAGTCAATGCCAACTAGCTTGAAATGCCTCAAAGGCTGGCATTGCGACTAAGGCCACGAAACAACAGCAAAACTCCCTTGTCATCGATCAAGGTAACAAGGGAGTTTATTTATGTAATATTTACTGTATCCTTAAAAATGGTGGGCCGTACAGGAGTTGAACCTGTAACCCCAGGATTAAGAGTCCCGTGCTCTGCCAATTGAGCTAACGGCCCACAAACGTAACAACCCTTGATGGCGCGCCCGGCAGGATTTGAACCCGCGACCAACGGATCCGAAGTCCGCCGCTCTGTCCACTGAGCTACGGGCGCTCACTGCCTTTATCACTAAGCGGCAATAGGAAAGTTATCACAGCTTCGAAGAATAGTCAACAGGGTTTGCTAAAATTTCCATGAAACGCCGGCTTTGATCGACAAGAATAAGATGTTGCTAATCCAGGTTACGCTAATTACAATTTATGGTCAAAGCCCAAAGACGTTAATAACGAGGAGTGATCGACCGGTGAGGTTACGGACCTTTCTTAGAGGGGCTCGCGACGAGTTGCCTTTGCTGATTGCAGTGATGCCCTTTGGCGTAATATATGGTGTAACCGCTTTGGAGGCAGGCTTGACCAAGTTTCAGGCTCAGTCGATGTCCTACATCATCTTTGGTGGCTCTTCGCAGTTCGTGGCAAGCAAGCTATTTGCCGAATCAATTCCCTGGTCCGTAATAACACTAACCGTGGTCATGGTCAATCTGCGCCATATGCTTTACAGCGCTTCGGTCGCTCCCTATTTGAAAGAGCTTCCTTTCGGGTGGAAGGCACTGCTTTCGTATCTCTTAACCGATGAAGCTTACGCTGTCGTCATAAGTTATTATCAAAAGGAACGAGAAGAGCGCTACGATCACATGTATTTTTTGGGCGCAGGTCTTATCCTGTGGTTAACCTGGCAGATGAGCACGGCAATGGGAATTTTTCTGGGGAAGATGCTTCCATCCGATTGGCCGCTCGATTTCTTTTTGCCGTTGACATTCATAGCTATACTCGTTCCTTCTTTGAATAACTACCCTAGCATTATAGCTGCACTGACGGCGGGGATCTGTTCGATGCTTTTTTTCGGATTTCCCTATAAATTAGGCTTGATAGCTGCCGCTTTGGTTGGCATGACAGGCGGCTTCGTCTTGGACTTGAGGAGAAGCCGGTCATGAAGATATGGTTAGTCCTGCTTCTTGGGGGAATTTTGACTTATCTCACGCGAGCATCTTTCATATTTCTTTTTGGGGTCTGGGACATTCCCTCCTGGGCAAAGAGGCTTTTAAAATATGTGCCTCCAGCCATTCTGTCGGCTCTTATTGTTCCCGAATTATTCATGCAATCGGGAAAGGTTTTTATTTCTCTAGGAAACGTCAGGCTGTTGGCAGGCATTGTAGCCACTCTAACAGCGATACTTACTAAAAACACACTCTGGACCATATTGTCCGGCATAGCGTGTATGGCCATCTTCAATATGTTATTATAAAGACATAAACGTTAGCTGATATCTGATTTATAAATTCAATAGATACCCATTCTTTTTAAGCCACTCTATATGCCCTTCGTAATCGGGCATCAGCATTCTTACTTTATCCCAAAAGGATTTTGCATGATTTCTTTCTTCCAGATGAACAAGCTCGTGAATGACAACGTAATCTAGGACCGACAGGGGAGCCATTATCAACCGCCAGGAAAAGTTCAAATTTCCCCTAAAAGAGCACGAACCCCATCTTTTTTGAGCATCGGTTATGCCGATTTTATTGTATGTATATCCCCGTTTTTCGGCATAGAGGTGAACTCTTTCGGAAATTTTTTCAAAGGCTTTGTCTTTATACCACTGGATAAATGTTTCTTTTGCGCGTGGAAGCGCATGTCTTGAAAGATGAAATGCTCCTTCTAATTTCAACGGTTCACTTTGGTCTTCTACTATATTTAATTCGTAGTATCTGCCTAAATACAGAAACCCTTCCCCGTTGACGAATTCTTTTGGGAAAAGTTTTTGGTTTCTAATAGAGGCCTCTTTTTGCTTTTTTTCGACCCAACGCCTGTGTTTCGAGACGATCTCAGCGATCGTCTCGTCGTCAAGGTTATGTGGCGCCCTGACGATCAATTTGGCATCGTCCGTCACCTGCAAGGCTATCGTCTTTCTTTTCGTTCGGATTATTTTCTCGATCTGCACTTTCGAGGGCTTAATCATCTCAAGAATCCAGTCGGAAACATAAAAATGGGGTGAGCGAGGGGACTTGAACCCCCAACCCCTGGATCCACAGTCCAGTGCTCTTACCAGTTGAGCTACGCTCACCGTTTGTGTAGATTATATCATATTTCCATTCATCTCACGGTAGGGCCGGAAGATTGGGTTCCAAGTTCTTGGTTCCCAAATTCCCTTTGCCTGCGCGACATATATTACCATGCCCGCTTTTTATAAGTCAAATTCAATCCTAAATCTCTAAAAAGACATAAAAAATCCCTGACTGGCATTAAGACCAGTCAGGAACTCAAACCTGGAGCGGACAACGGGATTCGAACCCGCGACCCTCGGCTTGGGAAGCCGATGCTCTACCAGCTGAGCTATGTCCGCCTGCACATAAATTATATTGAGAAGGTGCTCCTTTTGCAAGGATCAAGACATCTATCGAGATATAACTTCTTCACGATCGACGTAACTAACCCGATGATTGTTAATATAATCACACGATCTAAAGCCATAACACTAAATATCAAGCAAGGCCCTTGATATTTCCTCAAGTCTCTCGTCGGTTATGCTAAATTTTTTCTCAAATCTTTTGTCGTTGATTTTTGCAACGATAATCTTGTCGGGAGAAATTTCCCGAATTATGTCCTTCAACTTCTCAATTGATCCCGGACCATCGCTACAACCTTTGATGATGGTGATTTCAAATATGAATCTCCCTGCATATTGCCTCCTAAAAGAGGCCATGTTTGAGATATATTCAGCCAAAGTATACCCTTTTATAGGTCGTTGGAGACGTTGAAAGTCCTCTTCCGACAATACCTTTAGCTCGCCTACAACCTCATCGCAACGATTGGCAATTTTCATGTATTCACTTCTTCCAAGCAAATAGCCGTTAGTAAACAGCCTTACAGCCTTACCATTAGCCTTGATGAGATCTATGATGTCGTCAATTCTATCGTTTAATAGGGCTTCTCCCTTTGAGTTAATGAAGATCAAATCTGGATTCAAAGCATTTATATTGTTTTCCAGCTCAACTATTGAATTATCCGTCCCAGGAAATGATCTTTGGACATCTGTTTTGTGTTGGGACCTCCCGATGGGACAAAATACACAATCAAAATTGCAATATTTTTCCGGAAGTATATTTACTTCCAATACTTTTCTTCCGTCCTCTATATAAATATCCTTATAGCTAAAATAGCTCGAGGAATTCATTGTGATATCACGCTCCTTTTGGCAATACACCACCTTACTCGTTCACTTCCACCCTTGCATAGCAATGTCAATTTTGTGATTTTGACCTCATTAGCTACTTTTAGGTCATAAGAACTTTTGCGTACATCTCTATCTTATAGTTTAGGCGCACCAATGTCTCTTTTATCTGCTAAGCCCTCGCCATCAATGCCACGCACTCCACGTGGCTAGTCTGAGGAAACATATCCAGGGGCGATATACCTACCGGCTTGTACCCCAGTTCGATGAGGATTTTGCCGTCCCTTGCCAGAGTAACCGGATTGCAGGACACGTATATTATCTTGTTCGGCTCGATCTTACCTATAAAATCCAAAACGTCCCCATGACAACCAGTCCTGGGAGGGTCCAAAACTACCGTATCAAAGCCGTCTTTAACCTTTTGTGTAACCACCTCCTCGGCTTTGCCGCATAAGATGGTCACGTTAGACAGGCCGTTTTTTGCCATATTGTGCGACAACGACTTGCAAGCTGGCCGCCATTCCTCAACTGCTACAACATGCCGGCACATTGAGGCCAAAAAGCACGTTATGGTGCCCACGCCGGAATAAAGCTCCAATATACGACCACTGCCAGCAGCGTGTTCGGATACAATTTTGCATATGTTACAGGCCTGTGGAACATTTACCTGAAAGAAATCGGTGATCCCGTAGCATAACTCAAAAGCACCAAGACGTTCCTCCAGGCTATCGTCTCCTGCCAAAAGGAGCGTAGAGGGTCCCCATACGAAATTGCCCCCAGATGCATTTATGTTCAGCAAGATGCCCTGCAAGTTGAACGGCTTATCGTCAACCAGTTGAGCAGAGATGCGCTTCAGCCCGTTTAACTCCGTGGGATAGGGCTTGCGGCTCAAGACCAAAGCCATTAAAGCTTTTTGGTTTGAGAGTGACGACCTGACGACGACATTGCGAACAAGACCTTTACCGCGATGTTCATCGTAGAACGTAATGTCGCTATCTTCAATGGCGCATTTCGCCAAGCGATAAATGTCATTCAACAGTGGGTCCAAAATGGGGCAATCATCTATCTCCACGACTTCGTGCGTACCTTTGGCGAAATAACCCAGCTTCTTCCTTCCACCTTGATATCGGGCTTGAAAGATTGCCTTGTTCCTGTATCTCCAAACCTGTGGACTAGGAAGGGTAGGCTCGACGTCAAAATCAGGCCATTTGCCTATCCTGCCAATGGCCTCCACAACCAGCTCATTTTTAATATGAAGTTGATGATCGTATGAGGCGTGCTGCAGGTCGCAACCGCCGCACGCCTCATAATATTTGCATTTAGGAGGTACGCGATAATCACTGGACTTGAGGATGGATTCAATCACAGCTATGCCATAATGCTTTCGTCGTTCCACAAACTTTGCCATGACGGTCTCGCCGACGAGGGCCCCGGGGACGAAGACCACATAGCCATCCATCCTCGCTATGCCCCGGGCCTTGCTGTCCATCCCTTCTATGGTTAAAGCGACCTTGTCATCGAAGGAGCTCATAATGTTCGAACGAATTACAGCTTCTCCTTCATCAGGGCGTATCCAAGCTCGAAGGCCTTAGTATTAAGCTCTTCAGTGCCCTTGGGCACACGATCCAAAATGGCCCTTCGAACGGACTCAGGTTTGGCCAGCTGCCACTTTTCCAGCACTCTGGCTATGGTCCCAAGTGCGACCATGTTCGTGACAATTTCCCTTCCCATTTCCTCTCTGGCCGTCCTGACGATAGGAAGGGAATATACGTTGGCATTTATCTTAGGTGGTTCGGTCACGAAGAAATCGTCCACTATGACTATGCTGTTAGGCAAAGCATCATGGACGTATTCGTCGCAGGCTTTCTGAGTCAATATGACCTGCAGGTTTGGATTTGTGACTTTGGGATAGTCAATCTTGCCGCGCGATACCACAACTTCAGCCTTAGAAGCCCCACCTCTTGCTTCGGGGCCATATGCCTGCGTCTGCACCACATTTAAACCCTCTTCATAAAGGGCTAAAGCTTCTCCAACTATGACGGCCGCCAGAATAACTCCCTGACCGCCCGAACCTGCTATACGAATTTCATAACGTTGATCGTTCATCAACGATTACCCCCTAAGCTTTCGATCAATTTCATATATTGTTCTACGTACTCAGGCAGATCCGCGTTTACGAACTCTCCGATCACTATCTTGCCTTCGAGCTCTTCCTTTGACATGGTGGTAGCCTTGTTGTACATCACGCTATTTTCTTTGAAAAAGTTGATATTGTCTATGGGCCTTGGCCTCTTGTTCTTACGGCCAAACTGGGTATGACAATGGGTCACAACCTCAACTACGGCAAACCCCTTTTTCGAGATGGCAGTCTTGACGTATTTTTCAATGAGCAAAGGATGAGCTACAGTCGCCCTGGCCACATAAGAAGCACCAGCTCCGGCAGCAAGTTTACAAATGTCAAAGGGAACGTCAATAACCCCGTAAGGAGCCGTCGTGGCATAAGCGCCAACCGGTGTGGTCGGCGAGGCCTGCCCTCCGGTCATCCCATATATATTGTTGTTCATTACGACTGCGGTGATATCTATATTTCGCCTACAGGCGTGGATGAAGTGATTGCCCCCTATGGCCGTGCAGTCGCCGTCTCCCATCACGTCGATGACCGTCAGCTTGGGGTTGGCCAATTTTACGCCCGTCGCGAAGGGCAAAGATCTTCCATGAGTAGTATGCAACGTGCAGGCATCTATATACCCCGGCATTCTGCTTGAACAACCGATGCCCGATGCGATGACCGTCTCCTCTTTCTTCTTGCCCAGATCGACGAGCGCCCTCAATATTGCGTGCATTATAATGCCATGACCACAACCGGGACACCAGATATGTGGGAAAAAGCGAGCACGCAACCAATCTAATACTTCTTGGCTAGGCATTTTAGGCAACCTCCTTGATAAATTCAAAGATTTCCGATGGCCTGAAGAGCTCGCCGTTGACCAAGCCCTTCGCAAAAACTTTTGCCCTTCCGCTTACCACTCTTTCGACTTCTAATACCATCTGGCCACAGTTGAGCTCCGGCACCAACACAGCTTTTACGTTATTTACTAAAGCTTGCAGTTCCTTGTCCGGGAAAGGCCACAGTGTCACAGGCCTAAAGAACCCTACCTTTAAGCCCTTGCTCCTTGCCTCTCGGACTGCGCTAAGGGCAGTACGTGACACTGAACCATAGGCGACCACAATCATGTCGGCATCGCTGACCTCATATGTTTCATATCTCACTATTTCGTCCCTAAAGCGCCTTACTTTCCTAACCAGCCTCAAGATCTTCCTTTCTATGACCTCTGGATCATTCGTGGGAAAGCCCCATTCGTCGTGAGTCAGGCCCGTAACATGCCACCTGTACCCATCGCCGAAGGCAGCCATAGGAGGAATATCATCTTCGGGATCGGGCTTGTAGGGGACGTATTCCTCGGGTCTCGTCTTAGGCCTCTTACGATTCAGGACTGTAAAAGTACCATCATCCGGAACGATTATCTTCTCTCTCATATGGCCTACAACTTCATCGCCCAAGAAGATTACCGGTTGCCTGAACCTTTCCGCCAAATTGAAGGCCTCTATCGCGAGTTCATAGCACTCCTGAACGGATGCTGGGGCCAATGTAATGGCCTCATGATCGCCATGAGTCCCCCATCTGGCTTGCATCACGTCCTGTTGCGATACCTTTGTGGGTAAACCTGTGGAAGGTCCCCCTCTCATCACGTTTACGACCACAATAGGCACCTCGGCCATATAAGCTAATCCCAGGTTTTCCTGCTTCAAAGAAAATCCTGGTCCGGATGTCGCGGTCATCGCCTTGTAACCAGCCAATGAAGCTCCAATCACTGCCGCTATACTGGCTATTTCATCCTCCATTTGGATGAACCTTCCACCGACCTTCGGCAACTCAAGCGCCATGGTCTCGGCTATCTCAGACGACGGGGTTATTGGGTATCCGCCGAAAAACCGGCATCCGGCGGCTAGCGCTCCCATTGCCACTGCCGTGTTGCCTTGCCAAAATTGGACTTTAGGCATCAAGCTTCGCCTCCTTAACCGTTACAGCAAGATCGGGACAGATATTTTCACATTGATGACATCCTATGCAATCGTCCATCCTTACGGGCTCCGATTTGACCCTCTCGTTAAATTCAAGAACCTTTTTGGGACATATGGCAATGCAAAGCCCGCACCCCTTACACCACGCCTCATTAATGCTAACCGTGAACTTTGCCAAAGGAGACACCACCCTCCACGGAATCTGATTATCGTTTAGCAATTCCATGGTAAATTATGACGATAATGGAATTATCATGCAAATAAAGACATGATCTTGCTATTGCAAATATTCAGACATATTATATAAGCCATGAGCCCATCTATCAGATATATGCCATCGGCACCTATTTATATGGTTCCCTTATGTATAACGCACGTATCTCCAAAGGGCTTTTAGCTTCTTTCCGAAGCCTGAAGCCAAGCTTGGCCACATTACCTCCCCGGACACCCCTTGAAAACAAATGCACCCCTTCGGGTTTCATTTGAAATCTATTGATATCATCTCCCGCGACAAATACTTGACGCGACTCCTTAACGTAGTTATTTGCGAAGGATAAAATGGTCTTTTCGTCGTAAACCCCTGGGCTTTTCAGTTCGATAAAACCTTCTCCATTGCTTTCTAAAATGGACGCGTAATACTCGTGCCCTCTGGCCCAAATCACCGGTATGACGACCGCATTTCTCGCGTAAACGAGCTCGTAAGCCAAAGCATTCAGTGAAATAATAGGAACGATCGGCACTTCCAGTGCAAAGGCAAGGGCCAAGGCGTAAGACAATCCAACTCGCACGCCGGTAAAATAACCTGGCCCAATTGTGACAGCCACGGCATCCACATCCGTCAGGGTAAATCCTCCAAAACTGAGTAAATTTTCTACCAGATTGGGAAGAAGTGCAGACTGATATCTCCCTATGTCGAAGGACATCTCCCCGACCATAAGGTCGCCCTTGGCACAACCAACAGCCGTATACCTTGTTGAACAATCAATACCCAATATAAGACAATCCGTAGATTCTAAACACCCCATGACGATACCCTCTTATTGAAACGTTTTAACGCTTCGATAGCAGTTTCCCCTGAAGCTCTAATTAACACCTTTCGACACTCTCTTTTGACCATGTCATCTTCATAGGAAATGACGACATGCCACCACTCGTTTACGAAAGGGAAATACCCTGGTTTCCCCCACTCTATGGCTACCAAGAAACCGTTATCGACATATTCCTCGATGCCAATGCTCTCGATTTCTGATTCTTTGAGACGGTAAAGATCAACATGTGCAATAGGCGGATCGGTGGGATATTCGTTGATCAAGGTAAAAGATGGGCTTCGTACATCAGGCCAACCTAAAGCAAGGGCAATTCCTCGAACCAGCATTGTCTTTCCAGTACCTAACTCACCATCCAGGTAAATGACCAAACCAGGAAATATGACCGCACCAATAGCCCTGCCGAAGTTGATCATCATCTTGGGAGACGATATAAAATAGGAGTAAGGAAAATCCATATGTGCCTTCACCACCAATCATGTTTTCCTTCTAAATAACAATAGCACGCCCAAAAGGCCAAAGAGCACTATCAGCACATATAAAGGAATACGTGCACGAGAGCCCTGGAACCTAAAGCACATGAAGAAAAGCGCCGTAAGGGCAAACGACAGAAAGGTAATTTTAAATCCGCGAATTCTTGTCCTTTCGGTCTTCTTCAGCTCCTCTTCCCAATCTATTCGTCTTCTTGCCATATCTCATATCTCCCATTAGGGACCTTATTTCGTCGGCGATCTCCCTGGAAAGATTTCCATCGAGCCCCTTCTTTAACTCCAACAGCTCTCCTGCCCTTCCGTGAAGCCACACGGCTAAGCTCGCTGCATCCATGAGTTTCAAATTAGACGCCCAAAAAGCACCGATCACGCCGCTTAGCACATCGCCGGATCCCGGCGTGGAAAGTGCAGGACTGCCCGAATCTACCACTCTATGCTCGAATCCATTGGTAATTACGCTGTGATAACCTTTTAACACGCACGGGCCAAACCTTTGAGAGAGCCTTTCTGCCGATTCCAAGCGATTTTCCCCAATCCATGAAGGTTTGCAGGCCAGCAACCTCGCTGCCTCTCCTTCATGGGGAGTTAAAATTACGTCGTCTTTTCTTTTTAACGTCGAGGATGATACAGAAAGTGCATAAAGCGCGTCAGCATCGCAGACCATTTTTTTATGCCATCTTTCCCATAACAGGGACACCAATGCCATCGTATCCTCTCCTCTGCCCATGCCGGGACCTACGACAAGCACATCTATGTTGCTTTCCAGGGCATTCAAGGTCTCAAGCGCCTTTACAGACAAGGTCCTTTTATCCGACCTGACAGGAAGATATATGGCTTCAGGCAGAAACTGGCCATACTGCAGATATACCTCCTCAGGAAGGATCACATAGACGATGCCGGCTCCCGCCCTTAATGCACCAAGGGCGGAAAGAGTAGGAGCACCCCTGTAAATGTCGGACCCGCCCAAAACGGCCACACAACCTCTATCGCCCTTATGTAATCCTAAGGGTCTTTCCGGTAAGGCGTTGCAAGAGGCATTTTCATCCCATAAAAAACACCTGTTTTCAAACGTCAAAGCCCCAAGCATAGTGGGTACGCCAATGTCGACGAGGATGACCCTTCCGGAGCAAAAGGCGCCCGGTGCCACATAAAGGCCAGTTTTGTGAACGTGCATCGTAAGTGTCACGTCAGCCTTGACCGCCAAGCCGGGAATGCGTCCCGATGAGGCATCCACACCGCTCGGCACATCCACTGAGACGATGAAAGAGGCTCGACGCAACGCCCTTATCAACCTGGCCACTTCCCCTTCCGGGGCCCCCCTGAAGCCTACTCCCAGGAGAGCATCTATGCATATATCTGCCCCATCTATTTCGCCTTCAAGCTGCGAATCCGATAAGTCCTCCGAGAAGGATATGCCTCCTCCAAGTTTCATGAAGGCGTTTGCGTTGATAAGTGCATCACCCTTGTAAGATTCAAGCATGGGAAGAGAGGATATTGCCTTGACATCAAACCCCTCGTTAAGTAAATGCCTGGCTGCAACGAACCCATCTCCGCCGTTATTCCCCGGGCCCGCAAAGATCAAAACCTTGCCTTTGCCTCGTCTTCTTAAAGACTGCGACACAAAGGACGCCACTGCTCTGCCGGCGTTTTCCATCAGGACCGAACCTGGGAGGGAAAGTTCCTCCATGATCATCCTGTCCACCAATTTAGCCGTTTCGGCACTGCAAAGAGGAATCATGTTCATGCCTCCAACATGACAAAAGCTATGGCCATATCCCGTTCATGGCTGATTGAGAGCCAAGCTTTACTTATGCCTCTTTCTGCCAGTATTTTGATTAATATATCATTAAAACTGAACTGCGGTTCGCCCATTTTGCCGTGAACTACCCAGGCGTTTTTCAATCCCATGTCCCACAAGCCCAACGTCAAGGCCTTGGCCAGGGCCTCCCTGGCAGCGTAATAGCCAGCGAAGTGCTGTTCAGGACAGGCCTTCGAAAGAGCAAAGGAAATCTCTTCTTCGGAAAAGACCCTTTTCAAGAATTTCTCAGATCGAATGTGAAGCTTCATCCTTGGTATGCTGCACAGGTCCACTCCAGTTCCCTTTATCACGATGCCATCAACTCTCTTTCTGAGGCTACAAAAAAAGGAGTCTAGCTTTCAGACCAGACTCCTTTTATGCCCTCATGGTGGGTGGTGCAGGACTCGAACCTGCGACCTCTTCCGCGTCAAGGAAGCGTTCTCCCTCTGAACTAACCACCCAAATATGCCCCGTCGCTCGACTAATACACTTTATCAAACCCGTTCATCATTGTCAACAGGCCTGGCCTTGCCGCTTCGCCTTAAAGATTGCTTTGTAAATTATAAATTTTCCTCAACCTTTTTGAGTCCTTCGCCTACAACGGCGTCGATCTCCTTTATGAGGTTTTCCAACTCCCTCCTGGTCTTATCGCAAAAATCTTGATCCCTGACCCCCGCCAGGTTTATCCTCACGTTATAAGCAGCAGCTTTGGAAGAGGAAGAAGATAACAGCAAGGCAGTACCGCCATCGGTAATCGCGTTCACGTTTCCACCCTCCACAGCCCGTTTGGCATATTCCGCAAGTTCACAGCAAGACTGCAATGTCTTCATCGGAACAAGTGCAGCTTTTTTCAGGGCTTCCTGCATGGCGGCGCTCCGCCTGGCTTTTTCCTCATCGCTATTTTTAGGAAGCCGCATTGCATCCATGAAGTCGTTGAAGGCTGCGGTATCTTCGTCCATTAAGGCCAAAAATCTATCGCGCAAATCATCGGCCTTCCCTGCAAGCTCTTCCATGCACGTCCATTGATCCTTATACTTTTCCTTTCCAACGGTAAGCCTTGCGACCATGGCAACCAAAGCTGCTCCCAGAGCTCCTCCAAGGGCGGCAACGCTTCCGCCGCCGGGAGCAGGAGAGTCTGACGCCAGCTCCTTCAAAAACTCCTCTATGGACATCTTCATCATAGACATGCCATCACCCCTCGATCAAATCTTTTTTCCCATTTTATACACTTCTTTGACGTTCGTGGCCCCAAGATGATAAGCCATAACGCCGGGCGTTTCGCCTTCCAAGACTACAAAGTCCGCCTTCTTGCCTCTCTGAAGGCTTCCAACCTGGCGGGCCATTCCTATGGCGTAGGCGGCATTGAGGGTAGATGCCGTCAATGCTTCCTCCATCGACAAACCCATGCCCAATACGGCAAGCCTATATACCATCTCCATGGACTCGCAATAACAGGAACCGGGATTGCAATCCGTGGCCAGGGCCACCGGAACGCCCAATTCCATCATCCTCCTTGCGCGGGCAAAGGGCTTCCTCAGACTAAAGGCCGTGGCAGGCAAAAGGACGGCCAAAATCCCATTTTGAGCCATAGCCCTTAGACCTTCATCGCTTGCAGCAAGAAGATGTTCTGCCGAGTCGACCTTGAGCTCTGCGGCAAGCTTCGCCCCTCCCAGATCATAAACCTCATCTGCATGAAGCTTTAAGCCCAAGCCGTATCCTCTTGCTGCCTGCAGGATCCTTCTTGCATCTTCTACAGAAAATACACCTTCCTCGCAAAAGACATCACAGTACTTAGCAAGGTTACGTTTCGCAACGTAGGGAATCATTTCGTCAATCACAAGCTCCACATAAGCCTTGGGGTTGTCCTTGTATTCCATCGGAATGGCGTGAGCTCCCATGAAGGTGGGCACAACGTCAAGCGGATTGCCGTTCAGTTGGCCTATCACCTCGAGCATCTTGATTTCATGCTCGAGGGAGAGGCCATAACCGCTTTTTATTTCTATGGTGGTGATGCCGCTTTTTGCTGCCCTTGATACGACTTCTTTCGTATTTTCGTAAAGCTCCTCCTTGCTGGCCGACCTCACCTTATCGACAGTCGATAGTATCCCGCCACCCATCTTTAGGATATCGAGGTAAGAAGCGCCTTGGAGGCGCATGACGAATTCCCTTTCCCTCGTCCCCATAAAACAAGCGTGCGTATGAGGATCGACGAAGCCCGGGATGATGCATCTGCCTTCGAGGTCTATTTCCTCGACTTCCTCACCGGAAGGCAGGCTTTCCAAGATCTCCCTTTCTTGACCAATGCTGGCGATATAGCCTTCTTCGACTATCAAGGCCCCCTCTTCTGTGACGGCTACATATCCCATTTCATTGCCAGCCAATGGCTTGCCGTCATCTATGGGAGTATATATGCGCGCATTTCTAAAAAGCTTTAAGGTCATCATCAATCCCTTCCCAATAAATCCAAAAGCCTCAATTCTATGACCTGATTGGGATCAAAATCTGCTATTTGCATGTAATAAGATGTGCTTTCAAGTAGAGCTGCCGCAGGGACCATACCATAAACTTCCGTTTCGGCTATCGAAATACCCCAGCGTTTAGCTTCAGCCTTAATTAACTCTAACACGCGATACAGCGCATTCTTCTCGTAATCGACTATGTTCATGCTGACCTGCGTCATGCCTCTCTCCTTGAGCTCAAGCCCGATGGCCTTGACCGCAGAAAATCCGCCGCTTGACGATCTAATTGCCTTGGCAATTGCCTTGGCTATATTCACGTCCTGAGTGTGCAAGTTCACGTTAAAGGCTACCAGAAACTTCCTTGCTCCTATCACCGTAGCCCCGGCAGTAGGATGTAATTTAGGTTCCCCTATATCGGGGTGCCTCTCAGGCTTGATTATCTCTTCCTTTAAGACCTCGTACTGCCCCTTTCTGATCACTTCCAGGTTGCGCCGTTCAGGTCTTAAGGCCGACTCTTCATAGAAGTAGACGGGAACCTTGGTCTCATCGTGAAACAGTTGGGCAAATTTCCTTGAAAACTCTACACATTCCTCCATGGTGGTGTTCCTCAAGGGAACAAAGGGGATTACATCTACGGCGCCTATCCTAGGGTGAGCACCCTGATGTTTGTTTAAATCTATGTTTTCTATGGCAACCTTGGCCGATTTGATGAGCGACTCCTCAAGGGCCTCCGGCTCCCCGACCAAGCTCACGACAAGGCGATTGTGATCGGGGTCTGCCCTGTAATCCAGCAAATAACATCCCTTTGTCTCCTTAAAGGGCTTAACTATGGCCTCTATCACATCCGCACGTCTGCCTTCGCTGAAATTTGGAACGCATTCGATCAACTTCACCATGAATCACAAACCTCCTGGTTTAAGTAATTAAGCTATTATTATGCCAATAAGGGCATTCATAACGTCCTTTGGTGCGACGCTCAGTCAAGCTCCCCTATCTCACCTTCAACTGCATTTATAATTTCACCGCTCTCCACGAGCTTTACGACCTCGCTCACCAGTGGGGCCATGAAGGCATCTTCCTCAAGGAAGGGCACCTTTTCCCTGATGAGCTGATAAGCCCTGTAAACCCCCTTGCCTGGTTTAAGGGGCAGGCTAAACTCCAGGGCCTGAGCTGCGGCAAGCATCTCTATGGCTATGACCTTTTGGGCGTTGGACAAGATGTTGCGAGCCTTTCTTGCAGCGTAAGCCCCCATGGATACGTGATCTTCCTGGCCGGCCGAGGTGGGAATGGAATCCACCGAGGATGGGTGAGCCAGTACCTTGTTTTCGGAGACGAGGGCTGCACATACATATTGAGGTATCATAAATCCGCTGTTCACGCCGCTGTTTTCCATCAAGAAGGCGGGCAATCCTGAAAGCTTGTGGTCTACAAGCCTTGCAACACGCCTTTCGGAGATGTTAGCAAACTCAGCCACGGCGATGCCCAAAAAGTCCATGGCCAACGCTATCGGCTGAGCGTGGAAGTTGCCACCGCTCAAGGCCTCGCCGTCGGCGGGAAATATCAACGGGTTATCGGTTACGGAATTAATCTCGATGTCTATCTTTTGGCGAACGAAGTCCAAGGCATCACGGCTGGCACCGTGCACCTGCGGAATGCACCTGAGGGAGTAAGCATCCTGAACCCTCGCAGCCTTGAAGGCCTCTATAATCTCACTTCCTTCGATGAGACGCCTGACGTTCGATGCGCTTGCTCTTTGGCCAAAGTGTGGCCTCAAGTCATGTGTCCGCGGATCGAATGCGTAAGGAACGCCATGGAGCGCTTCAAGCGACATGGCCCCCGCTATGTCGGCTACCTTGGACAATTTTAGCGCGTCATATAGGGCTAAGGAGGCTACCGCCGTCGTGGCGGCCGTACCATTGTTTAAGGCAAGCCCCTCTTTGGGTTTAAGCTTAATGGGCTTGAGGCCGGCTTGCTCCAGGGCACGAGCAGCCGACATCCTTTGGCCCTTGTAAAAGACCTCCCCAAGGCCCAAAAGGGCTATGGCCAGGTGAGACAGAGGACACAAATCTCCGCTGGCTCCTACTGAACCCTGAGAGGGTATCACCGGATGGATACCGCAGTTTAACATATCGACCAGGAGCGACAAAGTCTCCAGGCTTATCCCGGAAAAGCCCCTTATCAGGGTATTTATGCGAAGCAACATAATTGCTCGAACAACGGCTTCATCGAAGGGATCTCCCACTCCGGAAGCATGACTTTTAAGCAGGTTCTCCTGTAGGGTCTCGCTCTGTTCCGAGGGAATAGTGACGGAAGCGAGATCGCCAAACCCGGTCGTAATCCCGTATACGACCCTGCCTTCCTCGACCCACTTCTCCACGATGGAAGCCCCTCGCTGCACAAAGGCCTTTGCTGCCGGATCCAAGTCCACCCTGCAACCGCCCCTGGCAACCTTAACGACGTCTTCCAACGTCAAAGAATGACCGTTGAGGTGAATCGTTTCCATGCCTGCTCCTCCCTAAAGTCTAAAGATTGGAATTCGTTATTTAAAGTATGCCATAAAATCAAAAAAGTACAATCCCCAAATCACTACCGCACCCGGGACAGGTGCCATCAGGATTTACGGCAAGCAACTTGACGTCATAGCCACTCCTTTTTATGGCCAGCTTTCCGCATCCGGGGCAATGAGTATCGCAGTCATCAGGCACATTGCCAAGGTACACGAAGTTTAAGTATCTTAAGGCGATCTCCTTCGCCTTTTTCAGCAGCAAAATATCTGTAGGCGGCTTATTCCACTTATATGCCGGGAAATACCTTGAAATATGAAGCGGAACGCCTTTTCCAAGCTCACCGGCAATCCAGGAGCACATCTTCTCGAACTTGGACAGGTCATCATTGATGCCCGTTACCAAGAGATGCGTTATCTCGACATGTACGTCACAGCTGACCATAGACTTCAAGGTAGACTGCACGATCTTCAGGTCGCCTCCAAGTTTCCTGTAAGTTGTCTCGTCGAAGGCCTTGAGGTCAACGTTTGCAGCATTAATATGAGGAAGCAGATCCTTCAAAGGGGAGGAATTTATAAGGCCATTTGTCACCAAGACGGTCCTTATTCCCTCTTTTTTTAAGGCGGGCATGGCATCCGAGAGATATTCAAAACATATCAGCGGTTCGTTATAGGTGAAAGCAACCGCCCCGGAACGGTATTTTTTTGCAAGGGATATCAGCTCATCCACCCCAATGTAGGACATCTCGATTTGACTCACCCAGGTGGAGATATGCCAGTTCTGACAAAAGGGACAACTCATGTTGCACCCCACGGAACCCAAAGATAGGACAGGTTTGCCCGGCAAGAAATGATATAAGGGCTTTTTTTCCATGGGGTCCATGGCAACGCTGGAGAACATGCCGTAAGTTAAAGCTTCCAACCCTTCGTTCGGCACATGTTCGCGAACGCGACAAAGTCCCCTCTTGCCGGAAGGTATCAGGCAACCATGGGGACAGAGATCGCACCTGACATTTTCGTCCTCCCAATGCCAGTAAAGGGCCCTCATAGATCTTTTTCCACTTCCTCGTAGCGCTCAACTGTAAATCTGTAAATCTTAGCTCCTTTTAGAGAGCTTATTCCGGCCTTCTGGGCTGCAATCTCTAGCTGATATTCCACGGTGTCAACCCCTTCCAGATCGGGAAGAAGCACGCCCTTCCTAAGGCCTTTCTCCACCACTACGCCGTAAACTTTAGGGTCAAGCTCATCGACAGAAGCCACAAGCTCCAGGTCGCTCAAGACGTCCACCGAAAATCTCACTCCCGCCAGTTCCTCTTCGCTTAAGGGCATGAACCTAGGGTCCTCAAAAGCCGCCGCCAGTGCGTTATATATGATCTCCGAGGCCAAATTTTCCCTGACCGGGCTAATTGTACCTATACACCCCCTTAAAGAGCCGTCCAACCTTTTAATCGAGACAAAGCATCCTCGCCTTTTGCTCCATAAATCCACCTGAGGAGATAACGAAAATGCCTGCGAGGGGTCCAACACCTGTTTCGTCTTAAGATAATGTTCCACAGAGAGCCTTGCAAGCCTAACGTAGGGATGCGACTCGACGCCGCTTGAGCCGCCCTTTGCAGCTTTCGTCGGCATCCATATGGCCGTACAGTAACCTACCCCAAAGGGACCTTCGTAGGACAACACGGAAATGGGTTCACCCTCTGCCATGCCAAGAAATGCCAGAGCCGAACGCAGGCCGCACTCCCCTGCTCGTTCGATCTCATCTTCAGGCAGGGACAGAAGCTCTTCGGCGTTCGAAGTTTCAAATGCCCTTACGACGGCAGCGTCGAAATCCTTGGCCCTAGGATGATATCCGGCAGGAGCGGAAGGAATTAGCCTGTGAGACAGATCTCCGCTAAATATGATGCCGAGGTTTTTGTCGTTTGCATCAAATCGCCTCAAAAACTTGCCCAAGGTGTAACTTTCCTCGTAATCCAATCCCAAAGGATTCGCTATAACTACCTTGGACAACGTCCCCCATGTCCTATTTAAATAATAAAGCGGAACGAAGGAAGCGTGATCTAGTTCGACAAGCCGCCCCTTCGATCGACTGACAGGCAATCCTTTAGACTCCATATATTCGGCTAAGCTTGAGGCTAGCTCCGGATCGCCGTCGACTTCAAGCCTACAGTTGCGTGCACGAAACATCCCCATGTCGCCCTTAAATTGGTTTGCGCAGATCACGTGCAATCCCCTGCCCATGGCATGATGGGGCGTCAATATTATTAGCGAATCGGGCAGTTCGTCCTTCAATCTTTTGGCAATTTCTTTCATGCCCTCTATCGTCTTGACAGCGGCCGCTTCCTCCCCTCTTCCGACTTCGGGTATTATGATGGGCGGATGCGGCACAAAGATGGCCCACCTCCACAATTCGATCGCCTCCAAACATCAAATTATGAGCATGGCATCCCCAAAGGAATAAAACCTGTACCTTTCCTTTACCGCCTCTCGGTATGCCTTCATCGTCAAATCGTAACCTGCCATGGCGGACACGAGCATCAACAAGGTGCTTTTTGGAAGATGAAAGTTCGTTATTAGCCCATCAATGACCTTAAACTCATAGCCCGGAAATACAAAAAGTTCCGTGCTTCCCTTACCTGGTGAAATAATACCTTTGTCTACGGCTGCCGACTCCAGGCACCTCACTACCGTGGTTCCGACGGCTATGATGCGCCTACCTTCGTATTTAGCCCTGTTTATCGAATCAGCAGCGCTAGATGAAATGTGATAATCTTCGCGATGCATTGCGTGTTCCTTGATGTTTTTTACCTTAACGGGCCTAAAGGTGCCCGGGCCTACGTGAAGCGTTATATATACAAGTTCGATCCCTGCTGAGGCCAATCTCTTAAGAAGGGATTCAGTGAAATGAAATCCGGCCGTCGGGGCGGCAACGGAGCCATCGACTCGAGCATAGACTGTCTGATAACTCTTCAGGGCCTTATCGTTCTCACTTACATAGGGCGGAAGTGGCACCTTGCCTTTCTTTGTAATTACGTTGTAGGGAGAGTCATTGCCTATTATTTGGACCTTTCTCATTCCCTGGTCCAATCTGTCAAGGATCAAGATGGAAGTTTCAGAATCGATGATCACGCTGTCGCCAGCATTTAACCTTTTCCCAGGGCGCACCAATGCCTCCCAACAGCTGAAACCATCATCCAATGGCTTGACCAACAGCACTTCGGCCTTGCCACCGTTTTGATTTTTGCGCCCCAAAAAACGCGCCGGTATTACCTTCGTATCGTTCAAGACCAAAACGTCACCTGCTTTTAGGTAATCCGGTATCTCGTAAAATACCCTATGTTCGAGATTGCCGGTTTTTCTATCCACTACCAGCAACCTTGAACGATCTCTAGGTTCAACGGGATATTGGGCTATGAGTTCCTCGGGAAGCTCATAATCATACGCCGAAATGTCATAGATATCTACCGTAGTACATCCATGTCTTTGCAACATAAAACACCTCAATAAAGCTTTTGTAGCTGTGTGCCGGGATAATAGTACTTCACGATCTTCTCGGCCGACCAGCCGTTTTCCGCCATCGCCTTAGCTCCCCACTGACACATGCCAACCCCGTGACCCCAGCCCTTCCCCTGAAAGACGAACGTCGTGCCTCGCGCTACCCCCGTTGTGTCCCTGTCAGCCGATTCATCGGGCATTTCCCACTGAGGCCAGAGTAGCTTGGGATCTTTTTTGCTTGAACTTTCGGGGGTCGATGGCGCAAGGGCTTTGCCCCCCCTGCGTGCTAAGGCTTTTTGTACATACTCTTCCTTCTTTTCGGGATGAAGCAGCATATCCAAGAGCTCCTCAGATGTGAACGCACCTTCCCTGGTTAGCGTTATCAATGTGGAGCTTTGAGACTGAGCGCCGTCGGGCTCGGAAGGTTTTGGAGCAGGCTTTACAACCCTTGGCGCCTGCCCGTCGGCACTGACTGTAAACATGGTACTTTTAAGTTCTTTGGCACCCAAAGCCATCCTGAGATCATGGGATTTGATGGTCTTTCTTCCCCTGCTTCCGACGATCTCAACCGTCTCAACCCTGCCACCAGGGCCAAATTTTGCGGGTCTTATCTCAAATACAGAACCCACGTCTATGCCAGCCCTTGAAAGCCTTCTGCCAATCTCGTCGCCGCTTATCTTTAACGACCAAGACGAATAGGGGGACTGATATTCGAAGGGCTCCTGCACCGACCTTAGATAGGGGATGTCCTGTCCCCAAACAGACTGGACGTTGCTCGTCCAGCCACCGCTATCTGAATGAAAAAATGTAGCTGCAGGCCTCCCTCCATAGTACAACACCATTCCCCTCGTGCTTTCTATGGCTTGCGTCAATCTTGAGTCCTCAGCGCTTACCCCCCTATAGGGAAGGCAGTGATCAGTAGCACACAGGTCAAAACCCGCGCTGCCATGTCTTCCCCTTTCTGCCAATGCATAAGTCCTTGCCGTAATTGCCTGGGCCCTCAGTGCTTCCATGGGCCAATTGGGATTTACCTCTATCTTTAAAACGCCCTTTAGGTAATCTTCGATCGGCAGTTCGTTTACAACCGTAAAGGAGTTGCTGCTCGCCACGAGCCTGAATATCCCCCTATAGGGCTTGCCATTTAGATAAAGCAAGCCCTTCGACTTTACGGTCACCGGAAGAGCTAGTGTTTTTCCGCCAACCGCTATGTTGTTACGCCCTCCAGCGCTGACGGAGACGGTACCCCGAAAACTAGCCTGCTTGCCGGAAGCATCGTAAAAAGTGATGCTGTTTGCCTTAAGAGTACAGTTAGAGACTCCGCTTGCCAGACCAACGGATACGCTTGGCTCTCCTGCGAAACCCATAGGAACGAAAAATGCTCCAAGCAAAAGGAAAGCCAAGGCAATCTTTAGATAACGCTTCATGAACGCCACTCCCTTCGATAGCTTACTTCATCACCTGAACCATCGGCCCAATAAATTTAACACGATGGATAGCACCAGGCTTAAAATCAACATGCTGACAATGGGAAATATTATTACGACATTCTTTTTGCGAATCACTATATCTCCAGGCAGATGTCCGAAGGAAATTCCGCCTTTACCCGCAAAGTAAAGGGCAACCCCTATAAGCAAGATGAAAAATCCGAAAATGATCAGCATCTTTCCCATATCCTGCATGATGAACACCACCATCTATCAATAATCTCTCAAAAAAGCGTCAGGTTTTCATCTTTTTCAGGAAAGGCCTTGACACGCTCAATTCCTAGGAGGTCGTAGGCCTTTTTTGTGGCAACCCTACCGACCTTGGTCCGCTCGATCAGCCCGTTTCTAAGCAGAAAAGGTTCGTAGATTTCCTCTACGGTCCTTTCCTCCTCGCTCATGGCTGCCGCCAAAGTTGAAAGTCCAACAGGTCCTCCGCCGAAAAGCTCAATTAGTACGCTCAAAAGCTTTCTTTCCTGCTCATCGATCCCATTCTCATCGATCCCAAGTAAATCCAAGGCATACTTAGCGATCTGTAGGTTTATCACCTTCATCTTACGGGCATCGGCCACATCCCTAACCCTTCTCAGCAAACGCAGCGCCACGCGAGGCGTACCCCTTGATCTTCTGGCTATCTCCACGACAGCTTCCTCATCGATGGTCACGGACAACACGGATGCACCTCTAAGCACGATATTGGCAAGCTCATCCACGGAGTAGTAATCTAACTGTTCTACAATGCCAAACCTCCCCCTCAATGGAGCTGACAGCAACGTGGGCTTGGTAGTAGCTCCTATCAAGGTAAATTTCGGCAACGTCAACCTGATACTCCTGGCCATAGGCCCCTTCCCAATTATTATATTCAACGAGAAGTCCTCCATGGCCGAATAAAGGACCTCTTCCACATGAGGAGAAAGCCTGTGAATTTCGTCTATGAAAAGTACGTCCTTTAGCTTGAGGGATGACAGTATGGCTGCCAAATCTCCGGTACGGGAGATCGCGGGGCCTGTCGTGGTCTTAAGCTCGCCCCCCATCTCGCGGGCAATCACTCCCGCCAGGGTGGTCTTACCCAAACCCGGGGGTCCGCAAAAGAGCGAATGATCCAAAGGTTCATCCCTTGCCTTGGCCGCTTTTATGAATATGCTCAGTTTATTGACTACCTTGGCCTGGCCGACGAACTCATTCAGCCTTTGGGGTCTGATGAAGACGTCCTCCTCCATCGACAGCGGTTGCTCGCTCACCAGCCTGGCCGAACTTTTCTTCATATGACATCACTCCGAACTGCTATCCTATCAAAGCCCTTAAGGCCTGCTGAAGCAATTTTTCCTCCGACTGACATGCGATGTCTTGGCTTTTCTCCAAGATTCCTATAGCCTTGTTTATTTCTCCGTCGCTGAAATTAAGCTCCTTCAAGGCCAATCTGATTACCTGAAGTTTATCGTTTGCCTCAGGCAGGTCGGTTTCGCCTGCAAAAACCTTTTTAACCTTATCCTTTAATTCAAAACAGATTCTCTCTGCTGTCTTGTGACCTATGCCGGGAACCCTTTCCAGCCTCTCCGGATTTTGATCCTGTATGATCTTTACCAATTCAGGCGCCGACAGCCATCGAAGTATAGATATCGCCGTCCTGGCTCCCATGCCCTTTACGTTCTTTAACATCAAGAAAAATTCCCTTTCCGAATAATCGCCAAAGCCAAAGAGCAAAGGGCCGCTTTCGCTTATATGGAGGTAGACAGGCAGGGTCACCTTATCTCCCACCCTACATAAGGAGAGGGCTTCACGAGAACAGGTGACCTCCAGTCCAACACCCGCAACATCTATTACTACCAAATTTTCTCTGATGTTTACGATAAGCCCTGAGATGAACCTGATCATGCCTTAACACTTGCCTTCGGCAAGGCGCTGAACCTTGAAGATTGAGATCCCAGCTATCGCTACGGCTAAGGCATCGGCCGTATCATCTGGCTTAGGCACGGACTCCAACGACAGTATGCAGCGCACCATCTCCTGGACCTGCGACTTGCTCGCCTTACCGTAACCGCATACGGCCATCTTTACCTCTGATGGGGTAAGCTCGACTACCGGTAGCCCTTCTTGTGCTGCCACGAGCAATATGACACCCCTCGCCTGCCAGACGTTTTCTGCGGTAGTCAAATTTTGCCCGAAAAAGAGCCTTTCCATGGCCAAGACGTCAGGCCTGATCGTTTTCACACGATTTTTTAACTCCTCGTAGATGAGACTCAAACGATCTTGAACCATTAAATGGGAGTCCGTGTCGATACAACCGTAGTTTACGCTTGACAATGTGCTCCCTCTTTCTTCGACGAAGCCAAAGCCCACCCGACCGATGCCTGGATCAATGCCAAGGCACAGCATAAGCTTTAAGCGCTCTCCAGCTGATCAAATATTTCATCGGGTATATCGAAGTTGGCGTATACGTTTTGGACATCATCGTGATCCTCGAGGGCATCAAGAAGCTTTAACAGCTTAGAGGCATCGTTTATATCGGTGACCGAAACTGTGTTCTTCGGTATCATCGTTATCTCGCAGCGATCGATCGGGTAACCCTTTTGAGATAAAAATTCGCTGACCTCGTTCAAGGCAGTGGGATCGGTATATACTATAAACGAAGAATCTTCCTTAACCACATCTGAGGCGCCCGCCTCAGCTGCCGTCATAAGAAGTTCATCTTCATCGACATTGGAGGATATGTAGATCGCCCCTCGCTTCTCGAAGACCCAGGAAACGCAGCCGGCCTCTCCCAACGATCCGCCATGCCTTGTGAAGATATAACGCATGTCCGAGGCTGTGCGATTGCGATTATCCGTCATGGCCTCGACCAGTATGGCAACACCGCCCGGACCATAGCCTTCATATATAACCTGTTCGTAGGAAGCGCCCTCTATCTCGCCCGTTCCTCGCTTGATGGCCCTTTGGATGTTCTCCATGGGCACATTGGCCTCCTTGGCCTTTTCTATGGCGTTTTTAAGAGCAACGTTGGCAGAGGGGTCTCCCCCTCCTTCCCTTGCGGCCGTGATGATGGCCTTCACCAACTTTTGAAACAACTTTCCTCGTTTGGAATCCTGTGCAGCCTTTCTGTACTTTATGTTAGCCCATTTAGAATGTCCTGACATGTAATTATCACCCCTTAGCGGAAAACTTCGCATTAAATTTTGCAAATGGGAGGCATCTTGCGCTTATGCTCGCTTTTCCTTCTGGCTCTTTCGACGATCTCTCTTACCCTTTCATCCCCTTCCCCCGTGACCAAATATCGATCGATCTCATCGTAGGTGGCACCCAGCTCTCCTTCGTCTGTCTGTCCGGGCCACAACCCTGCAGAGGGGGGCCGACTTATTATAGGCGCTGGAACGCCAAGATGGCCAGCAAGCAACCTAACTTCGCCCTTCAGAAGATCGCCCATGGGAAGCAGATCGACACCGCTGTCTCCGTGTTTCGTAAAATACCCAAGTTCTAGCTCATCCCTATTACTGGCACCACAGACCAAAAAGTGGCAATTTTGCGCAAAGAAGTACAGCGTCGTCATTCTAAGTCTTGGTTTAATGTTAGCCATCGCTAAAGCGTTCATACTACCTCTTTCAAGGGGCATGGCGTCCAAGAGTGCTCGATAGGCAGGAGTCAAGTCTACCTGCTGCACCGGGACAAAGCAACTTTTGGCCAACATAAGAGCTAAATCGGCATCTTCGGGCTGACTTTCACATGGCATTATCACGCCTAATATGTTATTATATCCCAACGCCTCCTTGGCCAATAAGGCCAGAACGGAGGAGTCCAAACCGCCGCTCAACCCGAATACCGCTCCCCTTGCGCCGGCCTCTTTCACCCTATCCCTGATCCATGCGACTATGCGTTCTTTTAGGTAAACAGGGTCCCTGTAAATGCCGTTCAAGTTTGCACCTCCCGGTTAAGTTCATACTTGATATTAGCCTAATATTGATATAGATTTTAACATAATCCTTTGGAATAACCGGCAATTTTATATGGGCTCCCGAAGAGAGCCGAGAAAGAAAGGAAGTTTTCCATGCCCTTTGGAGTCATCTTCGACGGATACGTCGATGAACCTGCGTGTCTAGGAGTGCCCCCATACGTTTCTCCTTACGTTCGATATTGCGCGGGCGTTCTGAGGTACTTCAATTACAATATCGCTTACTACACCTGCGATCAGTGGAGAGAGGATCGCAATGCAGTAGAAGACGATTTGGCAAAGGCAGATATAATCGCAATAATAGCAGGCCTTACCGTACCTGGTCGCTACAGGGGCGGTTCTCCCCTTCTTTTGAGCGAGCTTCAAAATATAGCGGCCTTAAAAAGGAAGGGGTTAATTTTCTTGGGCGGCCCAATAGTTGCCGGATATGCATTGCAGGGCGGAAGAAATGCATTAAAGCTGGATTTAGAGGACATCGATTGCCTGGTCACAGGGGATATAGAGGAAGTCTTATTTAGCTACCTTTCCAAGGGAGAAATTGTGCCCCATTTGAAAAGGCACGGCTACGACGGCGTAGACCTTTGGAGCAAGCTTGGCAGCGCAGTGGTAAGGCTTCACCCCTGGTATCCTTGGATAATGGCGGAAATGGAGCTATCTAGAGGCTGTGATCGCATAGGAACGCGCTGCTCTTTTTGTACCGAGGGAAGATTTGGCATATTCGAGGAAAGGTCGACGGAAGGCGTCTTAGAGGAAATGGAATCGCTATATAGGGCAGGAGTAAGGGCCTTCAGGTTTGGCAGATGCTCCAACATACTTACTTATCACGGCATAGCATCACATAAGGGAAGAATACCCAACCCCCTTGCCCTTGAGGAGCTTTACAAGGGTTCAAGGCAGGTTTGTCCTAACTTAAGCGTGCTTCATACCGATAACGCAAACCCAAAGACAATAGCAGACTTCCCAGATCAATCAGTCGAGGCCATAGGCGTCATATCCAAATACGACACTGAAGGAGACATCCTTTCGTTCGGCATCGAAAACTTGGACCCCTTCGTAAGGAAGATCAATAATTTGAAGGTCGACTTCGACGAGGCCATCCTTGCCGTAAGGTTGGTGAACGAAGTTGGCGGATGGAGGCCCACCCCTAGAAGTCTTCCGAAGGTCTTGCCTGGCCTTAATTTTCTGGTTGGCCTTGCCGGAGACACTGACAAGGCACTGGAAGTGAATTCCGCCTTTTTGAGGCAGATCTTGGACGAAGGCCTGGCCGTTCGGAGAATAAATATAAGAAAGCCCATGGTATTCGATGGAACTTTATTAAAAGATTTACTGCCCACATATCCAAATAAGGTGAAAGAAAGCCGTTACAAAAAGTGGAAAGAATGGGTGCGAGACGAAATAGATCGGGCATTTCTGCAGCGCGTTGCCCCAGTGGGGTGTATATTAGAAAATGTGCGAGTGGAGGAAAAATCCGGCAAGCTTTCATTCGGACGACAATTGGCCACCTATCCGCTTTTGGTTGGGATCGTCGACGAAACATTGAGGCTTGGGGACATTACAACGATCTCTATCGTCGATTACGGCAGGCGATCCGTCACGGGGATACCCTTTCCTTTGGATATAAACAATTGCCCCGCAAGTTCGTTAATGGCCATACCCGGCATAGGAAAAGCAAGGGCAATGCGAATAATGCAAGGGAGGCCTTATTTCTCGATAGGAGAATTAAAGGAAGCCCTCGATGACGAAAGCCTCATCGATGAATTAGCGCCTTTCCTGTCGATAGATCATACAGCCCATTCCCAATAGGGCGCTTTGCATGAGGTTTCCTTGTGGCCTTCACGCCAGGCTGAAATGCCACACTTGCCGTCAAAAAAGGAGTAAGCGCAGGCTGCCTTTATGCCCAATTCCGACGATATGCTGCTTAGGCTTAAGTTTAACTTAAAGGCCTCGTCCTCTCGATCAAGCAGACATGAAAGCAGAAGTAACTCTGCATGCATACTGTAAAATTTATATCTGATCGAAGGATCGCAAAATGCTTTCTTTGATACAAAAAGGATTCTCCTTCCCAAGAGGTCAAAAAGATGAAAGTCGAATCCCTCCTTTTTTAAATTTCCCGAATCGTCGCATAGAAATAGTTTCGCCGTTTCGTCTTCGTCAATCACACCCCCGGCGACATGACATATGTTTTGCAGGGCAAAATCAGGCACCTGAGGACGCAATACATCTTTCCCCATAGGGGGCAGAAGGAGCAAATTTATCGCCCTAACATCCATCTTACAGAGCTCTTCGACAGATAGCGTTGTTAATGCTACACTTAAAGCGTTTCTCATCATCTCGCATCACCCTTTCAAAGGAGGCATAGCTAACATGGAAACCGAAGAGATCGCGAGGTTCAGCGTTTCCATACCGAAGTCCCTTTTAGACGAGTTCGATAAATGGCTTCGCAGTCACGGAATGGTAAATCGCTCCGAGGCCTTAAGACAAGTGATGAGATCCTTTATAGCCCAATCCAAGTGGGAATTTCAGGAAGGGATGGTTTGTGGAACCGTCACGATCATATACGACCACCACAGACACGATGCGGTATCGGAGATTACGAACATACAGCACAAATACGGCGACATAATAGTCTGCACGACGCACGTCCATATAGACCACTCGAACTGCCTAGAGGCAATCATACTGTTGGGCGAAATAGACATGATAAAAAAATTTCTGGTCGATCTGAACTCCTTAAAGGGCATAAAGGAAATAAGGACTTCTATGGTAAACATATAAATTACAATCGACGGACAGGATGCAAGGCTATCCTGTCCGTCGATCTGTTTTATTACAAGTTGCCTATGGTGGCTACGATTACAGCTTTGATCGTGTGCAGTCTGTTTTCGGCTTCCTCAAAGACTTTGGACTGGGCCGATTCAAAGACCTCTTCAGTGACCTCGTTACCCTTGACGGCCGGCAAGCAATGTAAAAATATGGCCTCTTTGTCAGCAAGATCCATTAAAGTCCTGTTTACCTGATAGGGTTTGAGCAGTTTTATGCGCTCTGCGAGCTTCTCTTCTTCGCCCATGGAAGCCCACACATCGGTGTAGACCGCTTGTGCTCCCCTTACCGCCTCATGGGGATCATCAATGACCTCTATGATGGCTCCGTGCCTTGCACCCTCAGCTCTGCACTCATCAAGCAATTCCTGGCTCGGATATAACTCCTTCGGTGCGGCTATGACGTAATGCATGCCCAGCTTGGATGATATGACCATGAGGGAGTTGGCCACGTTGTTTCTTCCGTCACCTACGTAAACAAGCTTAAGCCCTTTCACGTCTCCAAAACATTCCTGCATTGTCATAACGTCAGCCAGTGCCTGGGTGGGATGATAGCTATCGGTAAGGCCATTCCAAACGGGTACCCCGGCATACATGGCAAGCTCTTCCACTACCGACTGCTTGAAACCCCTAAACTGTATGCCATCGAACATCCTGCCCAATACCCTAGCGGTATCCTTGACGTCTTCCTTATGCCCGAGCTGAATGTCGCTTTTGCCCAGGTATTCGGCATGCCCACCCTCATCTAGGCAGGCAACCGTAAAGGCACATCTGGTGCGCGTCGAGGGCTTTTCAAATATCAAGGCAATGTTTTTACCGGCCAGCAAGTTGCCCCTGATTCCGGCTCTCTTCTTTGCCTTCAACGCAACTGCCAAGTTCAAGAGATACCTTATCTCTTCGGGCTTGTAATCCTTCAACCATAACAAATGGCGTCCACGTAAATTAACCGGCATCTTTCACTACTCCCCTCACATTTAATCTCGAAGCAGCGGCATGGACATGCATCTGGGGCCTCCCCTGCCACGTCCAAGCTCCGCTCCCTTGATCTCGTATACCTTTATGCCGTTTGCCCTCAGCTCCTGGTTCGTGATTGTATTTCTCCTATAGGTTACGACCACTCCGGGGGCTATGGCAAAAGTATTCGTTCCATCGTTCCATTGTTCCCTGGCAGCAGCGACAGGATCTCCGCCGCCTGTCTCGACGAAGGTTATGTCGTCAAGCTCTAAGTTGCGCTTCATCGTTTCAACCAAGTCATTCGACTCCTCTATGCTTGCAACCGTTCCATCCTCATCGTAAGCGATCTCCCAGATGCGAACGTTCTTTCTTATGCCGGGATAAACAACGAAACAACTTCTATCCACCATGGTAAAGACAGTATCGAGATGCATATAGACGCGCTTCTTGGGAATATCCACAGCCAGGACCTTTTTTATGCCCAACTCCCTGGCAAGTTTCCGCCCTACTACCTGTATAGCTCCGGCCGTAGTCCTCTGGCTTATGCCAATAGCCACGACATCTTCGGACAGCACTAAAATGTCGCCGCCTTCTATGAAGTAGGGATGCACGTTTGTAATTTCTTCACCATATATTATCTTGAGTCCCGCAAAATACGGGTGATGGTCGAATATATATTTCGCGTATAGAGGTTCCTTGCGGCGGGCGTCGAAGCGCATCACGCTTATGATTACCCCGTCTTTCACGAAGGAAAAGGGATCCCTTTGAAATAGGATGTTAGGAATGGGCTTTATCAGGAAATCGGTATCGTCTGAAGCAAGCATGCATAGGCTTTTTACATTGCCGGCGATCTCTCTGGCCTCAGAAACGGTCATGCCGGCGACAAGAATCTCCGAAAGGTCAGCGGGAGGCATCTCAAACAAGGCACCCATCAAGGCCTCCTTCAGCTGATGATCCAAGGCCTCCAACGCCAAGGCCTCTGATAATAAGTCACGTCGAACCTCTTCGTCCTTGAGCACGTGTGCCAGACAATTGCGAAAATATACTACCTCTATGCCGTTATCCCTGAGGAGGTCAGCAAAGGCATCGTGTTCCTTTTGGGCCTCCTCGACCCAAAGGATATCATCGAAGAGCAGTTCATCCTTGTTGTCAATTGTCAAGCGCAACAGTTCTAACCCCGGCCTGTGGAGAAGTACCCTTCTAAGCTTGCCAATCTCCGAACCCACGTACAGTCCCCTGTCGCTATCGTCCATTTCCTTCACCACCGTCGTCGTGGATGTTATAAATCTTTTAATAAACAAAACCTATCCACGAGTTTACCACATTTATTGGCAGCTTAAAAGGGTACCCCCACGATCTTTGTCGCTACGCCCTTGAAGTCACTCACCCTTAACGCTTTCGCGAATTGAGTCTATAGATACGTAATTTTTATTATCGGTCGTAACCAGGCTGCCGCGCCTTATTTCCATGGTAGTAATCTTTTTGGGCTTAAAATAGTTGGACAGATATTCAAAGGCCTTCCATGGATCCGCCTTATCGCCACATGTGAAGAGGTCAATGGCAGCGTAACCAAATTCTGGCCAGGTATGGATCGCCAAGTGCGATTCCGATATGATCACTACACCACTAACCCCGTAAGGTTCAAACTTTCTAAACGCCACGTCCACTACGGTTGCACCGGTACGTTCCGCTGCCTCGATCATAGCGCTTTGAATTCCCCTCAAATCGTCGAGTACATCATATTCGCAATCATACGCTTCCATTAAAATATGTTTTCCGAGTGCTTGATTATTGGTCAACGCTGTCACCTCCCAACATAATTAAAACCTCTCGCACAATTTTGGCCCCTAAAACGGACGTTACTCCGTTTACGTCGACGGGTGGAGATATCTCAACCAGGTCGAAGCCAACAACGTTGTGGCCCTTGAACATGCGTAAGGCCTTAAAAAGGTCAGTAACGCTGACACCCTCCGGTTCAGGCGTACCCGTTCCGGGAGCAAAGGAGGGATCCAACACGTCTATGTCCAAGCTCACATATATAGGACATCCTTCAAGTTTACCCAAGACCTCTTTTAAGGGCTCCAGGAAATCGATCAGATGAAGGTCGACGTTTCTCTTCCCCCACTCAATTTCCTCTCTGGTGCCTGATCTTATCGCAAATTGGTGTAAATGCCTGGGGCTTGCCAGTTGTTCTGCTACCCTTCGCATGACCGTAGCGTGACTGTATTTGCTGCCCAAATAATAATCCCTCAGGTCAGCATGGGCATCGAAATGAACAACATGAAGATCTGAAAACTTGGACAAAACCCCCTTTACAGAGCCTAAACTTACCAGGTGATCTCCTCCAAGCATGAAGACCTTTTTGCCCTTACGCGCAAAAGATGACGTAACCTTTTCGATCTTCAACAATGAACTTTGGATATCTCCCGGTACAAAAAAAAGATCCCCCACATCAAAGAAGGAGGCTTTTTCCAACCCCTCGCCCAAATAGGGGGAATAGGTCTCGATATGAAGGGATTCCCACCTGATCGCATCCGGGGCATATTGAGCACCGCCTCTCCTGGATACAGCAGCATCGGAAGGTGCCCCAAAGAGAATCCACCTAGCATCCCTAATGCATGGTCCACTTTTTAGAAAGCGCATCAATTCCCCTTTGCCTCCTTCAAATTGCCTCCATTCACGATCTCCTTAACAAAAGGAGGCAACTCAAAGGCTAAAGAATGCATGGTATCGCTATAATACTTCAAACCCGTGGGTGCAGATCGTCTCTGTATCCTTGGATCAAATTTTTTGCTTCCAACCGCGTAAGTCCAAAGGCCGGTTGGATATGTGGGCACAGATCCCCAAGCCAAAAAGGCCCTTTCGAATGTGTTCCTCAATCCCAGGACTGCATCGCGCAGCAGTTCCGGTTCTGCGAAGGGTGACTCCGTTTGAGCTACCATCATTCCGCTTTCGGTCAATGCGGCATGTACGTCTTCAAAAAACGATTGCTCGAACAAACCGCTGGCAAAATCCACTGGGTCAGTGCTGTCTATGATGGCGATATCGAACTCGTCGTGATGTTCTTTCACGAACACTAGGGCATCCATGGGCATTATCTTCACGCGTTCATCATCCAACGCACAGGATACAGTCGGAAAGAACGTCTTCGATGCCCTTATTACCTCCTCGTCTATATCGACCAATGTGACGGACTCTACTGTATCGTGCTTGAGCACCTCTCGCACGACGCCCCCGTCTCCCCCGCCAATTACGAGCACCTTCTTAGGTTCAGGGTGCGCACACAAGACCAAATGGGCCATCATCTCGTGATAACAAAACTCATCCTTTTCGGTAAGCTGGATGGCGCCATCCAGGACCAAAACCCTGCCGTACTGTTTAGTATCGACTACCAATATATGCTGATATTTTGACTGCTTGTTTAAGAGGACATCCTCTATCCTGAGGCCCAACCTCAAATTCGGCGTTTGATACTCGGTAAACCAAAGGTCAGCAATCCTGCGCTCTATCGCTTTCATCGCTTAACATCCCTCGCAAGGAACTTCATAAAACAGGGGACAGGCAGCGATGACCGAGCCGCATCGTTCGACTCTGTGTTCTACCGATTTAACCTTAACCTCTTTAAGCAAAAGGTTGCGCATCGCAAAGGCCTCACGAACCATTTTCTCGACTGTCAAGGCAGCCTCATCGGCCTTGCAAAAGCCGGAAAACTCCATTATTATCCCGTAGGATGACGGGTCCTCCGGGATCCCAACGCCTATGGCAGCGGATATTATTTCGCCCGGAACATCGCTCGTCAAAGAACCGTAAGCTATCGGAAGCAAGGATCCTGCCGGCATTTTAAAAACTTCCTCATATACACATTTGGGCGGCAATACGCTACTCACCCTAAGCAAGTTCATATTTCCCACGCCGGCATCAAGTAAAGCGGCATCGAATGCATTGAGTTTTTGGTCGCCTTCTCCATGGCCTACAACCAAACAGAATTTTGTCGGAATCGGTAGCATTGGGCATACCCTCCTTACGCAAGATTTTTTCTCTCTCCATAAAGAGCGGATTACATTATAACGTTCAGGGGGGGTGTGTCAATCAAAAAAACACATTTTCTTGAAAAATTTCTTCATTATGTGGTACCGGAAGTTATCGCAAGGGGATCGACCTTCCTAAAAAACAATCGCCATGATCCTTAAAGCTCATGCTATAATCTCAACAGTCATGGGCAAGAGGTTTTTGGGAGGTCTGAGCATGCAATATAGAAATAAGAAAAACCCAAACAAAGGGCACATTGGAGTGACGTTACTGTACGCTATAATACTTTTCTGTGCAATCATCTTCGTCCTCTGTGCCGGGTTTATGCTTAAGATGTCGATGGAGTTGCCCTCCTCAAATGAACTTATAAGATTCAATCCAACCCTTTCTACGGTAATTTACGACAGAAATGGCGCGGAAGTGGCCAGGTTATTCAAGGAAAACAGGACCTGGGCGTCGTTGGACAAGATATCTCCATGGGTGATAAAAGCTGTTTTAGCCGCAGAGGACGATAATTTTTACGAACATCACGGCATTGACGTGAAGGGCATTGTGAGGGCCGCCATAGTAAACTTCACGCACAAAGGAGCCCTGCAGGGCGGAAGCACCATAACCCAACAGCTCGCAAGGAACCTGTTTTTGACCAGAGAAAAGACGATCGAAAGAAAGGTCAAAGAGATCATTTTGGCCATCAGGCTTGAAAGGCTTTATCCCAAGGATCAAATTCTGGAGATGTATCTAAACACAGTATATTGGGGCCACGGCAGTTACGGCATCTATTCCGCTTCGTACAACTATTTCGGCAAAGACCCGCTTACACTGACCTTACCGGAGGCATCCATGCTTGCCGGCCTGCTTGCGGCACCTGAGTACTACACTCCCTTGCGCCACCTGGACAGGGCAAAGACCAGGCAATTTTACGTCTTAAAGCGAATGGAAGAGTTGGGCTGGATCACGAGAAGCGAGGCCAACGAAGCCTTAGAGGCCAACTTGAACTTTTCGAAGAAAAGACAACCCACGCTGGGCAATAACCCGGCGCCATATTTTGTGTCCTACATACTTTTCAACCACCTATTGCCCAAGTATGGCCCCGAGGTCGTATATCAGGGAGGATTAAAGATATACACCACCTTAGACTTGAAGCTGCAAAGTGCGGCAGAAAGGGCCATTTCGGGATTAAAGTGCGAGGGCGCCCTCGTGGCAATGGACCCGAATACCGGCGAAATACTCGCGATGGTTGGAGGAAAGGACTTTAAGGTCAGCAAGTTCAACAGAGCTGTTCAGGCTTACAGAGAACCAGGCTCTGCGTTTAAGCCACTTGTATATACAGCAGCCTTAGAGAAGGGCATAAGGCCCATAGACAGGATATTGGATGCCCCCCTGTATTTCCCTAACGGTTGGCAACCAAGCAACTACGGAGATAAATATCACGGGGAAAGCACGCTGCTTGAGGCCCTGACGGACTCCTACAACACTGTAGCGGTACGCGTTGCACAGCTTACAGGCATAGACGCCATCATAAAGACCGCCAGAGATATGGGCATAACAAGCCCTTACCTTCCCCAGGACTTATCGCTGGCCTTGGGCTCGGCTAGCGTTACTCCACTGGAGATGGCCGTAGCATATAGCGTATATGCCAACGACGGCTATAGAGTGGAGCCCTTTGCGATTAAAAAAGTGGTAGATTTCAGGGGAAGGTTACTGGAGTCCAACGGCCCGAACCTGAACCAGGCCATAGATCCTTCCATAACTGCGACCATTCGCTCCATGTTGATAGACGTCGTGAACAACGGAACGGGTAGGGCGGCCAAGATCCCCGGTTATGATGTATTCGGCAAGACGGGAACCACCAACGACTGGAAAGATGCCTGGTTTGCCGGTGGAGTGCCTGGGCTCGTGTGCGTCGTATATGCCGGAAACGACAACCACAGGTCGCTTGGCAATGGCAGCACCGGCGGCCGCATAGCCGCTCCTGTATGGAAGGCCTTCATGTCGGAAGCCGTCAAAATAGCCAATGTAAAGGAAAGCTTTTCCCTGGCCGGAATAATAGGAGAAAGGGCCATCCAATTGGACATATGCCGCGAAACGGGATATCCCGCAAGTCCAAGCTGTCCAAAGAAGGCGACAATCTTATTACCTGCGGATCAAGCTCCCGTAAGGACTTGTCCATATCACGGTAGCCCCTACGAGTTTTCTGCGATGGAAGCTATAGACCCAAACGAGCCCAAATTGTACCTCATAGGCGGAGACAACGCCTTACTTGCAAGCTATGGGATGAAGCTACCTGCATACGCTGCTTCATCCTCGCAGTCAGAATCTTCGCCTGACTCAAGTAGGACACCAGATGAAGGCGCACCTCAACCCCTTGCTCCTCAGTTGCCTCAACCCCAGGTCGTGGAGCCCAAAGGAGAACCGCCATCGGATGAGTCAAAGAAGATTTACAAGGAGCCATCTCCTAGCGAGATCGACAGGAGATACCAGGAGCTTCTTAAGGAATATGGTCTGGTAGACTGATGTCTAGCGGCCACGGCGTTGGCATAGCTATGGCATCAAAGAAGGCAAGGGCGTATCTGTCGGTCATGCCAGAGATAAAATCGATCACCCGCGTGACCGGATCGGCTCCTGCATCTGCGAATTCAAGGGAATCAAGCATCTTGGGCTCAGACAGCAAATTGTGAAAGATCGTGCTAAGTACGTGCTTGACCTTCGGCCTTTCCTTTTTCGCCTGAGGACCTAGATAAACCTTCTCGTAAAGGAAGCCTCGAAGCATCTCCATGGCTTCCAATACCGCATCGCTAAGGTAAATGCCCCTTTCTCCGCTGTTTAAGACGATGTCCGTCACCAGCGTTCCTATGCGCTTACTGTGAGTCTCTCCGAGCACACGTATCACCTGTTGTGGTATTTCCTCAGCAGAGACCAGACAAGCCCTAATGGCATCGTCCAGGTCATGGTTAAGATACGCAATAGAATCACTTACTCTGACGACCCAAGCTTCCAAGGTAGACGGTTTTAACAACTCGAACCCCTTGTGGACATCTATTTGGCCCTTGCTGTGCTGTAATATCCCCTCCCGCACTTCCCATGTCAAATTAAGGCCCCTGCCGTCCCTTTCAAGTACATTTACCAATCTTAAGCTCTGCTGAGCGTGATGAAAACCACTTAAGCCCTTTTCCTTAGCAAGGCTGTCCAGGACCTCTTCTCCCATGTGTCCAAAGGGCGTATGGCCGAGATCATGACCTAAGGCTATGGCTTCCGTCAAGTCTTCATTCAACCGCAAGGCCCTTGCTATGGTCCTGGCTATCTGAGAGACTTCGAGCGTATGGGTCAACCGCGTCCTGTAATGATCTCCCTCGGGCAACAACAAGACCTGCGTCTTATATTTAAGCCTTCTAAAGGCCTTGCAGTGGATGATCCTGTCCCTGTCGCGTTGATAACAGGTCCTTATGGGACAAGGCGGTTCATAGATCTCTCTTCCCTTGGAATCGACGCTCTTAGAGGCATATGCCGCTAAGAGCTGTCTTTCCGTATCTTCCCAAACTTCTCTAGGATTCAAATATCCGCCACCTCATATATTCAAATAGTCCATTATTTCTTGAGCGGTCTCCTCCACGGCCTTGTTGGTCACGTCGAAGATCTTGGCATTCAACGTCTCTATTATTTGCCTAGCGTACAGGAGCTCTTCTTCTATTCGCTCCTGCCTAGCGTACATTGAAACCTCTGGATCTAAGCCCATAACCCTCAACCGCTCTTCGCGGATTCGCCTTAATTTGGCTGGATCTATGGTCAAACCTATGATCTTATTGCCAGGAACTTCAAAGAGTTCCTTAGGGGGCGGACTTTCGGGGACGAGGGGCATGTTTGCGACCATCAAGCCCTTGTGAGCTAGATACATGGCCAGGGGAGTCTTACCGCTTCTTGAGACTCCCACCAAAACGATATCGGCTTCCTTCAGCAGCTCGGGACTTTTGCCGTCATCGCACTTTATGGCAAACTCGATGGCTTTGACCCTTCTAAAGTACTCTTCATCCATTCTCCTCATGAGGCCGGGCGTCTCCCGTGGAGGATATCCCATTTTTCTTTCCAACATTCCAAGTATGGGCCCAAGTATATCGATAAAATCTATATTTCGCGCGCCGGCTTCCTTTGCCAACAAATTGCGCAACTGGTGATCGACAAGGGTGGCTATTATGATGGCCCCTTCTTCCTGAGCGCGTCGCAATATCTCCATCAGGCGATCCTGATTATTCACATACCTGAAGCGCACAAGCTCGCTTGATTTTATGCTAAACTGGCTGGTTGCTGCCTTGGCCACGTGTTCAGCCGTCTCTCCCGTGAAATCGGAAACAATAAATATCTTCACCATTCGTCAATCACCTGACTTAGATCCCCTTATAGCCCCTAGATCTCCGACTAGACGAAACAGCTTATTGCACTCGTACAAAAGCGACAGCCTGTTTTCCCTTATCTCAGGATCTTCGGCCATGACAAGCACCTTCTCAAAAAACTCGGATATTATGGGCTCAAGGTCCAATAGCAGGCTGATTATCCTTTCCCATTGATATTTTTTGAGGGCATCGCTAAGCTTTGGCGTTATCTCCTGAATCTTTCTGTAAAGCTTGGCTTCCGAGTCGCTTTGAAATTTCGTCTCATCCACTGCCTTAGGCGCAAAATCCCCGGCCTTGGCCAATATATTCCTGACCCTGATCGCAGCGGTTACTAAATTCTGGAACCACTCTTCCTTTCTAACCGATTCCAGTTGTTCGGCCAATTTTACCGCCTGTAAGGGCTTTTCTCCTATGACGGCCAACGCTAAAGAAGCCACATCATGCGAGAAGCCTTTCTCCCTTAATTGCACGTAAAGCCTCTGTTTCAGGAACTCCATGACTCGTCCGGCAACATCGGGATCGCATTTTAGGCTTCTTGCCGAATTTTCAACGATCCTCTTCAAATCGACATCGATGGCAAGTCCAAGGATCAATTCATTGAGGCATCTTGCCGTTCTTCTTAAGCCATAGGGATCCTGAGAGCCAGTGGGCAACAGGCCCATCTTGCCACAGGATACTATATTATCAATTCTATCAGCTATGCCGACTATGGCTCCTATTATGTCCCTTGGCAGGGCATCTCCAACGAAGGCTGGAAGGTATTGTTCATGCAGGGCCCTTGCCACTCGCTCGTTCTCGCCGTTTGCCCTTGCGTATTCCCTTCCCATTACACCCCTGAGCTCCGGGAACTCATAGACCATGTTGGTAACTAGATCAGCCTTGGAAAGGAACGCAGCCCTCTCGACCAAATCGGCCGTCTCCTCGTCGCAACCAAGTTCATTACATAAGTTCAAGGCCAGGTCCTTAACCCTCATGACTTTATCGTATAAAGTCCCCAGGGACTCTTGATAAACTATGCCTTGAAGGTCATTTACCCTCAAGGCTAAGGGCTTTTTGAGGTCCTCGTTGTAAAAAAACACGGCATCTGACAACCTTGCTCTTAAGACCCTTTCGTTACCTTCCCTTACGACCGCCATATCGGTAGCTCTGTTGTTGCTCACGCCAATAAAGGCCGGTTTTAGCTTGCCCCCTACGTCCTTAACTGGGAAATATTTCTGATGATGGATCATGACAGTGATGAGCACCTCTTCAGGTAGAGACAGGAAACTTTCATCAAAGGTCCCTATGAAAGGAACGGGATATTCCACAAGAAATACGTTCTCATCTATCAAGTCAGGGGGGAGCACTGCTTTGACGTTGTGCTCCATCTCGATGGATGCAATGCCGGACAGTATTTTTTCCTTTCTCTTAGCCTGGTCTACGATCACGTAATTGTCGTAAAGCTTTTCCAGATATTCGCTCGCTGAACTTATCTCCACCCTGCTTGAGCCCATGAACCTATGACCGCGGGTAACTTTATCTCCAGTTAAGCTACCCAACTGTAATGGTATGACCTCATCTCCATAAAGACACAGAAGCCAACGTATAGGCCTGACGAACCTGAGGCTAGGCTCCCTCCAATACATGTTCTTCGGGAAGACCAGGCGCCTTATTAATCGATCCAACAGTGCAGGTAGCACCGAAGCCGTATCTTTGCCTTCCTCTCTCATTATGGCAAATACGTAAAATTGGCCATTGATCTCCTTCTTCTTTAGGGTCTCAACGGGAACTCCTCGGCTCTTCGCAAATCCCAGGGCGGCTCTGGTAGGGTTATTGTAGATGTCAAAGGCCTGGCTCCAAAGAGGTCCCTTTATCTCTTCAACCAAATCGTCCTGCTTTTCCTGAAGGCCTCTGACTAAAATCACTAAGCGCCTCGGAGTGCCATAGCTCTCTATGGCCTTATATACAAGGCGTTCCTTTTGAAACTCCTCTGTAGCTATCTTTTTTATCTCCTCCAAGGCCCAGGGCATGAACCTGGCCGGTATCTCTTCCGTGCCGATCTCAAAGAGTAAATCCCTTACGTCCATAGCTTTCGATCCTCCTAGCTCGCTAGTCTGCCAAAGGGCTTAAAAGTGCGGGAACTTTTCCATAAAGGGGTAACCTGCTGCCTTACGCTGCTCTAGATAGCCTTGACAACATAGTGACGCTATGGCCCTGACCCTGCTTATATAGCTCGTCCTCTGAGTTATGCTAATCGCGTTTCTGGCATCCAGCAGGTTGAAAGTATGCGAGCACTTCAGTACGTAATCATAGGCGGGCAAGACAAGCCCCTTTCCAATGAGACGCTTTGCCTCGGCCTCATACATGTTGAACAATTTAAAAAGCATATCAACATCGGCTTCATCGAAGTTGTATATGGAATGCTCTACCTCTCCCCTGTGATGGATGTCGCCATATGTGACATCGTCAACCCAGCGCAGGTCAAATATGTTATCAACCTTTTGGACAAACATGGCTATGCGCTCGATCCCGTACGTCAATTCCGCAGGGACCACATCCATATCTATCCCGCCCACCTGTTGAAAATAGGTGAACTGCGTTATCTCCATGCCGTCAAGCCACACTTCCCACCCCAAACCCCAAGCGCCAATCGTAGGAGATTCCCAGTCATCCTCCACGAACCTTATGTCGTGATCTGCGGGATCTATGCCTAAGGCTTCTAAGCTGTGAATATATATGTCCTGAATATCATCGGGGGCCGGTTGAATGATCACCTGGTACTGATAGTAATGTTGCAGCCTGTTCGGATTTTCTCCATAACGTCCATCAGTGGGACGCCTGCAAGGTTCAACATAAGCCACCCTCCACGGTTCAGGACCAAGCACCCTGAGCGTCGTAGCCGGGTTCATTGTACCTGCACCGACCTCGATGTCGTAGGGTTGTTGAATGACGCAACCTTGCGTAGACCAAAAACGCTCCAACCTAAAAATGATCTCCTGGAGGTTCATGCCAAACTCCTCCCATCCTAGTTTAAAAAACTTCGTTTTAGAATGTCTTTCAGCTTACCATTATAATCTACGTAGTTCGCCTTTGAACTCTTGTTTTGAGCCCATTTTATCAAATCCTTTCTAGAAAGCGCAGCTGCGCAAACAAGCTCGCTTAATTCCGCTTGGGCAATTGCCTTTCCGCCATTCAGGCAACATTTTTTGCATATCAGGACGTCTCCTTGCCAATAGGCCTCTTCCAGCTTTTCTCCGCAGGATGAGCAATGCCATATGTCTGGAGCCACTCCCCAATTTTTCATCCATCTATAGAGGAAACGCCATTCCAACAAGCTGCCGTCCAATCCTTTATCAAGCAAATATAGCGAGTCGTAAAATACAGACAATACCTCATCGCACGGATAGCCTGGCAACAGGTGTTCTACAAGCAAGCGAGCCCAATTCATGGCCCTTTCCAGCTTGCCGGGGTCCTTTCGAATTTCCCATAGATCTTCCTTCACTTCGATCTCGCGTAAATACAGCTGTTTAGGACTCTGGTAACAGCCAAAGTATCCCCATATTAGGGGCTCTGTGCCCCCCCCGAACCTCCTCCTTCCACGAGCGGCACCAGGAGCAATTACCCACAGTGGCCCGTGTTTCCTAAACAGGATGTATAGCCTTATGTCTCCCTCGCTCGTCTCCCGTCTCCTCAGGACGACGCCCGTCAGCTTATAAAACCCCTGCTTCATCATCGGCCGTCAATCAGCTTCCTCGTCCTTGCCCTCTGTCGCTTCCGGAATTCTGGTGAACTTGAGCCTTTTCACCCTATGCTGGTCAACCTCCAGGACCTCGATATTCCATTCGCCATACACGAACGATTCCCTGGGCACCGGAAACCTTCCGAAGTGGCTCAGGACAAATCCGGCCACGCTATCGGCATCCTCGCATTCGAAGGGATAATCCAGGTATTCGCTCAGGTCTTCGAGGTTTACCAGGCCATCGACCACGTACACTCCCTCGGACTCCTTGTATATGGGTGGTACCTCTGTGTCATATTCGTCCTGTATTTCGCCAACGATTTCCTCTAGCAAATCTTCCATGGTGATCAACCCTGCAGTTCCTCCATACTCATCGACAAGAATGGCCATGTGCACACGCTTTGCTCTCATTATGTCAAAGAGATCGCTTATCTTGATGCTTTCGGGAACAAAAAGGGCCTCTCTAATATATTTGGCTATCGGATCATCAAATCTGCCGTTATACAGAGGGAGGATGATGTCCTTAACGTAAAGGATGCCCTTTATGTGATCTATGTCCCCCTCATATACCGGCACCCTCGAATGGCCGTACTGTCGAAAGACCTCTATGGACTCTCCCAGGGTGGTCGTGTTGGGGATGGCAACCATATCCATCCTTGGCACCATTACCTGATAGGCCCTGGTATCCTCGAAGGATATGACCCCCTTTATCATGCGCCTCTCGTCATCCTCTATTGCCCCTGAGGCCTCTCCTATCTTTAGCATCTCCTCGATGTCTTCTCTGGTTATGAAGGCTCGCTGCAGCGAAATATCCAAGTGGATCATCTTCCCCAAAACCTTGATCACAAATGTCACTACCCAAACCAAGGGGGAAAGCACCAGCCACACGAATCTCAAGAAAGGCAAAAGCAGCAAAATCATTCTTTCGGCATGCGATATGGCAAGCGTCTTTGGCAATATCTCGCCAAATATCAAGATCAAAAAGGTCATCAATATTATGGCCAAGGGTAACCCCTTGTCTCCAAAGAGGGATACGGCTATGGACGTCGCCATGGCGCTGGCTGCGATGTTCACCAAGTTGTTGCCTATCAATGTGACAGTCAAAGCCCTGTGTATATCCTCAATTGCCCAAGATATAGCTTTGCTCTTGCTTGGTGGCTTTCGTTCCTTTATAGCAAGCAGCTTGCCTCTTCCGGTAGCCGTTATCGAGGTCTCCGAAGCGGAAAATACTCCAGACAATATCAAACAGAGAATCAACAAATAGATACTATTAGGTAGGTCGGTATCCACCTTAAATATCGCCCTCCCCTTTTGACAAGTATTCGGCCTGTTTTCTCCACATCACTGCTTCCTCTTCTGGAGTAGCGTGATCATATCCAAGCAAATGAAGCAGTCCGTGAACGTAGATCAGCATCAACTCATCCTCAGGTCTTTTGCCAAATTTTTCGGCAAACTCGGCAACTACATTGGGACAAATGACGATATCGCCCAAGGCTATCTCGCCCCAATCGGACGAAGGCACGACAAACCTTCCATTTTCCCCCTCCCAGAGAGGAAAGGACAAAACGTCCGTGGGTTCGTCGGTGTCGCGATACTCCCTGTTAAGCTCTCTTATCTCATCGGGCCCAACAAATGTCAGGGAAACCTCTATAGATTTTATGTCATTTTCCCCGTTTACCAATTCGTTCAATTCCTTGTTGATTATCTTATGTGCCAAATCCCTTAACTCCTCCAGGGGACAGGGTTTTCCCATGGCAAGCTCCACTTGCTCTTCACCGCTAACGTCTAAGCTTATCTCCAAAGTCTAATTTCTCCCTCCCAATCATTTCTTGTCTCTTACCCATCGCGTATGATACATGGACATCAATGTCGTGACAAATGCTTGCCGAATAGCGCTCAAGTCCTTCATGGTCAGGTTGACCTCATCAAGCTGTCCTTCCTGTTTTTTTACCTCTATGACCTGTTTTACGGCATCGTCAAGGGTCGTTATATCCAACACCGATGGGCCCAATGCCCGCACAGCTGCTTCCACGGAATCGGCGAGCATTAGCAAGGCCGTTTCCTTGGAACGAGGCTTAGGCCCGGGATAACAATATTGATCCTTATCGCCGTTTCTTCTTGCCTTATTGTAGAAGTAAGACAAGCATGTAGTTCCATGATGTTCGGCAATGAAATCTATCATGGCGCTCGGAAGTCCGTATTCCTTAGCTAAGTTTATTCCCTCCTGGACATGAGACAATATAATTAAAGCCGATAACGACGGAGAAAGCGTATCATGTACGTTTTCTCCCTCTATCTGGTTTTCTATGAAGTACTGCGGCCTTTTTAATTTGCCGATATCATGATAGTATGCACCGCCTCGTACAAGCAGCGCATTGGCGCGGATCTGTTCGGCAGCTGCCTCCGCCAAAGTGCTGACCATCATGGAATGATGATACGTACCTGGAGCTTCAACCTGCAACCTCTTCAGTAACGCATTGCTAGGGTGAGTTAGTTCCATCAGCCTTATGGGTGACACCACATCGAAGACCCTCTCGATCAACGGCAGGAGCAATATAAAGATACCGCCAAGGCAAAACAGCAAAAGCAGGACGAATAACATATCACGAAGGAGTGGCACATGGTAAAAGACCCCACTGAAGGCATACCACAAGGCTACAGCAACAAATCCCACAAGCTCGATCTTCAAAAATGCCTTACCTTGCGTGGTTGGCCTTTCTTTAAAGACAGCATGGGCCAGGACCGTTATCAAAACTGCCAAGAACATGGAATAAAGATAGGCGAAGGAATTTGAAGAGCTTATCATGACGCCCAGAAGCCCGCCGCTTAAGCCCAAATAAAAGGCGCTTATGTAAGGCATAGTGAGGTAACCCCACCCCACTATCGGCAAGGTACCTATCCCGCTATACAGCGCATTTACCCTGGCGACGCCAAACTGCATAACCCAACCAAGGATAAGCAAAGTAGCGAAATAGGTCATCCTTATGGTTGAGGTCTGCCTCCACTCCTGCAGGTCGGTATATCGATGCAAAAAGGACCAAAGAAAGACCATGAGAAGGACCATGGCAAGCTGCATATTGGGAAATCGGCTTTCCGGATACCCTTGCAACCGTAAAAGGTTAGCAATTCCGGGGGTGATGAGCTCTCCTTTTTTTACCAGTAGCGTGCCCGGCTTCAGGACTTTTTCTACCAGCTCTACGCTCGACTTATAAAATTCCCTGACTAAAGCTGTCGTCTCGCTGTCGGTCTCAACTACAAAGGTAAAAAGATAGCTAAGTATCTGATATGCAATATTTTTGTCGGCAATGGGCAAATTCGCATTTGCAAGATACTTCCATAGATCTCCTCTTAAGTCAGTGGAGCTGCTGCTATAGTTATCCAAACTTAGCATCTGCAACCCTATGTTTCGCGTGACATCTAAAATACGACCTCTCTTGGAAGAAGGAAGGGCCTTTAAGATGTTGACTAAACCTTCAGGCAAGTAGGACCAGGAGGATGGGTTATCTATATCCTCAAGCACGGCCCTGACAATGGGAACCAAAGAGAAATCAATGACCTTTACGCCCAATACCCTTGATGCCAAATTTTCCTTGAGCTGTCTGGTCGTATCTTCGTCTAGATAAGTAATCTCCGATAAGACATAATAATCTCTTGGGGATGGAAGGCCGACCTTGAAACCTTTGTCGGCTACATCCAATCTCCATCCCCAAAAGAACAACCCTCCTGCAAGGGCCAAAATGAAGAGCCGCAGCAACCACTCTAAGCGTAACGAACTTCCGGATAAGGCTACTGCAACGTTCTTAGGGTAGCCTCTGGTCGTTCCCTTTCTTTTTTTCATAAATTTCATACGCCTCAACTATCCTCTGTACCATTTCGTGACGCACCACATCATAGTTAGTCAATCGCACAAACTCGATACCCGGAATGCCATCCAAAACGTCTTGAACTACCTTGAGGCCCGACTCCTTTCCAGGAGGCAAATCTATCTGCGTGATATCGCCCGTTACCACTACCTTTGAACCAAATCCCATTCTCGTGAGGAACATCTTCATCTGCTCTGGCGTGGTGTTTTGAGCCTCGTCCAATATAATGAAGCTGTCGTTCAAAGTCCTTCCCCGCATGTAGGCCAATGGGGCCAATTCTATAACGTTCTTTTCAAGATACTTCATGAACCTCTCGGGAGACAGCAGATCGAAGAAGGCGTCATAAAGCGGCCTCAAATACGGTTCCACCTTCTCCTTGACATCGCCGGGCAAAAATCCCAAGCGTTCGCCAGCCTCTACGACGGGCCGCACCAAAACTATCCTGCTTATGGCCGATGCCTTAAGGGCGGCGACCGCCATGGCGACAGCAAGATAGGTCTTGCCCGTTCCTGCCGGACCTATGACAAAAATTACATCGTTACGTTTTATCGCTTCGATATATTTTTTTTGCCCTGCCGTTCGAGGCCTCACCGGCTTTCCCCTTGAGGTGATGTATATGACCTCTTCGTAAAGCGATAGCAGGTCCACTTTGCCGGCCTCGGTAAGCACGTTCATGCCGTACTTAACTTCTGCAGGCGTTAGCCTGTATCCCTTCTCGGCAACTTCAGCCAGCTGTCCCAAAAATTTGGCAACAAGCTTAACGACTTCGACGTCAGGGCCATGAACCTGTATTTCGTCACCCCTCACGATTATGCGTACGGGAAACCTCTCCTCAACGGCCCGAATGTTCTCGTCCTTTTGGCCCAATATCTTTTCGAGAACCTTTTCGTCAGCTACAATGAGAATTTCAGGCGACGATCCATCTTTTTTTATAACATCACTGTTGGAATCAAACGGTTCTACCAAGGGCGAGAAAATCCCCTCCTCCACATGTCATTGAACGCTCTCAACGGACTTTACTGCATTGGGAAGGCGCTCCTTTAAGACGCTTTCCACTTGGAATCGCAACGTCTCCCTGGCGAACGGACATCCACCGCAAGCGCCGGTCAGGCGTACAAATACCTTTTTTTCCGCCTCATCGTAACTTACCAATTCTATATCTCCACCGTGAGACATGAGCGCTGGTCTGATGTCGCTTTCAATTACTTCGGAAATATTTTTCTGTGCCTCTGTCATGTTCATTACCTCCTTGAGTTGTCACAGCTATACTGGATAGGCCACCCCTTCGATGGGTTCCTCAAAGCCAACGTCCCTCTTAAGCGTCCTGGCAAACTTTTTGATCAGAAAGTCTTTAGCTACATTTGGAAACAAAGCATAGCTTAATACATCCTCCGGTTGCAGTATCCAGGGTTCTATGGCCTTGCGGGCTTCCTCCAATCCCGGAGGCAGTATCTCCCCTGGCCTGCATTCGATGGGCTTTTCGTCTCCTATGACCCTTTTGGCCACCTCCGGATCAACGGGTGCAGGCGGCCTTCCATAATATCCCAGAAAGTACATCTTCACCTCGTTGGGCACTATGTGCCACCTCTTGCCAACTAAGACGTTCAGCGTAGCCTGCGTGCCAACTATCTGACTTGTCGGGGTCACCAAGGGAGGATAGCCCATCTCGCGTCGAACTTGAGGTACCTCCTTCAACACCAAATCAAGCTTATCCAAGGCATTTTGCTCCTTCAACTGGCTTACCAGGTTCGAGTACATGCCTCCCGGTATCTGATATATCAATACGTTTATGTCTACCCCCGTAAGGCCAACGACCAGATCCTTATATTTGTTTCGTATTTCCTTAAAGTAATTCGCGATTGGAACCAGTTCTTGCAGCTCTATCTCCGTATCGTATATGGAGTCCTTCAGTGCTGCGACTAAAGATTCCGTAGGCGGTTGGCTCGTGCCCATGGCAAAGGGAGATATCGCGCAATCAATGATGTCGGCCCCAGCCAAGACAGCAGCTAAATAAGCCATTGACCCCATGCCGCTGGTGTAGTGCGTATGCACCTGCAACGGCAGATCGCACCTATCCTTGATCGCCCTGACCAGTCGATAGGCAGCAACAGGAGAAAGCAGGCCAGCCATATCCTTTATACATATCGAATCGGCACCCATGTCCTTCATCTTCAACGCCAACTCGACGAAGGATTCTAAGGTATGCACCGGCGATATGGTGTAACATATCGAAAGCTGCAGGTGGGCTCCTTCTTTCTTGACCTGATCGGCAGCTACTTCCATATTCCTCAAATCGTTCAGAGCATCGAATATGCGGATGATATCTAGACCGTTGCCCACAGCCCTTTTGACAAATTCTCTCACTACGTCATCAGGGTAGTGTTTATAACCTACCAAATTTTGGCCACGAAGCAACATCTGAAGCTTTGTCTTCTTGACAACTCTTCTTAACGCCCTTAGGCGCTCCCAGGGATCCTCCTCCAAGAACCGCATGGCCGCATCAAAGGTAGCACCACCCCACATCTCGAGGGAGTAGTAGCCGACTTCATCCATCTTGGCGGCTATGTCCAGCATATCTTCGGTACGCATCCTGGTAGCCATGAGGGACTGGTGCGCATCTCGCAGTACAGTTTCAGTGATCAATACTTTTTTCTTCTGCCCCGTCTCGCTCTTAATCCCCTTAGCAAATATGTCAAAATCGTGAACGTCGCTCATTTTAAATTTAACCTCCTTGCGATCCTCTGAGCCTCTCTTTGGCCTCTTGCCAAAGCTCCTCCAGTTCGTCGAGCGTATATTCGCTCCAGCCCCGTCCGCTTTTCTCGACATTCTCCTCTATGATGCGAAATCTCCTTGAGAATTTTTCGTTAGCCTTATTCAGTGCCTCTTCTGGATTTACGCCTATATGCCTAGACAAGTTAACCACCGCGAAAAGGAGATCTCCCATTTCTTCTTCTATCTCGTCCGTAAGCCCGACTTCTATGGCACGGCGAAGCTCGTCCATCTCCTCCCTTATTTTATCCCATAAAGGGGTAAGGTCTCCAGCCTGCCAATCGAAGCCGGCCTTTGCTGCCCTCTCCTGGATGGAGAAGGCCTTGAGCAACGCCGGCATGGAACGAGGAACGCCGGTCAATCTGGATCGCACTTCATTCTTGCTCTGTCGCTCTTGCAATTTTATCATATCCCAGTTCCGCCTGACCTCTTCGCTGTCATGGACCGTAAGATCACCAAAGACATGAGGGTGTCTTCGCCTTAATTTATCGCACAATGCATCTATCACATCCGTTATATCAAACCAATGATTTTCCGATGCAATTTGAGCGACGAAGACGATCTGCAAAAGCAGGTCGCCGCATTCCTCGCATATATTTCCCCTATCCTTCGAGTCTATCGCATCAATCAACTCATAGGCCTCTTCAAGCACGTATTCCTTAAGAGATTCCAAGGACTGTTTTCTGTCCCAGGGACAACCTCCGGGAGCTCGCAATTTCGCCATTATCTCAACGAGCTCCACGAAGCTTTCCCCTATATCGCGTCTCGATCCCATTCCTCGACCATCTCCCTACCCGACTTAAAGGCTGATGTCATGTATTTGACCAGTACCTTCAGGCCAACGATGCCGCCCGGCCCAACGGCACGATCACCTCTGGTCATCCAACCCGGTTTGCCGCCCACAAGGCTAAGCAATCCCTTATCTTTTCCTCGTAAGACGATTTCGTTTGCATCTACCGTCATCTCTTCAACGCCGAAGTGAGGCAACCCCGCCTTTAACCTTGTCACGTTCAACAAGGATTTCATCTCCTCCGGCAGTGGTCCAAACCTGTCGGCCAACTCTTTTTCCATTTCGTCAATATCCTTAATGCTTAAATCTCTAAGCAATCTCCTATAAAGCGCCATTCGAAGCGAATCCTGGGGAATGTAGTCCTCCGGAATGCTTAACGGCACCTTTATGTCCATCGAAAGGCCTTGAATATCTTCCCCTTTTAGCTTTCTCATAGCATTTTCTATCAACTTGTAATAAAGTTGAAATCCGACCTTTTCCGTCTGACCGTGTTGCTCTACGCCAAGTAAATTGCCTCCGCCCCTGATCTCCAGGTCCCTCAGCGCCAACCTGTAACCCGCTCCCAATTGATTGCACTCCGCTATGGCCTCAAGCCTCTGCATGGCCTCCTTAGTTAGAGATTTATCTGCCGGGTACAGCATATAGGCAAAGGCCTGCCTATTTCTTCTCCCAACTCTGCCGCGAAGCTGGTGCAATTGAGATAACCCGAACATGTGGGCGTTGTCTACAATTAAGGTATTGGCCTTAGCGATGTCCAAGCCGCTTTCTATGATTGTCGTACAGACAAGTACGTTGATTTCACCGCTTAAAAACTTCAACATTGCATTTTCCAATTCGCCCTTTGGAAGCTGCCCGTGAGCTATGCCCACCTTGGCCTCTGGAACAAGCATCTGCAGCCTTTTGGCCCTCTTTTCTATGCCCCTTATGCGGTCGTGAACAAAAAAGACCCGACCATCGCGGGATATCTCCTTCAGGATTGCCTCTCTAACCAGATCATCCCTCCATGGTCCTACCACGGTAATCACGGGTTGTCTATCTTTGGGTGGAGTGCTCAGGAGGGATATGTCCCTTATGCCGGACAATGCCATATAAAGCGTCCTGGGAATAGGGGTGGCCGATATGGATAATACATCGACTTCAGTTCGAAGCTTTTTTAACAATTCCTTTTGCCTGACGCCGAACCTGTGTTCCTCATCGATTATGACCAGACCCAGATCCTTAAATCGCACGTCACCCTGCAGTAAGCGATGAGTACCGATCAGTATGTCCACACGTCCTTCTGCCGTTTCCTTCAGTATACTTTGCTGCTTCGCCTTCGTCTCAAAACGAGACAGCTGTTCAATCCTTATTGGCATATCGCCTATCCTTGAGACGAAGCTCTCGTAATGCTGTTCTGAAAGCAACGTCGTAGGGACCAAGACTGCCACCTGTTTCCCACCCTCCACCGCCTTTATGGCAGCTCGCATGGCTACCTCAGTCTTTCCAAACCCCACATCTCCTACCAATATCCTGTCCATGGGGACAGGCTTTTCCATGTCGTTTTTTATCTCCTCTATGGCCTTTAGCTGATCCGCGGTCTCGTGATAGGGAAAGGTGACTTCAAAGTGTTTTGACATTTCACCGTCTTTGGGAAAGACAAATCCCTTCTTCAGTTCCCTTGACGCGTATAAAGAGATCAAGTCTTGGGCGACCTTATGGGCCGCATCTCTGGCTTTCTGAAGATTTCTCTTCCAGGATTGCCTGTCAAGGCGATCCAGCTGAGGCTCCACACCATAGATGCCCTCATAGGGCGTTATCTTGTAAAGTTGGTAAGCAGGTACCAGAAGCCGCTTCTGGCCACCATACTCCAAGACCAGATATTCCGAACCATTTATGTAATTTGTGCCTCTAAAAATGGCAACGCCGTAATCCTCATGCACGACATATTGGCCGACTTCCAGGCTGTCCTGCCAGTCTGACGGCGGCTTACGGTAGCTTTGATCCATCATGATGGGTTGCTCTATGCCCATGATGGCGGATTGCGACAGGGCGACATATTTGCGCCTCAAATCCACAAACCCTGCGCTTATCATCCGAGGCGTCAAGTTTATGCCCCTTTGGGCAGCCCACTCTTCCAAGTATCTCGCTTCTGCATACAGAGAAATTTCATAACCTTCGGATTGCCATTTGTTCAAGTAGGCATTGGCATTTTCCAATTGCCCTTTAAAGTAGGGTTCTCTTAGTATATCGAAACGATATGTAGCGCCCTCAAGCGAAGAAGAAATTCTCAAGTGAGGTAACGTGGCAATCACCCTGTAGACTTCTTGCCAGTCTGGTATGAGAGGTAAAGAACGGTCATCGTCACACAGGCGCCTCCAAAGCCATGAGTATATATCAGCCTGTGCTTCTACATCCTTTGGTTCGAAGAGAAGAACTCTGCAATTGCTGGGAAGCAGCTTGATGGGGAAGGCTACCCTGTTTCCGGAAATGCGATGTATCTCTATTTGTCCATGATGGGCTATGCTCTTTTGAGTCTCACTATCGAAGGCTCGGATGCTTATTACTTCGTCATCGAAGAATTCCACCCTAATGGGATACCTGTAAACGGGATCGAAGAGATCCACGAGGCTTCCCCTGATCGAAAGCTGTCCCGGGCTCCAGACGAGGTCTACCGGCTCATAACCGCTAGCCTGTAACCACCGTGCCAGGTTGTCTCTTCCAATAACTTCTCCAGCTACTATGGTAAAACTATCATCTACAAAGGAAAGAGGCGTCACGAGAGAGCCGGGGGTCGAAACCAAGACCTTCTTGCCATCCTCATGACGCCATTTTTCGAACAATTCTCCCCTATTGACCCACAGGGCAGATTGACCTGCCTTATCCGCAGTTAAGGGCAACTCTGGCAAATATATGATGTCGTCTTCTTTGAACAATGCTTTCCAGTCGGAGTAAAAATCCAGCGCCTGAGTGCTATCCGAAAAAAGCGCTATGAGCTTAGCTTCCGCATTCCTGCAAATCCACGGCCTGGCTGCCCCCCTGGCCTGGAGGCACACAGTATCGCCCTTCATCCAACTGCTTAAGTCGACATCCCAAAGTTTATCAATGTACACTTGCACTTCTAACACACCGCCTTAAAGGCTGCTGTTTGCGTACGAGATAGCGCGCTCCATGTCCAAGGTTACCCACGCAACGACAGCTTTAGCAGCCCTATCGAGTATTTCGGGCAAAACTTTCATCTCATCGTCGTCAAAGGGTGACAAGACGAAGGAGATCAAATCCTCCGTGGGTTCCCCCTTGCCAGTGCCGATCCTCAACCTTGGGATCTCCAACGTGCCTAAGGCAGCTATGACAGACGCCATCCCATTATGCCCACCTGCACTTCCCTTTGCTCGAAGGCGAAGCTTGCCAAAGGGAAGGTTTACATCGTCGTAGACGACCAAAATATCCGACGTCTTCACGCTTAACCCTTTGGCCGCCTGTGCCACGGAATGACCGCTTAGGTTCATATACGTCAAGGGTTTTAGCAAATAAACTTTCTCGCTTTCTATGTTAAAAGGCCCCCATAACATCCCGCTGAAGCGATACTCGCAGGCCCCCTCGGCCCCTAACCGTTTCAGCAGGGCGTCTATGGCTAACCACCCCACATTATGCCTTGTCATGGCATATTCAATGCCCGGATTGCCCAATCCAACACAAAGTCGCACGCCCACTATAAGTTGCTACTCCTCCTCCTCTTCCTTCTCCGAAGCGCCTCTCTTGCCTATTACTTCCACCTCCGCAGGAGCCTCCTCCTCAGCAGCGGCCACTTCAGCCTCCATAGCGCTGGATTCCACAACCTGAGCTATGGTCTCTTCTGGATCCACGGATATCGTGGCGCTCTCGGGCAGCTTAATGTCCGAAACGCGAATGCCCTGGCCTATATCAAGACCCTCAACATCGATATAGATCTCATCTGGTATTTCGCTCGGAAGCACTTCCATCTCTATCTCATGCAAGGATTGAATCAAAACGCCACCCTTTTTGACGCCTATACAATCCTCTTTGTTCGTTAAGACCAGGGGCACTGCCACCATGACCTTATGGCCCCTCAGAATCTGATAGAAATCGAGGTGAAGGATCTGCCTGGTCAAGGGATCCCTCTGATAGTCCCTAATCATCGCCATCTCTTCTTTGCCGTCCGGAAAGGTGACGTTTAATACCAATGTTTTCCAGTGCGAAGAATGGAGATGGGGTATTATGTCGTCGATGCGCACCATGACAGGAACAGATTCTTTATACCCTGGCCCGTAGAAGACGGCTGGCAAATACCCCTTTTTTCTAAGTCTTTTGGCCTTGTTTTTGCCAGTTTCCTCTCTCGTCTCTAACCTGATATTGATGCTTTCAACCGCCATATCGAAATTCCTCCCTCATATTAAGCTTCGTGTAGAATCGCCAATAAGGCTGCAGGTAATTTTATACTAAATACCCTGTCCATTGCCATAAGATATCGCAAAAGTCACGATGATCATCTGAACAATATGCTCACCGAATCGTTCGAGTGAATCCTATTGATAGCCTCCGCAAAAAGAGGAGCTATGGATAACACGGTGATTTTATCCAATGTCTTCTCTTTGGGCAACGGGATGGTATCGGTAAATGCCAATTCCTCTATAGGGGAATTCTTTAATCTTTCTATGGCAGGCCCTGACAAAACAGCGTGCGTGGCGGCTGCGTAAACCTTTTTAACCCCTCTTTCCAGCAAAGCCTCGGCAGCCTTCACAAGGGTACCCGCTGTATCCACCATGTCATCGACCAATATGGCCGTTTTTCCCCTGACGCGTCCTATTATCTCCATCACCTCGCAGTGATTTGTGATGTCATAAGATCTCCTTTTATCCACGATGGCCAGTTCGGTATGCATTGGCTCGGCAAATTTTCTGGCTCGCACCACACCACCTATATCGGGAGATACAACCACCAAATTTCCTGCTTCAATCTCGTCTTTTAATTTTTCCTGGAAGTAAGAGGCAAGCAGAGGTATGGCCGTAAGGTGGTCCACGGGAATGTCAAAGAAGCCCTGAATCTGTCCTGCATGCAGATCTGCGGACACCACCCTGTCTGCTCCGGCCTTTTCCAACAAGTTGGCTATCAACTTAGCTGTTATTGGCTCCCTAGCGCGAGTCTTTCTGTCTTGCCTGGCATATCCAAAATAAGGTATCACCACGTTAATTTGATAGGCTGAAGCTCTCCTTAGGGCATCCAGGAATATTAGCAGTTCCATAAGGTTTTCGTTGGCCGGATAGCAAGTCGATTGAATCACGTATACATCGGCACCCCGAACGCTTTCTTCAATCGATATGCCAATCTCCCCATCCGAAAATCTATAGATCTTCGATGCCGCCAAAGGTATGTGCAGGCTTTCGCAGACCCTCTCTGCAAACTGTGGATGGGATTGCCCAGCAAAGATCTTCAATTCTCTATCCTTAAGAATCATTCAGACCGACCCCCATCGTTTTTATCTTTTATGTCTTCCTTATTTTTCTTCCAACCCAGGATATTTCGCTGTCGCGCTCGAGCCAAAGCCAACGCCCCACTGGGGACATTTTCCGTGATGACTGAACCTGCCCCAGTTGTAACATCATCTTCAAGCTCAACAGGTGCCACCAGCATTGTATCGCTTCCTACGAAACAACGGTTACCTATTTTAGTCGGATGTTTTCTTTTTCCGTCATAGTTGCACGTAATGGTCCCTGCGCCTATATTGGTACCCTCCCCAATGGTCGCATCCCCTATGTATGAAAGGTGAGGAACCTTGCTTCCGCTCCCTACTTTAGATTTCTTGATTTCGACAAATTTCCCGGCAAATGAATTTTGGCCCAGCTCTGTTTCGTCTCGCAGATAAGCAAATGGCCCGACGATGGCATTGCCTTTAATGATCGAATTTTCGATGATGACATGAGGATGTATGCATACATCGTTTTCGAGCTTGCAATCCCTCAATATTGAAAAGCTGCCGATGCTGGAGCGTTCGCCGATGCTGGTATTGCCATATATTTGAACGTAAGGGGCCAAAAAAGCCTCCCCCTCGAAGGTCACCTGCGGTCCTATCCAGGTCGACTCGGGGTCTGCGCACTTTACCCCCTCTTCCATGTGCCTTCTCACCAGTGAGTTTTTTAGCAAAGCGGTCGCTTTAGCCAATTGTAAGGGGTCATTAACTCCTAAAAACTCGTCCTCATCGTTGACCAACACGACATCTACTTTCAGGTTTTTCTGTTGAAAGATCTCGATGAGATCGGTTAGGTAATACTCTCCCTGGGAATTTTCGCAGCTAAGCTCGTCTATATATCTTATCAAGGCGGACGTCGAAAAGGCATAAATCCCGCTGTTGACCTCCCTTACTGACAGCTCCTCCGTAGATGCATCTCTTTCTTCCACGATGCGTATTTTACCGTCTGACCTGATCACCCTGCCGTAACCGGCCGGATTGGAAGCGCTGAAACTGATGAAGGTCAAAGATGAACGTCTCTCGAGGTGAAGATCCATCAAACGCTTAATAGTATCAGCGGTGATGAGGGGAACGTCTCCCGGAAGGATGAGCAGATTATCGAAATCCTGCCAGAATGAGGAGCTTATCTTTACGGCATCGCCAGTTCCTCGTTGCAGTCTCTGCTCCATGGTTGTCACTTGAGGCCATTTGTCCTTCAAATAGGCACAAACACCTTCTTTGCCATAACCTACGACAACTCCTATCGGAATGGGACCGCATTCACTTAAGGCCTTTAAGGGATAAAAGACCATCGGTTCTTGTAAGATGGGTTGCAATACCTTTGCTGTGGAACTTTTCATCCTGGTGCCTTTGCCGGCAGCCAGTACCAATGCCCCCCATGCTGATTTCATCTCCTTTTCATGCCTCCCAACGCAACAAAGTGGGGGGAGACCATCTCCCCCCATCTATATACCATATTTATGGCTGGGGTGGCAGGATTCGAACCTGCGAATCGCGGATCCAAAGTCCGCTGCCTTGCCAGCTTGGCTACACCCCACCGTAAGGCAAGTTGAATTATACATGAAGAGCCGGCCATTTGTCCATATCGATCTAGGTTTGACGCAATATTTCTCTTGAAAAATTACCTTTAAATGGTTATAAATTAACTGACAACGTTGGGGGTATGAAAAATGTGGAATGTCGATGAGGTGCTAGAAAAACTTAAAGCAAAGGGATATAAGCTGACGAGCCAGCGGAGAGCTATAATAGAAAGGCTTTGCGGGCGAAAGGACCATCCAACTGCCGAGCAACTATATAACGAGCTCAAAAAGGATTACCCTACCATATCATTTGCCACTATATACAGCACGGTACAGCTGCTTGCGGAGTTGGGCTATTTGCAGATACTCACCATAGATGACAAGAAATCTCACTTCGATCCAACGCCCGATATGCATGCCCATTTCTTATGTCAAGGTTGTGGAAAACTGGAAGACATAGAAATCATTCCGGAAGAAGCTGAAAAACTAAAGAGCCTTTGTGCGCACAAAGCACGAATTATAGAGGTCTTCATCTATGGATTATGTCCTGAATGTGATAAAGGATAACGTTAAAGTTTTATTTTTCATCATCGTAGGCCTCGTGATTATATCGTCGATAGTGGCTGTACTGGCCCAAAGGAAGGATGCCAAGTTCCTTAAGGTTATCTTTTGGGCCTCATTTTTCTCGACGATGGCCTTGAGCTCGCTGGTCCTTCTGTCCTTCGCGCCATTTTACATTGCAATAGCCCCGCTCATACCGCTGGCCATGTATATCTACGTCTTGACTAGCCGTTCTCGCTGACTTCTTCTTCGTTCAATATTTCCAGCACCACTTTTCTTAATTCGGGATCCTGAAGCCCCATTTTTATGGTTGACTTGAACCATCCCATCTTGGTCCCACAGTCGAGGCGTTCGCCTTCGTATACCACGCCCCATAAAGGTTCTTCCTTCAGCAAGCTTTTAAGGGCATCCGTAAGCTGATACTCGCCCCCCTCTCCCCTCTCTATGTTTCGGATATGGGCAAACACCGCAGGGGAGAGCACATATCTGCCCATTATGGCCAAGTCGCTCGGCGCCTTCTCCCTCTTCGGTTTTTCTATCAGGTCATTGATCTTGTATATATTATCAGAATACAAGCAGGCATCGACTATGCCGTACCGCTCCGTTTCCTCGTGGGGCACTCTTTCAAGGGCAATCACCGAGCCGCCCAACTTCTCGCGAACCTCTATCAGCTGTCTTAGCACAGGCTTAGAAGAGATCATCACGTCGTCTGTAAGTATCACCCCAAAGGGCTCATTGCAGAATGCTTCAGCGCAGAGTATGGCATGTCCTAAGCCCAAAGGTTCCGGCTGTCTGACATATGCAAAATCTGCCAATGAACTTATCGACAAGATCAATTGATAAAGGTCTTCCTTGTTGCGCTCCTTCAAGAGCTGCTCAAGCTCGTACGACCTGTCGAAATAGTCTTCCAGGGCCCTTTTCCCTCTTCCCGTGATAAATATTATTTGACCGCACCCGGAAGCCACGGCCTCCTCAACCCCATACTGAATCACGGGCTTGTCTATCAACGGCAGCATCTCCTTGGGTATTTCCTTGGTCACGGGCAAAAAGCGCGTCCCCAAGCCAGCCACAGGAAAAAGACATTTACGTACATCAGACATGAAGATACCTCCCTACACGACCTTATTCTTCAGTTCTTCGTCTATTTTTTGAATATCCGATGCGAGCTTTTCGACTATAGATTTCAGATCGACGCCTTTGGCCTCAAGCAATATCCTCACCATAGGCTCAGTGCCTGAAGGCCTTACGAAGATGCGTCCCTTCCCCTTGATTATGTCCTCACACTCCCTCAATGACCTTAAAAAGTCGGGGTGAGAGAGGGCCTTTTCTTTGTTTGAGACCTTCACGTTCTTCAACATTTGAGGATAGGGAGAAAATTCATCTACCAGTTCTCCGATATCTAAGTTGAGCTCCTTGCAAGCCTGAAGGAACATAAGCGAGGTGCACAGGCCATCACCCGTCTGAACGTGCTCCTTTACGATTATATGGCCCGACTGCTCTCCGCCGAGCATAGAATCGCTCCTTTGCATCGTCTCGTAAACATATCGATCTCCCACGGGACAACGATACACTGTTATGCCTTCTTCCTTCAGGTGCTCTTCCAGGGCCATGTTGCTCATCATGGTTATTACGACACCGCCCCCAAGCTTTCCCCTTTTCTTTAGCCATTTGGCCAACACCCAAATTATGACGTCTCCGTCGATGAGGCGGCCCTTGCGATCCACAAATAAGACCCTGTCGCCATCCCCATCGAATGCCACGGCAAAATCGGCACACTCCCTTATAACCGCATCCCTTGCCGTATCGATGCACATGACGCCTACACCTTCATTTATGTTGATGCCATTCGGTTCATCCCCCAAAAAGACCATATCCTTGGGATTAAGAGCCGAAAAAACCAGGCGAGCCGGCTCGATCATAGCGCCATTAGCGCAATCAATCACTATTTTATATTCGGATAAAGAAAGGGCGACGGCTTTGGATAGCATATGCTTCACGTAAACCTCCATCGCACCAAAGGCATCCCGGGCGCGTCCGATGGAAGCTCCCGTAGGTCTCCATTCATCGAGCATGGAATCGCCTAAATATTCCTCAATTGAGGCCTCGTCGTCGTCGCTCAGCTTAACCCCATTGCGATCGAAAAACTTTATGCCGTTATACTCGGCAGGATTATGGGAGGCGCTTATAACCGCTCCGCCAGTTGCATTGTAATGCCTTACGGCAAAGCTTACTCCCGCCGTAGGCATGACTCCCAGTAACATGACGTCAGCTCCGGCCGACATAAAGCCAGCTTCAAGGGCACATTGCAACATTTGGCAAGACAATCTAGTATCCGTCCCTATGGCGATCTTTGGCCTGGGCACCCCCCTTTCTGCCAAAAATAGGGCATAAGCCCTAGCCAAACGCAAAACCATTTCCGGAATCATGACACCCTTATTTGCCACATCCCTAACTCCATCCGTTCCGAACAAACAGCGAATCTTTTTGTCCATCGGACATTCACTCCTATTTTCGTAAGATATCGTCATATGTGACTCAGTCCGTAACTGTAAAGCTAACTCTTTCCGGATTCAAAGACGTCACCTTAATCCCGCTGACCTTTGTCTCTATGTTGACGGGAATGGACAACTTCTTGGAGACGATGTTCGTAATATCAACATAAGCCACCACTACAGGTTCCTTTCCCTCAAGCGATGCAATGAGCGATGGGGGTCCTTCTACGACAACGTCCACCTTGTTGGGAGATATTTCCCATTGCTTATAGATGCTCCTGCCACGAACTTCTATGTCTAAACTTTCATATTTGAGCGTAGCAACCTTCTGCTTCAAAGTGACCCTCACCGTTACTGCGCCTTCTCCCAGCAATGCCACTCCCTCGGGAAGCGCTAGCGAAAGCTGCCCTTCAACGTCCTCGGTTATTCCTTCTATGTTCAATGGTTTCGTCGTGATCGCCTTGATTCCATCCAAGACCGACTTCGGTCCCTCAAGCATGATGGTACTCGGCGTAATTATTATTGATGAAACCAGATAATCGGAATTAGGCTTGCCCTCAATGGGAACCTCGATGGGGACCTCTTTTTTTATCTTGACTACCTCGACCTCGGCCTCCAAATTTACCTTATCCGGAATGACGGTGACATCGGACCAGTCATGCCACTGCGGTTCAAGCTTTACATCGAAGCTTTTGGGCTCACGGGAAAGCAGGTCGGCAAGCGTCGGAGTTACAACGGCTCCCGATACCTTTGCCACATCGCTTTCCGTTCCTCGTATTACGACCTGCGAAGGAGATACGGCCACGCTTTTTACCACGTAACCGTCCGGCATTTGTGGCAGCTTAGGCATGACCGATATCGATTTCTCGACCGTCCTTTCAAGCCTCAGGTCGATCATGGATGGATTCATGGAGACCAACTTCAATCCTGCCGATAGCGATACCTTTACCGGAACGGTGTGACGTCCAGGTTCTAAGCCTTGGAGATCCACGTAACAGACAATGTCCTTTTCGGGGATCACGTTGGAAGCCAAAAACCTGTTAGCCGATATTTGGACTTCTACCTCCCTGGGGGCTCGCTGCACCGTCACCCCGCTTGGAACATTTCGAAGTTGCAAGGACAACCTATATGTCCTGACCACATCGGTATCGCTGCCGCCGGTCACATAAAACCACAACAGGAAAGCCAACACCAGCGAAAAGATCTTCAAAAACGTTCTGGAGGAGAACAGTTCATCGATTCGCTTCATCATCGTCTACACCCCCAGAGCGAAACGAGGTAAGCGTCCTTCTAATTCTCTCAAGCAACGAAGCCGGTTCGTTTTCGGAGAGGAAATAGTGCAATAGAAGCTGACGTAACTGAGCCTCTTTAAGGCCTCTAGACAAGTGCCCGCGAATGGCAAAGGAAACCTCTCCCCTCTCCTCCGATACGACCAGGGATATGGCATCTGAAACCTCTGTTATGCCGAGAGCTGCCCTGTGTCTGGTGCCCAACCATCTCGAGATATCGGGGTTGTCGCTAAGCGGTAAAAAGCACGATGCAGCTATTATGCGCTCCCTGTCGAGAATGGCCGCCCCATCGTGAAGGGGGTTACCCGGCCAAAATATGGAGACAATCGCCTCCTGAGAGATCTCGGCATTTAGCTTAACCGCCGATTGCCATATATCCTTGAGCCCCGTGCTCCTTTGCAGAACCAACAAAGCTCCTATCCTCTGCGACTGAAGGTACATCAAAGCCCTTAAGACCTCGTCTGCCAGCGACTGAGCCTTTTCCTTTGAAACCGTCTGCCGCCAGAGGCTCCCCTTGCCTATCTCCTCGAGCATGCGTCGTAGCTCCGGCTGAAATACGATGGGTATCGCTATGAACAATACACCTAAGAACTTACCCAACATCCAGGATAAGACCTCGAAGTGAAGCGCACGCGCCAGCACGCTCACCAGGCCAATGAGCAATAACCCCTTGACCAGCTGCATGGCCCTGGTGTCCATTAACAACAATAAAATCCTGTAGATCAAAAAGGCTATGATCAGTATGTCTAAGATATCCCTTATTGAAAGAAATCTGATCATCGTTCCTCCATCACCACTTCCACATAAGGTGATGTAGCAGCGGCAAGCATCGCCCCGTAATTGACCTCAAATTCCAATGTATCGCCTACGGTAAGCTTATGATCCATCTCTTCTACATCAACTATGAGATGATCACTGGATGCTCCGAGCACATAAACGCCCCTATCTAAGGGAGTTATGCCCTCAGGCCTTACGTCTTGTCTACCAATGGCCAAAATAGCCCTAAGCCTCATGCCTCTGTCATTAAATTGGGGAACGTTGCCGAAGGCATCTGCACCTATGGTGCCTATAGGAACGCTAGGCTTTCGCCTCACTTCGATCACCTCGGCCACAAGCATCAAGGTATCTTGATGCAAATAGGAAATGAGCCTTTTACCGGTAATATCGCTGCCGAGCAATATGGCCTCCCCGATCCTCAATTGGTTGATCCCGGAGGGCATGGTATTATCCTCCACTAATGCAAGAGACGATGTCCCCCCGCCCGAGTAAACCCTTAACTCATATCCCAGTCTCCTTTCAAGCTCATGTCCAACCTCCAGGAGATGGCCAAGATTTGCGCTAGAGGGAAGCACGCCTCCGAAACACCCCACATTGGTCCCGACTCCGATGCATCGAACTTTCCTTGATGCCTTTAGTGCCCTTGCCATTTCCTCTATCTCGGCCGAGACAGGCCATATGCCCTCACGCAGATCGCCAACGTCCACCATCACAATTACATCGTGGTTTAGGCCTAAGGCCATGCAGGCATCGTCAAGCAGCTTTATCGTCTCGGGCATCGATATTAAACTGACATCGACGTAAGAGACGACATCGGTCATCTCGCTTGCCATTGGAAGCCTGAGCAGCATGAAGGTTGTTTGAAGGCCTTCCCTCTTGAGGGTCGCTATATTCTTCAAGCGACTGTCTCCCAGAAAGGCACATCCGCCCTCAAGCATTGCCCTCGCCACGCTGACGTTACCGCACATTCCCTTGGTCACGCCGCCCGCCTCTATGCCCGCGCCCTTGCACAAGTTGACAACTCTGGAGGCATTTTCTCGTATTTTGTCCAAACGTACCTTTAACTTGGGATTCCCACCCATATCGGTCTCCTCTCGGCTAGCATAAATCAGTAACCTCTAAGCTTTCTTAGTAGGGCCAGGTTGCCTTCATCTCCGCGGCCATCTTTGGGCGTCTCCAAAACGCAAGGCGTTTGTCTCCAACGTTCGTCTGTAACTATATGGGCAAAGGCGTCTATGCCGATATGGCCATCTCCAATGTGTGCATGTCTGTCTTTTTTGCTGCCCCTCTCATAGCGACTGTCGTTGAGATGCCAGCATCCCACCCTGCCGATGCCTACATATTTATCGACCGTTGAGATCAGGCGCTCGTAACTTTCCCTCGATGCAAGCTCATAACCGCTGGCAAAGAGATGGCAGGTGTCCAAACAAAGTCCCAATCTAGGGTGCTCATCCAAGGAGCTAAACAAAAATTCAAAATGAGACAGGTCTCCGCCCAAAGAAAACCCCTCTCCGGCCGTGGTCTCAAGTAACAACTTTGTCTTAGCATCTTCGGTCCTTAGCAATACTTCCTGCAAGGCATCGACGACACGGGCTAAACCACCCTTCACCCCTGCGCCTCCGTGAGAACCCGGATGCAGTACCAGATATTTGATTCCCAATTCGCGACATCTCATGACCTCGTCGATTGCGGCCAATATGCTCTTTGACCTCAGCTCGCCCTCTGAGGCCAAATTGATCAGGTATGAGGCGTGGGCAACTACCTCTTTTATGTTGCTATCTCGCCACTTCCTGTAAAACTCCATGCTCTGCTCGAGCTTAAGGTGTGGCGATTTCCATTGTAGCTGATTTTTTGTGAATATCTGTATCGCCTCGCAGGAAAGGCTAGCTCCCCTTTCTATGGCTCGAGGAAGGCCTCCGCGAATCGAGACATGCGCTCCTATCAATGACATTGGCATTCTCGTGCTCCCTGGAAAAATTGCTTGCTATTGGCTAGCACCCTAAACAGGATGCGGCCTGTCGCTCCCCATACCTTGAGACCGCTTTCCAGCTCAAATTCAGGATAAAGCAGCGAAAAGCCGAGGTCGGATGCGAGTGTCTCAAGATTAAACTTAAGGCCCTGTCCGTCAGCCCCATCGAGGAAGAATAAGACCACCCTGCTTATCTCGTTATTATCTACCTTGATGCGTTTTAATAAGTCAGCCCTTTCAATGATGCCAACTACAGGTACGATTACATATCCAGTGGTGTATGTCAACTCTGGCTCCATGACGCCAACGACATGCAATGCATCGGAAGGCAACCCCGTCTCCTCGGTAAATTCTCGCAATGCGGTATCTACCGGGCTTGCGTCATGAGGTTCCTTTTTGCCTCCGGGAAATGCAACTTGCCCTCCGTGTACAGGGAGGTCCTTTTTCTTTTCCACGAGCAACACGGCAGGTCTGCCCGAAATGCTCAGCAACGGGACGGTCACAGCGCTTCGCAGTAAAGAATGTACACGAACGCCCTTTCCAAAAAACTTTGAAATATATTCATCCATCTGCTGCCAGTCGCAAGTGATGTGGGAATCTTTCAACTCACATCGTTACCTCGCTTTAAATCTACATAATCGCTCAATGAAGTTTAACATTCCCCTGATACACTACTCCCCTGGTGCCATCCACGGTGACCACCATGCCGTTCTCCAAAATACGAGTGGCTCCCTCCGCACTGACTATGCAGGGAATGCCAAGCTCCAGAGCTACTATGGCGGCATGGCTCGTGAGACCGCCCTCTTCGGCAATTATGGCCTGAGCCCTTTTCATGGCGGGAAGGTATGACTTATCCGTCTGTCGAACAACTAATATGTAACCATCCTTCATTGTAGCAATTGCCGTATCGGGGTCCAAAGCCTTGCACACAACGCCTGAAACTTCCTTTTTTATCAAGGACAATCCCTTGACCAATATCTTGCTGACCGGTCGAACCTCTATCATATTGGTCGTACCCGGAATTCCCATGGGCACGCCTGCGGTAACAACGGCCAACTCTCCCTCCCTTAGGAGATTCTTTTCCTTGGCTGAGGATAGGGCTTTTTCCACTGCTTCATCCGTAACCGGGATTTCCGACTGAAGCATCGGGGTTACGCCCCAAACCAAGGTCAACTCCCGATAAGTCCTAATCTTTGGCGTAGCAGCAATTATAGGCGGCAAGGGCCTGTACTTGCTTACCATCCTAGCCGTGCTCCCGCTGCTGGTAAGAGAAAGGATGGCTCCCACGTTAAGCTCTTCTGCAATGGATACGGCAGCATGACTTACGGAATCTGGCACACCCTTCGCCTTTATGGGGATGGTTGCCGGCCTCTGCCACGTGCGATATTCCCTTTCGACCCGTTCAACGATCGTCCTCATGGTTCGTACAGCCAACACCGGATACTTTCCCTTTGCCGTCTCGCCCGACAGCATAACCGCATCGGCGCCGTCTAAGACGGCGTTGGCAACGTCGCTAGCCTCGGCCCTTGTCGGCCTGGGATTTCTTATCATGGAATCAAGCATCTGAGTGGCCACTATGACGGGTTTCCCGTGATACCTGCAGAGATCTATCATCTTCTTTTGGGCAAGCGGCACCTCTTCGGTTGCCATCTCGACGCCCAGGTCTCCCCTTGCCACCATAAGGCCATCGACGACAGGGATTATCTCATCCAAGTTCATCACTGCCTGTTTGGTTTCGATCTTGGCGATGATCTTTATGTCGCCGTTCATATCCTCCACTATGCGCCTGACGCTTATGATCTCGTCCCTGGTGCGCACGAAAGAAACGGCGATATACTCCATCTCGTGTTCCAGGCCCCACTTTATGTCCTCAATATCCTTCTGGGTCAGCGCCGGAACGGAGAGGTTGGCATCGGGAACGTTGATCCCCTTATGTTCTCCCAACTCCCCCCCGACAACCACTCTGCAGATGACGTCACGACCCCTTATTTCCTCTACCACAAGAGCTATGGTGCCATCGTCTATGTAAATGTTCATGCCCGGTTTTACGTCCCTGTATAGCCCTTCGTGGCTAACGGTCACCTTAGTCCTATCTCCTTCAACGGTATCGGGGGTTAGTATAAAGGTATCACCCTCGTGAAGTATGATCGGTTCGTTATTGGCCAAAGCTCCAGTTCTAATCTCTGGGCCTTTAGTATCCAGCATGGTGGCTATGGGCTTTCCAAGCTCCTTTTCCACGCTTCTTACCGTATTCAAATTTTTCCCGTGCTGTTCATATGTACCGTGGCTAAAGTTAAACCTAGCCACATCCATCCCCTCCCGCGCCAGCGCCGCGAGGATTGTATGATCACTACAGGCAGGTCCTAATGTACATACTATCTTGACTTTTCTCATGCTCATCACTCCAAAACTAGGTTTATGTTTATATAGCAGAGCCATGTGGCAAATCGGGCCAACATGCTCGAAAAATATACTCTCATCCCTTGCTCGACAAGCCACAGAAGATTTAAACCGCGATCTCCAGGAAGCTGCCCACCATGTTTTCTATCTTCTCGGTCAGTTCATCGCTCAGGCTCACCAACGTATCGTTCAACAGTATGAGAGCCGAGAACTTGTCGTTATACACCTCCACCAACACTTGATCCTTCCCTGGGTAGCTCTTACATGTCCTTATCAAGTTCCTCAATACATCCTCGTCGCACATGTGAAAGGGTACCCTAAGCCTTAAGATCTGGTGCTTCTCCTTCTCGGCGACCTCAAGGGAGGTAACGTCCTCCGCTATCATCGCCAACCCTCCCCTATCTTCCAAGCGGCCTGTAACTAGGATTACTTTACCCGCCTGACAAAAGGCCTTGGCTTTTTCCCAAACCCTGGGGAAACATACCACCTCAAGCTTGCTGTCCAAGTCCTCGATCTCAACTATTCCCATGAGATCGCCCTTTTTTGTGTACTTCTCGGCAACCTCGGTGACCAATCCGCCAACCAAAGGCGGTTTTCTCGAGCACCAGGAAGAAAGCTCCGACGGAGTGCAGTATGCGTATTTGCGCACCTTTGACTCATAGGCCTCAAAGGGATGTCCCGAGATGTAAAGCCCCACCGCGGCCTTTTCCAGCTCAAGCTTTTCGTGAAACTCGAAATCCTCTATCTCGATCAGTTCCGGCTCTTCATCAAATGAGCCTTCGCCTTCCATGCTAAAGAGCCTCTGCTGGAATTTATCATCCTCGCGTCTAGCCCTGACATCAAGTAAAAGGGGAAGCGATTCAAGTATCTGACGCCTGTTGTCGTGTAGGCCGTCAAAGGCTCCCACCCCAATGAGGCTTTCTATTACCGACTTGTTTACTACCCTCAAATCGATCCTGGACACGAAATCCCAAAGCGATTTAAAGGGCCCTCCTTCGTTTCTGGCCTTTAATATGGCCTCTACGGCACCCGAACCTGCCTTAGCCACGGCGGTCAATCCGAAACGAATAACGTCGCCAACCGCCGTAAAGCCGGCTTCTGACTCGTTTATATCGGGAGGAAGGACTTTGATCCCTGCATTTCTAACGTCCCTGACGTAGCGGGCAAGTATCTCCTTCTTCGCCCCAATATGGCTGGAAAGAAAGGCAGCAAGGAACTCCACGGGGTAATGAGCCTTCAAATAAGCTGTCTGATAGCTTATCATGGCATAGGCAGCGCTGTGCGACTTATTGAAACCATATCCCGCAAAGTATTGAATTAAATCAAATATCTCGTTTGCCTGCCCTTCATCAACCCCGTTCGAGACACATCCCCTTACGAAGACCTGCCTCTGTTCCTCCATTTCTTCAGCCTTTTTCTTCCCCATAGCCCGACGCAATATGTCAGCCTGCCCCAAGCTGTAGCCCGCTAACTTTGCGGCTATTTGCATAACCTGCTCCTGGTAAAGTATTATGCCGTAAGTTTCTTTTAATACATCTTCCAATGCAGGATGAGGATAGCTGATCGGCGATCTTCCGTGTTTCCTCTCTATGTACTGGTCGACCATACCGCTTCCCAACGGACCAGGCCTGTAAAGGGCCAGGATGGCTATTATATCTTGGAAGCAGTCTGGGCAAAGCTGCTTCAAAAGCTGCCTCATGCCCGAAGATTCAAGCTGAAACACGCCCATTGTATCGCCCTTTTGAAGCATATCGAACGTAAGTTTGTCGTTCATCGGAAGGCTGGTCAAATCGGGTACCTCTTTGCCGTTTCTGGATATGTTGTTTAAAGTCTCCTCTATCATGGAGAGGGTCCTTAAGCCCAGAAAGTCCATCTTGACCAAGCCCAATTTTTCCAGCGGCTCCATGGGATATTGCGTAACTATTTGCGTACCGTTTATGGCCTTGAGAGGCACTATGTTGACCAAGGGCTCAGGAGATATGACTACTCCCGCCGCATGTTGCGAGCAGTGGCGGGCTATCCCCTCAATATGGCTTGCGTAATCCAAAAGTTGCTTTACCTGTCTATCTCCCTCATAGAGGGCTCGCAATTCGTTTGACAATTGCAAAGCCTCATCGATGGAAGACGCATTAGAAGGTATAAGTTTGGCCACCTTGTCTACATCAGGATAGGGCATATCCAAAGCCCTGCCCACATCTCTGACCGCAGCCCTGCTTTTCATCCTATCGAAGGTGATTATTTGGGCCACCTTATCCCTTCCATACTTGCCAACGACGTAATCTATAACCTCATCGCGCCTTTTGTCGGATATGTCTGTATCTATATCCGGCATGCTGATGCGCTCGGGGTTCAAAAAGCGCTCAAAAAGGAGGTTGTACTTGATGGGATCTATCTCCGTTATCCTCAACGCGTAGGCGACAAGGGAGCCAGCCGCAGAACCTCTGCCCGGCCCTACCGGGATCCCCTTCGCTTTAGCGGCATTGATGAAGTCCTGCACTATGAGGAAGTAGCCCGCAAATCCCATTTGGTTTATCACGGCGAGTTCATACTGCATGCGTTTTTCGTACTCTGGAGGAATTTCTCCTCCACCAAAACGCTTGAGTAAGCCTTCCTTGGCCTTTAAGGCAAGGTAGCTTTCCAAGGTTTCGTCTTCGGGGACTTTATATTCCGGCAACATGTATTTGCCGAACTCAAGCTTTACGTTGCAACGCTCCGATATTGCGACCGTGTTATTCAAAGCCTCTGGCAGTTCTTTGCCAAAAAGCTGCCACATCTCCTCCGGCGAACGCAAATAAAATTCCTTGGATCCGAACTGAAATCTATTTTTCGAATTAATGGTCGAGTTGGTCTGCACGCAAAGCAATATCTCGTGCCACTCGGCATCAGCACTTTCCAGGTAATGGGCATCGTTAGTAGCAAGTAGCGGTATACCCGTTTCCCGCGATAGATTGACCAGGGATTTGTTGACGATGGCCTGCTCGGCCAAGCCGTTGGACATCACCTCTAAGTAAAAATTGCCCTCTCCGAATATATCGCGATACATGAAAGCCCTTTTTCTTGCCTCTTCATACCTGTCTTCCAGGATCAAGGAAGGGATTTCCCCAGCCAAACAAGCCGAGGAGGCGATAATCCCCTTGGAGTGTCTGGCGAGCAAGTCGTAATCTACCCGAGGTTTATAGTAGAAACCATCAACGTTGGCCACGGACACGAGCTTGACCAAATTTTTGTAGCCTTCGTCATCCTGTGCCAACAGAAGCAAATGGTAATTGCCGCCCTGACCCTCACGCCTTGTATGGCCCTTGGGATCCACATAGACCTCGCAGCCGATTATGGGTTTTACTCCCTGTTTTTGGCACTCGAAATAAAACTCTATGGCACCGAACATCACACCATGATCTGTAATCGCAACGGAACCCATATTCCATTTCTTCGCCTTCGATACCAGATCCTTTATCTTTATGGCGCCATCCAAGAGGCTATATTCCGTATGGACATGCAGATGTACAAATTCGTCACTCAACTTCAACGCCTCCGTCTTCTTCTATATTTTCCTCTTCGTCTAGCTTCTTGTACATCAGGACGTCGCCGTTAAGGTACATGGCAATTCGCTGGAGAACTATATCCTCCTCCTTCACCTCACGTCTCTCTGCCAATTTGACAGCTGGCTTTAGTCCTTCTTCGTGGGGTTGGGGCTCTTCCTCAAAGGCTTGCGGAAGCTCCTCCTGCCTGAAGCCTTCCGCATTGCCTTCCATTTGAGCCTTCTCTTGTTCGTCGGAGTATTTGACCTCATCGACTCCGCATTTTAATATAATTTCTGTTACATCATTAAATCGCTTTGTTATCAAACCATAAAGATAGGCCAAATTCCTAGATAGTTTTAACAGGTTAAAGTCGAACCGTCGCCTCTCTGAAATTTCAATGACGATGCGCTTCTCGTCTAACGTGACCTTTGAGCAGATCAACGCACAATAGAGGGGCAACATCTCCTCGCCTGCCTGCTTCATGATCTCTTGCCATGGGGTAGTCGTAAAGCTTTCGGTGACATTTTCAGCTTTAGGTTTTAATGGCAAAGACGGACTTTCGCCGGCAGACGGAAAATCCACCCTATCCATCTGTGAAAGAAACAATCCGAACAATATGTCATCCTTGACGCCCAATTTAGCCTGAAGGCACAGCTCGCCGCATAACCTCATGCAGGACAACAGCACGTCATCCTTCCAAAAGGGGCTTTCCTCTTCCAGAAATTTGATCTCCCTGTCCGATAGCTCGAGTTTAACGGCGAAATCCTTTCCATAGCTCTTATATGCCCACATATCCCTAAAAACGGCAAAGGCCATCTCAAGGAATCGCTCTACGGACAAGCCCTTAGATAAAATTTCCTTGATCTTTACGAATGCTTGCGGGGGATTGTGGGGAATGAGTTTTATAGCTTCTTCTATCTTGCCCCTGGTGCTGCCTAACAGCATGGCAATCGATTCCATGGATAAGTTGCCTTCCTGCAGTGACAACGCCTGCTCTGCCAGGGTCAAAGCATCCCGAAGGGATCCGTCCGACTGCCTTGCCAGCTCCCAAAGGGCCTCTTCCTCAAAGGCGAACCCCTCCTCCTGAGCCACTTGGCGCAGTCTTCTAACGATATCAGATGTCAACAGCCTGTTAAAATAAAAACAAAGGCAACGAGATCTTATGGTTAAAGGCACCTTCTCGGGCTCAGTGGTCGCCAATACGAAGACCACCTGCATGGGCGGTTCTTCCAGCGTCTTCAAGAGGGCGTTAAAGGCTGCATCCGTCAACATGTGAACTTCATCGATAATGTATACTTTGTAGGGCAGAGAGAAGGAGGCAAGTCCAATTTGTGCCTTTAAATTCCTGATCTCCTCTATGCCCCTATTTGAGGCTCCATCTATCTCTATTACGTCGAGGCACTCTCCGGTAGATATGGAATTACACACATAACAATGGTCGCAGGGCTCTCCATCAGCAGAATTCGGGCAATTCAGCGCCTTGGCCAATATCCTGGCCACGCTCGTCTTGCCGCACCCCCTTGGCCCGGAAAAGAGGAAAGCGTGAGCTACCCTTCCTGATCTCAAGGAATTCTTCAAAACCCTTACAATGCCATCCTGTCCAACCACATCGTCAAAACGACCCGGTCGGTATTTTCTATACAATGAGACGTACATTCAGGAGCCTCCCTAAGCGATCCACAAACCTTATTTCATTCTACATCAAAAATTTTTTTGCGACTTCTTCGAACATCCTCAGAGGACAAAATTCGTGAAGGTATGTTTCTGTCTGGCCTTTTCCAAGGCCAGCAAGATCTTGCCTCGCAACTCCTCTAGCGAAGGGGCATCAGGGGGCAAATCGTCTTGGGAGACGATCCGGTCGGGTCCTACGCACAAATACCTTTCTCCTTCGTGATCCAGTAGCTTTATCTCATAAGGCTCCAGCTCCAACCTTAAAGCATCATCAAGCTTGCCTGCCATATCCCTTAAGACCAAAGCTGTTTTTTCATCGCCCTTAACTTTCATTATCACCTCGCCATCTATAGTCAAAAGGCAGAATCCATTCTCCTCGGTCGCTTCAACCCTCAGCACACCAAGGACTTCCTTGCGGTTTAGCCTATAGCCCTTCGATTTCATGGCGTTTGTCAAATACTCGATCCTGTCTTTCAACTTGGGGTGGCTTTGATAGATGCCGGGGTCGAAGTAGGGCCTTTTAATCTCCTCCTCGGCAAGGCGCTCAAGCAGCGTGACCATGGCAGAAGGGGGGTAACCGGCCTTTACGAGAAAATCCAACCCTATCATATCGGCTTCCTCCTCTAGGTCGCGACTGTATGAGTTCATTATTGCTACCTGGGCTACGTTGGTCAGAAGAAGGGCAGCGGCCTGCCCACCCGTGGCCACGATAATACCCAAGCTTAATAGAGAAAGCCTCTGATTTCTAGCCACCTGGATCATTACGTGTTTCTTCTCTGCGTGGGCTAGCTCATGGGCCATAACCCCTGCCAGCTCGGCATCCGATTTGGCAAATTTTATCATGGCGGTAGTGAAATAAACTATACCCCCCGGTAGGGAGAAGGCATTTGGGACGTTATCGTCCTTTATTACCCTCACCTCATAGGGTAAATTGCGCTCAAGATGGGGCTTAAAGTGGCTTAAAATCATATTTAACCTTGCCGTGACCGCCGGGTCCGTGACCCTTTCCCAGTTCTTTTCCACCTCTTCGGCCACTTTACGGCCTAAGGCTATCTCTTTAGCGTTATCCTCCTGGGCAAATGCCGTCACTGAAATGGACAGAGATAACATTAAACACAAAAAGAAGAAAAATAATTTTTTCAGGCCTCATTCACACCTCATCTCATGTAGGCTCTAAAGGCCCGCATGCCATCGTTAAGCCTTAACAGATCGGATCTCAAGTCAGCTAGCCTTGTTTCGAGCTCCCTTTGAACTTCATGCTCCTTCTCCAATATTTTCGCTGCCCTTTCCCTTATCTTGCCTATGCTTTCGACGACTTGACTGTAACCATTTTGATCCAGCTTCAAGGCCAACGCATCCCAAAACTCGACCGTCTCCCGGGATGAACTTACACCCAGCAAGGCTGCCAACTCCAACCAGAGGTCTTGCAAGATCTCCTGGTCACATATCACGGCTTGCTTTCTTCTCAATATATCCATGAGAGCAGACATATCGCCCTCGCGAGCACACTTCATCTCCTCGTCAACCAATAATATCAGGCTATCATATAACTGCTGCTCTCTCTCGATAAGATCTATTATTTCATTGACATCAACCTGCAAAGTTTACCCCTCCCTGCGGCCGCGTCCCGCCAGAATAAGCTGCCTTATCTCCGACAGGCTCCTCGGCGCGAATCTTCTCGATCGCCTCTTGCCAAACCGCGCGCAATTCCTCGAGCATCGATCTGACGCTATCGATTAAATTGGGGTCTTTGCTGACGTTCGCCTTGACCAGCTGCTCAAACATGAACTCGTACAAGCTCATAAGGGCCCTTGCCCAATCGCCAGCATTTACGTCCAATGCGCTCATCAACTCTCTTAAAACAGCCTGTGCCCTCTGAAGTTCCCTGTTGGCCAATTCGTTATTTCCATCTGCTATAGCCTGTTTGGCCGTCTTTGCGGCTCCTATTCCGATATCGTAAGTGATCAGCAAGAGCTGTTCTTTGCTAGCTGTGCGAATCTGATTTATTCTGTAGGTTATTTGCGCTTCGTTACCGCTCGTCAGCATAATATATAGCACCCCCTCTTATCTGTAATCGGCCGTTTAGCTTAAAAAATTAAGCCCAATTACAAGGTCTTGGGGGGTAAATGGCCCTCGTTTTTTATGAGGTCAGCTATTTTAGAACAGTATTGCCAAATTTGGCCTGCAACCTTTTTGTATACTTCAAGGTCGCTTCCGTAGGGATCCTCTATCTCATAGGGCTTTATCTTTTCCTCATACAACCTCATGTACCGCAAAGAGTAGGGATCCTTTGCGCTTAGATACTCGGCTACGGCATTCTTGACCTCGTCCGAGAGCAGCTCTCCGATGAAATATATCTTATCTTTATGCTGTCCGAACCTCGATATCAGCCACTGAGCATGTCTTAAGGTCATGGCAATCACGTAATCATGCTCTGCCACCATGCTTAAATCCACGGTCCTTGAAAGGTGATCGTCGATCTTTAGGCCGTGATCTTCTAACAACGCCCTTTTGGCGTTCTCGCTTGCCGGGATCCCAGGGACGGCCATGAGTCCCGCAGAGGAGACGATCCACCCTTCGATACCCCTGTCCTTCAAGGCCTTCTTCATGAGGGCCGCGGCCATTGGACTTCTGCATGTATTCCCGGAACAGACGAAAAGCATCTTAGGCATGGCTATTCGCTCATCAAGTGCTCTATAATGTCGGCCCTGTTCAAGACACCGACGAGAATGCCGTCTTCCTCCACCACCGGGACACGTTTCAGGTTCTTTTTGATCATGATCAAGGCCGCATGAAAATCGCTGTCGCTCGCGTTAAGACAGATCACTTCTTTGGTCATATGTCTTCCTACCTTATCCTTGCTGACCCTTCTCATTCGCACCTTAAATTGGCCCATGTCCGGAACGTAAGAGGGATCATCTAAAAGGTCCACATAACCGGGCAAGGCGGCCCTGACTATGTCCTTTTCGCTTAAAAAACCTATGACCTTCCCCTCGTCGTTGACGATCGGAATGCCCGGTATCCTATGCCTTGACAAAACCTCTATGGCTTCCATAAGCGTTGCGTCCTCACCCAGCGAGGTAAGGTCCCTATCCATCAGATCTTCAACAAGCATCGGAAACACCTCTTCATCTCAGCTTTTCAACGGTTATCTTAGGCATGAGACTTTCGACCATGTGCCTTCCTCTGATTCCCTTTTTTACGTGGAGGGTATCCTCCAAACTGCAAGCCTGAGCAAAACGAATGGCCTTCTCAACGTCCATCCCTTCCAGTATAGCAACTATCAACCCCGCCATGAGCGCATCGCCGATGGCAAGCAGCGATATCATCTGCTCCCTTTCCTCTCTGGCTATGTCGACCATATAGATACCCTGAGGAGTGTAAAATATGTTGCCCACCATCCTGTAGGTGGTCACCGACCATTCCACCCCATTATCATGGATTTCCGATACTAGGTTCAAAATATCATCGATGGAACCCATGGGATAGCCCAAGGTGGAAAACAAAAAGCGGTGATCGAACTTCACCGCCATCGGACAGGCTTCAAGGGCGGAAGTCAACGCTGGGCCGGATGCATCGAGGAGGACTGGTACCTTTGCCGCCTTACACCTAAGGATCAGGTCCTTATAGGCATCCTGTGGGACTCCTGGAGGCAGCGATCCGCCGATGTAGACCAGTCGAGCGCGACTCAACATCCGTTCGAAATTCTTCATGAACCTCCCCAAGGCTTCTTCGGTAACGTACGGACCCGGTTCGGCAATGCCCGTTTCCATGTGTCCCACTTCATCCACCACGTAAATGTCAGTCCTGGATTCGCCAATGACGTTCACGAAATTTGTCGTAAGCTTGAGCCGTCTTAATGTGTCGCGGATATATTCTCCCGAAAATCCGGCCAGAAATCCCATGGCAGCACTTTCATACCCAAGCTGTTGCAAGATTATGGATACGTTTATCCCCTTCCCTCCTGCGGACCTGTCTACCTCTGAAGCCCGAAACCACCTTCCCGGCATGAACTCGGGAACGACGTACTGGATATCTACGGCCGGGTTCATGGTGACGGTCACAATCGTCTTCTCCAAAACACTTCCCTCCTTAAAGAGTTAAAATAAATGGGCCCACCTCCATGGATAGGCCCAGTAATACACGTGGGGAAGTTATATTAACTCCTCTATATCCTGTACGCCTAAGATCTTTTTAGATCGAACCAGGGTACCCTTATTTAAAACCACAGCCTTTGGGAGTTCGTCAATGCCCAACTTTTCGCACATCCTCTTGTTCTTATAGCCGTCGACCAGTATGACTTTCCTATGATATGTCTTCTCGATATCCGTTGCCAGCTTTATCTGTTCAGGCTCTATGCTCGAATAGAAGAAGGAGACCACCTTTTCCGGCTCAAAGAGAACCTTCTGCAAATGAAGCTGTTCGGACACGTAGGAGTATGCAGCCATGGCTGCGGTGGCTCCATCTCCTGCGGCAGTGACCACCTGTCTCAAAAACTTATCGCGCACGTCGCCTGCCGCAAAGATTCCTTCGACGGAGGTCTCAAGCCTGTCGTTGGTCACTATCCATCCGCCATCCTTCATTTCCACTAAGCCCTTTACGAACTCGCTGTTTGGATCCATCCCCACGAACACGAACACCCCAGCTACGGGAAGATCGCTTATTTCGCCGGTCTTTACGTTCTTTATAACGACCTTTTCCACCATGTCCTCGCCTTCTATCCTCTCGACGACGGAGTTCCATACAGGCTCTATTTTCGGATTTGACATGGCCTTCTCAACCACAGCCCTGTCGGCTCTGAAGGAATCGCGACGATGGACTATGTAGACCTTTGAGGCAAACCTGGTAAGATAATCCGCTTCCTCGACAGCGGTGTTGCCACCGCCGATAACTGCAACGACCTGATCCTCAAAAAAGGCACCGTCACATACTGCACAGTAACTGACACCCCGCCCGGTGAACTCGGCCTCTCCCGGACAGCCGAGCTTTCTGAACCTGGCACCTGTGGCAATTACTATAGATTCGGCCTCTATGTTTCCCTTGTCGGTGACGATGATCTTTTTCCCTGCATCAATGGAGATCTTTTTGACCTCTGCTTCCCTGAACTCGGGCGAAAATCTTTCGGCATGCTCCCGAAAGGCTCGTGCCAATTCTTCCCCGCTTATCATGGGAGTACCGGGCCAATTTTCGATCTCAGCGGTCACGGTTATTTGCCCGCCAGCTATGCCCTTCTCAAGGACCAACACATCCAATCCGGCCCTTCTTCCGTATATGGCAGCCGTAAGACCTGCCGGTCCGGCACCAACTATGACCAATTCATGCTTTTCCACAACAGCACCCCCTCAATGTTCATTCGTTCTTAAATACGACGATGCTAACGCTGTTATTTACCCTTTTAACTTCATGAACGACAAGCCCAAAGTGATCCATTGACAGGACCGCCTCTTCCCGTCCCCTGCCGCCAACCTCGACGAGAAGCAATCCGCCCCTTTTCAGCCACTTAGGGGCATTTTTAAACAAAAAACCATACCATTGAGTCCCCTCTGGCCCTCCGTCAAGGGCACTTCTAGGCTCATAGAGCCTAACTTCAGGCATAAGAAACCCGATATCGGCAGTAGGGATGTAAGGCGGATTACTTACTATCATATCAAGGCCATGATCACCCCACTTATTCGGAAGCCGCGCGCTTTCATGCCACAACACGACCCTATCGAAGAGGCCAAACCTATCGACGTTCCGCCAAGCCCAGCGCATAGCTTTCGGGCTTAAGTCCAGAGCTATACCCCTTAGGCTTGGATTCTCCAGAAGCAACGACAAAATGACACAACCGCTTCCAGTTCCCCAATCCAATACTACGCCCTCTTTGGCGAAGGACAACGCCATATCGACTAGGATTTCCGTCTCCTGCCTGGGAATCAACACCCCCTCGCCCACGAGGAAAGTCCTCCCGTAAAAGGGTGCCTCTCCAAAAATATAGGCCAACGGCTCTCTTCTGCACCTTCGGTCGATCAATGCATTTAGGTGTTCAAGTTCATGGTCAAAAACTTGCCGATCGCCGTGAGCCAACAGCCACGCTCTGTCGCAACCCAATACCTTACACAAAAGCAGATCGCTCTCTAACAGGTAATCGGGTACGTCTGCACTTTTCAGCTTACGAGTGACATAATCTTTTGCCTCAATTAGGGTCAACTGCCCTATGCCCCCATCAGCTTCAGCTTTTCCATTTGATCCGCCGTCGCCAGTGCATAGACCAGCTCGTCCAGATCGCCGTCCAAAATTTCCTCGAGATTGTGCAACGTCAAACCAATTCTATGATCCGTAACTCGGTTCTGAGGAAAGTTGTACGTCCTGATGCGCTCCGAACGATCCCCGCTTCCTATTTGTCCTCTGCGCTCTGAGGCCATCTCTTCCTGCTGTTGCTGTAATTTCAAATCATAAAGCTTGGCCCTTAAAAGCTGCATGGCCTTTACCCTGTTTTTGAGCTGCGACCTTTCATCCTGACAGGAAACGACGATACCCGTCGGTATATGGGTGATCCTCACGGCCGAATCCGTCATGTTCACATACTGGCCACCAGCGCCGCTCGCCCTGAAGGTGTCTATCCTCAGATCCTCGGGACGTATTTCGACGTCAACTTCATCGGGCTCAGGCAGTACGGCAACGGTTGCGGTTGAGGTATGAATACGGCCGCTGGCTTCCGTCACGGGGACGCGCTGAACGCGGTGGACTCCGCTCTCGTATTTAAGCGCACTGAAGGCACCATGGCCTTCTACTCTAAACACTATTTCCTTGTAGCCGCCGATCCCCGTCTCGTTAGCCGTTATCAGCTCGACTTTCCAGCCCTTCCGCTCGGCATAGCGCACATACATCCTATAAAGATCAGCGGCAAAAAGAGCAGCTTCCTCGCCACCTGCCCCTGCCCTTATCTCAACAATGACGCTTCTGTCGTCATTTGGGTCCTTGGGCAATAGAAGAAGGGCCAGCTCCTTCTCGAGGTTTTCTGCCGCCTGCCTCAAGTGGGCCACTTCTTCCTTCGCCAATTCCCTAAGCTCTTCATCTTCCTCGTCGAAAAGCGACATGGCCTCTTCGAGGCGCTTCAAGGTCTCCTTGTACTGCCTGTATTTTTCTACTATCTTAGACAGTTCGGAATGTTCCTTTGCCAATCGCTGCAGTTCTGCCGGATTGGAAATTACCTGAGGATCTCCCAATTTTAGTTCCAATTCCTGGAACTTCCTTTCCAGTTCCTCCAGCTTTTCGTTAATGCCGTTCATCTATATCATCACCTCCCCAATGGGGAAGACTTACTCCCAACACAAGAGATCTTCCATCGACGAATAAGGCTTGCCGCAAGGCTTGGTCTCCTCGCATTTTCCCTTCGTCACGCAGCTTGGTCCCGCTACGTCGAATATTCCTGGGGCAACTTGCCTGACCTCGGAAAGCATCAGCCTTGCCAGATTCCGTATTTCCCATTGAGCCCTCCTGCATAACCTGAGGCTAAAAAAGTGATGAAGCTCTCTTGCGTTCATTGTGACAACTATTTTAGTCTCCCAGGCGTTTGGCAGTACGTATCTGGCATCTTCCAAGGGCACGCCCAACTCCGCCAAGGCCTTGTAAGCTTCATGAGCCTTCTGTATTGTCTCCTCGAAGAGGGACAAAGCCCTTTCATCCTTCTTGACGGAAGCGGGCACGACGTAACCGGGCTCCTTCATGGACACGTATCTTTGGCTCTGCTGGCTGTAGCTGGCTATGCGATGTCGCACCAGCTGATGCGAACAGGCCCTGCTGATGCCCTCTACGGCAAAGGTAAAGGAGACATGTTCAAAGGGGGAAAGATGTCCTGAGGCCCTTAGCTTTTTTATGAAGCTCTCCCTCTGCTCCTTTTGCTCCTTTTCGCCTTTGAACCTGTCAATTAGATCCTCTACCGAGGAAGCGCTATAGCACAACCCGGCTGCCGCAGCCACAATGCCGTCAGGCGATGGCGTAAAGGCCATCAGCCTGACTTTAACATCACTCTGCATCGCTTGTCTGGCCGTAGTCCATTCCAGCGTATCTCTTTCGGAATTTCTCCAGTTGTCCCGCTTCTGTCACCAATATGCCACGTTTGCCCGTGTAGAAGGGGTGACAGTTGCTGCAGACCGATACCCTAATCTCAGGCTTGGTTGACCTGGTCACAAAGGTATTGCCACAAGCACAAGTTACCTTACATACGTCGTATTTAGGATGTATATCTTTTTTCACTAAAATCCCCCCATCGTCATAATTATAGAGCAAAGAGCAATTTACCACACTCATCTTAGACCTGCAAGCATCCGCAGTAAACAAATTTTTATATATGCATTATACCCAAGCCGCATCTGTCATGGTGGGCAGTGGCATGATACGCGCTGTCTCCCATTATCGCCACGCCTATCCACCTTTTGCTCCTTACGATTGCCAATTTTGCACCGACGCTGGCCTCGAGCAAACACATGGGCAGAAAGCTGTTTATGGCCTCCATTGACGCATGCATTAAGGCATGCATCTCAGTCCCGGTCTTTTTAACCACGTTGCCGTTCAATGCCGCTCCGACCAGAGCGCGTGTCAGCTTTCCGGAGATGTTGCCAGCTAATCCGCCGACTTCAGTGGCCACGGCTTTCCAGCCCATCTTCTTTATTTGTTCTTTCAGATACTCTTCTTCTGCCTTGCTAGTGGTTGCAGCGAGCAAAACAGCGACACGCCCAATTTGGCTTTCCTGCCTTATGTCCAAAGAAACTTCAAGGGTCCCCAGTATCTCGTCTTCCTCCTCTACTTCATCCACATAGCTATCCAACGCTTCGCTCTCTTCCCTCTTCTCTAGCATAGATCCATCACTCCTTTATATTGCTATCCCTTATCGCTTCAGGGAAATCAACTCTTGAAATATCCTTCCTAATCATTTATATTTTAAAATAATACAGGCTTTACGCAAATTAATTTTAACAGGAGGGGATAAGGATGAAGGTTCGTAAAATTCTAATGCTTGGGCTGATACTCTGCTTGACATTTTTAACCGGCGCAGCTCAGGCAAAGACTTTCGTCTCCATAGCCACAGGAGGAACCGGAGGCACATATTACCCGATTGGCGGAGGGATTGCCGACGTGGTGAGCCGTTATGCTCCAGACATCCAGGCCACAGCTGAAACGGGAAACGCGGCAGTTGCCAACTTAAACCTCATCGGGACACACAGCATCGAGTTTGCCTTTGTACAAAACGATACGGCATGGTGGGCAAGAAGGGGAGAGATAATGTTCCAAAAGCCCTTCCCCAATATAATGGCCATCGCTACGCTTTATCCCGAGACCAACCATCTGGTAACGATGAAAAAAAGCAACATAAAAACCATCTACGACCTTAAGGGCAAGAAGGTCTCCGTCGGTGCTCCCGGTTCGGGCACCGAGGCGGACATGCGTTGCCTCCTCGACATTGCTGGACTGACGTATCAAGACATGAAGGTAGATTTCCTCGACTTCAACAACACGGTCGATCGCATGAAGGACGGGCAACTCGATGCCGGCTTTGTGGTGGGAGGTTATCCCGTAGCCGCCATCATGGATCTGGCCACCACCCATGACGTCGACCTGGTGAGCTTCGACGACAAGTTCTTCGCTGCCCTTCAAAAGAAATATCCCTTCTTCGTGAAGGACGTAATACCTGCCGGTACTTACAAGGGCATAGATCACGAAGTCGTTACTCCTGCCGTAATGGCAATGCTCGCCGTTGACGCCTATGTCCCCGAGGAAGTCGTATACCAGTTCACTAAGGCGCTTTGGGAGCATATAGACGAAGTCCAGCGAGTTCACGCCAAAGCCCAAATGATATCGCTAAAGACCGCATTCGATGGACTCTCCGTACCTCTTCATCCCGGAGCAATTCGCTATTACAAGGAAAAGGGCATAAAGGTACCCGAGATCAAATAACGACAGAAAGATATCCTGGAGGAAGGCACACGCCTTCCTCCAGGAGCTCATAACTTGCGCCTTTAACAGGTCTTCTAAAACAATCCCGTTATATTCCCATCGCTGTCAATATCTATTGATTCAGCAGCAGGCTTCTTGGGAAGTCCTGGCATGGTCATTATATTGCCGCAAATGGCAACGATGAAGCCTGCCCCGGCCGATATCCTGACTTCCCTGACGTTTATCTTGTAGTTTTTGGGCCTTCCGAGCTTCTTCGGATCGTCCGAGATGGAAAGCTGGGTCTTTGCCATGCACACGGGAAGTTTGCCAAATCCCCTTTCTTCCAAATCTTTCACGGTAGACAATGCCTGGGGAGTGTACTCCACATCATCGGCACCATATATCTTCGTCGCTATGGTCTTAATCTTTTCCCTCAAAGGAAGGTCCAGATCGTAAAGAGGCTTATAAGTCTTGTTTTCTTCCGTCGCCGCCAAGACTTCTCGTGCAAGCTCTATGCCTCCATCTCCTCCCTTTTCCCAGACTTCCGAAAGGGCGATCCGGGCGCCTCGCTTTTCTGCCGCTTCCCTAACCATATTTACTTCCTTTTCCGTGTCGGAACTGAACTTGTTAAGGGCGATGACGACCGGAAGACCGAAATTGGAAAGGATGTCCAAGTGTGCCTCGAGGTTCTCTAAACCTAAGGCAAGGGCTTGTAGGTTCTCTTGAGATAGGGCTTCCTTTGATACCCCACCGTGATGTTTGAGGGCCCTTATGGTCGTGACCAAGACGACGGCCGAGGGAGAGAGGCCCGCCAGCCTGCAGACTATGTCAAAGAACTTCTCGGCGCCCAGGTCGGAGGCAAATCCGGCCTCCACCACTGCGTAATCCCTAAGCTTCAGGGCCATCTTCGTAGCAACTATAGAGTTGGTGCCGTGAGCTATATTTGCAAAGGGGCCACCGTGCACGAAGGCCGGCACATGTTCTATGGTTTGGACCAAGTTGGGATTAATTGCCTCTTTAAGAAGGGCTGCCATGGCTCCCTGTGCTTTCAGGTCCTTGACTTTAACCATATCGCCCTTCGTGGTGTATCCAACCACTATGTTGGACAGCCTCTCCTTGAGGTCAGATATGTCCTTAGACAAACAAAGTATGGCCATGACCTCCGAGGCCACCGTTATGTCAAATCCCGACTCCCTCGGCACGCCATTCGCCTTGCCGCCAAGCCCTATCACTATATTCCTCAGGGCCCTCTCGTTCATGTCCATGGCACGCCTCCAGGTTATCTCCCTGGGATCTATGTTCAAGGCGTTCCCCTGATGCAGATGGTTGTCGAGCAAAGCTGCAAGCAAGTTGTGGGCCGATTCAACGGCATGTATATCTCCCGTGAAGTGAAGGTTGATCTCCTCCATGGGCAATACCTGGGAGTAACCGCCGCCGGCAGCGCCTCCCTTTACTCCAAAGCAGGGGCCTAAGGAAGGCTCCCTAAGGCATAGCATGGCCTTTTTGCCGAGCTTTACCAGAGCCTGGGTAAGCCCAACTGTAGTCGTGGTCTTTCCCTCTCCTGCAGGAGTTGGGGTAGTAGCAGTGACCAAGATCAGCTTACCGTCAGGGCGATCTTCAAGCTTCTTTAGGAAATTCACATCCACCTTGGCCTTGTAGTGGCCGTAGGGGAAGAGGTATTCATTTGGAATGCCCAGCTCCTTGGCTATTTCAAGTATTGGTTTAAGCTTTGACCTTTGAGCTATCTCGATATCAGATAACATGTTCATCCCTCCTATATTTGACTTGTACGATAATCTACGCCGCTTATCTCGTATAACTTCCTGCTTTTATGTATGGCCTCCACGTATCTGACGGTGCCGCTTTTGGACCTCATTACAAGCGAATGCGTAAATATGGCCTCCCCGCCGTACCTGACTCCCTTGAGCAACTCCCCGTCGGTCACGCCTGTGGCGGCGAAAAACACGTTATCGCTCCTGACTAGGTCGTCTATATAAAGTACCTTGTCTACATCCATCCCCAGCTCAAGGCAACGGACCCTTTCTTCTTCGTTTCTGGGCCAAAGCTTGCATTGAAAATTGCCCCCGATGCACTTGATCGCACAGGCAGATATAACGGCCTCCGGGGATCCCCCTATGCCAAGAAGAAGATCAACGCCGCTGTCCTCCTTGCAGGTCATGAGCGCTCCGGCCACATCACCGTCGGGGATGAGCTTAATTCTGGCGCCCAAAGATCTTATCTCCCCAATTAATTCCTCGTGGCGGGGTCTGTCTAGCACGACTACGGTGACATCTTCGACGGCTTTGCGCTTAGCCTTTGCGACGCGCTTAATGTTTTCCGTGGCCGACAGCTCGATGTCTATGACATCTCCGGCCTCGGGACCGGTCGCTATTTTATTCATATAAAAAATATGCTTAGGACTGTAAAGCGTTCCGCTCTCCGCAACCGCCACGACGCTCACTGCATTTGGCCTTCCCAATGCCGTAAGAGTCGTGCCGTCCACCGGATCCACCGCTATGTCCACCTTCGGCTCGCACCCCAGGCCCAATTTTTCGCCGTTAAAGAGCATAGGAGCCTGGTCCTTCTCGCCTTCCCCTATGACCACTACGCCGTCCATTGAAACGGTGTTCAACATGTACCTCATGGCATTGACGGCAGCCCTATCCACCGCATTTTTGTCGCCACGCCCCATCCACCGACCTGCAGACATGGCTGCTGCTTCCGTTGCCCTGACCAGCTCTAAGGCCATATTCCTATCGGGAACGTTCAAATCGCACACCTCCAGCTATTTAAATCTATCAAATATATCGTCGACGAAGCGCAGATAATAGTTCACGTCGAAAAGGCCGTCTAACTCCTCCTTCGTCAGCAACGACATCACCAGCGGATCGCGAGACAGCATTTCCTTGAAGCCCTCTTCGCCATCCCAACACTTGAGCGCATATTTTTGGACGACCTCGTAGGCTTCATCTCTGTTTGCGCCCCTGTCTACCAAAGCCAGCAACACTCTTTGGCTAAAAACAAGGCCCTTGGTCAAGTTTATGTTCTTGGCCATCCTGTCGACGTTTACCTCCAGGCCATCTACTACGCGTCTTAGGAGCGACAGCATGTAATGCGCTATATGAAATGCATCAGGCCAAATAACCCGTTCAACCGAGGAGTGACTTATATCTCGCTCGTGCCAAAGGGCCACGTTTTCCATGGCGCTAAGGGAATATCCCCTAAGCAGCCTGGCCATGCCGCATATTCGCTCGCAAAGTATGGGGTTTCGCTTGTGAGGCATTGCGGATGACCCCTTCTGCCCTTTAGAAAATGGCTCCATGGCCTCCAGCACTTCTGTGCGCTGGAGATGCCTTATCTCTAAGGCCATGTTTTCCATGGAGGAACCAAGCAGGGCAAGCACATGCAGGAGAAAGGCATGTCTATCCCTTTGTAATATCTGATTGGACACCTGTGCCGGCTGTAGACCCAGGAAGGAACATGCCCTTTGTTCTATGGAGGGAGGGCAGTGAGCATATGTTCCCACAGCACCTGATATCTTGCCGTAATTTATCTGTTTGTAAGCCAGCTTCAACCGTTCCTCGGACCGCTCTAACTGCGAATACCAATTCAAAAGCTTTAAGCCAAAGCTCATCGGTTCTGCATGAACTCCGTGAGTTCGCCCCACACAGGGCGTGTGTTTGTAGATAAAAGCCTTTTCAAGGACTTTGTCCTTCAAGGAGGTCAGCTCCCCGGCAATCACGTCAAGGGAGTCCTTAAGCAGCAACGCCGATGCCGTATCCAGAACATCGCTGCTGGTGAGGCCCAGATGGATAAACCTCCCATGTTCGCCCACGCTTTCGGCGACACAGGAGACGAAGGCGATTACGTCGTGATGAACCCTTGACTCTATTTCCCTTATGCGATCGATGTCGAAGGAGGCCTTTTTACTAATGACATCGTAAACCTCCATGGGGATTGTGCCTTCCTCTGCCCAGGCCCGACATACGGCCAGCTCCACTCTCAACCAGGCACGATACTTGTTTTCTTCGCTCCAAATGCGGCGCATTGCCTCGGTTTCGTAACGTTCTATCACGTTGCTGTCCTCCTTTTTCTTCTCATGTCAGACAACCAGTCGTTCCTGACTGAGCTCAAAAAGCCATCGTAGAGACCGCTTTTGAAGTCCGGAAAGGTATGATCGTAGGAAACCCATTTTCCAAACATGAACCTCAAGGTAATCTCGGCAAATATGCCGTCAGATATGTATACCCTATGGGCATGGTCTTTGGTCGAGGCCAAAGCTAGCCTTGCCCCATCGATGTAACCGGGATCAATGTTTACCCTTCTTTGGGGTCCGCTTTCAGCCTCCAGAGCGATGGCCTGGCGCTTCCACCTAACTAAACGATCTGCCGGAAAAAGCCCCTCAAAGCTGACGAAGGCCTTATAAAGGATGGGCGCTATGTCTCGATAATAATCGGTATGATCAAAGGGGTACCGCGGGCTTTTCCTCTCTATCCTGCCCCAAAGAGAAGAAAGCTCCCTGACGGTCCACAGATAAAGATCCTCGTCGGGATACAGAAAACCTACTATCAACTTAACTAATGGAGGTGTCATCGCCGTCTGCCTTCTTCGTTGTTGTTCGCGTCTTCTTCGGCTTCCTGCAGGCCAAATAACCGAACTCAACGCCATCCAAGACCAATGGGATATATCCCCTTCTGCGCTTCGTCTCTAACGTCAGAGTCATTCCCTGCGTCTCCAAGTGATACCAAAGGGCCTTTCCGATGGCCGCCCACCTTGCTGTCTCAAAGATTCGCCTGACCTCTTCTTCGTTCAACCTTCTGGCGGTGAAGTAGCCATAACCCAATGGCTCGATGGAGACTGTCTCCCCACTTTCCAGCTCTAACAAGGTGCAATCAAAATCTGACAACTCCACTGTCTCGATAATGCCGGGCCCCATTAAGTCCTTAGCGGCTTGATTGGCCTGCAGCACACCATCCTCCAATTTAAGCAAGGGAAAGGGCATCATCTCGCAATCAGCGCAAGCTTTCGAAGATCGCGAGCTATCAAGGGAAAGCACCTGATCGAGAGGCATGTTCCCCAATCCCCTTTCCAAGGCTGCCACGAGCTCATCCTTGGTGATAAAACATGGCCTGCCCTCAATCGTCAGTTTCGCAACTTTGAAGGTAGTGCGATATAGGGCGCGCAGGGAATCCACGACCGTGGATTTTTCGTTTAGAACGACGAGCTTTGAACTGTCCTCTTCCAAGTCCAGACCCCCTTTAGCATATTCTAAGAAAGCAGAGCTTCGACAAAAGCTCTTGGTTCGAAGGGCTCCAAATCTTCAATCCCCTCCCCCAATCCCACATAGCGGATCGGGAGGGACATTTTTTGGGCAACCGCGAGAATTATACCACCTTTTGCAGCGTTATCATATTTAGCTAAGATAACGCCCGTCAGTTTTAATGCTTCGTTGAAGACCTCCGCCTGATAGAAGGCATTCTGCCCCATTACGGCGTCCAGCACCAGCAGCGACTCGGAGGGCTCATCGGGCAACCTTTTCTCAATCACCCTTTTTACCTTTCTCAACTCCTCCATGAGGTTGTGCTTGGTATGGAGCCTCCCCGCCGTATCCACTATCACCATATCCCTTCCACTTGCTATGGCACTTTCGATAGCGTCATATATGACGGCCGCAGGGTCTCCTCCCACCTTATGGGCAACTACACGCAGACCGATCTTATCCCCCCAGACCTTCAGCTGATCGATCGCGGCAGCGCGATAGGTATCGGCGGCAGCAAGCAATACGCTGTAGCCTTGTTGCTTAAACTTATACGCCAATTTAGCAGCCGTCGTAGTCTTTCCGCTTCCGTTGACGCCTACGATCAGGACCAGGGTGGGCTTGTTTTTAACTTCTATTGGCTTTCCCATTCCTGGTATCTCTTCTAACTTCTGCACGATGAGATCGATGAACTTCGCCTTCAATTCCGACGCATCCCTTACGTTCGATCCCTTGGCCACCTCGCGCAACTTGGCGATTAACTCCTCGGTAAGATCCACCCCAACGTCTCCCAAAAGCAGCTGTTCTTCGAGGGTTTCCCAAAACGACTCATCGATCTTGCCGCCTGAAAAAAGCGATCCCAATCCAAACCAACTTTTCTGAAGCTTTTGCAGTTTATCCTTTATTGAACCGATTAATGCCACCATATCACCTCATTTACTTCTTCGACTTTCTTTTTTTATTGGAATTCTTCTTGGAGACAGCCTCACCACTGTCCGCTTCTACGGTAACGACAGATTCAACGTGCAGGGGCCATTTCTGCCCGCCTTCGACGGTCTTCTTAAAGAGTTCAAACTCATCCTTGGGCACTAAAAATTCCAGACCCTCCGGGCTTCTGATTCTAACCGCCTTGTTTATAACGTCAACGCCAGCGATCTGATAGTTCCCGGAGGGCGTCTTTATCTTGGTGCCCGGATTGGGCAAGCCCTGCCAAAGTTCCTTATACATATCATACTCGTAGCTCATGCAGCACATCAGCCTGCCGCATAGGCCGGATATCTTCGAGGGATTCAAGGCAAGGTTTTGCTCCTTGACCATTCTTATGCATATGGGAAAAAACTGGAGCATCCAATAGCTACAACAGCACTCCTTTCCGCAGGGAGCAAGTCCGCCAAGGATTCTCGCTTCATCCCTTGCGCCGATCTGTCTTAATTCAATCCTGGTCTTGAACTCCTTTGCAAGCTCCTTCACAAAGCACCTGAAATCTATCCTGTGTTCGGACGTAAAATAAAAGTACAGCTTTTTACGATCCAGGAGATACTCCATGTCCACGATCTTCATGGGAAGGGCATGTTTTTTAAGCATGTCTCTGACAAGCGGCAGGGCTTCATCTTCCTCCTGCCTCTGCTTGGCTGCCTCGCAAATGTCTTCCTCCTGGGCAATTCGTACAAAGGCCACATCCTGCAGCGGCGGTTCTACGGGCTTCATCTGAAGACCGTCATCGGGCTCGCCATTTTCCTCAAGGAACTCAAACCTTTGCCTGTATTTTTGCACCTGTTCGTCGGTTAAAATGCCAGCCAGGCAGGCAATCTCAAGTCCCCTGAGGCTTTCGATGACTACGTTTGTGTCCCTCTTTAGCTCCTGATCTAAGTTTGACAGCAACCCAAAAATTCGGGGCTTACCGAAAATGACCAAATAATTCATCGGGCAAATCCTCCTCCAAAAAACCGAAAAGTAGATCGAAGGCCATGTAAACGGGTAACCGCCCTTTCTCAAACAACAGCTCTACTTTCCCTAACTTCTCTGCCCTTACTAAGTCGCCTTCCTCGAGGCAATGCTTAATCCACCTTTCGAGCGTTGCAGCAGCTTCCTGAAAAGACATTTTGGACGCACGGGCAATGGTTGACAACCATTCGTCCCTGGTCTTCGGCAAGGGCAAAGGGCTCAGTTCTTCCTCAAAGTCAAATTTTAAATGCCACGTCCTGCTTTTGATAGTGGGCAGCAAGCTCATCTCTTCGCTGAGAAGCAGCAAGGCTCCCCAGGAGGGGGGCTCTTCCAATATCTTAAGCAAACTGTTGGCAGCCGGAAGGGACAGCTTCCCCGCATTGGGAATGACTGCAAAACGCCTTGGCGCTATAACGGGCGCAAGGTACAATTCGCCTGCCATAGCTCTACAATCGTCTATCCCCGGTGGCCTATCCCACTGGAGGGGACGTATGAAGTCGGGATGTTCCCCTCCCTTCCAGCTGAGACAGGAGGCACAATCATCGTCGCCGGAACCGTTCGCGCAAAGGTAAAGACGCGCTATTTCAACAGCCAGGGCTTCATGAAATAAGGCAGGCGACTGCGCCAAGATGGCATGAGGCGCACGCGACGAGGCAAAGGCAGAGAGCAACGCCTTGTAGGGCTCGCTCTCTTTTATAGCAGCAAAGAGATCAGACATCCCTTTATCTCCTCAATCAAGTTCAATATTATCATTTTTTCGCGCTCCTTATTCAGGGCTTCTTCTAACTCTGCAACGGATTTCTCGGCTTTCTCTATTAACGTAAACATTTTATTGCTGCGCGGGGAAAAACCAAACTCCTTCTTAACTCTCATATTCTCCAGGATCATGCCCACTATCCGCCGCACGAGCGACTTGTACCTGTTTATGAGGTCTTTGGAAGGAAACCTGGAAAGCATCATGCCGACATCATCCAATTCGCTTAGCATCATCTTTATTTCCTCTCTATCGTAACATTCATCAAAGGAACCCCTTCCCTCACCGGCGACCTTGCCGTCAAAGCGAGAAGCTTCCTTCGACGAGGGAGTTATCCTGTAACGTCGACCCTTGCTATCGCCGCTTTCCACTTTCATCCATGAAGGCCTCCACCAGCTTACAAATTTCAACAAAGACTACGTCCTTATCCCTATCGGAAGAGACTCGTTTGATCCTTTGGGGGTCCTCTTCAAAGACCTTCACATAACCGTGCCGCACCCTGCAGAGAAAGCCCTCCTCCTCCAAGCGATCGGGTGCTTTTCTGGACCTTATCCTATCCATAGCCGTTTTTATAGGTACATCCAGCCATACGGTGAGGTCCGGCACGGGTAGCATCATGATGGAAAAAAGCCTTTTCATCTCATCCACGGGCAATCCCCTGCCCCAACCTTGATAAGCAAGGGTTGAATCGATGTAGCGCTCACATATCACCGTCAAGCCATTGGATAAGGCCGGCATTATCTGCTCGTGCACGTGCTCGTATCTATCGGCCATGAAGAGAAAAAACTCGCTCCAGGAGCGCCATTCGTGATGGAGCAGAAGTTCACGCAGCATGTCGCCATGGCTCCAACCCCCCGGTTCTCGGGTTAAAAGCACCATGCCCTTCCCAAGCAGATTGGACAGATGCTCGTACAATCTCGATGCCTGCGTAGATTTGCCTGAACCATCGATCCCCTCAAATGTAATGAACAACCATACCACCCTCAGAAGTTGTAGTATACACCAACCGACTCGCGCCTCTCGTCGTCTAGTTCGTCATGGCGAAACAGCAGCCCATATCCGTCCCTAAGCCTGAGACGCCCTTCAAGTGACCATGCCCCCGATCCGTCATCCCACCATTTGCCTATCAATTGCAGCGGAAATAAAGCAGGGTCTCCCCACTTAAACCCAAGCCCAAGATCATCTCGCACCAGCCCTCCCCAAAGGGAAAGCGAATGCCACTTATATCCGTAGCTGAACGAAAAATCGCTTCCGTCTCCTATATCGTCTACGCCAAAGAGCAAAAAGGTAGGTCTATCTTTCATGCCGATTGCCACATTGACGTCTGCATAGGCGTCATCGCCCTTGCCAAAGGTCTTTCCTCTTAGAGAGACATCTCCTTTGACCTCCATCTTTTGGATGGTCTTCAAAGCCTTTTGCGCAACTTCCTGGGTTTCCTTGACGTCTTGCAGCAATTTGGGCAGGTTTCCCTTCGCTTGTTTGTCCTCCTCTGCGCCGAAGAAGGTGGCATCGAGTTCATTTACAAACTGTTCTACAGCCGACGCCGCATCGCTCATGTTTTTCATGAGATTTTTAATGTCGCTGGCAAAGGGGCTATCTTCATCCAATTGTCTTACGATAAGGCTCAACCTATAGGTCAGGTCTCTGGCTGACTTGATCACTCCTCTTAAATCCTGCCTGTTTTCCTCAAGCATTACATTGGCATTCGACACCAGATCGTTGGCGCTGTCAAAAAAAGTGCCCATGCGCTTTTGGCTGTCGGCCAAAAAGACCTTTCCCTGGTCTGCAAGCTCTCCCAATCGCCTGGAAGCTTCCCTAGCGTCGCTTAAAAAATAAGGTAGCTCTTTCACCGCCCTTTTTAGATCTTCCATCTCCTCGTCTCCGACAAGCCCGCTTATGCCATCCAAAAAGGAACGAAGGGAGTTCAAGTTTTGCTCTATTTCCGCCAATACGCTCCATACGTCAGGAGTGGCTACCCCCCTTACCGGGCCCGGCGGCACTATAAATTCATCGCTCCTTCCTCTCCTTATCTGGAGGGAAGATTCTCCAAGAAGTCCCCCTCCCTGCACGAAAAACTGACTGTCGGAGGGTATCTTTATGTCTCCTTTTATGAAGGCTAGCGCTTTTACTCCATCATCGGTTAAAAGAACATCCTTTATATAGCCTGAGTCGACACCGGATATGTAAATTGGAGCTCCAGGCGGTAGGCCCTTTGCATCGGACAACAAGACCTCCAATATGTAGCCCTTCTCATGCACCAGGCGACCGCCCGACACAAAGATCAATCCACCGAGCAACACCAGGCCAAAGAACACGACAAGGCCGATCTTTATCTCGCGTTTCATGGGGCATTCCCCCTTTGGCGTATCGATTTAGTGCCCAAAAGAAATGCGGCGACTTCCGGATCATTACTTGCTTCCCACTCCTCGGGTGTTCCCTGCCATACAATATCCCCTTCCTTCATGAGGAATATGCGATCGGCGATTCCGAGAGCGGACACCACATCATGGGTAACGGTCATGGCAGAGACGTTATATTTCCTGCTCAAATTGGCCACTAGGCGATCTATGTGTCTAGCCGTCTGAGGATCTAACCCGGTCGTCGGCTCGTCCAGCAATAGAAACGAAGGATTGTAAACGAGTGCGCGGGCAAGGGCTACCCTCTTTCTCATCCCGCCTGACAAATCGGCAGGCATCAGGTCCTCTATACCGGACAGCTCTACAGACTCAAGCATCGCAGACACCATCTCACGCATCCTTTTTTCGTCTTTGATCTCCAGGCAGTAGCGAAGGGGAAATGCCACGTTCTCGAAAACGGTCATGGAGTCAAACAGGGCTCCGCCTTGAAATACTATGCCAATTCTTTTGCGTATCTCGATCAATTCTCTCTCGGAAAGGTGAGTTATATCATTTCCATAAAGAATTATCTTGCCGTCATCCGGCTCAATCAATCTTGATATCGATCGCAGCACGGTCGTCTTGCCACACCCGGAAGGTCCCATCAAGGCGGCTATCTCCCCTTTATTAACAGAAAGGGAAAGGCCTTTCAAGACGATTTTGTCGCCAAAGGATTTTTTAATGCCCTCCAGGCGCAATATTTCCTCTTCCATTAGACCCTTCCTCCAAAAAGAACGGTCGAAAGCATATAGTTAAGGATCAAAATAAACATGTTACTCCATACGACGGCAAGGGTCGTGGTCTCGCCGACCCCCTTTGCGCCCCCTTGAGCCCGAAATCCACAGGCACAGGCCACTATGGCAATTACGAATCCAAATACTAGGGATTTAATTAACCCTCCGTTTATGTCATACGTCGATACCAAGATCCTTATGGAATCCCTGAACATGAGCGAATGCACGCCACGGACCGCAACGTAGAGATACCCTCCAAATGTCCCGACGACCATGGAATATATGGTCAAAATAGGCACCATTATCAGGCTGGCCAAGATTCTTGGCAATCCCACGAAGACGTACTCGTCCAATCCGAAGGCCCTTAGGGCGTCCAGCTGTTCCGTGACCTTCATCGTGCCTATCTCGGCCGCCATGGAAGACCCTACCCTTCCCGCGACGACAATGCCGGTCAAGACGGGAGACATTTCCCTTACCATGCTTAAGGCGATCACTCCGCCTATATACCTTGAAGCTCCGAACCTCAAAAATTGGTCTAAGGTCTGTACGGCCATCACCATGCCGGTAAAGGCGCTTATGACTGAGACCATGAACACCGACTGAACGCCCACCCTCTCAAGCTGTTCGGCTATGGCACGGGTATCCCATTTGGCAAGCGGCCAATGAACCAACACATGAGTTGCCAATGAGGCTATCCACCCCAACAAATCCAAAAAGGACACGACAGCCTTGCCCAGGATTTCAATCCATTTATACATGGCCCTTCCTTACCTTCCCCGCTTTAGGGATTCTGATCTTCCTGTCCCTCACCGACTATGGTCAAAGAACGCCGCAGTAGCCCTTCCACGTAATGATCGGTTTCAAATATGCGAAGCGTTCCCTCTTCCATCCTGCGCTTTTTCATCTCCGATACCAGTTCGTACTCCTCATCCAGGGGGATGTTTTCTCCTCCCTCATCGCCTTCCTGCTCAAGCAACGGCCCATACAGCAATTCCACGATCACTTGATTGTTGGATTCCTCGGCATTGATTTCGTTCAAGAACTCCTTAAAAGAAGTTATAGCCCTCCATCCCGACATGAGAGAAATCTGAGACGGCTCGGCTATGCCTCCGCCCCTGACCACTACCTCGCACAATCCCGAGGCCTTATCGGGAACCTTTAATGACAGCTTCTTTATCTCCTGCTCGCCACGGAACTTCCTCAGTGTCACTTGCACTTCCAGGTCCTGGCCCGGCTTGACGTTATCTTTATTAGGTATGTCCAGTTTTTCAATGTAAACGACTTTGGGCTCTCTTGTAACCTGAAGTTCTACGTGTATTCCGAGAGGCTCAATTTCCTTGAACCTATTTAGAGACATAGACGATACCAATCTCATGATCTCACGGCTGACTATCTGATCCATCAGGTCGCTGTCCGAAAAGTACACATTTTTTTTCGTAAAGCCTTCCACGAATCCCTTCCCCTCTACCTTGACGGTGACAAAACCCGTTCCCTCTCCGATTCTGCCCCAAAGGTCGTCAAATAATCCGAGCAACGCCCCCGGGAGTATCTGATTCATGAGGAAGGGATCGTTTACGACTTGGAAGCGTTTGAAGGCGGTCGCCCCCGAATCGTCGGAAAACTTGACGGATACCTCCACGCCCTGCGGGAATTGACCAATTCGCCCGGCTATGGCTTGAGGCCTGTCCTGACTTACGACCCCCACTATCGAGACAGGGCTTCCCAATTTAAAGGGGCTTTTGATGCTCGGCACGATGTCGTGGACCCACGAGCGGGTCAGGGGATATGATACATTTCCCCTGTTAAGAAAGGGATGGGCAAAGGCCAGGAAGTTGCCCTTGTCATCGACAGCCGTTAAGGTGCCCGTCGCACCGACGTTCACATCACCCCAGGCAAGAAGCGCCCCAACAGAATCCCCCGGATGCAGTTTAGCGGCGTAATCCACTTTTATTCCGCCCGGAGGCATGTCGAAGGGCAAAGGTTCTACCTTGCAGTTTAAATCACCGGACAACTTCTCTGCCCCTCTAGCTCCAATGCCTGATACGATCAGAGGTGCGCTTTTGCTCTGGTTAAACTGGACCTTGCCCTTCTGCATCGACCTATCGGCCTGCCAACTCCAAGCCTTACTCATCTCTTCGATGGGCGTGACTAACCCCAAATTATGATCGCTGAAATCCCAACCGTAACCTATGGCTCCCACTAAGCGGCCGTCTATAAAAAAGGGACTGCCGCTCATGCCTGCAGCTATTCCCCCTATCTTATCGACCAGAGGGCCGCTTGCACGTATGAGGACGAGCTTTTGAGGTTCCCCGGTGCTGGGGATTATGCTGATAACTTCGGCCGGAAAGGAGATGCGCTCCAGGCCCTTTATCACGGTGATCACCTCTCCACGCATGCCGGGCCGAAGCTCATTCAAAGGAAATATCGGAACGCTTGGCTTAAAGGATAAGGCGACAGACTCACCGGCAGAAAAAAGCAACGTCAAAGCCGCAACAAATGCCGCAAATATCGCGAAAAAACGATTTTTATGAGCAAACATCTTCAAGCCCCCTTGGCCTTTATTAGGTTTTTGCGCATCCTCAGGTAGGCAAATATGAAGTCGTCAATATCGCCATCCAAGACCGAATCGACATTGTAGGACGTATAGCCGGTACGATGATCTTTGACCATGGTGTAAGGATGCAATACATACGATCTAATTTGGCTGCCCCAACCTATCTCCTTCTTCTCTCCGTGAAGATCTTCAAGCTTCTTTTGCTTCTCCTGCTGATACCTTTCGTAGAGCCTGGCCTTGAGAAGTCGCAGGGCCATCTGCCTGTTCATGTGCTGCGATCTCTCGTTCTGACAAGTGACCACTATGCCCGTAGGGACATGTATGAGCCTCACAGCTGAGTCGGTCATGTTGACGTACTGTCCCCCAGCGCCGCTTGCCCTAAAGGTCTCCATCTTTATGTCCTCCGGCCTGATCTCTATGTCCACGTCGTCGGGCAACTCCGGCATTACCTCCACAGAGGCAAAACTGGTATGCCTCCTTTTGGACGAATCGAAGGGGGATATCCTCACCAATCTGTGTATGCCCTTTTCGGCCTTAAGGTAACCGTATGAGCAGAAACCCCTTATAAGCACGGTGGCGTACTTTATTCCGGCCTCCTGATCGGGCAAGGCATCTATGACCTGCGTCTCGTAACCGTGCCTTTCCGCCCAGCGCAAGTACATCCTAAACAACATCTCCGCCCAGTCTTGGGCGTCCAGACCGCCTGCACCCGCATGTACCGTCAGGATCGCGTTAGACTTATCATATTCCTCGTCAAGCAAGAGCTCCATCTCTACGGATTCTATTTCCCTTTGAAGACGGGATGCCTTTTCGTAAAATTCAGCCAAAAGCTCTTCATCGTCGCTCTCTCCGATGAGCTCCGCTAAGATGACCAGCTCTTCATATGCACTCTCCATCTTTTGCCACTGGTCAAGCTTGTCCTGCAGGTAAGATAGTTTTTGTGTTACGCCTTGAGCATCAGAAGAGGCCCAAAAATCAGGCAATGACGCCCTCTCCAGCAAGGTCTCTGCCTGCTTTTTTATCGAATCTACGTCAAAGGCTTCCCCGCAGCTCATTTATGGACGAGCGCAGTTCCTCCAAGACAGTTGAAATAGGCTTAAGTTCCATTGACATTCCTCCCAAATTAATGCATTCTTCATACCTGGGGTAAAATTTATTATAACATCGACACGAACTTAGACGAGCGGGAGCATGGCGAACAATGTCATTTATAATGAAAAAATTAAAGACGGATAGAGGATACATTCCCTTGTATGAGTTCAATTGCGTAGAATCGACGCAACGCATGGCCAAGGTGCTTTACGACAGATATAAACATGACACCTACGTCGTGTGGGCCAAGGAACAGCTAAAGGGCAGGGGAAGAAGGGAGAGGGTCTGGCATTCCCCGCGGGGCGGACTATATTTTTCCCTCTTTTACGAAAACCTGGAAGTTCGTTTTCCCCAACTTGCAAGCCTCGCCTCCGGGCTGGCAATGAGGGAAGCCTTAAAGGAGATTGCCGATATATCCTGCGACCTGAAATGGCCAAACGATATCCTATATCGAGACAAAAAGCTTTGTGGTATATTAAGCGAGGCCGCAAGCTGCGGCACAGACGTTCATCGCGTAATAATTGGCGTGGGCGTAAACGTAAATGCCGAGATTCCGCATGAGTTGAAGGACATCGCCGTCTGCCTGAAGGAGATAATCGGAAACGAGGTGGATCTCGAAGGTTTGCTGTCCCTCTCCGCCGAAAGGCTCCTTTTTAGGATTGCGCAACTTGAGACTAAAGAAGGACAGGAAGAGATATTGGACAGTTACAAAAGGCACTGCACGACTCTGGGCTCTACTGTAACCATTATCTTGGATGAAGGGTCCATTACAGGGCAAGCCATAGATATAACCCAAGAAGGGGCACTGCAGGTCTTAGCGTCAGGCACGTTGCATTCGATAGCTACGGGCGATGTCATACATGTAAGAAAAAGGGGGTGACGTAATTGCGATTGACCGAATTGGCCAGGACGAGCGGTTGAGCAGCCAAATTGGGTCCGGCGGACCTCAATAAACTGCTCGATAGGTTTACGCCGCAGGATCACCCCAGGTTGCTTTCCTCATGGAGGGGCGGAGAGGATGCTGCCCTGTGGGTCTTGTCCGACGAACGTGCCGCTGTTCTTACGGTTGACATCATCACCCCCGTCGTAGACGACCCCTACGTCTGGGGACAGATCGCCGCGGCAAACTCCCTAAGTGACGTCTTTGCCATGGGGGGAAGGCCTTTGCTTGCCCTAAATGTCGTTGGATTTCCCATCAATTGTCTCCCCTTGGAGATGCTCTCTTCCATTCTGGAGGGAGGCATGGAAAGGACGACAAGGGCAGGAGCCATTGTGGCAGGGGGACACACCGTAGAGGACGAAGAACCCAAATTCGGCCTGGTCGTATACGGCGAAGTGTCCCTCACGGAAATATGGTACACAAGGGGAGCTAGACCTGGGGATCAACTAATACTTACCAAACCTCTTGGAAGCGGAGTGCTGGTAACGGCCCTAAAGGCCGATATGCTTGAGGATGATGAGGCGAACAACCTGATATCAGTGATGACGCAGCTTAACGACCTTCCCTTGCGTTTGCCCAAAGAGATACGGTGCAAAGTTCATGCCTGCACGGATGTCACGGGTTTTGGGCTGATCGGACATCTGGCGGACATGCTCGGTGAAGACATCAACATAAAGTTATACGCAAAAGAAATACCCCTGCTTAAAGGCGTATTGCAGAAGGTCTCCATGGGCTTGGTCCCTGCAGGAGCTTACCGCAATAAGGCTTACTACACCGAGGCGGGCAAGGCAGCAAACTTGGAGTCGCTCGACGAAGATATGCGGGATGTATTGTTCGATCCCCAGACATCCGGCGGACTGCTTTTGGCCGTCGATCCTTCCGTAGCAAATGAGGCGCTAAAATTGATCAAAGATGCAGGATTCGAAGAAAGCAGCATCATAGGTGAGGCCGTGCAAGGCTGCGGGAAGATCGAGATAGAATGAAAGGCCCCTTGGGCATCTTTAGGTTGCCCAAGGGCCTTAAATCGGTTCCAGATCGTCAGATAGAGGTCATGCAAGTAGGATATCCACATATTTTCGACCTTTGGTGCCGGCAGCAACACCCCGCATGAGACGTTTAACGTCTTTTCCCTGACCGTCCTAGGCGACCAAACGTCTGCAACCACAAGGCAGTTACGGAGTTTTGCCCCCTGAATGAGTTGTGTTAACTCCGCTTCGCCGTCGCCCCTTTTCCACATTTCAAATAACTCAGGTCCAGGCCTGGTAATTGTGGCGCCTGAGGCTTTCAACAAAAGCTGAGCACGGCCCGTCAGGTCAAGAATGGGCACGCCCTGCAGTATCTCCCTGCCGACGCTGACCACGCTGTCCAGCCTGCTTTGAAATTCAGCCAACCGCCTTTGAAAATAGTCGTACATGGAGGGGTCCATCTCGGCCAAGATGGCCAAAACACGACTTGCCATGAACGACAAGGATGCCGGATCGAAGAAGTACTTGTCGAACTCATCCCTTTCGCAGGGCAAAAATTCATAGAGATACTTTACCTTGTACCCGCCCTTAGGGATGCCCATCTCTTTCGGAGTTAAGGCGATGATGACGGCATTTTTAGGGAAACTTCCGCTGCGGACTACAAGCGTTCCATCGGACGCCCAATCAAATCTGGAACGCACGTCCACCATCTGTCCCCCGATGAACCCGACAAGCAATGCCACCTCAGGGGGCATGGCCACGATTATGGCAACTTTCTTACCCTCGGGCAAGGCTGAAGCAGGTCGAGGAAAGACCAGCGCGATGAAGAACAAAGACGCCAAAGCTACGCCGGCAGCTTTCATCAAAACCTTTTCGATTCTAGTTCTAACTTGTCCTTCTTTTGCGTTCACGCTACGATCTCCCACCCGATAGGCCTTTAATTGGACTAGCGCTTTCTGCTGCCTGGCTTAACCAAGGGAAGTCCTCGCCCGCAAAGGGGACATTCGTCAGGCCTGTAAACGGGAAAGGACATTTTCGCGAGGCTAAGAAGCTCCCCAGGCAGTTTGGCAAAGCCATTCTGTCCGCTCCTGTCGACGATGCATCCCGAGGCCACCCATATTCCTCCCATGGACTTCAGCAATTCGCCAACCTCTGCCACTGAGCCGCCAGTGGTAACCACGTCTTCTATGACGGCAAACTTCATGCCCTCGGGTGTCGGGAAACGACGGAGCTTCATCCGGCCGTCTTCTCTTTCGCAAAATATGAAGGGCACGCCCAACGCCCTCGCAACCTCGTGACCTATTATTATTCCGCCCAGCGCGGGGCTTGCTATTATCTCTGGGCCGAGGGGCTTTATCAGCTTGGCAAGCTCTTCGCCCGCAAAGGATGCATACCAAGGAAAGCGCAAAAGCAGGGCACACTGCAAGTAATGGCCGCTATGAAGCCCCGAGGTGAGCAAGAAATGGCCCTCAAGCAACGCTCCGCTGTCTGTAAGCATCTCCATAAGTTTTCCCCTTATGTCCATCTCGTCCATGTTAACCGACCTCATTCATTATACCGGTTAAAGCCTCAAGGGGGTCGGGGGCGGCAAGTATCGGCCTTCCCAGGACTATAAAATCCGCCCCTCTTTTTTTAGCCTCAGCGGGCGTCATGATCCTGGCCTGATCGTCAAGGGATGCACCCTTCGGCCTGACTCCTGGAACTAATGTCAGCAGCTTGCCTGACACCTCTTTTACCGTCGTCAAATCCTTGGGCGAACATACGACCCCATCTATGCCGGACCTTTCGGCTAGCCTGGTCCTGGCCTTTATGGCCTCTTCAAGCGTCGAGCCCGGCGCCAAGGCGCCCCATTCCGACTCGTCGATGCTGGTTAAGACAGTTACGCCAAATATCTTCATATCAGGGTTTACTTCGTCGCGCCTCTTTACTGCCTCGCGCAGCATCTTCTCTCCGCCTGCCACGTGCAATGTCAATCCAAATATTCCCATCTCGGCGAGGGCGGAAACTGCTCCTCCCACAGTATTCGGTATATCGTGCAATTTGACGTCCAACAATACGTTCCATCTGTTTTTTAGCGACATCACAAAATTCCTTCCGCCCAGATAAAACAGCCTGGGACCGATCTTGACAAACTTCAGCTTTGAACCCAATAATTCTAGCATCCTATCGGCGGAAGCCAAATCCTCGGTATCCAATGCCAATACGATTTCGCTCAAATTTCCCCTCTCCTTCCCTTTCCAACAATATCCCTGACAGAAGACATGCCCCATTCCGTCAGTTTTTCCCTGGCTTCATGATAAACGTTTTTCATGCAACGGAGATCATGAAGCAGCATACTTCCAACCTCTACCGCCGTAGCTCCTGCAAGAAGCATCGCCAAAGCGTCTTTCCCGCAGGAGATGCCGCCACAGCCTATTACAGGTACGGAAACGGCTCCTGCGACATCGTAAACGCTTTTAAGCGCCAAAGGAAAAACAGCAGGCCCCGAAAGGCCTGCCGTGATACGGTCAAAAACCGGCCTCTTTCTGTCCACATCCATGGCCATGCCAAGCCACGTGTTGGATACGACCACAGCATCAGCTCCCCTTCGTTGGGCAACCATTGCAACGCCTACCAAGTCTTTGGCCTGCGGGGTGAGCTTCACCCACAACATTCCCTCCCAGATGGGCCTTAAGGCTTCAAGTACCTTAGAAACGCCTTCCTCGCTTGAGCCCCACGACATTCCTCCAAAGTCCACGTTGGGACATGATACGTTAAGCTCAACCGCTGCGATGCGATTGGCAACCGACCTTAACATAATTAGGCCTTCTTTTGCCTCTTCTAGCGTCTCGATGGCCAAGTTGACCACCACGGGGATTTCGGAGGACGATATCTCCGGCAAGTCCTTTTCAATGAATGCCTGCAGGCCCTCATTTTGAAGCCCTATGCTGTTGAGCAACCCTGAAGGCGTTTCCCATATCCTGACTCCCCTGTTACCCGCCTTTGGATATCGCGTTAAGCCCTTGCTGCAAATGGCCCCAACGCCTTCCGTATAGGGTTTCCTCCAAAAGGTCACATCGTGGGGCCATACGCCCGATGCAATTATGAGAAAGGACGACAAATCAAGGCCCCCTATGGAGACGCTCATATCAGGTTGTAACGCCTTGCTCGCCTCAGATAAGCTCATCTAGACAAACCTCCGCCACGTCTAAGACGGGACCGCGACTACAAACCTCGGTCATGCCGTTCTTAGTAGGTATGCTGCAGGAGTGACACCCCCCGATTCCACATCCCATCCTCGACTCAAAGGACCCTAAGATGCGCACTCTGCCATTGAGTCCTGCATAAATAGCCTTAAACATGGCCACGGGCCCGCAGGCCCACACCTCTTCTATGGGCCATTTGCCATTTAAAAGCACGTCTGCGGCCGTGCCTCTTTCGCCGATCGTCCCGTCATCGCAGGCTATTACCACTTCGGGACACTCAGATTTAACCCAGGATGCCACGTCTGCCCAATCTCCGTTGGGCACGCCGAGGACGAACTTGCTAACTACTTTGGGATAATATTTACGCGCAAAGACCAAGGGGGCAACGCCGATACCCCCGGCTACAAGTGCCACGCTTTTACCCAGGGGCTTAAAGACGCCCCTGCCCAGGGGACCGCGCAGGCGAAAGGGAGAGCCAATCTCGCATCGGACGATGTCATTTGTCCCAAAACCTGCGACCTTGACCAAAAACTCCAGAGTATAGCCCTTTTTGTCCGCCACGGCAAATGGACGCAGTAACAAGGGATCTCTTTTCCACCGACAGGGTCCTATCATGAAAAACTGTCCCGGCATTATTGAGGACACAAAGCCCTCGACCTCAAAGCGAAGCAAATAAACCTCCTTTGCAAGTCGAACCTTTTCGCTTAAAATGCCGGATCGTTCAAGTCCATCATCACAGCGCATGGCGTATCTCTCCGGCAACCACGGTCATCACCGGCCAACCCTTTAGCGTCAAACTGTCGTAAGGCGAGATCCTGGCCTTGCTCTTCCATCTTCTTACGTCAACTTTTTGTTCCCTATTTAGGTCAATCACCGTGATGTCGGCTTTGCCGCCGACCTTTATCGTCCTATCCATTCCAATTACCCCACCTGGACCGGCCGTAAAAAGTCCAAGGAGCCTGCTTAAATCAAAGGGCTTTCCCCTCTTGTCCCACTCGTCAAGCACGACGGCCACGGCGCACTCAAGCGAGGCAATGCCGAATTTGGCCTCCTCGAAGGTCAAGTCCTTTTCATCGACATGATAAGGGGCATGATCGGTGGCTATGGCGTCCACGGTGCCGTCTTTTAGACCCTCCCAAAGGGCTTCGACGTCATCTTTGGTCCTAAGTGGAGGATTTACCTTGAAGGCCGGAGAATATCCGGACTTTACTATCATCTCGTCGTCGAATACGAGATGGTGAGGCGTTACATCGCAGGTCAAATTCAGCCCCTCTGCCTTGGCTTTTCTTATCGACTCGAGCGCCTCTTTGGTGCTGACATGAGTCAGGTGAAGGCGTCCCTTTGTCTCCTTGCAGAGTGCGATCGCCCTATCTACGCCTATGATCTCAGAGCTCCTTGGGATGCCCTTTAGCCCGCAAAGGGCACTTATCCTTCCTTCATTCATCTGGCCGCCCTCCGACAGGCTTACCTCTTCCGGATGCTCCATGAGGGGTATGTTTAGGTCTTTTAGATAAAGAAGCGCTATGCGCATGGCTTTACTCGAAAGCACGGGGGAGCCATCATCCGTAAAAAGCACCGCCCCTTCCTTGGCCATGCCGATCATCTCGGTGATTGTCCTGCCCTGCCTTCCAACGGTCACGGCGCCTGCCGGAAGCACAACGGCACCCCCTGCCTGCCTTCCCTTTTCCGCTACGTAACGAACGCCCGAAGGATCATCTACGGGCGGATCGGTATTGGGCATGGCGACCACGTGCGTAAATCCGCCGACAGCTGCTGCTTTAGAACCGCTTTCTATGTCTTCCCGCCATGTCTGTCCGGGATCCCTGAAATGAGCATGAATGTCAACGAATCCCGGACATACCAGACAACCCCTAAGATCGCGATCGAGGCAACTTGCACCCTCGTTTTTTAAGGCCGTTTTTTCCGCTTCACAGGGGATAACCTTGGCTATTCTACTGCCTTCAATGCAAATGTCCCAACTGCCGTCCCTCAAGGTCTTTCCATCGTACAACATAGCGTTGCGCAACCAGATCATCTATCGCCACCTCCAGCCAAGTAAAGAAATAACAAGGCCATCCTGACGGCCACGCCGCTTTTGACCTGATCAAGCACCAGACATCTGTCTCCGTCGGCCACGAAGCTGTCGATCTCCACGCCCCTGTTCATCGGTCCGGGATGCATAACTACAGCTTCTTTGCTCGCATGAGAGAGCACCTCTTCGTTTATTCCCCACTGGTTGTGGTATTCGTCGATGCTCGGAAACAATCCCTCTTCCTGTCTTTCGCGCTGAATCCTCAAGGCGTAAACCATGTCGGCTCCCTTTACTGCCTTTCTCACGTCAGGTTCGTACTCGGCAAGGTCAAACACGTGAAGGGGCACTAGCGACCGCGGACCGGATACGACCACCTGCACCCCCACCTTTGAGAAGGCATATATATCGCTTCGCGCCACGCGACTGTGAAGGATATCGCCGACGATGGCCATCTTGCGCCCTCTTAAGCTGCCGAAATGCCTCCAGGCCGTATAAAGGTCGAGCAACGCCTGGGTTGGGTGCGCCCTGGCGCCGTCACCGGCGTTCATCACGCAGGCCCCGTTGAGCTTTTTGATGAGATATTCGGGAGTGCCCACTTGTTTGTTTCTCACCACAACGGCATCGACGCCCATGGCCTCGATAGTTTTAGCCGTATCCTCTAAGGATTCTCCCTTTGCCGTGCTCGATCCGGATGACGACCAATTTATGACGTCGGCGCTCAAGAACTTCTCCGCCAGCTCAAAGGAAGTCCTCGTCCTCGTCGACGGCTCGAAGAACATGTTGGCAACTACCTTCCCTCTGAGGGCCGGCACTTTTTTCAGCGGCCTTTTCATGACCTCCTCCATGCGGACGGCTTCCTCAAGTACGGTATACAGATCTTCCTCGCTGAAGACATCCACATCGACCAGATGTCTATGCTTCCACGCCATAAAACTCCCCTCCTATTCCTTGGCCACGATCGAAATTCCGTCACGGCCATCGAGTTCTCTGACGTATACCTCGACAAGTTCATCCCTCGACGTCGGGACCACTCTTCCAACCACATCGGGATGTATGGGTAGCTCTCTGTGTCCACGGTCAACCAATACGGCAAGCAACACCCTTCTTGGCCTGCCCATATCCATGAGGGCATCCAAGGCTGCCCTCACCGTCCTGCCCGTGAAGAGCACGTCATCGACCAAGACAACGTCCTTTCCCGTGATGTCGAATGGAATGGATGTGCTGTGCACCATGGGATGGTCTGCCATCATCGAAAGATCATCCCTATAAAAAGTTATGTCCAGTTCTCCGCAGCCCATTTCCCCGTAACCGGACGACTTAATGACGTCCCTGATCCTGTGCGATAGATACACACCCCTTCTTTGGATGCCCACGAGCACGGCATCCTGGGCACCGCCCAACTTTTCCAGTATCTCGTGAGCCATCCTCCTGATCGTTAGGTCCATTTCCTTATCGTCCATAACCACAGCCTTCAACCTCATTCTCCTTACACCTCCTTTAAAAAAGGGGCTTCCAAGAGGTTATCCTCAAGGAAGCCCTTATCAATCCCTACGATGTTTCTTTTATTCAACTTTCTTTCTAAGCTTTCTCTCAACCTCATGGCATTCGTCTCCCCACAGGCGTTCAGGTTTTGAAAGAGTATAGCAAAGGTTCGGCTATTATGCAACCGGTTGCATAAAATAAAACATCGGAAAAAAGGGGAAGCCTGAAGTTCTGTCCTCTCTTTTAAGACAGCTACGCTTCCCCTAATTTGCCCAATCTTAGACTAATTGGCCCTGTTTCCTTTGCCCTAGCCCTCATAACGCTGTATGGCCAATACCGCGTTATGTCCTCCAAAGCCAAAGTTATTTGAGAGAGCACGACTGATCTTTCTGTAGACGGGCTCTCTGCCCACCACATTTATGGGACATTCCTCGTCTTGCCTCTCGAGGTTGATGGTGGGATGTATAACCCCTCTTTCGAAGGCCAAAAGTAGGGCTATCAATTCCAAAACACCTGCCGCTCCTAAGCCGTGTCCGATCATGGATTTGGTCGAATGGACCAATATGTTATCGGTGTGTTGCCCAAAGAGCGCCCTGATCGCTTTGGCTTCCATGGCGTCGTTGAGGGGCGTCGACGTCCCGTGGGCATTGATAAGCTCCACATCGGCCAGATCCCAACCGGCCATTGAGACCGCCATGCTCATGGCCCTCACGGCACCAACCCCCTCCGGATCCGGCGCCGTTATATGGTAAGCATCGGTAGTATTGCCATAGCCCACGAGCTCTGCATATATCTTGGCGTTTCTCCTTTTGGCATGTTCCAATTCTTCCAGGATGAGAACTCCTGCCCCCTCGCCCAACACAAAGCCATCGCGATCTGCGTCGAAGGGACGTGAGGCATGTTCGGGATCGTCGTTCCTCGAAGAGAGTGCCTTCATGGCGGCAAAGCCGGCTACGCCAATCGGGGTGATCGCAGCCTCGGCACCACCTGCCAGGATCACGTCGGCCTCTCCTCGCCTTATGGAATATATCGCTTCTCCTATGGTATGGGTCGCAGTCGCACAGGCGGTGACAGCACACAGGCTTGGGCCCTTAGCATTATGTCTAATGGCAACATAAGCCGCAGGCATGTTGCTTATCATCATGGGAATGAAAAAGGGGCTTATCTTATTCGGTCCCTTCTCCAGCAACGTCTTGATGTTTTGGAAGCTCGTGCCTATTCCGCCCTCGCCGCTGCCCAGATATACCCCTACCCTCGTGGGGTCTTCGCCATTCAGATCCAAGGCGCCGTCCTCGATGGCCATATCGGACGCCGCCACGGCAAAGTGAATGACCCTGTCGGTCTTTCTGACTTCCTTTCTGTCCATCCACTGTCCGGGATCGAAGTCCTTTACTTCGGCGGCAATCCTCACCGGATATTCCGATACATCGAAAAGCGTAATAGGCCCTACCCCGTTTTTCCCTTCCTCTAAGGCCTTCCAATACTCCTCCTTGCCATTCCCGATGGGGCTAACGACGCCAATCCCTGTTATCACCACTCTTCTCAAGCTGTTCACTCCTTCGATTTAGTGGAGTAAGGGCCCTTGCAGGAAAACCCGCAAGAGCCTTTCCTTTTAGTCTTCCACGCCAAGTTTGGACTTAATGTACTCCAGCGCTCCTCCGACAGTCGTAAGCTTTTCGGCGTCTTCGTCGGGGATTTCGATATCGAACTCCTCTTCGATGCCCATGATCAGCTCTACTATGTCGAGCGAATCGGCACCCAGGTCCTCGACGAACGAGGCTTCAGGCGTAATCTGATCCTCATCGACGTCCAGTCTGTCCATCACTATCTGCTTTAATTTGCTTTCGATTTCTTCGACTCGCATTATAAGTTCACCTCCTTCCAAAAAGTTACTGCATTATCATTCCGCCGTCTACAGCTATCACCTGACCGGTGATGTAGCCAGCCTCCTCGGAAGCCAAAAAGGCCACAAGGTTTGCGACGTCCTCGGGCCTCCCGGCCCGTCCCAGGGGGACCTGCCGCAGGAAGTCCTCTTTGTACTTGTCGCCAAGCGCTCTGGTCATGTCCGTCTCGATGAAACCCGGCGCGACGACGTTGACAGTTACGTTTCTGGTGCCGTATTCCCTTGCAACGCTCTTGGCAAAGCCTATGAGGCCTGCCTTCGCGGCGGCATAGTTAGCCTGTCCCGCATTTCCCATCAGGCCGACAACGGAGCTCATGCATATTATCCTGCCCCATCTCGCCTTTGCCATGTCGCGAATCGCCTCCCGCGTGCAGTAAAAGGCGGAAGTCAGATCGGCCTTAAGCACTTCTTCCCATTCCTCATCCTTCATCCTCATCAGCAGGTTGTCTTTGACGACACCGGCATTATTGACCAACACCGAAACGGGACCAAGCCTATCACGCACGGCGTCAAACATGTCCTTGACGCTTGTCACATCGGTGACGTCGGCCACAAAGACCTCAGTCCTCGAACCGCAAGCTCTTATCTCGGATGCGACCTCTTCGGCCTGTTTGGCCGAGGACCTGCAATTCAAGGCCACTGTATAACCCAGGCTTCCCATCTTTACTGCAATGGCCCTACCTATACCTCTGCTGGCACCAGTTATTAAGACCACCTTGCAAGCCGAAGTCATTCTACTTGAGCACCCCCTATAAAATCAAGGGCCCCGTCCAATTTATCGGGAGAATCAAGGGAAAACACCTTTGCATCCTTGACCGTCTTTTTGATCAACCCCGCGAGCACGCTTCCGGGACCTATCTCGAGGAAAGCATCGACGCCAGCGCCTCTCATGAACTCGACCGACTGAGACCAGAGCACGGGATTGTAGCTCTGGAGGAGCAAGGCCTCCTGTATCTCCTTCACCTCTTCCAAGGGTTTAGCGTTAACGTTGGCGACCACGGGCCACTTTGGCCTTCGCCACTCGCACATCTCAAAGGCCTTGGCCAACCCCTCTGCGACTGGTCGCATCAGGGAAGAATGAAAGGGTGCGCTTACCTTAAGCATTACTGCCCTTTTAGCTCCCCTTTCTTTTGCCAACTCTATAACGCGCTCAACTGCCCTAAGGTGGCCGGACACAACTATCTGCTGGAGAGAATTGTAGTTGGCCGGCTCGCAGAGGCAATCGTTGTCAGAGACCAAGCGACATAGAGCCTCAACGGTTTCCTTGTCAAGGCCAATGATGGCCGCCATGGCTCCAACGCCCAAGGGCACGGCCTGCTGCATAAGCTTACCTCGGATATTGACCAGCTTGACGCCATCCTCAAGCTTTAACGCCCCCGCGGCCACAAGCGCCGTATACTCGCCCAAGCTGTGGCCTGCCACGAAAGACGGATGAAGATCGTTGGACTTAGTCCTCAAGGCCTCAAAGGCTGCTATGGAGACGGTAAGTATGGCAGGCTGAGCGTATTCCGTCTTCGTCAGTTCCTCCTCGGGCCCCTCGAATATCAACCTGCTGAGGGGGAAGCCTAACGCCTCATCTGCTCGCAGGAACATCTCCCTAGAGACGGTGAACTTGTCGTAAAAGTCCCTACCCATGCCTACTTCCTGAACCCCCTGACCGGGGAAGACGAACGCATAAGACAAGAGCTTTCACCTCTTTTCGCAGTTCTGGTCGGTCAAATGGGACCCCAGCTTTCTAAGGACCCTTTCGGCATCGTCAAAAAGCTCCCTTATTATCTCGGCGGCAGGCTGAACTTTCTTTACCAGTCCTGCCGACTGGCCGGCCATTACGGAACCCCACTCCACATCTCCGTCGATGACGGCTGCCCTAAGCCTTCCCGTCCCCAGGGCCTCCAGCTCCTCAATGGAAGCCCCACTGCTTTCCAACTCCTCAAACTTCTTTGTCAACTTGTTCCTTATACATCTTACGGGATGGCCCGTCGATCTTCCCGTCACCACCGTAGATCTGTCCGTGGCCTCTATGATGGCTCGCTTGTAGGCCTCGTGGGCAGGGCTTTCCGCGGCACACACGAAGCGCGTTCCAACCTGGACTCCCTCGGCTCCCAGGGCGAATGCCGCCACGACACCCCTTCCGTCGGCTATGCCTCCGGCGGCAACGACGGGTATGCTTACGGCATCGACGACTTGCGGGACCAAAACCATGGTGGTGAGCTCGCCTATATGTCCGCCCGCCTCCGTGCCCTCGGCAACAACCGCATCGGCACCCTGCCTTTCGACCCTCTTGGCATGCGCCACCGAGGCAATGACGGGGATGATTATGGTGCCCAAGGGCTTGAGCCTTTCGATGACCTTTCCGGGACTTCCTGCGCCCGTTGTCACGACGGGAACGCGATTTTCGGCTACCACCTCGATGGCGTCTTCCGCCGTTGGGGACATGAGCATGATGTTCACGGCAAAGGGCTTATCGGTCATTTGCTTGAGCCTTTTTATTTCGGCGTCAAGAAGATCGGGGGGCATGCTGCCCGCCGCAATGACGCCCAATCCCCCTCCGTTGCTGACGGCCGCAGCCAGATCGGCATTGGCCACCCATGCCATGCCGCCTTGAATTATGGGATACTCCACGTTAAGTAAATCCTGAATTCTTGTCCTCTTCCACATGACTGCCCACCTCATACCTCTACAAGCGTAGCTCCATAGGTCATTCCCGATCCGAAGCTGACGAATATGACCTTGTCGCCCTTCTTAATCCTTCCGTCAACCAGCGCCTCGTGAAAGGCCAAAAACACGGTCGCTGCGGAAGTATTTCCGTATTTATCTATGTTAACTATCGCCTTGTCCATGGAGATGTCAAGCCTTTTTAGCACGCTTTCTATGATCCTGTAGTTTGCCTGGTGAAACACCCACCAATTTACGTCACCTAGGGATAACCCTGATTCCCTGCAAAACTCCTCCAGAAAAGAGGGAAGCACCTTATTTACGAACTTAAAGACCTCATTGCCCTTCATATGGATCGTATGAAGCTTTTTTTCGATCATCTCCACCGAGGCGGGACACTCCACAAGCCCCCCAGGCAAGATTATGAGGTCGCTTTTCGTGCCGTCGCTCTTAAGGGAGGTGGACAACACCCTATTTTTGCCGTCAGGGCTAACTCCCAATACGACAGCTCCTGCGCCGTCGCCGAAGAGCACGCAGGTAGTCCTGTCCTCCCAGTTGAGCAGCCTGGTCAAGACCTCGGCACCGATGACCAACACCTTATCCCAGATGCACGAAGCAATGCCCGCAGCCGCAAAGGATAGGGCATATACGCTGCTCGTACAGCCGGACTGTATGTCGCTGGCTCCGGCGTTGTTGGCCGACAACCTCCCCTGCACCTTGGCAGCCACCGCGGGAAATATGGTATCGGGCGTATTGGTGGCCACGATCACCATATCCAGTTCTTCGGGGCTCACATTAGAGGCCTTTAAAGCCTCGACGGCTGCAAGGTATGCCAGGTCGCTTGTTACCTGATCATCAGCGGCGACCCTTCTTTCCGCTATGCCGGTGCGCGTGCGGATCCACTCGTCGTTGGTATCTACAATCTTTTCTAAATCATCGTTGGTCAAAATACGATCGGGAACGTACATGCCAGAGCCCAGAATGGACACGGGCCTTCCCTTAAAGATGCCCACATTACATCCCTCCTCGATCCAAACCATTTCTGATCAGTTCGACGCCGCGATTCATCACAAAATCCCTGGCTACCTTCAGAGCGCTGTCTATGGCCCTTGCCTTGGACCTGCCGTGAGCCTTTATGACTACCCCTTCCACGCCGAGGAGGGGCGTACCTCCATACTTCTCGTAGTCAAACCTGTTCCAAAGCTCTTTAAGCATGGGGATCAAAAACAGGAACCCCACCTTTGGCAGTATCCTCTGATCCATCTCTTCCCTTAAAAGCCGATAAAGGGCTTCCCCGACGCCCTCCACGAATTTTAGCAAAACATTTCCGGTGAACCCGTCGCAGACCACCACATCGGCAACTCCTAAGGGTATGTCTTTCCCCTCGACGTAACCTATGAATTCTACGTTCGCCTTGGCGAGCATGTTCCTCGCCTCACATACGACCTCATCGCCCTTGATCTCTTCCTCGCCGTTTGAGAGCAACGCCACGGTCGGAGATTTAACGCCTAAGGTATTTCGCATGTAAATCTCGCCCATTATAGCGAACTGATATAAATTTATCGGTTTGCATCTAATTGTCGCTCCCACATCTATGAGGAGCGTGATCTTGTTGGGAAGAGGAATGGGCACTCCCAAACCCGGCCTGTCAATTCCAGGAATCCTTCCCAAGATCAAGACGCCCCCTGCAACGATAGCTCCGGTATTTCCTGCCGATATGCACCCCTGTGCATCGCCGGCCTTTACCATCTCCATGGCAAGCCTTATGCTTGCCCTCTTTTTCTTCCTGAAGGCAACCGTGGGAGACTCGTCCATGGCTATGTATTCATCGGTATGCACTACATGAATCCTCTTGGAGACGAAGGGCTCCGCGTCCTTTATGACCCTTTCTATCTGGCTGCCGTCCCCAACTAAGACAACCTCTAAGTCGGGATACTTGGAGCAAGCCGAGATAGCTCCCAGACAAATCTCAGTGGGAGCGTGATCTCCTCCCATGGCATCCAAAGCTAAGATCAATGTCATCCACCCCTATCAATCGAACTCTCCGCACTGCCTTTCCTTTTTACTCTCTTTTAGGGGAAACTTTCAAGGGCAACGACTATAAATCTGCCCACGAAAATCTCTTTGCCCTCCACTTTCGTCCGGACACTCACAATGTACTTGTTCTGCTTATGCGTACCGACCTTAGCCCTCGCCACTAACATGTCGCCCACGTGTGCGGGAATTTTATACCTGATATGCGCTGAGGCAGTGATGACATAATCAGCTTCTATGACGGCAATGGCAAGGGAGGTCGCCTGGGCATAGATGTGATGATCGGCTACGAGATTCGAGTGACGAAATGCCATATCGCCGGTAGTTTGAAGCACGGATAAAGCCCATTGGTTGGGTTGCAATTCAAGAAGCTCTCCAACGACCTCTTCATACCTGAGGGAGCGCAATCGGCTTGTCGCCTCTTCGGCCATCCTCCTCATTCTCTCCCGCAATTCCGGTATCCCAAGAAGCGCCCTATCCAGCCTGATGGTGCTCAAGGACACCCCTAGCGCCTTAGCCAGGGCGTCATCGGTAAGCAGTGGATTTTCCCTGAGCAATTTCAGGATCCTTTGATGTCGACGTTCTCTGTTGGTCGAAGCTGGCACGCCAATAACCTCCGAATTTTGTCAGCTGGTCTTAATAACAGGTATCATTGAAAAAGTATATGCTCCCCCCTTGGGACAGTCAAGACGGTCTATAAAATTAAAGACAGGGAGCCGAAACCTCTTTCCCTGTCTTTTTTGGCAAATTGTATCTACTTTTCCTCTTCCTTGCCTAGCTTGCCCACCACGCGCCCCCTATAATATCCGCACTCCGGGCATGCCCTGTAGGTCATCACGACCTCTGAGCAGTGAGGGCACACCGTGAGCTCCGGTCCTTTCAAGCTCTTAATCCACTGGGCATGTCTTCGAGCCGTCTTAGCGTGAGAGACCCTTCTTTTTGGAACGGCCATGGCTTTCCTTCCTCCTTTCCAAATCGCTTGGCGCACCTAGCGCTTTTTTCAAGACTTCCAGGCGAGGATCTACCTCGGCTGAATTACATTTACAAGGCCCTTCGTTCAGATCCTTACCGCAATGGGGGCACAGACCTCGACAATCGGGCGAACACAGAACGATGGACGGTAAAGACAAGATTATACTTTCCCACAGTTGGGGTGCCAAGTCAAGATGGGTAGGCCAAAAGTCCATATGAACCATTGACATTTCCTCTTTGGACAGCTCGTGATCCGGCTCCAAGTTCTGCGGTCTCAGCGTGTAGATGTAGCTGTACCGCTCGAAGATCTCCAGCAAGACCGGCTTCAAGCACCTGGCGCAAGCCACTTCCGCCCTAAAGGAAATTTGCATATCGACAGTAAGGTCACCGCTATCCCAATGGGCATCCAATCCAAGGTCTAGCGGAAACCTTAACAAATAATCCTGCCCCCAGTAATTGACTACCCCCTCAGGCCTGTCAAAAGAGGCGGAAGCGCTATAAACTTCCCCCTTTTTGACCTCATCGAGGTCTAACAAATAATGCAAATCGAACTCACGATCCAAACTCTTTGCCCCCCACTGGAACTTAACGATTATACACGATTATTTTTCCTGAACCAACCTGTAAGTATCCCTGGCGATGACCAATTCCTCGTTGGTAGGAATCACAAGGACCTTCACCCTTGAAGCCCCGCCGCTGATCTCCCCTTCCTTGCCTCGTATCATGGCACCATTTTTGTCCTTATCGCAAAGCACCCCGAGAAACTCGAGGTAGTCGCATACCTTCTCCCTTATGAGCGGGCTGTTTTCTCCGATGCCTGCCGTAAAGACGATGCAGTCCAGCCCCCTCATCGCCGCCGCATAGGCCCCGATGAACTTTGCAATTCCGTAAGCCAGCATCTCGACGACCAAGGTTGCCCTTTCGTTGCCCTTCTCCATGGCTTCCTCTATGTCGCGAAGGTCGCTGCTTATTCCGCTTAAGCCCAAAAAGCCGCTTTCCTTATGGAGGATGTGGCTCATATTGGCCGCGCTCAGATTTTCCTGCTCCATGATGTGAAGCACAAGCGTGGGATCCACATCACCGCTTCTAGTGCCCATTATGACGCCTGGGACGGTGCCAAACCCTAAAGATGTATCTACCGATACTCCGCCATCGACGGCAGTTATGGAGCTGCCGTTTCCCAGGTGGCATGTCACTATCTTCAAGCCCTCGACGGGCTTACCCATCAGCTGTGCGGCCCTGTTGGCCACGTAGTAGTGACTGGTGCCGTGAAATCCGTACCTGCGACCCTTGTAGGTCGTATAATACCTGTAAGGGAGGCCGTACATGTAGGCCTTTGGAGGCATAGTCTGGTGAAAGGCCGTATCAAACACGGCGACTTGAGGCAAGTCCGGCAAAAGTTCCTTCATTGCCCTTATTCCCGTGAGGTTGGCAGGGTTATGCAGAGGTGCAAGGGGAACGCATTCTTCGATTGCCTCAATCACATCGTCGTCAACAAGCACCGAGGAGGCAAATTTTTCTCCGCCGTGGACCACGCGGTGGCCGGCCGCAGCGAGCTCGTTCAAGCTTGCTATGACTCCCTCGTCGCCGTCCAAGAGCAGATCGACGACATATTTAAGGGCGACCTTGTGGTTGGGAATATCCGCATCCTTGGATATCGTGCTTGAGCCCGTCCTGGTATGCTTGATCCTGGAACCCTCGATGCCGATCCTTTCGACCAGGCCCTTTGCCGCCACCGTCTCCTGAGGCATATCGAACAACTGATACTTCAACGAAGAACTACCGCAGTTCAACACCAAAATTTTCACTTTGCAAACCTCCCTCAAAATATATATTGACGAAAAGAGGTCGATTCGATGCAGGAAGCCATACTTGGAATAATAGCTGAATACAACCCCTTTCATAACGGACACCTGTATCACATGAACAAGGCCAAGGAAATGACCCATGCAAGCTGCACCGTCATCGCGCTCTCTTCCAACTTCGTCCAACGTGGAGAGCCATCGATGATCGACAAATGGGAACGGACGAGGATGGCATTGGCGCAAGGTGCAAACCTTGTCATAGAGATGCCCTCGGCTTTTTCGTGCCATAACGCCGGCGTCTTTTGTTCGGCAGGCGTCGATCTGCTCGCCGCTACCGAAACGGTAACCCACCTGTCCTTTGGAATGGAGGACACGTCCTTCCATTCACTTAAAGGAGTCATCGATATCTTAATAGAGGAGCCTCCCTCTTTCAAGGAGAACTTGAAGCGGCACCTGCAAGAGGGCCATTCATACGTAGAATCACGTTCCCTGGCCCTAGAGGATCTTATACCCGGTGCAGGGCGTCTGATGTCTTCCTCGAACAACATATTGGCCGTAGGCTACATGATGAGGATCACCCAAAAGGGGTATCCCCTAACTCCCGTTCCCGTAGAAAGAACGGGACGCGCCTATCTGGACGACACTTTGACCGATGTGGCAAGCGCGACTGCCATAAGGAAGGCGATCAAGGAAAAAGGCTTAGATGAGGTTTGTCCCTACGTGCCGCAGGAAAGCTTTTTCATATTAAAAAAGGCCTTCGATAGGGGAAGATGTGCCATAGACGACGATGCGCTCTTCAGGATGATAATCGCCTCCTGCTTGAGGGCTTCGCCCAAGGAGCTTGCAAGCTATGCCGAGATGAAAGAGGGAATCGAAAACAGGATAATGCAAGCCTCAAAATACTCCAAAGACCTGCAGGAGCTCATCGAAGCCATCTCCACCAAGAGATATCCGAAGGCTCGCGTACAGCGACACCTCATGCATATACTGCTTGCCTACGATCACTGGACAAACAAGGCCGTCCAAAGGTTGTCGGTGCCCTATATACGCGTGCTCGGCTTTGACGACAAGGGCCGTGCTCTGCTAAAGACCATGAGAAAGAAAGCTCGCCTTCCCCTGATCACGAAGACAGGATCGCTCGAGTCCCCCTACAGCAAGACCATCGCAGCCTTTGAATACAAGGCCGTCGAGCTTTGGGAGATGCTATGCAACGCTCCGCAAAGGAGAAAAGATGTCATCCAAAAGCCCATCACCGTATGAGGTCCTTCGGCGGAAACCTTTCCCGAAGTCTCCTGTATACCCCCGGAGGGACCATGCCCTGCACCGATCCCCCGAACTGAAAGACTTCCTTGACTGCGCTGCTGGACAGGTATGAGTATTGAGCGTCAGTCACGATGAATATGGTCTCCACCTCAGGGGCAAGCTCGCGGTTCATCAGGGCCATCTGAAACTCGTACTCGAAATCGGACAAGGCCCTAAGGCCTCTGACAATTACGCGACAGCGCTCCTGCCTCATGAAGTCGACCAAAAGGCCCTCAAAGCTCTTCACCCTTGCGTTGGAGACATGGCTCAAGGCCTCGCGAGCCATTGCCTTTCTCTCCTCTACCGTAAAGGTTGACTTCTTCTGCGGGTTAACCAACACGGCAAGTATCAACTCATCGAACAAAGCGGCAGCCCTTTCGGCCACATAAAGATGTCCGTTGGTTATGGGATCAAAGGAACCGGGATAAACGGCCTTCAGCACAATTATTTCTCCTCCTTCGGGCTTCCTTCACCCCGACATAAAAAGGACAATACGGTATCGCCGTAAGACCTCTCTTTACACAAATTCCACCCCTCCAAGGGCAGGGGCAGATCCTCCCTCTTCGAGCGCTCAAGGACCAGTAAACCATCGGGCTTCAACAATAGATCGTACTTGGACAGAGACGAAAGAAGCCACCCTATCCAGCCATATTCGTAAGGCGGATCGGCAAAGATTACGGAAAACTCATATCCATCCTTTGCGAGCTTGGGCAAGGCCCTTCTTACGTCCATGCAAACCACTTCCAAACCCTCCCTGTCCCTGCATAAAGAGCGCAAGTTGGCGCAGGAGGCTTTGTCCGCTTCAACGGCCACAACGGGCCTTGCTCCTCTAGCCCATGCCTCACGGGCAATCTGGCCGCTCCCCGAAAAAAGATCGAGGAAAGACCTCCCACTAATGTCGCCTATGGCATTAAAGAGGGCCAAAAGGACCTTACTGGAAGTCTTTCTCAAAGACGCTCTATCTCCTCCGCCAACGCGGCAAAGGATCTTTTCACGGCCGGAGTCCTGTATATGGATGATGCGTCGTCGAGCTTTATCAAAACCTCACCTTCGCAGGGGACCAGGCGAATGTAAAACTTCTGTTCAAATCCATCATCGACGGTTATCGCCTGAAGAAGGGCCGTTTCTTGGGATCCCAAAAAGAGGTCCTTAAAGGTCCACCTGAAACGCTCCTCCCCGCCCGTAAGGCCACAAAGGCAGCTCAACCTCGAGGCTTCCCATACATCTGGTCTTTTGGCTTTAACGTTCAACGCCGTCACCTCCCAATCCACCACCGGCTCAACCCTAAAGGGCACATGCTTTGTGGCCTTTAGCCTATATATGGATTTGCCCATGGATATCCACTTTTCCTCATATTTGGTCCTAAAAGAGCTGCTTTCGCCAACTAAGACATCGCCAACCTCAAAGGCAGGGTTTTCAAGGAGACACGTTCGGGCGTCCTCTATATACCAACGCTCGTCACTTGCAAGCTCAAAGGCCCCTTTGACCTTCAGCGCATGAGCCAGGTTGCAGACAAATCCCGGCGTAACCAGCCGCCTTTTGGCATGTCTTTTTTTCGGCCATGGGCAGGGAAAGTTTACGTAAACCCTGCCGACGGACTCCGGCAAGAAAAACTCCCGAAGCAGGAAGCTTCCGTCGCCGCACAACAGCCTGACGTTCGGCAAACGACGCATCAGACATTTCCGTGCGGCCTTAAGAATGGAGGTCATGGAGACCTCGATGCCGAAGCAGAAACCTCTTTCGTTGCGGGAGGCCATATCCAACAAGAATTCCCCATTGCCAAAGCCAATCTCTACGGTTACATCATCGCACGTGGGCAAAGTTTCACGGCGAAAGACGGATGCCTCATATGGCGATAGTATTACCTTGTTCAAAGCCCACGACATGAAAACTACCCCTTCATATCAATTTGCAACTCACTTTAAGCCTGTGCTGCCGAAACCGCCTGCTCCACGGGCGGTTTCGCTCAAACTTTCCACTTCCTCGAAACCGACCCTGCATACGGCCGAGATGACGAGCTGTGCTATGCGGTCTCCAACCTTCACCTCAAAGGGTTCTCTCCCCAGGTTTATCAGTATGACGCCCACTTCTCCTCTGTAGTCCGCATCTATCGTGCCCGGGGCGTTCAGAACGGTCACGCCGTGTTTTAGGGCAAGGCCGCTACGAGGCCTGACCTGAGCCTCGTAGCCCATTGGGATCTCCAGGTAAAGCCCCGTGCCTATCAAGGCCCAACTGCCTGGCTCTATCGTCTTCTCCTCGGCTGCCCTCAAATCAACTCCCGAAGAGGATGGCGTCATATAGGAGGGCATGTCGAACCTTAACGCATTTCCCCTTCGGGACACCTTCACTTTGATGCTGTCTCCCATTGCTAATCCCTCTTCGGCCTGGGATGGCGACCCTTATCCGAATCCCTTTTCTTGGTCAGGGAGGAGTCCCTCTTTCTATCCTCCTCCAAAAATTCCCGCATCTCGGGGGTGAGCGGAAAATCGTCGGGGTTCTCCAGTATCCTTTTTCTGCTCAAGTTTATCCTGCCAAGCTCGTCGATCTCCTTCACCACGACCAATACGGGATCTCCGACCTTGAAGAAGTCCTCCACCTTGGGCACATGAGAGGAACTCACCTCGCTGATGTGAAGCAGCCCCTCCTTGCCGGGAAGCAGCTCGACGAAGGCGCCAAAGCTGGTCAGCCTCGTAACCTTGCCAAGGTAAACCTCTCCAGGCTCGACTTCCTTCGTCAGCGATTTGATCATCGACATGGCCTCATGGGCCGCAGCCTCTGAGGAAGCTGCAATGTAAGTGACGCCTTCGTCTCCTATGTCTATCTTGACGCCGGTTTTTTGGACGATATTCCTGATGGTCTTACCGCCGGGGCCTATGACATCCCTTATCTTATCGGGGTCGATGTTCATGGTGTATATCCTAGGAGCATACTGGGACAGCTCCTCTCTCGGAGAGGATATGACGGCATCCATGATGTCCAGTATCTGAAGCCTTCCCCTTTTGGCCTGCTCCAGGGCCTGAACCAGAATGTCCCTGGTTATCCCGCCTGCCTTGTTATCCATCTGCAGCGCGGTAACGCCGTCGCGCGTTCCGGCCACCTTGAAGTCCATGTCTCCGTAATGGTCCTCAAGCCCCTGGATATCGGTCAATATGGCGACCCTTTCCCCTTCCTTTATCAAGCCCATGGCGATGCCGGCCACGCTCTTTCTTATGGGCACTCCGGCGTCCATCAGGGACAGCGAGGCACCGCATACGCTTGCCATGGAGCTGGAGCCGTTGGATTCAAGTATATCCGATACGACCCTTATGATATAGGGAAACTCCGTCTCGGATGGTATCAAGGGCTTTACCGCTCTTTCGGCGAGCGCCCCGTGGCCTATCTCGCGCCTTCCGGGACCGCGCATCGGCCTAACTTCCCCGACGGAAAAGGGCGGGAAGTTGTAATGCAGCATGAATCGCTTTGGCGGCTCGTCCAGCTTCAGCCCGTCCAGTATCTGTTCATCCTCTCCGGCCATGCCCAAGGTCGTGACGACCAAGGCTTGAGTTTCACCCCTGGTGAACACGGCCGAGCCGTGAACCCTGGGCAAAAATCCCACCTCACACGTTATGGGTCTCAGTTCGTCCATGGCCCTGCCGTCAGCCCTCTTGCCCTCGTCAAGGATTAGGGACCGCATGGCCTTCTTGACGAACCGGGTCACCACTTCGGAGATATAAGCCTCATGTTCTGGATAGGCTTCCTCGAAGCGCTCCCACGCCTTCTGCTCTATGGCCTTGATGGCGTCGCTGCGCTCTTTTTTTGCATGGATCTTGACGGCTTCGTAAATCTCGCCGTAAAGGTTCCTTTCGACGAACTCCTCAATTTCCGGGACCTCGATCGGGGAAGGTATCTCGCTTTTGACCTTGCCGACGGCTTCTTTCATCCTCAACTGAAAGTCAACGAGGCGCCTTATCTCTTCTTGGGCAAGCTCAAGGGCGTCTATCAAGACGTCTTCCGGTACCTCGTTTGCTCCCCCCTCCACCATGGTAATTCCGTCTTTATGGCCGGCCACGACCAGGTCAAGGACGCTTCCTTGCATGTCGGATTCCTTGGGATTTATGACCAGACGGCCGTCTATGTAGCCCACGCGAACGGCTCCTACGGGTCCGTCCCAGGGGATGTCCGAGATGACGAGCGCTGCAGAGGCGGCATTTATGGCCAGCATGTTGGGCGGATTGACCTGATCTACCGACAGCACCGTGGCTACCACGTGAACGTCATTTTTCATATGCTCTGGAAACAGCGACCTTATGGACCTGTCCACGAGCCTGGCGCTCAAAATGGCCGTCTCCGAGGGCTTTCCCTCCCTTTTGATGAAACCGCCTGGTATCTTGCCGGCAGCGTAAAAACGCTCCTCATAATCCACTATGAGGGGAAAGAAGTCCACATCTTCCCTGGGGGTATCTTCCATGCATGCCGTGACAAGGACGGTTGTATCTCCATAACGGGCATATACTGCACCGTTGGCCTGTTTTGCGAGATGCCCGGTCGAAAAGGTAAGAGCCTCTCCGCCTATCTCCATCTCAAAGTTCATTTCATCGCTCATTCCTAAACTTTCCTCCCATTGAAAATATCGATCTGAAGCTTTCGTGACGATTAAAGGCGAGGACCTCCTCGCCTTTAAATTGAAGTCGTTAACGGCGCAGACCCAGTTTGTCTATCAACGATTTGTAGCGGTTGAAATCCTTTTCCTGCAGGTATTTCAGGAGCTTTCTCCTCTTGCCGACCATCTTCAGGAGGCCTCTCCTCGAATGAAAGTCCTTCTTGTGGACCTTGAGGTGCTCCGTCAGGTAGCGAATCCTGTAGGTCAGTATGGCGACCTGCACCTCCGGGGACCCCGTATCGGCGCTGTGAGTCTTAAACTCCTCGATGACCTTCTGCTTCCAATCTTCCATCACTATATCACCTCACTAAAAAAATCCCTTGACCAAGAAGGACGAATGCCGATCCACCTAGTCTAGGGTATGTTCATATTAACACTACAACTAAAGCGACGCAAGGGTTGTTGGTTTCAATCTCACCGTGTACCGCCTTGATCTCCCTTGGCGCCCTCTTTGCCTTCCCTCGAAGGTTTCGGGCAAACTATCACTCGCCTGTGAGGATCCTGCCCCACCGAGCGAGTCTCGATGCCCTCCATTGACTGCAGCGTAGTGTGTACTACCTTACGCTCCCAGTTTGACATCGGCTGAAGCCCAACGGGCTTATTTCTGCTTATTGCCTTTCGGGCGGCAGATACGGCCATCCTCTTTATGCTCTCCTCGCGCCTGCTTCGATATCCGCCGCTGTCCAGGCGCACCCTAAAGGCACCTGCGGCGGATGAAGCAATCATCAGGTTGAGGAGGTGTTCCAATGCCCTAAGGGTCTCTCCGTACCTTCCAATGGCTATGCCGGCATCGTCGCCGCTTATGTCTATAGTATTGTCATCCTCAAACGACAAGGTCACATCTAAGCCCATCTTTTCCAGCAACTCCGCCAATACCCTCTGAGCCCTTAGGATCTCAATGGCACGGGCAGGCCTGGCCTCCACCTTAAGGCGTTTGCCCAAGATACCGAATAGCTTTTTTTCTTCCTCGACTAAATTGATCACCACATCGCTTGGGCTTATTCCCCACTCCTGCGCGGCAATTGCTCTCGCCTCCTCCAAAGAAGAGGCTTCAACGACAATAACTTCTTTCTCGCTCAAGGGATAATCGCCCTACCTTTCTCTATACATCCTTGGAAACTTCTTCCGATTCCGCCTTGGATTTCTCCGCCGATCGCGGCTTGTCCTTGTACAAGACGGGCTTTTGTGATATTTCAACGGAAGTCCTGCGCTGTACCCATACCTGTTGTACCACTCCGATCAGGGAAGAAACGCCCCAATAGAGCAACACGCCACCGGGAAGGCTCAGGCATATGAACATCATGAAGAGGGGCATGAACCACCCCATGAAGGCCATCTGTTCGCTTGCCGCCCCTGTTGTGGTGATCTTCTGCTGAAACCACGTAACAAAACCTATCAGGAGCCAAAGTATCAAGGTCCCTCCGTATAATCCGAAATTCAGAAGGCCAGCGGGGTTGGAGACTATACCGCTTATGACGGTCATGACGCCTGCCTTGGCGGTCGCAACGCCAAGAGCCTGGCTCATCAGCGAAAGAAGCGAGTGCTTCAGCGATATGCCGAGGAAAAACTCCTCCCCAAAGTCGTAGTTCATTATCACCTTGAAAAGAAGTATCAGGATGGGCAACTGCACAAGCAAGGGCAAGCAACCCGCCGCAGGATTCACCCCATATTCCCTGTAAAGCTTCATTACCTCTTGGTTCAACTTCTGCTTGTCATCCTTGTACTTCTCCTGCAAGGTTTTGAGGCGGGGCTGAATCTGCTGCATCTTCTTCATGCTCACAAGCTGTTTATGCGAGAGAGGATACAGCAGCACTCTGACCAGGATGGTCAAAAGTATGATAGCTACTCCGTATGAATGGCTGATGCCGTAAAAAAAGTTAAGCACTCCCAAAAGCAAATCGCTACCAGATTGCCACAAAGAACCCACTATATTTTCACCTGCCCTATCTTTCGATCTGTTCCGGGAACGGGATCATATCCTCCGGGATGCCACGGACCACATCGACATAACCTCTTTACGGTTAACCAACTACCGCGAATTACTCCCCACCGTTCCAGGGCCTCGATGGCATACTGCGAACAGGTTGGGTAAAACCTGCAGTTGCGCCCCAAAAGGGGAGAAACGAAAATCTGATACGCCCTGATAAAACCCACAAGCATCATCTTGGGCAATACGAGAGCCTTATTTGTCCTTTTCATCGTTTTTGTCCTCTTTAGCCCATGGCGTAAAATCGATGCCGGGCCAGTCGGCGACGAGCAAACCTTCACGACTACACAAGTTTGCCATATCTAGGTAGATTTCCTGCGCTCTCTGCGTCAAACCCGAAGGAGAAAGCAAAAAAACTATCCAGTATCCGCCCCTCAACCATGGCAGGAGGCGTCTTGCAGCTTCTTTCAGCAAACGCCTCCCCCTGTTTCGAGCCCATGATTTGCCTGTCCTTTTTCCGACTGCCACACCGATGCGCGATATATCGCAGGGAACCTCGACATACAACATCCTGACATAACGGCCATGGGCCATCTTTCCCTCGCGAAATACGCGATCAAACTCATCTCTTCGGCGCAACCTCGCCGACTTGGGATAGCCAAAACGCATCGTTGTTAAACTGCCAACCTCTGACGTCCTTTACGCCTCCTGTTGCGAAGAATGCGTCGTCCGCTCGGCGAACTTGTGCGGGCCAAAAATCCCATTTTGCGCTTACGAGGCTTGACATGCGGTTGAAAGGTCCTCTTAGGCACGGACAGCACCTCCAATCTCAACGTTCATAAATTAGTCGAACCTACACCAATAAAGGAGCCAGGATACTATATCACATGCGGCGTTCATGTAGCAATACTTTGTTTTCGAAAGACCGCGTCAAGTTTTTGTAGGATTTTTAGGAACCACTCCTCATGTATCTTAAAGGGCAACGTCTTTTAGTTCAGCTAAAATCAAACCCGCTATGGCATATGCCCTTTAAGGTCGTGTATAGGGGCGTTACCTTCCCGGTGCCGAGTACCGTTATGGAGCCTATCTCGCTTACAGTCGAACTAAAGATATCTTCTAGGTTTAATGTGAAGTTGTGTCTTTTGTCTGTCTTGTCGCCCTTTTGGTCATTTCCCCTTACGTGTTCCGCTTTCACTTTCCCACCGCTACAGATGTAAGCCCTCAAAGCAGACACATTCTTTAAACCCTTCCTGCTCCAGGCCATAGGCCTGGAACTTAACCTAGAAGAAAGCACGTGACTAATGTGACCCTCGGGGCTTGAGCTGCCGCAATCCTCTTCGTTTCGAATCGTTATAGACTGCCAGTTGTTGGTTATATACCTCCTGAAATCTGCGATCATCTTTCTTTCCCTCTCGCTTGAAGCGCATTTAAACATCTCGGAGGTTATTTTCTTAAAAAAGTTCGAGTCATTTGTATTTATGGCCCTGTATATATCACGTCTCTTTTCAGGCTGCCTTGCCGTGGATTCAAGGATCGCTTTATTTAGGTGAAATTTATCCAGCACCAGCTTTGACTCGGGCAGCCAGCTTATACCTTCCTTTATCCAATTTGCACCATCTCCATGGATGTATATGCCCTTTATGTCCTCCGGGTCGTAAAGCTCGTATATCCTATCTGCTACCTCAAGCCAAAACTCATCTGTGTCCTTTCCGTAACCGCTCATGTATATAGGGTTTATACATCTGTTTTTGGACCCCTCTTTAAAGGTGCCCTCGTATATGCAGACTAAAGGAAGATTCGTGCTTCTGCCGTTTTGCAGAGATGCGTGGTCCTCATCTGCATCTATATGTAATACCTCTACGCCTCTTTTTTTAGGGACCTCTACCTTCAAGGCCTCCAGGTTTAGGCTGTGTATCTTGTTTTTGACGGTCTGTTTGGATAACTCACCCTCAGTTACGTTCATCGAACTTTTGGCGTAAGATACCTGGCCTGCCGTCTCTACCAGCTTTACCGTTACTGTTTTGCTCAACCTTTGACGTTTATCCAACCTTAATGCTTCGTCCAGGGGGTATACATATTTTTTATGACTTTTGTCGAAGTAGTAGGTCCTCTTGAAAGATATATCACCAAAGATGGTATATAAGCTCCTTCTGTCCTCACGCCTTTCTACGACCAATCCTCTTTGCTTTCGAGACGTTTTGTCCTTTAATATGGCTTCGTCTACAAGCTCGAAGTAAGCCTTTACGATCTCCCGGATGAAGGCCTTCGTCATGCGAAAAAGCTCATCTTCTATTTCAGCCAGCGTCCTGACATTGGAACTGCAAAAAAACTTCAATATCTCGGAGATGAAGTTTGAGACAATTTGTAGTAAAATAACCTTGTTCAAGTTGGGACCCTCCTTTATGAGTTTTTGGTCACACAAAGATTCTACCAAAAGGAGCGGTCCCATTATTTTTTACCTCTGAAAATCTCCTACAAATATTTTACGCTATCTTTTCGAAAACGAAAGCCAAAGGCTTCTATATCACAAACCATATGCCCATGAACAAGCCTATGATAGCACCAACTATGCCACCCCACATCTCTATCCAGAAGAGGTACTTGTGGGCCAGCTTTTCAAGGTAAGCCTCCACATCTCCTTCCTCCACTTCGCCTAAAGACCTCTTCGCAAGCTCACCCAAATCGATCCTTTCCAATATCCGGCGAACGATCCTCTCGAAGGTCTCCCTAAAGACCTTTATGGCATCCCCCTCCTCCCAGGAGATCTTGGAAAGCATCAATGCCACCTGTCTTTGAAGCTCCCTTAAACCCTCCTCCCCCTGCAAGAAATGTATCCACCTGTCCTTCACCAGGGAAACTATCCATTTGGTCAGGTTTTCCACCTGAAACAGGCCCACCTTGGAGGCCAAAGACAGGACAAAATGCGACCGCTCGACGTCTATCAGCCTTTCTCTTACCATCTGCTCAAATCCCGGGCTGCTGAAAAAATCGGTGAGCGGCTTTTCCAGCACCCTCAAAAGTGCCCTTAAGTTATCCCTCCTCAGGTAAAGCCGCATTATCTCGCGCTGCAATACCGGGCTTACGGACTGAAAGAAGGCCTCGTCGCTTACGGCCTGCTTCAGGGCATCGGGGGTTAGCAGCCTGTTTCTGACCTCGTTTGCAAAGGTATCCAATATGCGATCCCTGTTTTTGGCTATGACGCCGCTTCCCGGTATGGGCACGCCTATTAGGGGTATGTATATGGGGCGAAAAAGCATCTTAACGGCCAATATGTTTGTAAATATGCCAACAGCCCCGGATACTCCAACAGCACTAAGCATTTCCCCCCAGGGACGTCCGGCTTTGGCGAATAAAAAACCGATGACCGAGATCACCACGAAGAACGCCGATGTCAAGTTCTTTATGAAATCCAATATCTTGGCTTCTCTTACGCTGTCATCCATCCGAGCCATATTCCAGCCCCCTAACCTTATAAATCCGGATGTTGCCTCAAAGCACAAAACCATGATAGAATGAGCAACGCGCGAATACTAGCGACAGGAGGTGAATCGCGAAAGATGCCCAATACGAAATCGGCAATCAAAAGGATACATGTCACCGAGAGAAACAGGATCTACAACCGCGCCTGGAAGACGAGGACAAAGACCATCGTCAAGAAGGTGGCCACAGCCGTAGAGCAGAATAACCTCGACATGGCGGTTCAACTTTTCAATGAGGCCCAATCCGTCATCGATAAAGCCGTAACCAAAGGCGTCATGCACAGGAACACCGCCGCACGCCGCAAAGCCATGCTCGCAAGATTGATCGCCGGCCTCAGGAAGTCGTCCGAGGCAGAGCCCACTTCTCAAGGAAGCAACTGATCGGAAAAAGGAGGTTGGGTCCGGATCATCTCTAACAGCACCATCTCCAGGCCCAACCAGCCCTTCCCCAGCCCCATCTTTTCGGCAGCCGAAGACAACCCGAGCGCCGCCACAGATCTCCAAAGCACATCCTTGCCGTAATGTTTCGTTGCCTCGCGTGCCATCTTGCCCTGGTAGAACTTTGCATTCAACGCATCAAGACATTGATCACCAAAGGAAGAAACAAGAGCTGCAAGCCTTAGCCTGTTATAAAGGGCGGAGATCACCGCAAGAAGCTCCATACGGTCCTCCAGTTGCCTTAAGGCGAGCATGACGGTTATCGCATCTTTTGTGCATACCCCATCAAGCAGGCGATACATTGCCCGGGCCCCTTCGTCCTTCGACAACTCCCTGACCAAATCGGCGGTAACAATCGCATTGCCGGAAAGAGAGAACTTTTCAATCTCTCCTTCCAATTCCTCGAAATCCCCCACCCATTCTTCAAGGAGCAGAGCTGCTTCCCTGGTCATCTTCAAGCCCTTGTTTGCAGCAAGCTCTTCGATGGCCCTGATGCGGTCCCTTTGACCTCGAGGAACGTCTTTGCCCTGAACTATATCCATCTTGCCCATGAGCTTTTTGGGAAAGGCGCTGCATTTGCCGCCGTAAACCAGCACGATCACGTTTGAAGCTTCCTTGCCCTCAATCCACTCTTCAAACTTTTCGGGAAAGGGCCCCAGTTCGTCAGCATCGTCGACGACGTAAAACAAACGTCCCCCAAAAAGACCACGGGTAGTGGCAGCGGCAAAAAGCTCCTCCCAGCCCACTGAGCCGTCGAGCCTGCCTGCCTGCTCGTAACCAAGGGACCGAAGCTCACCTAAGACATGGGCAATCACGCTCCGCCCTGACGAGGCAAGCTGTACCGCCACCAGGTGTGGCACTACCCCTTCACCACCAGGTTGACCAACTTGTCGGGAACCACTATTGTCTTTATCAGCCTTTGTCCTTCCAGCCTTCTTTGAACCCTGGGATCGTCAAGCACTCTTCTTTCTATCTCCTCCCGCGACAACCCTGCTGGGACGGTAAGCCTTTCGCGAACCTTTCCGTTTATCTGAACGACTAAGGTAATTTCGTCCTCGACCAAAGCTGTCGGATCGACATTAGGCCAAGGCTGCCTTACGACCATCTCCTTATGCCCGAGCCTTTCCCACAGCTCCTCGCATATGTGGGGCACAAAGGGAGAAAGACACACAATAAGCGTCTCGGCGGCCTCCCGCAACAAGGCCCAATCCGCCCCGTCCTTGGGCTCATAGGAATACATGTCGTTAAAAAGCTCCATGAACCTTGCGACTGCCGTATTAAACTGCCTTTCAACCTCTATATCTCTGGTAACCAGCTCTATCGTCCTGTGTATCCTTCGCTTGAGGTCTCGCTTGCGTGGCTCGCTTAAAGCATCCATGGCCACATGCTCAAGGGCGGCCTTATTCAATTGTTCCATGTTTTCTTCCATGTATCGCCAAAGCCTGGACAAAAACCTGTACACGCCCTCAACGCCCTGGTCCGACCACTCCAGGTCCTTGTCGGGAGGCGAGGCAAAAAGTATGAAAAGCCTTGCCGTATCGGCTCCATAGCGCTTGATGATATCATCTGGGTCTACCACGTTTCCCTTGGACTTGGACATCTTCGCTCCGTCCTTGATCACCATGCCCTGGGTAAGAAGATTTTGAAAGGGCTCCCTGAAGCGGATCAAGCCCATATCGGCCAGGACCTTGGTGAAGAAGCGCGAATATATGAGGTGAAGGCAGGCATGCTCTATGCCTCCGATGTACTGATCGACAGGCGTCCAATAATGCACCTCGTCGTCGAAGGGCTTATCGTCGCACCACGGAGAACAGAAGCGCAGGAAGTACCACGACGAACATACGAAGGTATCAAGCGTGTCCGTCTCCCTCTTGGCAGGCCCGCCGCAGTTGGGGCAAGTGGTGTTGACCCACTCCTCAAGCTCAGGCAGAGGGCTGTGACCATCCTTGGGCATCTGAACGTTTGTCGGAAGAAGGACGGGCAAGTCCTTTTCAGGCACGGGGACCACTCCACAGCGATCGCAGTAAACGACCGGGATGGGCGTTCCCCAGTACCGCTGACGGGAAATAAGCCAATCGCGAAGCCTGTACTGCACCTCCCTTTTGCCGAACCCCTCATTTTCGGCCCATTCGGCCATGGCCTTCAAGGCCTCGCCTGTGGGCAAGCCGTCGAACTGCCCGGAATTGCACGCAATTCCCTCTTCTTCAAAGGCGTGCGCCAGCTCGGCCAACTCGCTGCCTTCCGGCCTTACGACGGGTATTATGGGAATGCCGTATTTCTGTGCAAACTCAAAGTCCCTCTGGTCATGGGCAGGAACGCCCATGACGGCGCCGGTCCCGTACTCCATGAGGACGTAGTTGGCTATCCATATGGGAACTGCCTTGCCGTTGGCAGGGTTTACCGCATAAAATCCCGTAAAGATGCCTTCCTTTTCGGTCTCGGCTATGCGGATGGTAGCATTGGCCTTAATGATCTTTTCGGCGAAGGACCTTATCCTTTGCCCATCGGAGCTTGAGTCGATGATCTTTGAGACCAAGGGATGCTCCGGAGAAAGGGCTATGTAGGTAACGCCGAAGATGGTGTCTATCCTCGTCGTAAAGGTCTCCAAAGTCTCTCCTAAGCTTGGAACGTCGAACTTTAACCGTACGCCTTCGGAACGGCCTATCCAGTTTCTCTGCATTATCTTGACCTTCTCCGGCCACCCGGGAAGGTCGTCTAAGCTGTCAAGCAGCTCTTGGGCGTACTTCGTTATCGTGAAAAACCATTGTTTTAGCTTTTTCTTGGTTACCTCGCTGCCGCACCTCCAGCAGTGACCACCCTCGATGACCTGCTCATTGGCAAGCACCGTCTTGCAGCCCGGACACCAGTTGATGGGAGCTTCCGCCCTGTAGGCGAGGCCTCTCTCGAAAAACTTGAGGAAAAACCACTGGTTCCAGCGATAATAGCTGGGATGGCAAGTGGCTATGCGCCTTCTCCAGTCATAGCTGCACCCCATGCTTTTAAGCTGCTCCGTCATCTTCTCGATATTCTTCCATGTCCATTCGTAGGGATGAACACCGTATTTTATGGCAGCATTTTCGGCAGGAAGGCCGAAGGCGTCAAATCCCATGGGGTGAAGCACGTTATATCCGCGCATCGACAAAAACCTTGCCATCAGATCTCCTATGGAGTAGTTTCTCAAGTGGCCCATGTGCAGCGTGCCGCTGGGATAGGGAAACATCTCCAGACAGTAAAATTTCTGTTTTCCTTCATCGGGGCTTACGTTAAAGGTCCCCTCTTTTTCCCATCTCTCTTGCCATTTTGCCTCGATGGCAGCAAAATCGTAGGGCATTCATCCGACCTCCTCTAGCGTGAAACTTGAGCCCAATTATACATCAAGTCCCAAAGTCCAAGGAAATAGGCCCGCTTTATTGATCGCCATTTCCCGAATTGCCCTTGCCGGCAGCGGGTAAAAAGGCCTTCAGCAGCTCCACCGGGAAGGGAACTATTATAGTCGCGTTCTTTTCGCTGGACATCTCCTTCAATGTCTGAAGGTAACGCAGCTGCAGCGTGACGGGAGAGACCTCCATGAGCTTTGCCGCTGCCGATAGCCTCTCTGCGGCCTGGTATTCGCCCTCGGCGTTAATGATCTTGGCCCTACGTTCACGTTCCGCCTCGGCCTGCCTGGCCAGGGCACGCTTCATGTTCTCGGGCAGCTCGAGTTCCTTGACTTCGACGGCCGAGACCTTGATTCCCCAGGGATCGGTTCGTTCGTCTATTATCTTTTGAAGCTCTACGTTGATCCTCTCCCGCTCGGACAGCACCTCGTCCAGCTCGCAACGGCCGACGACCGACCTTAAAGTCGTCTGAGAAAGCAGGCTCGTGGCCATTATGTGGTTTTCCACTGCCACGACGGACTTAATGGGATCTATGACCCTGAAGTAAACGACTGCATTCACCTTTATCGGGACGTTGTCCTTGGTCAATACCTCCTGCACGGGCACGTCCATGGTCAAAACCCGCAGGTCAACTTTGATCAGCCTATCGATTATGGGTATGATAACCACGATGCCCGGACCCTTGGGCTCCGTAACCCTTCCGAGCCTAAAGACAACCCCGCGCTGATATTCCGGTATTACCTTGATCGCCGAAGTCAGTATCAATACGATTATGATTATTGCGCCCAAATAGCCTCCCAAGCCTAATACCCCCTCCAATGCCTCGAACATATTAATTCCCCCTCTTGTCGTCTCTTTTTACTACAAGGACGAAGCCGTCCACCGACTCAACCACCACCGGTTCGTCTCTGCCTATGAAGCTGCCGTCAAGGGACCTTGCCTTCCAGTATTCCCCATGACAAAAGACCGTTCCCTCGGGGTTTAAGTCCTGGACAACCTTGCCTGACATGCCGACCATCTCCTCGCGTCCCGAGGTGACTTTGCGCTTCATGGCCCTCAAAACGGCCCAGGCGGCCACGACAAAGAAGGCGGACAACGCCACTATGGCACCTATCAAAAAAGTGAACGAAAACCTCAAGAGCTCACCCCCAGGTGCTCTGTATATTATGAGGCTGCCAACGACGAGGGCCGCGGCCCCGAAGGCCGTGAGTATCCCTATGCCCCCTACCAGGAGATCGACGATCATGACGACTATGCCCGCGACCAGGAGAATCACACCGGCCCAATTAAAGGGCAACATCCTCAAACCGTAAGCCCCAAGCAGTACCATGATCGCCCCGGCCGTGCCCATGACAAAGCCTCCCGGCGAAAGCACCTCGAAGATTATCGCATATATGCCCAGGACCAAAAGCAGGTAAGCTATGTCGGGGCGCGAGACGAACTCAAGTATTTTAAGGCGCGTTGGCATCTCCTCGTAAACTACCCTGCAGCCCGATAAATTCAATGTCACTTCACCGCCATCCAGCTTCACGGCGCGTCCGTCTAAGGCAGCAAGGAGGCTCTTTTCGTCGGCCGCCATGAAGTCGATGACCTGTTCCTTTAGCGCCTCCTCGGCCGTCAACGAAAGGCTTTCGGTGACCATCTTTTCTGCGACCTTGGCATTTCTCTTCCTGATGGAGGAAAGCGAGCGCATCTGTGCCGCCAAATCGCTTGCGACCTTTTTCTGCATGATCTCATCTCCGCCTTCGCCCGAGGCAAGCACGGGATGCGCTGCTCCTATGCGTGTGCCCGGAGCCATGGCTGCCACATGGGCAGATACGACGAGAAAGGCCCCCGCCGAAGCAGCCCTGGCACCGCTAGGGGAAACCCACATGACAACGGGAACCTTGGATTCGATTATCTGCCTCGTAATCTCCGTCATCGACGTCACAAGTCCGCCTGGGGTATCGAGCCTAAAGACCACCACGCTTGCCTCGCCGGGGGCTCGTTTCAAGATGTCAGTGACGTAATTTTCCATGACGGTCCCCACCGTACCGTCAAGGGGCACGACAAGCACGACGGGGTTATCTTGAGCAGCCGCGGCAGGCAAAGCAAAGATTGCCAACAGCATAACGGACAAGCACATGAGGCGCTTCATGAGAGCATCATCCTTACCGCCTCTTTCAGGCTTTCTACGCCTATTTGTTTTATATTACAGCTCTTTTCTCCCTTTTCATACCGGCTCATGACGATCTTTTTAAAGCCCATCCTCTCGGCTTCCCTGATCCTTAAGGCAGCTCGCGCCACGGGCCTAACTTCTCCCGACAACCCCACCTCTCCTAAAAAGCACACATCGCGGGGTATGGGCTTGTCAGTTATCGTCGAGGCAATGGCCATGCAGATCGCAAGGTCCACCCCAGGGTCCTTTGTGCTTATTCCCCCTACGATGTTCACGTAGACGTCGAAATTCCTGGCGCTCAAATTAGCCCTCCTCTCCAAGACCGCCAGAAGAAGGTGAAGCTTGTTTAAGTCCACCCCGCGTGCCGTACGCTTTGGGTACATGAAGGGAGTTGCGCACGCCAATGCCTGAAACTCGCTCACAAGAGGTCTGGTGCCCTCAAGCATCACTCCCATGGCCACGCCGGGCTCGGACAAGGCCATCTCGTTCCAAAAGACCTTGCTCGGATCAAATACGGCTGCCAGCCCTCGTTCGGTCATCTCAAATATCCCTATCTCGTCACAGCCGGCGAACCTGTTCTTCTCGGACCGCAGCACCCTGAAGCGCGACGTTTTGTCGCCCCCAAAAAAGAGCACCACGTCTACCATATGCTCCAATAACTTTGGCCCTGCTATCTGGCCGCTTTTCGTTATATGGCTCACAAGTACCGTCGGCAACCCTAGGGCCTTGGCAAGCTCTATGCACTTTTGGGCTACGACCCTGACCTGCAAGGGGCTTCCGGGCCAACCGCCTTCGTCCCTGTCCCTCATGGTCTGCACGCTGTCTAAAAACAAAAATTCCACGTCTCCGGCAGCCTGCAGCGCTTCGTCTATGTCGTCAGTGCAGAGCAAAAATAAATTTCCGTCCCTGGCGTTGAGCCTTTTTGCCCTCATCGCCACCTGGGATGGAGACTCCTCGCCCGAGACGTAAAGCACCTTTTTGCCGCCCTCGGCCATAGAGATAGCGCTTTGAAGAAGCAGCGTGGATTTGCCAACGCCCGGCTCTCCGCCGAGCAGCACCACGCCTCCTTCCACCCATCCTCCGCCAAGCACCCTGTCCAGCTCGTCTATCCCCGTGGGGAAACGCCTGATCTCACCGACTTCGCTTAACGTTATTTTCTTGGCGTAGGATTCCCTGGGACGCCCAGGCAGGTCCTCTTCCTTTTCCTCAAAGAGCGTCCCCCACCCTCCACAGGTCTGACACCTTCCGCTCCAGGTCAGGCTTATGGCACCGCACTCGGCACACCTGTATCTTTTTATCTTAGCCTTTGACATGAATTTTCCCGTCCTTTCCGGCAATTTAAATCATAGCAAAAGCCATCGTCAAAGTCGATTTCCCGGAAGCCTTTACAGAAGGGCGAGGCCATGATATCATAGCCGACAGGCAACTTCTCTTTTGAATATCATATTAGCATGATAAATAATAGTCAGGAAATTTCACATGAGGGCAGGGATCACGATGAAACTGACACCGCGAGGATGCAGAAACGTGGGAGGCAATGTTGCCTCGGCAATGGAGGAGCTGAGAAAGGAGTTCATGGATACCTTCGTCCCCTACGGCTACAAGCCCTTTTGGCCTACGGGACTGCAACGGCTGGACGCCGTAACCGATAAACTGAGCCCCAATCTTCAAGGCAGGCTCATAGTCGCCAACTCCTTCTATGGAGAGCCGTGCGCTCTCAGGGCTGACGTGACTTTGGGCGTTGCAGATTACTGCGCTTCCCACTTTGAACCCCACGAAAGGCCGCACAGGCTGTGCTACACGGAGCGGGTATACCGAAGGCCCAATTCTCCGGAACACAACATGGAAAGGCTGCAGCTTGGAGCAGAGCTCATCGGATGGGAGGGAGAGGGGGCTGACGTCGAGCTCATAGGGTTGCTTTTGGCTTACCTAAACAAGCTCAACTGTCCCAAGATCAGCATAGCGCTGGGGGACGTATCCTTAATACAGCTGGCACTGGGCAAATTGCCCAAGGGTTACTCAAGTGCATTGCTCAACTGCCTGGAGACCGGAAGGATGGACGAATACGCAAGGACCGTCCAAGACCTGCCACATTCGGATATGCGTGAATTTTTCGAGGAGCTTCCATGGCTTAAGGGCAACTTCGAGGTCCTATACAGGGCAGCGTCTCTTCTCGGGGAAACAGGAGAGGCGCTAAAACCGCTGAAATCCATATATTCCGAACTGACGAAGATGGGATACGGCGACTTCATAGTGATAGACCTATCGCTTGTGAGGGAGCTTGACTACTACAGCGGCCCCATATTTGACGCCTACTTCGAGGACAGCGGCGTCGTCTTGGGGGGAGGAGGAAGGTACGATACCCTCCTTGAGCGCCACGGAATGATGGGGCAGGCCGTGGGATTTGCCCTTGACCTGGAAAAGCTTGCCCTGAACATGAACAAAAAGACCACGCAAGCTCAGAAAATCCTTCTTTGGGCCCACGGAAATACTCCTTCGTCCGTCATGGCCTGCGCCGACAATCTGATTTCACTTGGATATTGCGTCGAGATCCTGTGGCGGGAAAGGGAGTGCGAACCTGCAGAGCTTGCCAGGATAAAGGGATGCGACCTGCTTTTGGACCTGAGCAAAAAAAGCATCACGGACCTGCATTCCGGCGACGAGGCATTCCTTGATGAATTCCTTGGGAGGTGAAGGGTCGTGATAAAGATAGCCATACCTACGGGCAGAGGTCAAAGGGACGCCATAAAGGCCTTAAAGTTTGCGGGGGTTCCTACCGAAAAGTTGGAAAGGGCCTCCAGGGAGCTTTCCGTGGAAGAGGGAAATTTCATGTTCTTTCTGGCCAAGCCCATGGACGTGCCGCTCTACGTCTACTACGGCACGACCGATCTTGCCCTGGCCGGAAGCGACGTGCTCATGGAAGCCTCAGCGAACCTCCTTGAACTTGCAGATACAAACTTGGGCCGGTGCAGGCTGGTCGTGGCAGGACCCAGAAGCCTGAAACCCAGGTTTGACGGACACGAAAAGGAGCTAATGTGGCTTCGCGTTGCCACCAAGTATCCCAACATAGCCGACAGGCATTTTGCCTCCAAAGGGGTGCGCGTCGAGATAGTAAAGCTTCACGGTGCCGTGGAGCTTGCTCCGCGGCTCAACATTGCAGACTGCATCCTTGACATAACCCAGACGGGAACCACCCTTGAGGCCAACGAGCTCACAGTCCTGGAAGAAGTATCGCCCGTATCGCTTAAACTGGTCTCAAGGAGGCACGGAAGCGCCTCCTACTGGAAGGAATGTTTAAGGATAACGGAAGGCATAAAAAGCAACTGCAGGGGGACTCAAGATGTATGAAGCTTTTAGAAAGACCAACGAGACGAACGTAAACGTTGCGCTCTACCCCGACGGACAGGAAATAGTCATCGATGTGCCCGTCGCTTTCCTGGGCCACATGCTTGAGCTTTTTTTCTTCAACGCCGGCCTGGGGGCCCGCCTCAAGGCCTCCGGCGACACCTGCGTCGATTACCACCACACGACAGAGGACGTCGCCATAGTATTGGGCAGGGCCTTAAAGGAGATGTGGATGAGTCAGCCCAGGGAAAGATACGGCTGGGCTGTACTTCCCATGGACGGAACGCTTGTGATGGTCGCCTTAGATTTAAGCGGAAGGGGAACCTTCGTATGGGAGGCATCTTTTCCGTCGCCCAAGTGCGGAGATTTCGACATGGAGCTGGTGCCCGAGTTTTGGCAGGCCTTGAGTCGTGAGGCCGCCCTGACGCTTCATATTCGCGCTTTAAGCGTCGACAACTCCCACCACCTGGCCGAAGCCGCCTTTAAGGCCACGGGAAGGGCCTTAAGGGCGGCTTTAAAGCCGGGCAGCGGCATTGCAAGCACCAAGGGGGTATTGGCTTGATAAAGGTGGTAAATTACGGAGCGGGAAACATGGGAAACGTGCTTAGGGCACTCAAGGCATTGGGGCTTTCCGCCGAAACGGCAAAAACACCGCAGGGCAACCCTGACCCCAAAGACATCCTGATCCTTCCCGGGGTAGGTGCCTTTCCGGCGGCTTACGCCAACCTAAAGTCGTCCGGGTGGATAAACTACATCGAAAGACATCACGGCGAAGGCGGGCCCATCTTGGGAATCTGCCTGGGCATGCAGCTGCTGTGCGAGGCAAGCTTCGAGGACGGCTACACCAGGGGGCTCGGGCTTATTCCCGGAGAGATCGTTCCCCTTGACATCAGGCCCAAACCTCACACGGGCTGGAACGAGCTTTGCTGGCTAAAAAAGGAGGACGGCTTCGACGTCAGCCCATTTGAGGGCCCTGACATGTACTTCGTCCACGGCTACTGCCTGCTTGATTCTCCTGCCGCCATGGCCACGACGATCGTCCAGGAGGTTACCTTTATCTCGGCGGTAAAGCTCGGAAACGTCATGGGATTTCAGTTCCATCCCGAACGAAGCGGCCGCCCGGGCCTAAGGCTGCTTCAGGCATCAATTTCGTACCTTCAGGGCAGGTGCGATCGAGCATGAAAATTTATCCCGCCATAGACATATACGGTGGTAAGGTCGTAAGGCTTTACCAGGGTGACTTCGATAAATCCGAGACCTTCGGGGATGATCCCCTTGAAGTGGCAAGGATGCTGCGCAAGGCAGGGGCGTGCTGCGTTCATGTCGTGGACCTGGACGGGGCACGTACGGGCAGGCCTGTCAACATAGAGGTCATAGCGAAATTGAAGCAGATATTCGAATGCGTGCACTACGGTGGAGGCCTTAGAACTGTTGCCGACATAAAGACGGCCCTGGACAAGGGGGCCGACAGGGTCACCGCGGCAAGCATCGTATGGCAAGACGACGCAAAGGATAAGTTGGCCGTCTTTAAAGCAAGGATCATACCTGCTTTGGACGTAAAGCGGGGCACGGTGGCGCTGTCGGGCTGGCAAAGGACGGTTCCGTTAAGCTTTCGCGAGGCCATGCTTCACCTAAGGGAGATGGGATACGACACCGTCTTGGTCACCTCCGTCGAAAGGGACGGCACCAAACGCGGACCCGACATAAAGCTCTACGAAAAGCTCTCAGGAATAGCCCCGGAGGTCAACATCATCGCCGCAGGGGGCATAAGCTCGCTTGAAGACGTAAAGGCCCTTGCCGATATGGGCATTTTCGGAGCCGTCATAGGAAGGGCCCTTTACGACGGAAGCATAGATCCCAAAGGGTTGTTTGAGGAGGCGGCAAATGCTTAAAAAAAGGGTCATACCTTGTCTGGACGTCAAGGGCGGATCGGTCGTCAAGGGCGTCCAATTTGAAAATCTGAAATACCTGGGCGACCCCGCGGAGGCAGCCGAAATGTACATGAACGGGGGAGCCGACGAACTGGTCTTTCTTGACATATCCGCGTCAGAAGAGGGCCGACGCACCAGGAAGGAATGGGTGCACGCCGTGGCGGACAAGCTTTTTGTGCCCTTCACGGTGGGCGGGGGCATAGGCTCGCCCGAAGAAGCCAGGGACATAGTCGCCCTGGGTGCCGACAAGATATCGATAAACACGAAGGCCATATCAGACCCCGATCTCATAAAGAGATGCGCCCTTTTGCTCGGGAGTCAGGCCGTAGTGCTTGCCATAGACGCCAAGGCGACGAAAGACGGCAAATGGGAGGTCTACGCCAAAGGCGGTACCGTCCCTACGGGCAAAGACGCGGTTGAATGGGCAAGACAGGGCTGCAGCCTCGGGGCAGGCGAGATACTTTTAACATCCATAGACCGCGACGGAACCGACTTAGGTTACGACCTGAACCTAATCGAGGCAATAAGGCAGGCCGTAGACGTGCCCATAATAGCCTCCGGAGGGGCAGGCAGTCTGCATCATTTTGCCGAGGCAATAAGGGCAGGAGCCGACGCCGTATTGGCGGCATCGGTCTTTCACTTCGGCATCTACAGCATATCCCAGGTGAAGGAAGCCATCGAAAAAGAGGGCTTTCCCGTACGAAAGGTCTGGTGAAAAAATTGCAGGAACAGACGAATGACATGAGCGCAGTAACCTTTGACGAACGCGGGCTGGTTCCCGTGGTGGTGCAGGACTATACGACCGGCGAGGTTTTAATGCTTGCCTACGCCAACGAGGAGGCCTTGCGGCTCACGCAGGAAAGCGGCGAGCTTTACCTTTTCAGCCGCTCGAGGAAAAGGCTCTGGCACAAGGGAGAAACGAGCGGCAACGTCATGAAGGTGCGCAGGCTGACCCTTGACTGCGACGGAGATGCAGTTTTGGCACTGGTATGCCCAGAGGGGCCTGCCTGCCATACGGGACACAGGAGCTGCTTTTTCGAGGATATCATGAAAGGCCCCGATGGGGACGCCACATTTCCGGGTAAGCTTTGGCAGTACCTGCTAAGGCGCAAAGGGGCAGATCCCAAGGAAAGCTACACCGCTAAGCTCATAAGCCAGGGACTTCCCCGCGTGGCCCAAAAGGTGGGCGAAGAGGGGGTCGAGCTTGCTATCGCCCTGACCTTGAACGACAAGGGCCAAATCATATACGAGGCCTCAGACCTCGTCTATCATGTCCTCGTAAGCCTGATCGCCGCAGGAGTATCTATAGACGACGTGCGGTGCGAGCTGGCGTCGCGACACGGCGAAAAACTATAGCCTGGCCTCCAGCTCGCTGTCGGGGTTCAAGCGAAACTCACACAAGGGGACGAAGTTGCCGTTTATCAACTTTAAGACCGCAACCTTGCGCCCCTTTGTCCTGTGCGTCACGGGGTCGGGAAGCAAGGTTTGAGAGCCAAGCGAAAAGGAAGCGGCTTTTTCCATGCCCGCCCTCAATTCCGATACTTTGTCAACAAGCTTTAGGGCATTCCCGAGCCATGAGGCCACGGCGAATGCCCTGGCGGCCATGCCGGGGCATTCGGGCCTTACCCTTACGGCATCAAACACCTCAAGCGTTACGTCTCGAAGAAGGGGATCATTGTCCACCGCCCAGCCTTGGTCTGCCACCAATATCCCTTCAAGCGAAGGAGATATGGCCCAGAGAGGAAGGGATGAAAGAAGCGTAAGGCCTAAATTTTTGCACTTCACCCATAGGTACTGCGTATCCGATGCGTTTAAAAAGCTCGCTATGCCATCCACCCCTCCGGCACGAATCTCCCTGAAGGCCGCATCCAGGGAGATTCCGGCCTGCACCCAAAAAGGCGCAATGTCACCGGGCAGTTCATATATGAAGCCGTTTACCGCAGGTCTCATGTAGATATCAAGCGGATCGGCCAAAGGGGCAAACCGCTCACCCTTTCGGTAGGCCTTCACGTACCTTCCCAAAGCTGACCCCACACATCCCCTGGGAAGGTCCAGGGCAAAGGCATAAGGAAGCACGCCCTTGCCCTCACGCAACCCGAGGTCCTCGCCAAAGCCCGAGACCACTACGGGCCCCTGTCTGCCATAGGCTTTAACGACATCGTTGCCGCGCCTTCCCTCAAGAAAGCTGATCACGGCAACGCAATTCTTGTCGAATTCCCGCATGAACTCGAACTCATATCCACCTATCCCGGCCCTAGTCCCGGCAGTTTTCTCCCTGTATGCCACAAGGCCGCTCCAGACGGACCTGCCCTCCGGCGTGTCCCACCCTCCTTCAGGCGGAAGGACATACACAGGCAGTGCCCATCCCTCCTTTACGGGATCGTAACCTGTGGCTTGCGAAGGCACCACAAGCAAAAGGACGCAAAGGACCGCCACTTCCAAGGCGCATTTTAAAAACCCTCCGGAACGCAAGGCAAAGGTCAGCCGTCAGCCCCCCTAAGGATCACCTTTTGTAACCGATTATATCTCGAAGCAGGGATTTTCTCTCTGCGATGTGAGACTCTTCTTCCACGCCTTTGGAGGCGTATCCGTCGACGACGCCAGCCACTCCCCTGCCCATGTCCGTCTCAAACACCAAAAGCTGCAGAGGGTTTGCCGTGGCGGCGTAAATGCTACATACCTCCTGAACGGCCTTGATCCTGTTTAAGACGTTAATCGGGTATCCTTTGCGAAGCAATATTACGAAGGTATGCCCCGCCGATATCTTTTGCGCGTTCCTGACGGCCGCATCGATCAAATCCTTTGCGTTGCCGTCGTAGCGAATCAGACAAGGGCCCGAGGCCTCGCAGAAGGCAATGCCAAACTCAAGCACCGGAGAAGCCGTGACAAGCGCTTCGTACAAGTCCTCGACCGTCTTGATGAAATGGCTGTGTCCAACTATTATGTTGCACTCCTCCGGCATCTCCATGTCCACGATTTCCCACCTGATCTGCTCAGACATTGCATCAACACCTCCCGTTAACGGTGATCTTGAAATCTCTGCTCAAAAGAAAATCCGCAAGGGCGCAAAAGCCCTTCCTGGACGCGGGAGGTATGACGAGATCCGCCATTTCAAGGATGTCCGAGACGGCATCTTCGGGTGCGACCTTAAAGTCGCAAATGCCGAGCATTTCCAGGTCGTTCATGTGGTCTCCCACGCCCACCACGTAAACATCGTTCAGTCCCGACAACTTTTTAAGCTCCGCCAGGGCCGACCCCTTAGAGGTGCCCAAGGGCAACACGTCCAAGAAATCGTCTCCGGCCAGCGTTATATTTACCTTACCGCTCAAAGAACCTTCGAGCATCCCTTTTAATTTTGCGACCAACGCGGGTTTGCCGAAATAAAGTATCCTAAATACGTCGTCTTTGATGTCCGAAGAAAGCAGTACCGGCTCCAACTTCACATCGAGCGACTTAAAGTAGGCTATGCTAAGAAGGTCGCTCGGCCTGCAGCGAACGGCCTCGTCGCCGTAGACCTGAACCTCAAGGGGAAAATCAAAGCCAAGCTTTAGTACTTCGCGCGCGACATCCGCAGGCATCCTTCTTTCAAAGTAAACGGCGCCGCTTTTGGGATCCATCACCCGAGCGCCGTCATAAACGATCGCCGGCCAAAGGGCCCCCAGAGACCTAATGTGCCTCAAGGCTCCTGCCAGTATCCTGCCCGTTGCCACGATAAGGCTCCAGCCCGACGACTTAAGCAGCTCCGCCGAACGGGCCACATCGCGGGGCACTCTGTCATCATAGATCACGGTACCGTCCAAGTCCAACACGATCCACTTATCCGTAAAAGAAAGGTCCTTTTTCATGTCATCATCCTTTTTTAGTTCTTTGTGCCCATTTATTTTATCCTATGGGGATATCTTTTTAAAACCCCTAGACACAAAAAGCGAATTATGCGATAAAATGGTGAGGCCGTTAACGAAGGCGGAACGTGCAACCGAAATGATGCCGGCCGAAAGGAGGTGAACGTCGATGAAAAAAGTGTGGATCGCAATAATCGTCATAGTTCTCATCGTACTGGGAGTGCTGGCCTTGAGGCCAAAGCAGGCGCCCGTTGAGGTCACTCAACCGACGCAGGAGGAAACGAGCACAGAGGTGACCCAAGAAGAAACGGCAACTCCCGAACAAGAAGCTCCGGCCGATGAGGCCGTTCAGCAGGAGGAGCAGCAGGGTGAGCAGCCTGCTACCGAAGCTGCCCCCGAGACCATGAACGCTCAGCCCGAACAGCAGCCGACGGAAGGCGTAGAGACTCCTTCCGCTGAGACGGGAACGCCTGAGGCCTCACAGGATACGACTCAGACAACTGAGCCTCAGCCTGCAGAGGGCACCGCTCCCACTGAGGGCGAGCAAACCCAGACGCAACAGCAGTAGCTTATCAGCAGTTAACACAAAAACAAGTGAGGCGAAGGCCTGCAGGCCTTCGCCTCACTTGTTTTTGCCTTTCGTCGGCAACGGCCGGCTTACTTTTTCTTGCTTAGCTCGACTATCACGTCGTTGGTGATATCGGTGCCTCCAAAGAACACCTGATTTTTGTCCAGGACCAGCGTGAAGCCCTTCGCCTGAGCAACGGTCCGTATGGCCAGGTCGATGTCCTTGAAGAGAACTTCCATCAGTTTTTGCTCCTCTATAGCGGCCTCTTGCCTTTTTTGCATGTAGATCCTCTTCTGTTCGTCCTCGGTCTTTACGGCATCCATGGCCATCTTGGCTTCCTGCTGTTTTTTGTCCATCATTGCCTTGATCTGCTTTTGCGTATCCTGGAACTTCGGATGAGAGTAAAGCACCTTTTGCGGATCGATTATGGCTATCTTTTCGTCAGCCAAAGCGGCTCCCGCAAACGCAACCGAACAAACGACAGCTACCAAAAACATCAGCACTAACTTGCGCACCACTGCATACCACCCTCCTACAAGGAATACATAAATAACTTAATGCCCGAAGCTGCAACGTGCAAATTTTACTTCTACAAGCCCGTCAAGTCCAGGTATAATTACTGAAGGACGGATTATCGACCAAAGAGGTGAAGGCCTTGGCCTGCATAGCGACCTTTTTCGTGACCCACATGGCCCTGCGGTTTGAAAGGGAGTGCAGAAAGGAAGGCTACGACGTGAGGATCATACCCGTGCCCAGAAGCCTTTCGGCAAGCTGCGGGCTTGCCTGCAGATACCCCTGCGAGGCCGAAGAAAGGATAAAGGAGCTATGCGCGGCGCACAACATTGAGGTGGAGGGCTTTCACCGCCTGGAGGGTTACAATTGATCGTGAGGTTTTACGCTTCCCTTAGGGATGTAACCGGCACCAAGGAAGCCCGCATCGCGGGCTGTAAAACCGTGGGCGAACTCTTGAAGCGGATGTGCGACAAATACGGCAAGGCCTTTGAAGACCTGCTTTTGCGGGACGGCTCGCTCATTGTAGGCGTCATGGTGCTTGTAAACGGCACCCACATCGCACATCTTCAGGGACTCGATACGCCCTTAAGCGACGACTGCGTCGTAGATGTCTTTCCCCCCGTGGCCGGAGGTTAGCCGTAAAGCTTTTTCTCGTATTTTTCCTTGAGCTCGCGGTAAGTCTCTTCGGAGATGCGGCCCTCAAGCAGGGCCTTTTCCAGGGCATCCAAACGCATGTCCAGTTCATCCCTGTCAAGGACGCTGTCTGAAAAGTCCTTTTTAGAGTCTTGGGGCACCGACACCGGAGGCTTAGGCGGGCTTTGGGTGGGAAAATACTTATGCCAAAAAAGCGACGACAGTATCCACCATACCCCCAAGCCCACGACGGCAAGCACCAATGCCATTACGAGCATCCCCGACATGGGCATGGGCATAAAAGCCATCATGCCATGTCCGTATCCGTAAAAGCCAGCCTTACAGAAGGAGATCCCCCACAGGGCAACGATTGCCACGGCCAAAATGCCAAGGATCAGGGTAAATCCCCTAAAAGGAGCGTTCATCTTTGAGCTTCACCCCCTCGTCGGGCGATGCAGTCCTAAGGCAGTCTCTAACCAAGCCGCCCAAGGCGGATATGACCTCTCCGTTTTTGGAGAGGTGAAGGCCGTCCACGAAGGGGCCGCGCTCAAGCGTCTTTCCGTCGACGGCTCCCGCATCCAGCATTGACATCACCATCTGAAGCTCCTCGCCGGCATCGTGAAGCAAAAACCTTCCGGTAATACACGACATCAAGGCAACCAACCCGTAGGCTCCCCAGTTGGAGACGTCGCAGGCTACGGGCGCATCGCTTCTTACCGCCGAAAGGCATCGGCCATATTCGGGCAGTAAAAGCGCAAGATCCTGAAGGAAGTTTCCCATGCCCGCCTCGTTTCCGCCGTCGCCTATCCCAAGCACTTTCGCCTTAGGGCCAACCTCACCGATAAGCGATACCACGTCATCCAGGGGCTCGACCGAGTCCGTGATATCGAGGCCCCTCATGTTGTAATACCTGCCGTCCCTGGCCCTGCCCGGTCGTTCGATGAACACCAAAAGGTCGGCTCCGAAGCTCAGCAGCTGCCTTCCCTTTGACGCCGCGAAAACTTTGGGGCCCCGCAGGGCAGCAGATGCAGCCGATACGACGCTTCGACACCTCCAGTCGGTGGCGATGAGCGGCGACTTTCCCAGGCGCTCCAAAGCCCTGCCCAGGACCGCGGCTCCCATGGGCCCGTCCGTCTCGCAGGCTCCCGCTTCCTCAACGTAAAACCCCGTGATTATGACGGGGCGCCTGCACGCAAGAAGAAGCCTTAGGGCCACGTGCCACTGGCTTTCGTCGGACAGGGACGACAAGCCCCTGCCCGTTAAGCCCGAGGCCACCATTGCCATTACGCGCTTCGTCGGAACGCCGTCGCGCATTGATGTTTGCCTGTTTAACGCGCTCATATCGAAAGCATCTCCATCAACGAGAGCACCTCGTCGCTCAAGGGCTTTTTCTCCTCCCAGGCGACGGGCAAGGGATGCGTCACCATTTGGCCGCACAGGGATCCTATCATGATGCCTGACTCGCCTTCGAGCAAGGCCTTAACCGCATGAGCCCCCATGCGGGAGGCCAAAGTGGCGTCAAAGGCCGTGGGGCTTCCGCCGCGCTGTATGTGGCCCAGGACGGTAACGCGCGCTTCGTAGCCTGCCGTGTCCTTTAACTTTGCGGCCAGGTCCTGGGCGCCCATGACGCCTTCGGCCACTATGATCAAAGAATGGGTCTTCCCCTGACGCCTGGCGTAATGAAGCTTCTTACACAGGTGATCCAGGTCAAAGGGCATCTCGGGAAGGAGCACATATTCGGCCCCTGAAGCAAGTGCTACCTGGGCGGCCAAAAAGCCGCAGCGTCGTCCCATGACCTCAATTATGAAAAGCCTGTCGTGGCTTGAGGCCGTATCGCGTAATTTTCTTACCGCATCCAATGCGGTATTAACGGCCGTATCGAAGCCTATCGTCATGTCCGTTCCCTCTATATCGTTGTCTATGGTACAGGGAATACCGACGACCGGGATCCCCCTTTGATGAAGCGCCCAGGCGCCCTTAAACGTGCCTTCGCCGCCTATTAAGATCAGTCCATCAAGGTCCAGCTCCCTCAAGCGGTCTAAGGCCTCCACCTGCCCCTCGGGTTTCTTGAAGCGCTCGCTTCGGGCGGTGCGAAGGACGGTGCCGCCCCTGTGGATGATGCCCCCGACGGAGCGGCTAGTCAATGGAATTACGTCACCTTCAAGCAATCCTTCAAAGCCCCTCCTGATGCCTATGACCTCAAGCCCCTTGTAAATAGCGCACCTCGTTACCGCCCTTATGGCGGCGTTCATGCCAGGGGCGTCGCCGCCGCTTGTTAAGACCCCTATGCGCTTCATTTCCGTCATTCTTTCTGCAGCTCCTCGATGCGGGCTTCGACCGTCTCGATTTCCTTTTCTATGCCCGCCAGCTGCTCCTCAAGCTGGCTTTTTTGGTCCTTGAGCTGGTTTAACCTTTTTATAAGGCGCTCAAGCTCAAGCTGGGCAGCCACACGACCCTGATAAAGCTTGGAGGGGTCGTCCTGGGAGACATCCCAGAAGAAATCTATCTGCTTTCCCATGGTTATGGGGCCTATGTTGCCGTCAATGGTAAGCCTCAAGGTCGATACGCCTTGCAAGTACGATTTGCCATTTTCGTCGTAGCGAGGAAAGTAAACGAGCCCCTCTCGCTTGCCCGAGAGCTTAAAGTTAAATCTCTTGTCGTAGTCGGCGGGGGAAAGCTTTTTACCGCCCACCCAAAGCGTCACCTTGTTGTCGAAGGGTGCCATCCTCAAGGGTGCACCTTTCATGTTGAAGGAAAGCATTATTGGAATGTACTCCTCAAGCTGCAGGGCCTTAAGCAGCTCAAGCTTGTAGTTTTCAAGCTCGCTTTCGGTCCAGAGGTTTTTTTCCGCCTCACGCTGGACCAAGGCCTCGATGTACTCAGCCGAATAGTAGGTAGCAACTATGGCGAGCTCATCTCCCATGTCGCCCTTGGTCATATAGGTCCTGCTCCATTTTTGAAGGATGGAGTCAAAATCAGCGGAAAAAGAGGGGATGCCACAAAAAAGCAACCCAACCAAAACAACAGTAACGCTCGCTAAAAATCCTGCTCTATTTTTCATACTAAAACCTCCGTGACCCGCAAATTGTCTTTACGTCGATACATGACGTGAAAGATTATAGCTTAGAAGAATATAAAAAAAAAGACCGGGCAATCTGCCCGGTCTTTTGCTGCAAGATTAAGCTTAGAAGAATATCCAGGTACGCAGGCGGACTAAGCTGTCGTCCTTAAGATCCGCATCTACCTCTGTCCATCCCTCGTCGTAGTCCACGTCGTCGTAGGCCAATTCAAACAATACTGTCGGCGTGTACCAGTACTGAACGCCAAAGGTCCAGTTGGTGATATCAAAGCTGCCGGCGTTCGCCAACCTGCCCTTTTTGGCATAGCCTTCAAGGCTATGGTCAAACTGACCGTAGCGTTGGTACGTCGCCCATTTGTCGCTCCACTTCTGCTCCAACTTCACGAACAAAGCTTCCGTCTCCCACACGTTAGATACGGCAGGCATGGTCAAGTTTGGAGTAAGCTCGGCGCCAAAGGCATCCCACGGAGAAAGTGCGGTGTGAAAGTTAGGATCGAACTTAGCGTACTCAACCCACAAGCTCGTGAACTTCAAGGTGTCCTGAGATACGTCGATGATGGCCTTGTAGGCGTTGGGCGAATCGTCGGAATTCTTAGCTCCCGCAGGGAGATCTAGATCTTCCATGTAGTAAGCACCCTTAAACTGGAAACCCGGTGCAAAGGTGATGCCGAAGTCTGCCCAGTAAACGCCGTAATCCTGATATTTAGACTCAAAAGCAGGAGTAGTAGTAGTATAATTAACTTCAGTATCACTGCTAACAGTTATACTAGTACCTGGTATTGATGGTACGTTGATTTCCGTATCTACAGGAACTACAACCTCAGTACCATCACTCAACTTTGCCTTCAAATCGGCAAGTAATTTATTACTACTATTATCTATAGGTACCATATTGCCATCAGAACCTACTATATACCCACTAGCCGTATTTAGCACAGCTAAAGGACTGCCTGAAGCAACTTTCTGAGTCTTAGTCTCTGTTACTGACTTCGAGGGGAAAACGTTATCTGCTACTGGATCATACAGCCACCTCGGATTCTGAGCGCTGCTATAGGTCATCACAGCAGTTCCATCGTTGTCGTAGTCGTAATACAAGCCACTGATGGCGATGCGGAACTTGTCGCTGGGCTGGAAGTTGAAACGGGCACCGTAGTTGTACATATCACCAAGCTCGGTGTAATCATCAACTTTCTCATCATCTTCATTGTGAGCAGCAAATATGGTTATGTCACCCTTCTCAAGGTTCTTCCTCCAGTAAAACCCTTTCAACGTCTGATCGGTGAACCAGGCATCTTCATCGATGTATAAGCCTGCCTCGTCCTCCCAGTCGTAGTTCCACTGGCCTACCATGAGGTAGGAGTCCCAAGGCAACTGAATCGTGGCATAGTAACGCTGCCAGCTGACATCGGAGCCACCAATACGCATGGTTACAGTGGTTTTATCGTCAATCTGCTTGCTCATCCAGAGACGGTACCTGTTCAGATCGAATTCTGTTTCGCCGTTGTGCTTGTAACCGCTCTGACTGTCGCTGTTGGCGTATGCTCCGTCGCCCTCATCGGCCCAGCGGGCATCGAAACGTAGCTCTCCCCAGAATTTCCATCCGCCGAGGTTCTCCTCGAGCACAGCTACGCGCTCATCCAAGGCATCTACCCTTACGCCCAAGGCCTCGAGTTCGTCCTTGAACTCAACGACGAGTTTCTTCAACATCTCGACGTCTTCCTTGCTGGCCTTCTCCATGTCGACGGTGGCCAGTGCCCTGGCAACGAGCATGGACATCTCGTACCTGGTCATCGGATGGTTGCCCCTATAGGTGCCATCAGGATAACCCTGAATTATGCCCTTCGCGGCCAACTGAGAAATGGCGTCATATGCCCAGTGGTTCATCGGCACATCGACGAAGGGATTGGCGGCAAATGCCGGAGCCGCAAATGCCACTAGGGCAAAAACGGCTACTAACGCTAGTAACTTCTTCATGTTCATTCAACCCCCTTGGTTAAATTTATATTTTGCGGAAAGACTGCCGAGACTTCTCCGCCTTCGGGGGTACGCTTAAAGAAGTTTCCTCGTTTCCTTCTTCCTGTCCCCTCGAAAGGCAAACGTCCGTCTCATGCCATTTCCGCCTTCCTCACCCGCTCTCCCTTTTTGGCCGGGGGTCGTCGCACCTCCTTTCAGTGCCTTCGGGGATCGACGCAGGTGTTAGAAGCTACACCAAGGTAACATTGTCAAGGTGCTTCGGGGATATGCGCGGTCGAAGACCGACCATCTCAAACAGCTCCCCATTGACACAGGCTTTTAACTTGCAGCCCTGTTACGCCATATATCGTAGCCACTGCCGCAAACTAAGACAATAGGCCTAAAGTCCTAATTTGCGATACAGGGCCGCATATTGCTCTGCGATTTTGCCGACGTCAAACCTTAAAGCTCTTTTTACGGCAGCGCAACCCTTTGCCTTTCTTGCTTCCTCAAAGCTCAGGGCATCCTTTATGGCGGCGGCCAAATCGTTTGGGTCGTTTGGCTTGACGAGCCAGCCGCAGGCTTCGTCGGCGAAGTCAAGCACCCCTCCTGCCTTCGTGGCAACAAGGGGCAGGCCGCTGGCCATGGCCTCCAGGGCCACGATGCCGAAAGGCTCAGGACTCTTGGAAGGAAGCACGAAAAGGTCTGCTTCCCACATGAGGGGCCTTACGTCTTCGATAAATCCCCAAAAGGTCATAATGCCCTTTACGGCAAGCCTTAAAGCCAGGTCTTCAAGGTTTTTGCGCTCAGGTCCGTCGCCTGCAAGCCAGAGGCGGAAATCGAAAAACTTGGCAAGATCGGCGCAGGCTTTGATCAACACGTCAAAGCCCTTCCAGTCGACGAACCTGCCGGCAGCCAAGATGACGAAAGTTTCTTCAGGGGTGCCGGATTTTTTTCGCATCTTTGGCACGTAACCTTTTGGCCTTTCGTAGCGGGAGACGTCTATGGGGTTTGAGACCACCGTCACTTTACTTTCGTCAAAGCCTTGGGAGATCATGTGGCTTGCCACGTCGCTTGAGCAGGCAGCCAGGTGCGTGGCGTACCTGTAGTATTTGGCCTTGGGGTATTTGTCTACGGTGCAAAGCACAGGTATGTCAAGCTTTTTCCCCCAGTATCCGCCTATCAGCGCGGCCTGCGAGAGGCGGGTATGGATGACGTCGGGCTTTATCCTTTTAATTGCGTCTTTTACGCAGGCACAAAGGGGCGGCGCCCATGAAAGAAAGGGCCTGCAGGTATAGGCGGTAAAGCCCCACACGGCAAGCATGTCCTGCAAGGTACCGCCCGGGCGACACAGGATGAAGTTTTCGATATCCCTTTGCCTTAAGGCCTCAAGCAGCTGTATCCAGGCCTGCGCCCAGGACAGCCTGTTTTCGTCGACGTAATGAAGCACGCGCATTTTACCATTCTCCTTGGTTTTATCTGATAAATTCATGTAACTTCAGCTTTACCAACGCTTCAAAGGCATCCTTTGGCTTTATCGAGGAAAGACAATCTCTGCCACAGTCCCAGTTCTTGCACCCTGCGCATTTGCAGTCCGAGATGAGCTTTACGTTTATCCCCTCTAAGCCCACCTGATTCGGTAGCGTCGGGCCGAAAAGGGCCACGGCAGGCTTATGCAAGACCAAAGCCAAATGCATCGGCCCCGTATCTCCCCCTATGACGACGTCGCAGGCCTTTATCACGGCAGCCATCTCGTCAAGCTTAAGCTTTCCTGTCAGGTCAACCGCTTTTTCCTGAAATTCCTTGGGCAGCAATGAGGTTATCTCTTTGGCCATATCGCATTCCTGCCCGCCGTGGCCGAGTAAAACGGCGCTTCCGCCCGATGAAGCGACCATGGAGGCAAGCTCGGCCCAAGAGCAAACAGGCCACCTTTTTACGGGCTTGCTTGCCCCTATAACGCAGGCGACATGGGGCCTTGGCGTGGCGCTTAAAAGCTCATCGGCAAAACGGCAAAGCTTGCTTGAAACCTGATAATAAACGCGGTCTTTTTCTACCTTCACGGGACGGCCCAGGATTTGGGCCATATCTTCGCTGGGCATATTGTAAACGAAAGAGGCCCAGTCGTGCCTCCCAGCACGGTTTTTTATCCCCGAAAACAAGGCCATGACGGCCGACCTGTCCGTGCCCTGCATGGAAACCATATGCGTAAAGCCGCCTCTTCGGATATTTAAGATGAGGCGGACAAAGCCCTTAAACCCCTGTTTTCTGTCCCACACCAAGACGTCGTCGACGTAGGGCTGACCTTCGATAAGCTCCTCGTAGGGGTGTACCAAAAGCCACGTTAGCCTTGCCTCGGGCAAAGCTTCCTTTATGGTCGCCGCTAGCGGAATAGCCCTTACCACGTCGCCCAGGGCGCTGTAGCGTATAAAAAGTATCCTTTCGTCCTTCGTACCTAAAGGGGGATTGTATCCGGCCAAAGAGCATGCTCCTTTTTCCAATAAATATATGCTATCATACCGCATGGTGAATTATAAATTAAATATGGAGGTCGCGCCATGTCGGGTTTGCTTTCCCTGATAATTCCTGTTTATAACGGAACCAAATACCTTCCAGGGACGCTTGACTCCCTGGAAAATCAGAACTATGAGCCCATAGAGCTGATACTCGTCGACGACGGCTCGACGGACGACACATTGAACATCATGAGATCCTTTGCCGAGAAAAGCAGGCACGCAGTTAAAGTGATATCCCAGGCAAAGGCGGGGGTGAGCGTGGCAAGAAACAGGGGCTTTTCTGAGGCAGATGGGAAATATGTCGCCTTCTGCGACCATGATGACCTGTTCGATCCCTCCTGCTTTTTAAAGTTAATCGAAGAGATGGAAAGGCACGACTCAGAAATGGCCTTTTGCGGGCACGACTTCATAGACGAAGAGGGAAAGCCGATAGGCAGATACGACGATAAACACAGCTACCCGAAAGCCAACCCTGCAAAGGGGATAGATGTGTTATATGACTACCTGGTCGGCAAGGTATCGATATGGGGAGGAGCCGTCCTGTACAGGAGAGACTTTCTTCTTGCAAACGGCATACGCTATACCCCAAACTGCATATGTGCGGAAGACAACGAGTTCCTCATAAAGGCCCTGGCCACAGCCGAAAGCGTCGCCTGCGTGAAAGAAAGCCTGGCCTTCTGGCGCCAACATCCCGGCTCGACAAGCCATTCCTTTCAAAAGCTCAAAATAGAGGCAAACCTCCACGAGCTGACGGCCTACCTAAGATGCAAGGCCTTCATGGAAAAAATAGGAAAGACCGACACAAAGGCATACAGGACATTAACATCCCTCGTCATCCCAAGCGCTTACGTAGCATATCTGCAAAAGGTCGTGCTGGTCTACGGCAAAGAGCGGTTTAGGGCAATGGCCTTTGCTCAAAGCCTGCGAAGCAAGCTGGCGGACGGCTGTAACCTGATGCTTTTTATGAAGAGGACCGATCTGTACTTTAAGCTATTCCTGGCGATGTATCTCCCGGATGCCTTTGTAAATTTAACGCGCAAAAGATACGAGAAAAAAACAAGGGCCAGACGCATCCAGGATCAAACATAAAGGGCCGACTCATACACCTTCAGCAGGTTTTCTGCCATGCTTTTTGCCGAAAAAAGCCCGCTTCTTTTGAGGCTCAAAGACGAAAGCTGCCTCCTCAGGCTTTCGTCTGCGATTATCCTCTCAAGCGCAGCAGCCAAAGCTCCAACATCTCCCACGGGAAGGAGGAGCCCTTCGTTTCCCATTGCCTCTACGATGCCCGGCTCGGCGTAGCCCACTACCGGCAGACCGCAGGACATGGCTTCAATCAAAGTCAGGGGGAAACCCTCTGCGTAAGACGGAACGCACGCGACGTCCAAGGACTTCCAGAAGGAAAAGGCCTTTTCGGGAGGAACGGCTCCAAGGAAATTTACTTTATCTTCCACGCCCAAATCCGAAGCCAATTTTTTTGCCTCAAAAAGTAGGGGGCCTTCTCCTCCAAGCAGAAGCTCGACGGGCAAACGCCTACTAAGCCCGCCAAAGGCCTTTATGAGGTCTCTATGGCCCTTCTCGGCCTTAAAGGAGGCAAGAAGCCCTATCCTAAAGACGTCCCGTTTTTTGGGGATTAGAGGCTCGGCCAAAGGGGCACCGCTCATGTCTATGCCGTTATAGACCACCCAGGTCCGCTTCACCCAGGGCATGGCCTTTTTAACGTAATCTTCCACGGCCTTCGAGACGCAAATTATCTGCCCTTGGCCTTTGTAATGCTTGGGCTTGTGGTAGAGATGCATATGGCAAAAAAGCTTTCTTCTAAGCTCTTCGGGCAGAAACTTCGCCGCATAGCCGCTTAAAAGCGCTGCACGGCCCAGGTGCACGTGGACTACGTCAAAGGTCTTAAGAGCCCTTGCAAAAAGAAGGGGCGTAAAGGGCTCGTAGTCGTTGATAAAGGGCATGACCCTGACTTTGACCTCGGAAGACAAATGCTCCACCAAGAGGGAGCCCCTTCTGACCCAGACTTCCACGTCGTGACCCATGCCGGCAAGCTCGTTTGATATCATCACAACTACCTTTTCGGCGCCACCCCAGCCTCCCGCGTCAATGGCCTGAAGGATCTTTTTCATTGCTCTGCCTCCTCGCCTGAAAGCAACAAGGTTGCGGCCTCGTATAAAATCCGGGGCGTAATCCCCTTTACGCACCAACGCTCTTGCCCGCAGGCCTTCATGTTTCTGTCGGGACAGGGCGAGCAATCTATTTTGGGATAAATGCTCCAAACCTGTCTCCCCACAGGCATGAACTTATCGACGCGCGACAGCAAGCTGATCACCAATGTCTTCGTGCCCAAGGCGGCGGACAAATGTGCCCCGCCCGAATCCACCGATACGGTCAAAGCAGCCTTTTTAAGCAAAGCCATGGAAAGATACATTTCACGGTCTATCGAAAGATCCGTGAGAAGATATGGGACATAAGCTCCCTTGCCCATGAGATCGGCCAGGTTCCTTAATTTATCGAAATCCCCGGGACCGCCGAACAAAAGCACTTTGAAACCCTCTTTAAGCAGCATGCGACCCAGGGAAAGGAAATATTGGCTGTTCCAATCCTTTACGGGCCTGGCGCTGTAGGGAAACATGGCAACGGCCTCGCCAAAGCCGTACCTTTCCCACAGATCACCGGCAATCTGCTCGAAGTTTTCGGGTATGAGGATGCGGTGCAGCGGATCGGGCGGTTCGATGCCAAGCCTCCTTGCCAGGATCAAAGTTTGAAAGGTATCGTGCACCTTGTGCCTGTCGGGCTCCTTGAACTTCCAGTCGCTGAAGAAGCATTTGCTAGAGTAGCCTATGCGATGTTTATATTTGAAGCACAAAGAAAAAAGCAAGGACGGAACGAACTGACGTTGGGTGTCTATGAATAAATCCGCCTCGCCCATTCGCCTGCCATCGCGCCACCACCTGGCGTACTCGGGAAAGGCGGAAGGCCTGTGTTTTCTTACTACAGTATAAAGCACGTCGTCTATGAGCCCGTTATCCTTTAACAAACACTTAACGGGGTTGGAAAAGCCTCCTATCCAGGTGATATGGCTTTCAGGCCATGCCTTTTTCAAGGCGTTGAATAAGGGATTTATCATGACGACATCCCCCATGCCTGCGCCTCCGACGTAGACTAAAATGCTTTTTACGTCAAGGTGCTTGTACAGGGGGTCTTCATACCACGGTTCGTAAAGCTCCTTGGGATAATCATCGGGCCTTACCCTGTAAAGGACAACCTCAAAATCCTTGCCCGATACGGACGTAGGCCAGCTTTTAACTGCGGTCAGCATTCCGTCGCTTCCCCTTTCCGGTTTCCTTGATGCATAATTGGTATACACTAGCGACATCTCTTGCCATATCGTCGATGGTACCTATTTTATCTCGGTCGAAAAGCTGCAAGGCCTTTCTTTCGCGAAGGATATCTTCAATACCCTTTTTCCATGACCCTTTGTCTTTTGGCTCAAGCAGAGCCTCTGGGTTAAGGCACAGCTCCCTGACGGAGGGAATGTCCGAGGCAAGGATGGGAACCCCCATATCTATCGCCCGAATCAGCGTCATGCTCATCCCCTCCTCGAAGGAAGGAAACAGAAGGCAGGAACAGCGGGCGATCCACTCGTCGGCGTCCTCCCTGAAGCCCCAAAACTTCACCTTATGGGAAAGCCCAAGTTTTTCGACGAGATCCTCAAGCTCTGCCCGCATGGGGCCGTCTCCCACCACGTCTAAAAGCCATCTGCCCTCCACGTCAGCTAACGCCTTTAAGGCGACCTGCAACCCCTTTTTGGGACTCAGGCGTCCGACGAAAAGAAACTTAAAGGGGTCGTCCCTTAGGCTGCCCTGCCACCTGACGTCAGTCGGCAAAAGCCCGTTATATATCACAAAAGCTTTGTCCGACAGAAATGGCACAAGGTGGTCTTTAACGGTTTGGCTTACCGCTATGCAGGCACAGGCCTTTTTTAATGGAACCAGGGCGCGGGAGTGCCTGAAGGTAGCGTGTAAAGTCGCAACCCAGGAAACGCCGCTTAAAGAGCTTGCCCACCAGGCGATCCAAAAGGGAACGCGCGAGTGGGCGTGAATTATCTGCCAGCCTTCCCTTTTTGCTCTTCGGGCAACAAGCAAAGCACACCAAAGGGCGGTAAAGGGATTTTTGGCGTGAACGGGAAGGTGCCAGACCTTTACTGTTTCGTCAAGAAACCTTTCAAGCTTTCCACCCTTGCTTACGACCATTACCTCGTGACCCTGCTTTGCCAGCGCACCGGAAAGCCAAAGGACGTGGCGCTCCACGCCGCCTTCGTGAAACTCCGGAAGCATCTGAATTACCTTAAGCGACTCCCCTTTCACCTTGCCGTCTCCCCTTCCTCAAAGGCCGAGACAATCCATCGGGCAGCGTTTTTGGCCTCGCAAAACTGCAGGCCGTGTTTGGCCGGGCTGTTGCCGTTTAAGAAAGCCCGCAATTCGCTTGCGCTTTTAATCCATCGGGCAAGGCCCAAGCTGCAAAGCTCGTCGATGGCCAAGACGAACTTTGGCACCCCGAAAAGCCGTTTGGGCGACAAGACCTTGGTCGAGATCAAAAAGCTGCAAAGACCTTCCACGGCCCTCTTTAGGCTTTTTTTCCGCTCAACGGGCAAAACCCCCACGCAGAAACCTGCCGTGGCGGCCTCGGATATCATGGATACGGAATCCTCCGTGGCCAGCAGGTGCGTGGCAAGCCCGAAGATGCCATAGACGGGGTTGTAAGGGTCGCATGAGGCGATGCACAAATATCTGATGCATGGGTATTTGTCGCGCATCTTCCTTAGCATGTCTTCCACATCTCGTGGAGTGCGCCTCGATGTCGTAACGTAGAGGTCCATGCCCTCATCGGATGCATGCTCAAACAGGGGCTCAAGGTTTTGTCCGACCCACCGGGAGGTCAGCTCGTAATTTCCGTCGCTTCCGCCCAAAAGAAGGCCTATCCTTTTATGAGACAGGGGAGGATAAAGCCTGCTTAAGGCATCGGCTTCGCTGCGTATTTTTTGGGGGGTTACCATGTTTGGTGCACCTAAGGTGACATATACGTTGCAGGCCGGCTTGGGACAGTCGTGCTTTGGCACGATGGCAAAATCAAAGGGACTCACTCCCAGGCCGGAGGGGGTCATTATGGTTGCACACCTGCATTTAAGCAGTCGAGCAAGGGCAAAACAGTAAAGCGACGCACTGCTTCCCGCTGACAGGAAAAGGGCGTTTTCTTGCTTTACTCCCGAGGCGTCAAGCAGATTTTTTGCCCTATCAAGCAGGCTAAGTGCCCCTGCGCGGGCAAGCCATCGGCGGATGAAACCTTCGTCTTTTGCCGCAAGCCTTCGCCCAAGAACCTTAAGCAGGTAAAAGCCCTTGAGTCCGGCCGATAAACTTTTGTGGCCTAAGGAGGCCTCAGGTAAATTTGTCGTTGCTTCGTTAATTTCAAGCTCATATACACGGCAACCTGTAAGCTCGGATAAAAAATGAGCGACGCCGCGGCTTTGATTGACGTGTCCGCGGATGCCGTCGCTTATTATGAAGACTGCCTTTAAATTTTTGCCCTCGACTTGCGATTTAGACATATCGACGAAAAGCTCACCTAGACTTCCCTATAGATGGTTTCCTTTCTGTCGGGACCTACGCCCAACATCATGACGGGAAGCCCCGTCTGATCCTCTATGAACTTAACGTAATCGCGTGCGGCCTGAGGAAGGTCCTCCATGGCCTTTGCCCCACTGGTATCCTCGCTAAACCCCTTAAACGTCCTGTAAAGGGGCTTGACCTGGGATAGCATCCAGGTGTCTGCCGGATAATCCTCGAGCTTTTTACCCTCGTACTCGTAGGCCACGCACACCTTTATCTCCTCAAGTCCCGACAACACATCAAGCTTGGTTAGCGCAAGGTGGGTAGCACCGTTGATCCTCGCAGCATATTTCAAGGCGACCAAATCAAGCCAGCCGCACCTCCTGGGGCGTCCCGTCGTAGCGCCGTACTCACGGCCCTTTTCCCTCAGGTATTTGCCCATTTCGCCCAGGTCCTCGGAAGGGAAAGGGCCCTCGCCGACCCTGGTACAGTATGCCTTGGCCACGCCTATGATCTTGTCAATGCTTTTTGGCCCCACGCCCGTGCCCGTGAACACCCCGCCGCAGGTCGGATTGGAGCTTGTAACGTAGGGGTAGGTGCCGTGGTCTATGTCAAGCAATGTACCTTGAGCGCCCTCAAAGAGGACGCATTTGCCCTCGTTTAAGGCCTTTGCGATAATGGCTGAACCGTCACCGATATAGACGGACAGCCTTTCGCTCCAGGACATGGCCTTTTCGTAAACCGCATCGAAGGACATTGGCGTTTCCTTGTATATCCTGGTTATTATCTGGTTTTTCAAGCCCAGGATGTAATCCAGCTTATCGCGAAGCATATCGGGATGCATCAGGTCGTACACCCTTATGCCCGTCCTGTTGAACTTATCGACGTAGCAGGGACCTATGCCCTGACCCGTCGTTCCTATTCGTTTTTCCTTGGATCTCACGCTTTCTTCCAGCTGGTCCAAGACCTTATGGTAGGGCATTACGACGTGAGCCGAACCGCTCACTACCAACCTGGCCCTGTCCATGCCCTGCGATGAGAGCTCGCCCAGCTCCTCAAATAACCTGTCGGGGTCAACCACAACGCCGTTGCCCACGACGCAGACCTTGCCGGAGTAAAGCATGCCCGAGGGCAGGATATGAAAGACGTATTTTTTGCCCTCCACTATGACCGTGTGTCCGGCATTGGCACCCCCCTGATAGCGCACTACCACATCGCACTTTGGCATTACGGCGTCCACGACCCTGCCTTTACCCTCGTCTCCCCACTGCATTCCTACGATGACTTCAGCTGTGCCCCTCATGATTACGCTCCCCTCTCAAATGGCGCACTAACTCCTCCACGGTCACAAATTTTACACCAACTACGGGATTTTGACTTAACTCCTTCAAAAAGACCAATGTCTTGGGGCGTGCATGACATATGACAACGGCATAGCCGTTCTTTTGCGCCTGTCTTGCGGCTCGCTCAAGCTGCGATCGCATAAACTTAACGTCCTCAAGATGGTCGACAAAGGCGCCGTTTTCCAAGGCCAGCAAGCCTGCCCTCTTTGCCTCAGCTGCAGCCACCGACGAAGAGGCCGTCCTGCTGTCGACAAATACCTTAAAATTTCCCCTTTGGGCTTCTTCCTTGAGACCTTCCATGGCGGCGCGCATTACCCTCATATCGGAGGTGGCAGCCGAACCGCGGTGATTGTTTGCGCCTATGGCTCCGGGAAGCGACCGAAAGGCCTTACGCACGTTTTCCTTGATCTCCTCGTCTCTCATGGAGGTTGCGACCATATAACCCTTTCCGTCCTTATCGCTGAAGGCCTGCATGGGTATATGGACCAAAAAGGGGATCCCCTTTTGGGTCGCAAGCCTTGCCGTCCTTTCGCTTGCGCTCTGAAAGGGTATTATGGCCCACGTCAGAGGCAGATTTATCCTTGAAAGCTCCTCGGCCCTGGCGTAGGAAAACCCCAGATCGTCCACCACGATGGCGATGAAAGGCCCATCGAGAAGGGTATCTTCATTGCCATTTGAGGTTGGCTCGTCTTGCAGTTTGTCTGCCGTCTTCGTCCCGCTAGAACGTTCCCCAGACTGATTTGACGGGTCAGAAGCAGACGTGCTTGAGCTTACGGCTGTAGATTGAAGCGAGCGCTCTAGCAAGGCATCCCTTCTTAGGGCACAAAATATCAAAGCCAGCCCCAATCCCAATATGAACGCAATTACAGCCCATTTGAACCTATCCGATGTCTTCATAGTACCCGGGTTATTTGTCTGATGCCTTGGCCAGCAGGCCTTCGACCTCTTTTAGGGCACGCTGCAGTTGGGCGTCGTCCTTTAAATCTCCCGTGTACTTGCCCTTCACCTCTATGTCGGGCTTTATGCCCACGCCGTCGATGGTAACGCCGGAGGGCGTGTAGTATTTGGCGATCGTGACAAAAAGTCCCGAACCGTCGGGAAGTTTAAAGAGCGTCTGCACGGAGCCCTTGCCGAAGCTCTTTTCGCCCACCAAGACGGCCCTGTTTCTGTCCTTGAGAGCACCGGCCACTATCTCGGAGGCGCTGGCACTTCCTTCGTTTATGAGGACGCTCACTGGGCCGGCAAAAAGCACCCCAGGCTTGGCCTCGTAGACTTCGTTTGCCTTCTCCACCCTGCCTTTGATGCTTACCACTTCGCCGCCGTCAAGAAAGTAGTCGGCCACGGCGACTGAGGCGTCAAGCAACCCGCCGGGGTTGTTTCTTAAGTCCAAAACCAAACCCTTGGCCTTGGTCTCAAGGGCCGTATTTAAGGCCCTTTGCATCTCCTCGGCCGTCTTCTGGGTGAAATGCGTGATCCTTATGTAAGCGACGTCGTTCGTCAGCCGCTTTTGATTGACCGAATCGATCTTTATCAGCTCTCTCGTCATGTCAAAGCGGAGCAGCTCGTCGTGTCCTTCGCGCCTCACCCAGACGGTCACGCTAGTGCCGGGCTTTCCGCGCAACTTTTCAACGACGTCATTTATGTTCCATCCCAGCACGACGTCGTCGTCCACCTTGACTATCTCGTCCATGGGCTGCAAGCCCGCCTTATCGGCAGGAGTTCCCTCGATGGGGCTAACCACCAGGATTTTTCCGTCCCTGCTTCCTATGTAAAGGCCCAACCCTCCATATTCTCCTTCTATGTCTATCTCTTCCTGCTTTAGCTCATTAGGGTCTACAAATCTGCTGTAGGGATCTCCCCAGGCAGCCACCATGCCCTTCATGGCTCCGTAGAAAAGTTCCTCGTCACTTTTCTTGTCCTTATCGCCGTTTACATGATAGGTCTCAAGTATCGTCCTTGCCTGCTTCATCATCCAGACGTATTGAGTTTCGAAGGGCAATATGTCCTTAAGCTGTATCTCGCTGCCGGTCCCATCAGCCATAAACCAGCCGCCGATAAGCGCAATTATGGCAATTAAACCGAAAATGAAACGCTTATTCTTGTCTGTAAGCTTTTTCACCTATATCCCTGCCTTTAAAAAATTATCACCTTGCCAGATATTTGAGCGGATCGACGGCATTAGCGTTAATGCGGACCTCAAAGTGCAAGTGCGGGCCCGTAGCCACGCCCGTATTTCCGACCCTGCCTATTGTGGACCCCTGCTCTACCACTTGACCTTCCCTTACGTCTATCCCGGAAAGGTGGGCGTAAACCGTCGTCATGTTCCCGCCGTGATCAAGTATTATAACCTGTCCGTACCCCTTAAGCCAACCGGTAAAAAGGACCTCCCCGCGCGCCGCCGCCTTAACGGGTGTGCCGTGAGCAGCCTCTATATCCAACCCCGTATGGACTGTCTTCGTCTTAAAGACGGGATGCACCCTCGTCCCAAAGGTGCTGTTTATGGGACCAGTGACAGGCCACAACAACTTCCCCTTGGGCGCCGTCAACGTCGCCGTTCGTCCCTTTGAGGCAGCAGCCCTTCTTCTTTTTTCAGCAAGAAGCGATTTTATCTTATTCTGCAGCTCCCTCTGCGATGCCGCAAGCTCGGCAGCTGCCTGTTCGTGCAGCTTTTTTTGACGCCTTATCTCTGCAAGGAGGCGCTTTTGCTCGCTTTGCGTTCGAAGAAGTTCGCTCCGCTGGGCCTCCAGGGCCTTTTTGTTGGACACTAGCTCCTGTCTTTGGCCCTGAAGCTGTCGTTTGGAGGACTCAAGGGAGGCCTTTTTTTCCTTTACCTCCAATATAAGCTCGCTGTCGGCCCTGGCCACCCTGCCAAGCAGGTAACTCATGCTCAAGGCTTCCTGCACGTTTTCTGCAGCAAAGAGCAGTTTATACTGACTGAGCGACCCGTACTTGTAAAGTGAAATGACGCGGCTGCGCAAGGCATCCTTGGCCTTGGCAAGGACTGCTTCCTCGCGCTTTATCTTCTGCGTAAGTTCTGCTATCTTGGCGTTGAGCTTTTTTTCCTTCAGCTCAAGCACCTTGATCTTTTGCTTGGCAAGCTCTTCCCTTTGGTTTACCTCTTCAAGCTTGGTCAACAAGTTCTGTTCCTGTTTACCGTAGGAAGCGGCCTGGTTTCTGTGTTGGGAGATCTTTTTTTGTATGTATTCCAACTTTTGCTGTTCCCTTTGTATCTGAGTTTCCAGGTCGTCGGCAAGGCAATAAGAATTGGGCATAAGAAGCCCAATGCAGACAAATACCGCAAAAAGGGCGGCCCAAATTTTACTTTTTCCCCCTGCTTTCACGACCTTCACCTCGCCTTTCGCTCTACCTTGGTTTTAACGCCCTTCGGATATGCTGATATACAGCCGTCCAGCTGCACAGCCACCCCAAGGCCACCCCGCCCCCCACAAGCAAACAGAAAAGCCAAAGCGTGATCTGCGGCGAATCGAGCATGTTGAAGAAGGGAAGGGCCTTGGACAAGACTTCCAAAAGCCACCTGTAAGCCTTGATCAGGAAAAGGAGCGCCACAAGGGCTCCGCTTCCCCCCAATATCACGCCCTGCAAGAGGAAGGGAAGGGACACATAGGTTGGCGTTGCGCCGACGAGCAGCATGACGCCTATTTCCTCTCTTCTCGAATAAAGGGCTATCCTTATGGTGTTCATCATCACCACCAGGCTGGTCACCAGGGCGATAACGAAGACGGCCAGGGCAAACCTATTCAAAAAGTAAGCCAACGACGCAAGCCGTTCGGCCACCTCGCCAGCGTATATCACGTCTTCGACCTCCGGAAAGGCCTCGACCTCGCGGGCTACGTCATTCAAATTTTCTGCCCTATCAACTGTTATTATAACGCTTGGAGGAAGCGGATTGTCCCCAAGAAGCGATATTATCTGATCGCCTTGGCCCAACTTTTCGTCAAGCCTTTTTAGGGCTTCCTCCGGGGAGACGTAACGGGCGTTTTTAATCTGGGGCATTTCCGCAAGCTTTCCCATAACCGCCTCTACGTCCGCCTTAGCCTTGAGGTAGGCCTCGATGGTGAGGTCGCTTTCGATCTGAGAGGCCAGCGAGGTTACGTTCACCGACAGCAGTATGCTCATCCCCACCGCCAGAAAGACGGCAATTATGGTAAGCAGCGTCAGAAAGACCACAGCGAAGTGGCGCGTGAGAAGCCTTGCCGTATCCCTCAATATATACCTAAAGGTCGCCATAAAGTTCCACCTCACCCTTCGGCTCGTCCCTTGCGATGCGCCCCCTGTCAAGTTCGACCACCCTTGCCCTGAAGGCATCGACTATGTATTGGTTGTGCGTGGCCATGAGCACGGTGGTACCCGTGGCGTTTATGGAAAAAAGTATCTCCATTATGGATTCTGCCGTCTCCATGTCCAGGTTGCCCGTAGGCTCATCGGCGATCAAAAGGGAAGGCATGTTCACCACGGCCCTCGCTATGGCAAGCCTCTGCTGCTCCCCTCCCGACATCTGTTCGGGATACAAAAACCTCCTCCTCCAGAGGTCAAGCCTGCTTAACACGGCCTTGACCCGCTCTTCGACCTGCCTTTTGGGAACCCCTATCGCCTCCAGGACGAAGGCCACATTTTCTGCCGCGTTCAAGTGCGGAAGGAGCTTGAAGTCCTGGAAGACTACGCCTATCTGCCTTCGATAGTAGGGGAGCTGCCCCAGCCTCAACTTCCTTAAGTTGTACTTCCCCACCATTATCTGGCCCGACGTGGGGATCAATTCCCTGTTTATCAGCCTAAGCAATGTCGTCTTTCCCGAGCCCGTGTGCCCGACGAAGTAGACGAATTCGCCCTTCTTGACGTTGAGGTACACGTCCTCCAGGGCAACTATATCGGGGTCGAAGATCTTGGATACCCCGGCCATCCTTATCTCCATCTTTTCACCGCCTTCTAGTGGCCCAGACTTGGGCTACAGCTCCAACGATCTCGCGAAATTTAATGGAATAATACTCCTGCAGCTCGGCAGGCGTCCCGCTTTCGCCGAACCGATCATCTATGGCCACAAACCTGACGGGTACCGGATAATTAACGCACAAGCTCTCGGCCACCGCGCCGCACAATCCGCCTATCCTATTGTGTTCCTCGGCCACTACGCAGCAGCCCGTTCGTCTTACGGAGGATTGGATCAGGTCCTCGGGCAAGGGCTTTATGCTGTAACAATCTATGACCTCTGCCTCTATCTCCTGGCGTGCCAATATGTCTGCGGCCTTCAACGCCTCAAACAACATGATACCACAAGCCACGATCGTGACGTCCTTGCCCTCCCTCACTATCCTGCCGCCGCCAATGGCAAACTCGTCTCGCGGCGAGTAAAACATCGGAACTTCGGCCCTTCCGAGCCTAACATAAAGCGGCTTATCGCTTTTCAGAGACGATATGATCATGTTTCTAGCGGACCAGTAGTCGGCAGGGACCATCACGCTCATGTTTGGCAAGACGCGCATCAGGGCAACGTCCTCCAGCATCTGGTGCGTGGCGCCGTCTTCTCCCACCGTTATCCCGGCATGAGTGGCTATGAGCTTTATGTTTAAATTGGGCATGGCAACGCAACATCTTATCTGATCGTAGGCCCTTCCGGCCAAAAAGGAAGAAAAGGCCGTGGCATAGGGTTTCTTGCCAACTAAGGCCATGCCGCTTGCCACCTCTATCATGTTTTGCTCGGCTATCCCGACGTTGTAGTACCTGTCCGGAAACCCGTCGGCAAAGGCCTTGACATGGGTGGAAGAAGCGGCGTCGGCATCTATAACTACGACGTCCCCGTCGAGACCTCCAAGCTCTACCAGCGCGTCGCCCAAGGCTTCCCTGGTGCTTCTCGTTTCCATCGTCATCTTCCTTCCTCGCTTAAGGCCATGGATTCCCTGTTCAATTCGTCGAGCAGCATGGTGACTTCGTTTCGGGACAAGCTCGCCTTGACGGGTATTCCGCCATTTTCCGCCAAGGTTATCCCTCTGCCCCATTTGGTGTGGGCTATTATCGCCTTGGGAAGGCCTTTGGCTAAAGAAGCCTGCGCAAAGGCCTCATCTATCAAGCTGAAGTCATGCCCATCCGTCTCAAAACACACCAGTCCAAAGGACTCAAGCTTTCTTTTTAACGGCTCCAGGGCCTTTATGGCCTCGGTGTGTCCTTCCATCTGCTGGCCGTTGCGGTCTATCACAAAGAAGAGGTTGTCAAGCTTCCAGTGCGAGGCGGTCATGAAGGCCTCCCAGCAGGAACCCTCCTGAAGCTCCCCATCTCCCATGAGGCAAAACACCTTGCTGTCCAAGGAAAGGCTTTTTAGCGCCATGGCCATGCCACAGGATATGCCGGCGCCCATACCAAGAGAGCCCGACGGGGCATCGATGCCCAGGGTGTTTATGTATAGGGGATGTCCCTGAAGCAGGGATCCGAGCTTCCTGTAGTTCCAAAGCTCCTCCCTTTCAAGGTAGCCCTTTCGCGCCAGGACCGCATAAAGGCTGGGACAGGCGTGACCTTTGCTCAAGACGAACCTGTCCCTTTCCATCCAATCCGGCTCCGCGGGGTTTACTTTCATAAGATGAAAGTAAAGGTATACAAGTATATCGACGCAGGAAAAAGACGACCCCAAATGGCCCGAATCGGCGATCGATATCATCCTGAGCACGTCTTTTCTGACCTCCACCGCTATGCGACGCAACTGCAATTCAAGATCGCGCTCCAACGCATTCATCTCCCAATATTTTCCTTATTGCAAACGCAAAACCTTCCGTCAAATTTTCTCTTGCCGAATTTATTTCATCGTCCTGGGCGACCTTGGCCTTTGAGATTAGGTTTCCCAGGTCTGCGCCCTTCTCCCAAAGCGGAATGTCCCAACTTAAGGCAAAGGACCTGACCTTAGGGTCGTAGGGAACGGCAACGACCGGGACGCGGAAAAGTAGCGCCAGCAGGCAAAAATGAAGACGCATTCCCACGGCATACCTGACGTCTTCAAATGCAGAAGCTATATCCTTCAGGTCTTTGACCACGATCGCCTCGTCTAAACGTTCGCCCAGTCGCCTTAATTCTAGCAGGTCTTCCTCGCACAGGCATATCGCCCTCGTGCGATACCCCCGTGCATCGCAGAAGGCCTTGACCGCTTGAAACAGCAAACCTGCCGTATTCTCGCCGCCGGAAAGGGGCCTGACGTTTAAGGCCAAGACGCTGCCTGATCTAAAGTTTTTGGGCATACAGGAAGCAAAGTAAAATACAGGGTCCGGCAAGATTTGGCTGTCAAGTCCCATCGATGACAAGAGATCCCTTGAGGCTTCGTCCCTCACAAACCTAACGCGGCAGGCCTTTAAGGCGTGCCGGGCAAGAAATCTGGACGTCTTTGACCTTAAAGGCCCCACCGATTGACCGAAGGCCCAAGGCGTAGCGCCAAGCAGGCGACCCAACAGGGTAACTCCCCAATAATATAAACAGGACCTCAAACTCGTCGAATCCTGAAACAACCCCCCACCGCCCAAAAGCAGGCTCCTGCTTTGCCTTAATGCCTTAAAAACCTCAAAAAAATTCCACCTGTCCACGGAGTCAACCCCGAGGCTTGATCCCGTAAGGTGAGGGTCGCAAGAAAGAACGCAGATGCGGCTTCTTTCAAGCCCCAAGCCCACGGCCATTTCGACCAGGGCACGACAAATAAGCTCGTCGCCTAAATTGCCAAAGCCGTAATATCCGCATATGGCAAGGTCATACTTCCTCGCCAACGAAGAGCAACCTCCTTATGACCTTGAACTTCAAGGCCAAAATGAAGACAAGCACCAAAAGCAGACCGAAAAGCGAGCCCACCCACAGGCCGTTAAAAACCCTCCAACATATGAAGTATATCCTCGTATGAAAATGGCAGAAGCTGTTTACGGCCGACGCAAAGGCCAAAGATGAGGCCATGCGAAGCAAGAGGTGAAGCTGCGAGCCAAGCCTGGTGAAGTTTACCTTCGACTTCATTGCACCCATGACGAAGGCAAGCCACAGCGCCGGATATCCAACGAATATCTCCTTGTTTCGCGGCCTTGCCACAAGGTAGCGCTCAAACATATCTCGCATGGCAACCTCCCACCGCGGGACCAGGGAAACGTTATCGCTTCGTACAAGCAGTATCGCCGCCGCAAGCAATATCACGAAGAGGGCAAAAAGCTCTCCCCAAAGGGGTGGACGCTTCAATACGTCACAGACGCCCTCGGGATATCGACGCTTTGAGGCGTCATGAAGCAAGACGAACAAAGGTGGCAGCAACAACGTGGCCTTGACGCCCGAAAAGGTCGCAAGGCGCAGCATGTAAAGGGGCATTCCAAAAAAGGATGACAACGCAAAGCCCACGGCGATGACCATCCCGAAGGCCACGCACAGCCCGCTTAGGGGCTTTTTGGCCTCAAGCGCGGCCAAAGCCGCCGCAGACGCGCCAAAGGCAGCAAGAAGCGCCCCCGCTAACTTGGCAAAAAGGGCGATGCGGTTAGCGCCAAGGACCAAGATGACCACCGCAACAACGCAAAGCAGCACGAAGTTGCGCGACCTAAAAATTTCTCTTTCTCCCATAGACAACAAAAACGTAATCACGCACAAGCCCGCCGCCAAAAAGGACAGGAAAGCCCAAGGTGTGTGGCCAAAGTTAGGGTATGGGTCCCCAAACCTAAATGCGAACCCGTCCCTTTGAAGCAAGGCTTTCAAGGAGGCCAGGTCCTGCTCGAAGGCATCTATCCACGGACCTGAGGATATGTCGTAAGGTCGAAGCAATAAGACACGAACCGACCGTTCCCTAGCCGCCCTGGCAAAGCGTTCGACCAAAGAGGAACGGGACAGGTTTCTCGATATGATCTCAGGGGTCGTCACGCTGTGCAGCGAAAGGACGTCGGGAAATGAAGCCCTATATGCCTCGTTTCCGCCTATGAAGCGGACGAACTCCGGCTGGAGCAAAAGGGCGCCATATTTGTGCATCACGTCGATCAAAGGTGCCATGTCGGGATAGCCGAACATCACGGCACCCTGCGGCAAGACGCCGCGAAGCCTCCAAAGCGACGCAAACAGTAAGTCCAGGCTTTTTGCCACGTCATCCGAGGACAATCCGAAGGTAGGCGAAGGCCTGTAAACCAAGGGGACGTTTAAGCGGGCAAGATGCTTGAAGGCCATGGGGTCGGGGATGATCCCAACCTCCAAGAGCTCCTTGGGCTCTCTGGGCAATACGTATATGCTGCCCTCGGGTACGGCACGGGTCACACATCCGGGAAAGCGGGCCTCCAGGTACTTCTTGAAGAACCAGTCATCGTATTCCTTAGGCACAAGGAGAGCGGCATTCCCGGAAAGGCCGTCGAAGTCTCCTTCGGGAAGCAGGTCCCTTAACGTCCCCCAAAGAAGGGGCGTGTCGCCGTCGCGCAGGTCCGTGCCGGTGAGGTCCTTAAACGAAACTGCAGTGATCCCGTCCTTAAGAAGGCGTTTCAGCATCTCATCAAAGCTTAGGCCTGCCTGGCGTGCCATGACGTCAATGTCTGAGTATTCCACCAGGAGGGCTACGTCTTTTTTGGCCATCTCCTCCTTAAATCTGGGGATAAGCCCAACCGCTCCTGCAGCGATTGCCAGGATCAGGAGAAGCAGTGATATTTTTTTGAGAAAAGCGTTCAACGGACACACCTCCATTGGTCCTCAAGCGGCCAGCCCAGGTCTTGAAGCATCGCAGAAAGCTTCGCCAGAGGAAGGCCGACCACGTTATAAAAGCACCCTTCGACCCTTTCGACGAGCAAGGCCCCCTTGCCCTGCACGCCGTAAGCACCTGCCTTATCCAAGCCTTCCTTGGTCTCGGCGTAGGCCAAAAGGGCTTTGGGACTCATGTTTCTAAACGTAACGCGCGTGACCTCGTGATCTACCCTCAAAATTTCTCCTTTTACGACGGCAATGCCTGTGTAAACCTCGTGAGTTCTGCCGTTAAGTTCAAGGAGCATCTCGAAGGCTTCCTCCACGGATGAGGGCTTCCCCAGGATATGACCATTGATGTAGACGATCGTGTCGGCCCCTATGACAAAAAGGTCGTCGTAAGAAGATGCCACGGACATCGCCTTTTGGGCAGAAAGATGTCTTACCGCATCCTCAGGGATCCTGAAACCGTTGACGTCTTCTTCTACGCCGGACGTTACGAACAACACCTCCCATCCCAAAAGGTCGGCAAGCAAAGACCGCCGCCTGGGACTGTTCGAGGCCAAGATTATTCTTGCGGCGTTATTCATGTCTGCAGGTTCACCCTTTCGCTTCAAAGATCAACTACAACAACCCAATGATAAACCCTATGGCAGCTACGACAAGGCAGTACAGGGAAAAGTATTTCCACTTCCCGAAGACGACGACCTTCCTCATAAAATGAAGCGACACAAGGCCACAGAGGAAGGCCAATGCGCATCCGTAAGCCCAGCCGTCCGGCAAAAAGACTCCCTCCCGAAGGGCTTTCATTCCCTCAAGAAGGGTGGCTCCCATTATGGCGGGCAAGGAAAGCAAAAAGGAAAAGCGAAAGGCCTCCTCCCTCCTGACGCCTGCCATCAAGGCCGCCACGATCGTGCTGCCCGACCTTGATATCCCCGGCATCACCGCGATCCCCTGAGCCAGGCCCACCAGAATTCCGGTGCCGAGGGAAACCTGCTTGTCGCTTACCGGGATGCGCGAAGCAAAACCCAAAAGCGAGGCCGTCACGACCAGCCCGCAGGCCACGGCCCAGGGAACGGCAAAGGCCCTTGTCGCTGCGCCTTCCAAAGGCAAGCCCAGCAAGGCCGTCACCAAGGTCCCCGCAATGACGGCCCATCCGTACCTCCAACCCTCGCTTTTCCTCTGATCTCTGCCGGCAAAACCCAATAACCATTCCTTTAGAAGGCTTAGGATATCGCCCATGAAGTACAGAAGCGTCGCAAGCATGGTCGCAAAGTGCAGGAACACATCGAAGGCAATCGGCGGATCGCTTAAGCCAAAGAGGCGCTGCGCCAGGGCGAGGTGGCCCGAACTGCTCACGGGCAAAAACTCCGTAAATCCCTGAAGCGCGCCCAAGACCAAGGATTGAACGAGCGTCATTTTATCTGCTCCCTTCGGGAAAACTTACAGGCAAAACCGTTGCCGCTTTGGACCTCGTTCGTCAGGACCAATATCACGGGCGCAGACATGGAAAACCTCTTTAAGACTCCCTTTACCGCGCTTCTGATGCGCGAGGAGACGTCTTCGTCCTTTCCTTCGGCCTTTGCAGCCTTTATGGCCTTCTCCACGGCGTCCTCTATGGACCTGTAGAGCTCGTCGGCGTCAGCGCGATGAAGAAATCCGCGGCTTTCTATGGAAACGGGCGCAAGCAGGTTGCCTGCCGGATCATATACGGCCGATATGCACACCAACCCGTCCTCGGCCAAATCCCTTCTTTCGCTAAGCAATTGTCCGTTCAGGTCGCTGTAAGCGCGACCGTCCACTATGTAAGCTCCCGAGGGAACCTTTTCAAGCAGCTTGGCCTGTCTTTTGGTCATGCTCAGCACGTCGCCCTTTTCCATGACGAAGACGTTTTTTGAGGGCAACCCCAGCTCTTCTGCCAACTGCTTGTGCCTGACCAAGTGCCTGTACTCGCCGTGAAGCGGCACAAAGTAAGTCGGCTTTACTAAACTTAACATCATCTTCAACTCCTCGCGGGAGGCATGGCCGGATACGTGGATGTTCTGCTCGGCCTCATATATGACCTCGCAGCCCTGCCTAAAGAGGTCATTTATGGTCCTGTGCACCAGCCGTTCGTTTCCCGGTATGGGAAGGGCACTTATTACGACCAGGTCCTTTGGCCCTAGCTTTATGTGTTTATGATCTCCGCGGCTCATGAGAACAAGCCCCGAAAAGGGCTCGCCCTGGCTTCCCGTCGTTATGACCACCAGCCTGCTGTGCGGGAAGCCCTCTATCTCGGACGGCTGGATGAAGACATCTTCGTCCACATTCATGTAGCCAAGCTCCCTGGCACGGGCCACGTTTGCCACCATGCTCCTTCCTATCAAGGCCACCTTGCGGTTAAACCTCACGGCCGTCTCTATGACCTGCTGGATCCTGTGCAGGTTACTCGCAAAGGAGGACACCACGATGCGCCTGTTCCTGTAGAGCCTAAAGGTCTGCTCCATGGTCTTTCCCACCATCCGCTCCGAGGGGGTAAACCCGTCGCGCTCGACGTTCGTCGAATCGGACATCATCAATAGCACCCCCTTGGTGCCGAGGGATGCCAGCAGGGCGTAATCCGTGGCCCTTCCGTCGATCGGGGTGGGATCCAGCTTGAAGTCACCCGTGTGAACCACTACGCCGACGGGCGTGTATATGGCATATCCTACCCCATCCGGTATGGAATGGCATACCGAAAAAGGCTGAACCTTGAAACACCCTATTTCGAGGACATCTCCGGCCGCGATCTCGTGGGCCTTGAGCTCGTATTTCGGCGCTACCTCCTCGAGCTTGCTCCTTATAAGGCCAAGCGTAAGCCTGGTCGCATATATGGGACAATCAAGCCTGGGAAGTATAAAGGGCAGGGCACCAATATGGTCGTCGTGACCATGCGTGATGAGGATGCCCTTTATCCTGTCCCTGTTTGCCATGAGGTATGCAGGATCGGGTATAACGAAGTCCACCCCCAGCATCTCCTCGTCGGGGAACATCAACCCGCAATCTATCACCAGTATGTCGTCTCCGTACTCGAGTACGTTCATGTTCTTGCCTATTTCCCCCACGCCGCCCAGGGGAATGAACTTCAAAGAAGCGCTTCCTTTACCGCCTCGCGGACGTCGCCTGCGCTTGCCTGTGCTTTTTTGCAACAATACTTCACCTCCACGTCAAAATGGAGGGCGACATAGGTCTCCCTCCAAGCCAAATCTTAAAAAATGGTCTTTAAAACTTTTTCACCGCTCAAGGCTTTCCTAATCCGAGAAATCCTTGCCTTCCGCCTTCTTTGCCCTGCCTGCGTCGGGAGCCTTTTCGGGAGCGAACTCGCTTCTTGAGTGAAAGATCCTTCGCTCGGGAGTGGAATTGTAATCCCTCCTGGAAGAGACCACCTCCAAGACCAGCTCTGCCGTGCCCTCGCTGCCAAAGGCCTTTATGTACTTGACGGCCCATTCCTCAGTCTCGGCGATGATGCGCTCCTGTACATCCTCCGGCAAGGCCATTATCTGGTCGTGGAAGGGCTTGTTTGCCTTCTTGTAATCGCCGGACTTTCTGCTGTAGCCTTGCTCGTCGGCCCAGGCCACGATCTTGTTCCACAGCTCCACGGGGATGCCCCTGCCGGGGTCTTTTACGTAAGAGCCGTCCTTAATGACCGCATTTCCGGTATCGGGCTCCATCTCCAGGCCAAATATTATGTTTTGCCACAGCGTAGCCACGTTGCCCTTGTTTATGCCGTACCTGGCGAACATGGCGACCTTGTCCAAAGGAGTGCCCGAGATGCCGTGCTGGGCTATGGAAACTCCGTAGCGGGAAACTGCATCGGCTATCTCCTTCGTCCTGTTTAGGTCTATGCCCTCAATCTGCCCCACGGTCTTGTCGTAGGTGCCGTGCATGCTCCCGTTGGATATGGCAAGAAGGTCCGGGAAGATGCACCAGGAATTGAGCCCACCCACGAAAAAGAGGGCCTCCTCCACCGTGGTAAGCTCGCCGGGCCCCTTTATCTCTCCCACCTCGACCTCAAGGCCCAGGTAGGCAGGGATGTGCTGTGCCACGTCGCGTGTATACATGAGGTTTTCCCAGTCCGGGTTGTGGGAGGCATCGACTGCAACCGAGGTCCAGCCGCGCTCCACGATCTGACGGAGATGGGCTATGGCCTTATATACGTCAGACATGGACTTTATGGCGTAATGATCCACATGCAATCCGAAGACTATGCCGTGGCCCAGTTCACTTGAGTATTTTACCGCGTAATCCGGGACGTTGTCATAGGTACAGCCGCAATAAGTCGCTTCGGACTTCGCAAGCTCTATCAGGACGGCTGCGTTGAGCTTCCTTGCGGCCCTAAACACGCCCTTTATCGTCAAGGGATTTCTTGCATTTGCCGCCAAAATTACGGCGCCCTTCTTCCTTGCCGCCTCGATTATGTCCCTGCCGCTGACCAGGCCCACGGGTTCGTCTCCGTATATGGCCTGGACGTTCAGGGGCCTTTTTTTAAGCAATTCCTTGTAGGACAAGCTCTCCAACTTCAATACAAAACACCTCCTGTTAATTTTTATTCTATCGCCTGATCGGACGTAATATTCGCTGTTGAATTAACGGCGAATAAATTGTAACACGCAAAGAAAGATCCGTCTTAAAGATTTTTGCCTCGGGCCTTGCGCTAAGACAAAAGTCATGGTAACATAGCTTTCGCCACAAATAATGCAACCTTGGGGGATCGTCTAATTGGCAGGACGCATGACTCTGGATCATGTAGTGGTGGTTCGAGTCCACCTCCCCCAGCCAGTATTTTTGGCCCCATCGTCTAGCGGTCTAGGACTCCGGGTTCTCAGCCCGGCAACAGGGGTTCGAATCCCCTTGGGGCTACCATTTTTATTTGCAGAGGAAGCTAAGGAATGGCCAAAAGTTACCTGCCTGTCGGCATAATCGTTCTCGTCGTAATGGCAAGCTTCGTGTTGGGCATAGCAGTAGGTTTCTCGGTAAACCTGGGAAGCTCTCTTTTTGCCCATCCCGGCAGGTACAAGCTCATCATAAGGGGCGACAACTCCATGATGAAGTTCGATTCCTCCTCCGGCAAGCTCTGGATATACGACCCCGCCCATAAGGGTTCTGAGGAAAGCCCCTGGATACTCATAGACGGAGATTGATCACCTGCGAAACATGACCTCACCGCAAGGTTGAAGTACCGTGCCCCTTTGGACTGCAATCTTGCCTCCTATGATCACGTAATCTATCCCCTTTGGGGAAAGCATCGGATCCTTGAAGGTGGCGCAATCCTTGAGCTTTTTGGGATTGAATATCACGAGGTCTGCCTTGCAGCCTGCCTTTATGCAGCCCCTGTCATCCAGCCATGACGACTTTGCCGGCAAGTAGGTGGCCTTGCGTATGACCTCGGGCCACGACAGCCCTTCCTTTATGAGAATGGCAAATGCCCTCGGGAAGGTGCCGCAGACGCGAGGATGGCCCTGGCCTTTTTCCAAAATGGCATCGGACGCTATCATGCAGTCGGGATGTCTTAAGGCGGCCTTTACCTCTTCCTCGTTCATGACGTGAGCAATGATCAATGTGTTCGGCTCTTCCTTTCTAAGCTTGACGTAAAGCTCTTGAGTGAGCCTTTTGCCCTTATGTTTGCCCGATGCCACCTGCAGGGCAGAAAAGCCCTTCTTCCAACGTTTCTCAAAACCGGGATCAAAGACCGCCGATCCGATGTGGGTACAGAAGGCCTTGTAGGGATAGGAATCGAATGTCACGTCGGCACAGGCCTTTGCTTCCTCAATTAACTTTAATGCCTCATTCAGACAGCCAAAGGACGCCATGCTGGCCAGATGGGATATCTGCACCCTGACGCCGCAATCCCTAGAAAGCGCAATTGCCTCCCTGACGGCATCCAGGGACTTGTCGCCGTCGTACCTGATGTGCATGGACACCCACCTTTTGTCGAACTGGGCAACTGTCCTGGCAAGCTCGTAAATCTCCTCGTAGCTTGCCCCGGGCACGTACTCAAGCCCGAGGGAAAGGCCGAAGCTTCCTTTCGACAATTCCTGCCTCAAAAGCTCGACCATCTCCTTTATCGAAGACGGACTTGCAGGCATGTAGTTGTCGGTCAAGCCAACCCTTTCCCTCAAGACCTGATGGCCCGTGAAAAACCCGACCCTCAGATAACGCGGCCTTGAAACGATCTCATCGGATATTATAGGCCCAAGTCCGCAGTTGCCGGCAATGGCCGTCGTCACTCCCTGGAGGAGCAATGCCTTTTCCACTTCGTTTTCCGAAGGGTCCTCATCGTGCACGTGAGTGTCGATGAAGCCCGGAGCGACAAAAAGGCCCTTTGCGTCTATCGTAATCTCTGCGTCTTTTGGCGTCTCCTTGCCGATATAGACAATGTTTCCGTCGATGGCCCCCAGGTTTACGTCCATGATTTGACCGCTTTCAGGGTCTACGACCGAACCGTTCGTTATAAGAAGATCTAACATCTCATCCTCCCCACCTTGATCGTCCCTTAGCCGCTAAGATAAGGCCTTCGTCAGCCTATGAAGGCCCTCCTCAAGCGTCCTCCTGGGACAACCTATGTTCATCCTGGCAAAACCGGCGCCGTTCGGCCCAAAGGTCAAGCCGTCGTTTAAGCCAAGCCTGGCCCGCTTTACCAAAAATTCCATCAGCTTTTCCTGAGACAAGCCCAGGCTTCTAAAGTCCAGCCAAAGCAGATAAGTCCCCTGGGGGCTTGTCACGCCGACGCCGGCTGCGCGCAAAGCAGAAACCGCTAAGTCGCGATTTTCCTCCAGGTAAAGCAAAAGATCATCAAGCCAATCCCTGCCGTGACGGTAGGCAATCTCGAGTCCAAGTATACCAAAAAGGTCGCCGGAACCAAAATGCAGCCCCTGCAGGACCTTGGACAGTTTCTCCCTCATCGCCGGGTTTGGCACGATCGCATAGGCGTTTTTGAAGCCAGCTATGTTAAAGGTCTTGCTTGCAGACATGAAGGTCACCGTGTTCATGGCAGCCTCATGGTTAATCGAGGCTATGGGAATGTGCTTATATCCTCGGTAGACGAAATCGCAGTGAATTTCGTCGGAAAACACGGGCACGCCAGCTTTGGCGCACATCGAAGAAAGGGTCAGCAACTCCTCTTTGCTCCATACGCGGCCGATAGGGTTGTGGGGGCTGCAAAGCATGAAGGCCTTAGCCGAAGGAAGAAGGCCTTTAAGTCCCTCAAAGTCCATGTGCCAGCCGTCCTCAAACTTTAAAAAGTTGCAGACGACATGTCTGTCAAGCGACCCGGTAACCTCAAAAAAAGGAGGGTACACGGGCGGCTGAAGCACCACGCCGTCGCCGGGCGAAGTAAATGCCAAAAGCGCCGCGGCCAAACCGGGCATGACGCTTGGCACGTCAACTATCCATTCCCGCTTTATCTCCCAGCCGTGCCTGACGCGCACCCACTCCATTATGGCCTCGTAATAGCTTTCGCTCCTGAAGGGATACCCGAAGATGCCATGCTTCGACCTTTCCGTAAAGGCCTCCACCACTTCATGAGGCGACCTGAAGTCCATGTCGGCCACCCACATGGGAAGCACGTCATCTGACCCGAAGGTCTCCATCAAACCGTCCCACTTTTCGCTGTAAGTGTTTCTCCTGTCCGTCACTTCATCGAAGTTATACCGAGACATTAAACCGCTCCTCCTCTCCATTAGCAAAAGGCAAACACCTTTGAAACGGCCTCGACGATTTTCTTAGCCGACATTACATCCTCTTTGGCCTCAAGGTCGGTTATGGCAGGCCAATCGCCCGGATGTCCCGCCTCGACGGCCCACTCGGAAAATTTTGCAAGCTCAGCATGATCCAGCGATAACCCCTCGAAATGACAGCGTTCCGCAATAAGCTTGTAAAGTGCGTTTAAGTCGTGGCTTCGAGGGAAGGGCACGCCTTTTGAGATCAAAAGGGCTTTCAGGGCCCTTTCGGCCCCCATTGCGGACAACCAGCAAGCGTGGCGGTTAAAGCCGGATTCGAGCAACTTTTCGGCGGCTTTCACGTCATCGACGGCGCAGTTAAGCCAAGTGCGGGCTTCCTCCACGTAAGGCGTCATGTCCTCATACAAGACCTTGCCCTCCTTCAGCATGGAATAAAGAAGGGTTCCGGGAATGCTGCCCTTCACCGCCAATTCCTCAGGCGTTGCGATGACGACGTCCTTGCCGCAAAGGAAATCGCTTAACGCCGCGCGCATCGCCACCGCCGTCTTCCTTTTGTCGACTTCCTTTGAAACTACGACCAGAAAATCCACGTCGCTGTCCCACGTCTGGGTGCCCCTGGCATAGGAGCCGTAAAGTATGATTTTAAGCGGACTGAACTTTTCTTTTATGACCTCGACGATGGATCGGATGATCTCGTCCATGTCCATGTTCTCACCCCCGCTTCGGTTGGAGCCTTTCAAGCCCTTCGACGGATACGCTTACGGGCTCTTTTCCCGCCACGTAGATCGTCTGCACGGGATAGGCAAAGGCAACACCAATTTTTTTAAACTCCTCCAGGAGCATGAGGTTTATCTTTTGTTGGATGTCCATGTAGAGGTTGTAGTCTGCAGACAGGACGTAATAGACGACCTCGAAGTTGAGCGCAAAGCTGCCGTAGCTTACAAAATGGGCCCTGTCAAAACGAGTGTTTTCCATGGAGGTGATGACGTCTTTGATGATGTTTGGGATCTCCTTGAGCTTTTCTATGGGTGTCTCGTATGTCACGCCGAATGTGAAGACGACCCTTCTTTCGTACATGCGCTTGTAGTTTCTTATACGGCATTTGAGGAGGTCGGAGTTTGAGATTACGACCTGCTCTCCCGTCAAGCTCCTTATCCTGGTGGTCTTTAAGCCAATGTGTTCGACGTTTCCGGAAAGGTCGTCGATGACTATGAAGTCGCCGACGAGGAAGGGCTTATCCAGCACTATGGACCACGAGGCAAAGAGGTCGCTTAATATGTTCTGTGCCGCTAAGGCCACGGCAATGCCGCCTATGCCAAGCCCTGCTACGAGGGCCGTGACGTCTATGCCCATGTTTTCCAGGCCGATCAGCACGATTATGCCCCAAAACAGCAGCTTTCCCATGAAGCCAAAGGCCGAAAGCATGGTGGCCGTGGAGGGGTCTTCCGTGACCTTCTTTTTTATCTTGATATTAAGCCAGTAGCTTATTACCTTATCTCCCCACAGGCCTATTTGAAAAAGAAGGAAAAGTATGACAAGCACCGATATGATCTTCGAAAGCCTTGCCGGCAGGTTAAGAAAAGATGAACCAATGAGCAGGGCAAGAAGGAAGATGAAGTAAACGTTTATTTGCCTGACAAGGTCCAGGATAAGGCCTGCAGCAGTGCCGGGCTTACGCTCAAGCAATATGGAAAGGTACCTGTCGGCTAGCTTTACGGCGTAACAGAAGAGGAAGAAGGAAATTACACCGGCAAATATGGCTACAGCCCATGTGCCAAGGCCGTTGCCCCATATCGTCATATGCATGGGCAAAACCTCCTCGAGGGTTCGATTTTATCCTACCGCTCACTTGCCTTTGTCGGATTCCTGTCCTCCGTTGGTCCTAAGCTGCTCTTCCCACGTGATCAGGGAGTGGTAGAACTCGCGGTCTCCGTCGTCGAGCCCGCGGGTGATCTCGGTCACATGGGTGTGTTTTGCCTGCACTCTTTCGAGAACGTAATCAACGGCGACCTCCGGGCGCGTCTCGCTGCCACAGGTGTATATGTCAAGCGCCATGTATTCAAGCTCAGGCCAGGTATGAACCGAAAGGTGCGATTCGCTTATGACTACCACGCCGCTTACCCCGTTCGGAGGAAAGCGGTGGAAGGAAACGGCCCAGACCTGGGCGTTCGCACGACGTGCCGCCTCGACGAGGATTTCCTGCATCTTGTCGACTTCCCCAATGATTTCTGCACAGCCGGAGGCTTCGACGATATAGTGATGTCCCTTCGGATTCATGCAAAACACCCCCTTTTGTTTATGCATATTTCAATTTCACGGATCGGTTTTAAGTTTAATACAAAGGGGCGGATATAAAAAGCCTTTTCGCATAAGAATAAACAAAAGCCTCCTTTTGCAGTACATATGCAAAAGGAGGCTTTATTTTCATTGGTGGAGCTGAGGGGATTCGAACCCCTGACCTCTTCCATGCCAAGGAAGCGCGCTCCCTCTGCGCCACAGCCCCAGGACAGTGCCCATTATAGGGAATGGACCAGGCTTTTGTCAACGGGAATTTTAAAATTTTTTATACTGACTTATTCCATTCTCATAGGAGGTAAAGCCAAATGTTCAAGATGTGAACCCCCGAAATTTATCCCAGTAGTTTAAGCACTTCGTCCTTGGATTTGGCGTCAAGCACGGCTTCGGCTGCGGCGTCAAGCTTGGATTCGTCGGTAACGGAGCGGATCATCTTTTCATCAGAAGATGACAGGCCAAATTTGCGGCGCAGTTGTTTTATAAGCAAATCTTGTTTGCCTTTGATTTCGCCTTCTTGTTTACCTTGTTTTATCAGCTTCTCTGCCAGAGACGGCATAAGCTCTTCACCTCCAAGTTCTTTTACTATCCGTTGCATGGTGTCTTGGTCTACGTCTAGAGTGTAGAATAAATATAGGATCAGTATTATCCTTTCCTCTTCGGACAAGCTTATTATAACAGCTATCCTCGTGATTTCCTCTATGTCATGTAAGGCTACAAGCTTCATTAAAAGCAGGCTTGCCATCAAAAAGGGCGTGTCTTTTGCCTTTTGTTCTATCTCGTCGTTGGGAATTTGAGTCAAGTCTACTAATACGTAGTTGAACTCAGGGATGTAAGGTTTTATGGATTCACCTATATTTCGAAATTGCCCTTGAAAATGAGTCGTTACGTTCCAGCTTGAAGAGCCGTGATAGATGACTACGGGGATTATAGGTGTAAGTGGTTTATTTTTCTTTTTCTGCTCGTCCCACGTTACGGTCATATAGCTCAGTATCTGAAGTAAGACTCCGGGGTCAGGGTATGACTTATGCTCGAATACAAAATAAAGCTGTCCTTTAGTATCTGCTATTTTGCATTCCACGGCTATGTCCATGTAGTACTTGTTGTAGCCCTTGATCTTTTCTGTTGGAATGAGCTTTATTTCCTTTAGGTCTATCTGGCTTGAAATGTCTTTGGGTAGAAATTCCTTTATGAACTGTCTTACGTTTGCTTCATCTGACATTACCCTTTTAAAGAGCCTGTCGTGGGGGTCTTTGGGCGTAAGGTCGTCTTTTGGCACAAGCAAGGCCTCCTTTGCGTTGAAAGTAATTGACGTAGTTTATTGTACATGAAAAAGCATAACCTTAAAACTGTTGGCAGGCCTTTAAAATACCCGGCAGGCTTTAAGCTATAGGACGAATATTCTATGTATGGACAAGTGTTACTATGTATTAAGAGATATTCTTGCAACATGATTACCATCTGCATAAACCACAACACTGGCGTTAAGGTATTGTTTGGAATAGAGTGCCAGTAGTGTTGGCCTGCCAGATTAAAGTTCAAAATTTAAGATCACTACTCCTTCGAAAAGCAAACAAATATAATTTCATATTATTTTTATAATAGAATTATATTATAAACATCATAATAATGAAAGATTCCAAGATACTGTCTACAAAAATATTAGAAACCTCTAAAGGGAGTATAGAGGCATGAGTGCAGTACATTCATTAAACAGTAAGAGAATGCATAAGAATACTATGATATTAAATTACATTATCCACAAAATAACCTTACTATGTTATTGTATACTATTATTTTTACTTCCGAATTTTAATGAATCTTTCGCTTTTCCAGTTGCGACATTTAACATTCAAAATTTCTGCTTAAAAAATGATTCGCACTTGAATGAAGAGGCTTATACTATTGACGAGATATATAAACTTGCCAGTATTATGAAGGAATCTAAAGCCCAACTTTTCGCCTTACAAGAAATTAGAGACATAAGATCACTTGAATGTCTTATTAGTTGCTTCCCGGCTTGGTGGAGGATGGAGTTTAGCGATGCAGGCGGCAAACAGCAACTTGCCTTTATTTGGAACAAGAATTATTTTCAGAAAAAACCAGATACAACAAAGCAATGGTTTAGTGATGAGATATTTGAGTATGAATATAATGGTATAATAAAAAAACCAAAGCTTTTTGACAGGCCTCCTTTAGAGATAACGTTTTTCAGTCAAAAGCTAGGCACTCAAATAACTTTTATAAATGTTCATCTTAAAAGTAAAACATTAAGCAGGTATATGAATGAGACAGCTGGTAATGACTATAATATAACGAAATGGCATGCGCAGGTTAAAGCGTTGAAATACATTTGTAAACCATACAAAACAAAGAATATATTTCATCCCCGCAGAAATTTAATTTTCTTAGGGGATTTTAATAGAGATGATCAAGAAGGAGATAAGCAAATTAGAAAACTAGGAATCCAGGTTTACAAATTAAGAAATGGTTTTTCATATGATAAAAATAAGCATAATCTAGATTTCTTGGATTATACAACCTGGATGACAAGTTAAAGAATAAAATATGGAATGTTTATGAAGTAGAATCGGCTATAAAATCTAACGATTACGGGGATGAAATACCTGATCATGATATTATCGTTTTATCATATGTTAATTAAAGGAGTGATATTATGAATAGGAAAACAAAAGTTTATTTGACCTTATTTATTTTAGTGTGTTTAACATTCGGTGATTGTAGAAAGGTTTTTTCAATAAGCGCGTTGTATAAATCTTACGATCAATATGAAGTTTTACAATCGATTAATTATGTGGTATATTCTATATCAAAAATAGTATCATATAATGATAGAATCATATTAACAAATGAGTATGATAATATTATTAATAATCTCAATTTTGATGTTATTAATGATAAAAAAATAATTACTCTTCTCACAGATTTAATGGACGTATTAACAGAAGAAATTATAACAACCAGACAAAAAGAGCGAATAACAAATCGGTACAAAAAACTTATTGAGAGAGCATTATTTGATAGCATTAAAAATAACATAATAAGTGTAAATATCAACCCTGCAAACCTTACATCTGCAATAGCAAACACTATTGTGTCAGCTGGATCAATTTACATTAATTATCAAAATTGTACAGAAGACTATAAAGATGTAATGAATGACGCTAACGCTGAACTTGAAGATTATCGAATCAAATATCTAAACAATATGCGATCTTCATTATTAGAAATTTCGTGGGAAATACTCAAGAATTATGATATTAATGATAAATATCGCCTTACCGAAAAACAAGCACAAGAATTTATTGAGGCTGTAAAGATAAAGACACCCGATTTGAGATACCGTACAATGAAAAGACTATTGCAAGATAATCCAGCCTTTCAAGAATTTCCTGAGTTCTGGTATCAATATGGTTTAGCTGCTAAATTATCTAATGCAATCAATTCACCTAATGATCTTATTAATATATTATATGAGTATGATAGAACATATAAAAATCTTTTTAGACATAACCCAACTTATGCTGCCGTAGCGATGGAACGCATTATGCTTCGTCCAAAGAATAGCTATATAAATAAAGAAGATTTAGAAATAATACTCAAAAACTCTACAAATGAGGATTGGCAAAACTATCTATTTGCAGGCATTAAATACCTTGAGCTGGGCGAAATTGATAAAGCAAGAGACTTATTCCAGCGTAACATTGATAATGGGCATGAAGTCTCTCTCAACGCAAGGCTTTTAAGCGACACTTACACCAGTACCGATACCTCTTACAAAAACCTACTAGAGAAAATACTTGCAGATAACAGAGTTTCAAATGCAGATAAACTATACATGATTGGCAAAAGTCGCGATATTTATTATCTTAATAAATTTAAGGATCAAATTAAAGCCATACAAGTTTCAGCTATTAAATCCAGGAATCCATTCAATGACAGACCCTTATATTTAGTTCAGATTCCTGTAGACTGGTTTTTAGAAGAGGGACCTTTCGTTGTGTCTTTAAATACAGGAGAAAAAGAATATGAGTTAACATGTGAGTCTTTACATGATGACCGCATTGCTATTGACCAAGAAACCAAAAGCGTTCAAATAGAATTTGATAGTATTATCTCTCCATCAGATAAACCTAATGAATCGATAAGGCTTTCCCTTAGACATCCTCTTATTGATTTAGAATTAACATACATTTGTAACAACCCTAAAGATTTTCAAGACCTAAAAAATAACATCAAAAAAGTTGTAAAATATGTGCCACTAATTAAATCGACATTAGCGACTTATGAACAAACAAAGATTAAATACCTTGATAACGAATACTACTGGCACGATGGTAATTTTGAAATAGTTGAATGAACACACAATTAAAACTCATAAGATTACATTTGCTATCTCATGCTACCGCCGACGTATAATTGACCTAGCATCAACGGATTGAAAATTACCCACCCCTAGTAGATGATCCCCCTGAAGAGCAATAGATTGGAGGGGAATAAATGCTAAAGAGTGGGTCTGTAATTATGTTACATGAGCTGAGGGCAAGGGAAGTGGACATTCATGAATATCCATAGAAAAAGGTCCTGACTTTATCACCTAACCCTTCAAGATCCACATCGTTATGGGATAGTTAAAATAAAAACGTGCAGAATTGTTCCTACACGTCTAGCGGGAACTTTATATGAGGTTATCTTTGGCTTATGAGCTTAATGTCCTTCAGTGGGATGACGTTTTTTAGGCTTTTTATTCTCATTGCCTACGGTATCTTTTGGCTTAAGAGAGTCCTTTTGACCTTTACGAGGAAGTTTTCTCCCTTTAAGCTCACCTTCGTGAAGTTCGTGGAGCTCAATGCCCCCCTGATCTGCTTAGGAGAGGCGGGCCCCCCACGTCCTTTAACTTCAACTCGAGCTTTTTGATGTACTTGTTGCCCCCTCTTGTTGCTCGAATCCATTCGGCAAGGGCTTTCCAGCAGCTCTTCTACCTTCTGCAGCAAACACATCCTGTCGGCTTTGTCCTTTTCTGCCCGCTTTCTTGAGAAGGTAATGATGAGGCGTTCCTCCAGCCGATGGCTTTGACCAACTTCATCTTTTACGACGTTTACATGGGGCAATACCTTGTAGCGAAGCTCGTCTTCTCTTCCTTCGTTTAAGAGGGCGTAACCTTCTTCATCCAGGGCAGATTTCCTAACCCGAGCCATCCATGCTTTTGAGCTTGGCTGCCACGACGTAGTCGTAACCCTTATTCCTAATTGGCTTTAAGCAACGTCTTTCCGTCGAAGGTGTTACCGGGAAAGAGCTCATAACCTACCGGCCTTCCATCGCAATCCGTAATGAGGCCCAATACAACCTGAACTTCCTTGAACTTCCCATCCTTACTAAAGCCGAAGTCCTTCGGGGAATCTGCAGATGTGCTCTCAAAGTAGAAGGTCGTCACGTCGTAAAACACCACGTTCACCTGCATGTTGAAAAGGCTTCTTCCTCGCTTAAAGATGGCCTGTTCCAGCGTCTCCTTGTCTTCCGCCACTACGTCCAAGGCCCTGTATAGGTGGTTGTAGCCGATGTGCGGTAGCTTCAGGTAACGACTCTGGCCCTCGTAGGTGGCAAGCTTGCTTTTGGGTTCAAGCAGATGCTGGATGACCATTAAAAGGCAGGCTATGGTACGGTATCTTACCCTCCCGCCTTCGCGATAAGACTCCACAATGCGTATGTACTAGTTTCCCTTGGATTTTACGACCTTTATTACAAGTAGAATACTGAAAGAATAAAGTTGTCCATACATTTTTCTCAAAAAAGGCTTCTGCCTCCTAAGAATCCCTTAGTTATGGGGTTTTTAGGAGGCAGAGCAGCTAAAAAGTGGGGTTGACTGATAAAGTCGGGAATATCACCATATTATACAACTACGAATTAATAGACTGAAAAAAATTAATAAATATAAACTTAACTGCTAACTGCATATATAACTGTCTCACAAAGGTTTTTGCTATGATGCCCTAAATAAAGCTTATAATCAGGCCGAAGTTCTTTGAGAAACAGCGGAATTTCCCATAAATCCTCACAGCGATGGTAAATGCACACTTGAAGTCCGGGGCCATATTTAACAATGGTATTCTTTGCCCCACGCAATGCCGCCATCTCACCGCCTTCTATGTCCATCTTTATCAGATTGGGCACCATTTTGACTTCGTTACAGAAATCGTCTATGGTTGTGATATTGACCAACAGGGAACCCGTTGATGAAATGCAGTTAGAACTGCTGAGCTGGGATAACTGAATCCATGCATATCCGTTTCTGTCGCTTACTCCTGCAGCTACCGGAATAACATTATTTTCAAGGCCTTCATCGTGAATATTTTTACATAAATCAGCCATGCTATGTGGTGTCGGTTCAAAGGCCACAACTTTACCATTTTGATCTATAAGTTTTGCAAATTTAATTGCTGTATCCCCAGTCCATGCCCCAACATCAAATAAAACCTTACACCCCGCAAAATCTATTGAGGGGTGGCAATACTGATCGTACTCGGAAACTATTAAACAGATAGGATCTAGTGATTTACGATATTCGATAACGGAAAGAAATGTTTTTTTAGACAAATCGTCATCAAGAAGATTATAAACTGTTTTAAGCTCATCTAAATGGCTTGTAAGCATTTTTCGGTCAAAATAACAAGTTACATTATTAATGTAATCTTTAATACCCATATCTAGGAGTTGACAAGCTATATCTTTTGCCCAATAGCTGGCAATGCATATCAGCGGATTGGCAAATGTACTATAAAGAGACAATAATCTCGAAGGAGAAATGATAGGTACGTCATCTATGCTTTTATCCCACTTTTCCGGATCGTTATCGACAAAACAATGAACTCTAAGTTTCATCTCCCTTTCCAAATATGCTTTGACTTTCTTACCGCTGCCGCCTGCTCCAAAAACAATGATCTCTTTAGCGCTGTTAAGCTTTTCTTCCACATCTAAAAATTCCTCTTCAAGCTTCCTTATGCTTTCCATGATCTCGCTTTAAGCTAACCTCCTAAAATACTAAGTTATATTACTGACATCACAGACTATGCAACCACACAGCTATATATCTTTTCTAGTAAATGCTATTAAAGCATAAGATTTTGCGCTTTTATTATTTATAATGTCAGGTTGTATTACTTACATGATTAATTTATATACAAGCCATGATAAATTCCAAAAATACACCCTCTTGATTTATTATTTTAGTTTTACACCTCCCGAAGGAACCGGTCCTGCCGGTTACCAAGATGACCTTACAGTTTACATACATTACGCCTATCCCCTGCCTGGCGACATGCAGATACAAATTTCGTATACATTATCGGCACCATTGAATTTTTTTATAAGTAAAGGTGCCGTGCCTTTGAATTTATAAAATTTTAAGAATGCGATAACAAATGTAAACTTAACGCGTCAACTTTCCAAATTACCACCGGCATCCGAGTAATCAAGAAACTTTTCTAGTGCTTTTGTAGCTAGGGAACAAAACACAACAAAAACATGTTCGGTCTAACTTGTTGAAATATAATTCAAGATTAAAGATCCGACCCCAGAGTATACTTTATAATATAATCGCCATTTGGATGAGTTGGAATATTAGCATAGATACTCTGTTTGGAGCGGGTTGTCGGCGATGTTGGCCTGAAAAAGCAAAAATTCAAAACTAAAATTGTGGCTCCAATGCTCTAATATTCATTCTGTAATATCCAACACATCCAATAAATCTGCCGACTTCAGTTGGTCTATTATTGCATATAGTTCCCAGACTGGAACGCCAATTTTATCGCTTATATCGATCAAATCGTTCTTGCCGTCGGCATAGGCTATGAAGTTCATCATATTCCTGACTGTCGAAGCAGAATTTTTAGCACTTAGTGTCGGGTACAAGCCACGCCTTCCCAGTTGTGGTTCGCATAAGCATTTTATCTTGTAAATATGATCATTTTCTATGAGAAAAATGCATTCTTTTATTACATCATATGCTCCATACAAACCTTCAGGGCTGACAAGGCTTAAGTTATCCAAAGAAGTATGATATTCAGGATACGTCCCATACTTGCTTCGCATAACCGAACATACGGGTAAATCAACCCCAGGGGCATCATATTGTCTCTCATCGCTTCCTCTGTCCAAAAACGAATACTTAACGAAATTTGGATGTTTATGTCTAAGCACATTTAAGGCAACCCTATCAACATAGAGATTGCCCATCCTGGTTGCTAAATAGGAATATTGCCTGTTATCCCCCATACACGTAAGGTTAAAGCCAGCTATTACGTTTTTCTTCATGCGTTCGAGATTTTTGCTCAAATATACTATGGATCCTATGGTTTCCGGTACATACACGATACGGTAGGTGTACCGCCTATCTGTGCTCATGATCCATTTGGCGAGGAATGTCGCAACTGTCGGACCTGACAGGTTATCATTAGCCATCGAGGGATGACATATGTATGTCGAAAGAAAAACCTCCTTCTGGGATTTTCCCGGAACTACCAGTTCGCCATATGTCAGATATCCATCCTTTAACTCACTGTCAATAAAAACTTTGTAATTGTATCTTTTTAGCTTGACTCGATCGCTGTGAGCTATGCAAAATCCCCATCTTTCCTGGTAGTAAGAAGTGACGTATGGAATTGCATCGGGTTGCTCGGGCAGAGAATATAGGTGCTCCTGGAGTTCGGCGTAAGAAACGACCTTATTTACCGGAATCGAATACCCGAGAACGTGCAGATTATTTTTCCTAAAGTCGACCACCTTATTTCCGCTTTCGTCCATAACATAAGCATCTTTGATATTCCATTCCCTAGGAACTGTCCAATCAAACGCTTGAGTTCCGGTCGGAACTTCACGGATTTCGATCGGTATATGTTTTTGTATCGCCCTTAGCGTCTGCCTAACCCCGCCGCCAGTGATAGACCTGCATATCGGAAACAAGTCGCTTAAGAATTCATACATCTGTTTGCCAATTAGATTATGCATCATATCATTACCTTATCTTTCAAGAAAAAGAAGATATCCTTATCCAACAATTCATAACCTACATCGAATATATCATTTGATCTTGCTACCTTTACGGCGCTGTATCCCAACTTTACTTCCTTTAATGCACCGCACTCCAATGCATACCTTTCAAACCGGGATGCATCGGTTACTACGTTTTTATCCAAATACCTAACGTAATACGTGTAAGTATCTTCGTACTCTTTGTCTCCGACTTTTATCCTTCCGGTGAACGATTTCATATACCTGTAGGGAACCACATGTTTTTGCTCAATGTGATGTAAAAAAGTCATGACATGAAAATCTACCCCAAAAAAGACCAGCTTACCCTTTTTCTTTCGCAACTTCCCAAAGATGGAGTCATCATCGAAAGAGTCCTTGCTTAACCCTTCCGTAAAGTAGGCTTTCTCTTTGCCCCACACTGCTGCCGAAAATATCGGATGTATGGTCCTTGTGACACCGCTTTGCTTCCTAAAAAACTCCGTAAGTACCCCTACTGTAGAAGGTGAGGTTTCAGGACAATAAGTTTCGCCCTTGGTAAAGCTGTAGGTGAAGGTAGGCATGATTATCGTTCCTTCTGAGCCAACCGCTTCTTTAAATGCATTCAATATCATGCCCAGGAATTTGTCCCTATCCCTTATATTTCCCAGCTTACCAAATACAGAGACATCGGAATGAACAAAGATGATATCGCCTTTTTCGATATTGGCACTGCACAAGGCATCGGCAATATCAGCGTAGTATATTTTTTCACTATCATCACAAATATATAAATAATCTTTTCCTCTTTCGTCACAATCCATCAATATAATATAATCTCCCGTTCATAAAAATCCTAAATTTTGAAGGAACCCTGCTTATATCTCTATATTTATCTTAAAATAGTCGGGACAAGATATCCCGGCCTCTTTAACGTTAAGACAATACCTGCCGTCTATCTCGGTGAAACCCAAATTTCTGTAAAAGTCCTTCGCAGGCATGTTCTTTTTGGTGGGGATGTACTCACCCCAAACGGTTTCTATTCCGCTTTTTAACGCCTGTTCGCAAACGAATGACATCATGGCATCTTCCACCTTCCTGTTCATCACCCTACAGCTGAGCAGGAAGGTATCGATAAACCATTCCCTGTCATTTAATTCCTCTATTATTACAAGGCCTACTATGCCGTAATCGCCAAACTTGTCCTTTACGTCAAAGGCATATATGCGATGTCTGCCGTCTTTTGCCATGGACCTTACGTCCTCTTCCGTGTATCTTCTGGTCGTAAGGTTGAACTGGTTGGTCTTTTGCGTAAGCTGGGATATCCTGGGGATGTAAAAGTCGCTCGCTCCCTTTACGGTAATTACCATGTCAAGGTTTCTGTAAAAATCTTCCAGGCTTTCAAATTGGCTTTGAAGGCTTGCCCTCTTGATCTGGGCTCTGTACATGTTGGTCCTGTTCAAGTCTTCTTCCGTTATGTCCAGCTTTTCAAAGCAGTCGATGCCTCTTGCGAAATCGACAAACAGGGTTGGATCGTCGGGCATTAAATATGTCATTACCATTGGAAGCCTTTCTTTGACGAGCTCGCACTCTACGGGATTGTCGTCTATGAAGACCATGCTGTCGAGACCTATGTTAAGCTCGCGCGAGATCTCCAGGATGTTTGTTGCCTTATCGTTCCAGTTTATCTTGATGCAGGCAAAGTTTTCTTCCCTTAAGACCATGTCGGGGTGACCGTTTATGACCTCCATGGCATCGTCGTAGTTGTTCTTGCTGTTTACGGCAAGAATTACGCCCCTCTGGGTTAGCTTTAAAAGCTCCCTTTGGAAGTCCTTGTAACATTTGCCGGGGTAGCTTTCTCCAAGCTTTATGCCGTTAAATCCGTCCTCGCCCACGATACCGCCCCACAGGGTGTTGTCAAGGTCGAGGACGATGCATTTTTTTGCCATTCCGTAGATCGCCCTTATTATCTTTGCATATTCTTCAGCCAAACCCAGGTAGTAGTTGCTGTTATATGGATTTTTTGCCACATACCACATCCTTCGATCAAGTAAGTTGTCCAGGCCCTTTTTGGTTACCATGTAATCTACGTCGTTTATATATACCCCGGAGTAAATTTCCTTCAACTCAAGGAGTTTAAGGTTGATGTCTCTTACAAAGTTAAGGAGGCTTGATTTGGTCTGGTAGTCGTATATCCCAGCACCCGGAAATTCAGGCATGGCAAAGTTGTTTATGATGATGTTAGAAGCCGTTTTTTGCTTTATGGATTTAACAATTGATTCAATAGTATTAAGTACCTCAGACTCAATAAAGCTCAGCACATCCCTTTCAAGGATGGAGCTTTCAAAAAGCTTCGGCGCCATGTCCTCAAGCCTTAAGGCAATTATCACTATGTCCGGCCTGGAAGCGTAAAGCTCACTTGTATCGTTTAAGACATACTGAAGGTATTGATTGAAGCCGCCAAGCGTTATTTGAGCCAAAATGTCGCTGGCAAAGCACTTTGCCCTGAGCACGGGTATCAGGTTTTCTATGGTAAATGACCTTAGGGTAAATATGTTTATCCTTTTTATGTCTGACGTCTCGTCTGCGAGCTCGTCTATTTTGCTGTTGATGTTTAAAAAATCTCTCAACTTTTCAGCCTTAGCGATATCTTTCTTTATTGCATCAACTGCTGACACCTGCATCACCTGCCAGAAGCTCTATTATCGTGCCGTTTTTAAGCATAGCAAAGACGACCTTCCTGCCGTTAAAAGCAGGGGCCGTAATTTTGTCAGTAAAGATCTTGCCCAACCCTGCATCCTCAAAGGAAAAGATAGCATTATCCAAATCCTCTGCTTCATAACATATATGATGGTATCCTAGATTCCTTGGATTATAAACGGGAGATGAGCTATTAATGGGTTCGATTAGCTCTACAAGCAGTTCTCCGTTCTTAAGGAAAAGCAACCTGTTATGCTGAACGTTATCTTCGATGATAGAGCCTACTTGCACGTATCCGAGGCCCCGATACAGTAAACAGGCCTTCTCGATATCCTTAACTACGATGCCTACATGATGTACTTTCATATCGCAACTCCGTGTCTTTTAAGTACGTTAACCATGGATAAATAGCCGTTGTTCATCTCCATGATTTCGCTCGGATCTATCTTGATGCCATATTCTTCTTCAATCACAATAACCATGTTTAACAAGGCAAAGGAATCCCAGCTTTCTATGAAAGCAGCAGAAATTTTTTCATCAGGGTAATTTTCCAGGTCAACTTTCAGGATATCCGATAAGATTTGTTTTAAGCTGTTCATTAGGGGCACCTCTTGCTTATAACATTTTCGGGAAGCAACCGCTTTCGTATAATTAAATTATAACCAAAGGTAAGGTTAATCACGATATGCAATCCCACGAAAGCGGCGTTCCGCATTTTATGTCCCGTGCGGATTTTCGGCCTAAAACTTCCTTTAAAAATTTGGGAGGGAGACCATAGCCGGGGCGGATGGAACGTACGTTTTCTTCGGTAAAGGTTTCGCCGGCCTTCATGTCCTTTACCACAAACAAGGATCGCCTAAAGACCCTGCTTTGCGTTTCCTTTTCGCTAACGCCGTAGTAGACCCTGCCCAAGGCCTTCTCGGCCGTCCTTACGGCATCGACCAAAGCCTTAAGCTCGTGAGGTTCTATGGAAAATGCCCTGTCAGGGCTTGGGATATCGCGAGACAATGTGAAATGCTTTTCTATTATGCAGGCTCCGACGGCAACGGCAGCAACGGGCACTTCTATGCCCAGGGTATGGTCGGACAGCCCTACGGGTACGCCAAAGCCCTCGGCCATGTGAGGTATCGTGCGCAAATTCATCTCCCCAGGGGGCGCCGGATATGCGCTGTTGCACTTAAGCAGAGCAATTTGCGTCGCTCCTGCCCCTTTGGCCGCAGTTACAGCTTCATCTATTTCAGCCAAAGTGGCCATGCCGGTAGAAATTATCAAAGGCTTTCCCGTTTTGGCCATTTTTTCGATCAAGGGGATATCGACGATCTCAAAGGAAGCCACCTTATGGACGGGGACGTTCATTTCCTCCAAAAAATCCACGGCCTTCGGGTCGAAGGCGGTAGAAAACAGGTCAAGTCCCATATCGTTTGCTATCTCCTTTAGCTTGGGCTGCCATTCCCAGGGCATATAGGCTTCGGAATAAAGGTCGTAAAGGGATTTGCCCTCCCAAAGGCTGCCGGATTTATGACAAAACAAAGAGGAATCTGATTTAACGGTCATGGTATCAGGCGTATAGGTTTGAAGCTTTATAGCGTCAGCTCCTGCCTCTTTGGCAGCGCGTACGGTTTTTGCGGCCTGCTCGAAAGACTGACTGTGGTTGGCCGACATCTCGGCAATTATGTAGGTAGGATAACCAGGCCCTATATCACGATTATTAATTGCAAAAGTTGCACCCATTTACCCCGGCTCCTTTCACATTTCATCTATTCGATAAAATGCGCAATTTGTTTCATTTTATCTTCATCAACAAAGATATCATCAGTGTAGCGAAGCATATACAGATTATCCTTAAAATCTCCGACACAAGGTTTGACTTCTCTGCCTAAAACAAGGCGCACAAGCATTCGAGGCGTAAACGCACCGGCAGCGAAGCCAAGGTTTGCCGCTCCTCCGTAGCGGGGATTGACTTCTATGAACTTTACCTGTCCGTTATGCAAGAAACATTGAATAGTGTTATGGCCGATCAAATTTAAGGCTTTGGCTAAGCGCATCGATTCGTTAATTATATCCCAATTTTTGCACGTTCTGCCTATGAACGACTCACCGCCAAATATCGACAGTCGCTGACGGGGAACTACGCTCAATATATTACCCGCGAAATCCGCAAACAGGTCAACAGTATATTCCGGCGCCTCAACATATTCCTGAACGATTGGATCCTTTAGGCGGTTTAAAAAGTAATCCAGTTCAGGTTTTGAATTCACGCGAAACGCGCTCTTACTTCCTTTGCCAAACCTGTCCTTGACGAAAAGGGGAAAATCAAAAACTATATCCGTTTCTCTATAAGTTTTAGGCACTGAAAAGCCGTGTTTTAGGCAAAATTCAATAAACCGACGTTTATCCTGGCATATTTTAATCACAGTTGGGTCTGAAACCATCACACACACACCGATATCTTTCAGCCTTTCTCGCTCCCTGGCAAAAAAGGGCAGCTCTTCATCCCTCGTAGGTATGAGAAGTTTTATCTCGTTCTTAACACAAATATTCTGCACTATATCACGAAAATTTTCGCCCAAACCTGCCGGGACAATGTATGCCTTATCCGCAAAATAAAGCGCTGCGGACTTTGGGCTTGCGTCAATTGCTATTACCTTTCCTCCGCCTTCTTCGCTTAAAGCCCGGCTAAAGGCTTTTACGAGCGATACCTTACGAGAGACGCTGGTGATTAGGACGTTCATCGAGTGTTGTCCTCACTTAACATTCATAATTCACCATACTTTTGGTTAAAAGATTTACTATTCTTTTGGCACCGCTACCATCGATTGATACCTGCCCAAGCCAAGACATATCAATCCTACGTTTTTTATCTAGTAATAAATCCATGATTACTTCACTTAAACCTGACAGCGATATGTCACAATACCATCCCAAGTTCACGGCATAACCGAGATTGTCAAGATATTCAGCTGCCGATCGTTGATTTTCTGCAAGAACTACAATAACGAACGGTACCCCCATAAACGCCAGCTCCCAACAGGTTGTGCCTCCTGCCGTTATAGCCACATCAGCCCAGGCCATCAGTTGGGACATATCTTTAACGTCTCTTTCGATGCGAACAGGCAAATTTGCGGTCTCGACAAAATCTTTTAAGGCACCATAATGAGGATTGCTGCCGCCGACTACGCAAACGGCTTCAAAGCCGTCTATGTCGATATTCTTTAACGCCTGAAGCACCTTCAGCGTGACGTTTTGCGGGTCGCTTCCCCCCATCGTGACAAGCATCTTGCGGGCAATGTCCGGCATTTCCCGCCTGTAACCTTGCCACCTTAAAAACTCACGCCTTAAAAGCACGTAGCGGGTTCCAAGCAGAAGTTTTGTATAGGAAGCCCTGTTTCGGTAAAGATCTTCGTCGGCATGTATGTTTTGGTTTAAAACTATGTCGGCCGGGTAATAATCTGTATGTCCGTAGTCGTCGATGAACAAAAGATTTAAGCCTGCTTCTTTTATGATCTTTTGATAATCTCCGTCAAAATGATATCCGTCAACAACGACCCATGAGGCCCCATATTTATGCGCCAGCTTCGTCGTCAAACGTGCATCCTCCGCACTGCCGGGCTTCGTGTTTATATGAAGGACCTCAAACCCCTCGGCGGTGAGTCTTGCCTCTGCGTTTGGTGATTTCGTTGCCAAGACAAATACCACATCCCCAGCGTCATCCTGCCAAGCCTGAGCCAGGGCAAGACAGCGCATTACATGGCCGCTGCCCATATTTATGCCGGAGTCGACGCGTACCAACAAAACACCATTATCTAAACTCATGGCAGTGTCTTTTGTACGATGTGTTTATTGATCTCAAGCCATTCGGGGTGTTCTTTCAGCAAATCCAGCACCTCGCGCCACGAGAACAAATCGTGCCCAAAGTGGTCGTAAATGCGGCGGACGAATTCCAGGTCTTCCTGGGTGTCCACCGTCCAGCGCATGAAAGACAGATCTTCGTCGTTGCAAACGGCCTTTATGCTAAATTTTTCTGGATGGCGGTAAATGTAAGGCGTAACATGCTCGCGCCAGGCGGGATTTTTGTCCTCATGCCATATTCGCTCTAAAACGTCAAAGCTAAAGACCTCTGTATCAAGTCCGCGAGGATAATTACGGGTATGGGCATAATCCGGTTTTGTCTCGATGAATTCTTTAATCACCAAATCAGTAACTTCAGGCTCTATCAAAGGACAGTCCGATGTGATGCGAACGACCACATCGGCAGAAAACTGTTTTGCCGCCCTGTAATAGCGGTCCAACACATCCTCTTCACTTCCGCGAAACCAGGGCCAGCCTTCGCTTTTGCACAAATCTACCAGGACGTTGTCTCCGGGCTTTGTCGTGGTTGCCACGACGACCTCGTCCAGCAACTTAGCCCTTCGCACGCGGTTTACAACTCTGACAAGCATGGGTTTTCCTGCCAAATCCTTTAACACCTTGCCCGGTAGGCGCGTGCTTCCCATGTGGGCTTGAATTATAGCTACTATGCGAGTCATGTCCATTCACCCCAAAATGCTTAATTTATTCAGCGTACGCGCTAAGCACTTTTTTAACTGCCCTAATGACATCCTCGGCGTCCCTGTCACTCATCGCAGGAAACAAGGGAAGCGTAACGATTTCTTCGTAAGCTTTCTCCGCCACAGGGCACAAACCTTTTCCGTAACCTAACTTATTGTAATAAGGATGCCAATAAACGGGAATATAGTGCACGTTAACGCCGACGTTTTCGGCTCGCAGGGCGACAAAGACCTGCAGGCGACTCGCGTTAAGCTTGCTTAAATTAAACCTAACTACGTAAAGATGATACGAAGACTTTCTGTCGTCCCGCTGGGCTAATGGAAAAAGTGCAGGCATATCGGCAAAGGCCGAGTCGTAAAGGGCAGCTATCTGCCTTCTTCTTGCCACGAATTTATCGAGTTTCTTTAATTGGCTTAATCCCAAGGCGCAGTTTATGTCGGGCAACCTGTAGTTGTAGCCCAGTTCGGCCATCTCGTAAAACCATGAGCCGTCGGCCTCGCGCTGCCTGTGGTCCGCAGTTATGCCGTGGTTTCTAAAGGCGCGCAATTTTACGGCAAAATCAGGATTATCTGTTACAACCATCCCGCCTTCGCCTGTAGTTATGTGCTTTACGGGATGAAAGCTAAAGACGGTCATATCGGCAAGCGTTCCAACCTTACGGTTTTTGTATGTAGCACCCAGCGCATGGCAGGCATCGGCTATAAGGATAAGACCGTGTTCATCGGAAAGTTTTTTTAAGGCGTCGTAATCGCAGGGTTGACCCGCGTAATCTACTGCTATTATGGCCTTCGTCTTGGGCGAGACCTTCGACTCCACCGAGGAAGGATCCAAAAGCAGCGTGTCGGCCTCAACATCGGCAAAGACGGGACGTCCCCCACAGTAAAGCACGCAGTTTGCGCTTGCAGCAAATGTCATAGGCGTCGTTATGACCTCGTCTCCCGGACCTATGCCTGCTGCAAAGGCTGCAGCATGAAGCGCTGCCGTGCCGCTGTTTACGGCGACGGCATATTTAGCCCCGACCATTTCGGCAAAGCGCTTTTCAAACTCCACCACTTTGGGCCCTGTGGTCAGCCAATCCGAGCGCAGCACGTCGACGACCGCTTTTATATCGTCCTCGTCTATGCACTGATGGCCGTAAGGCAGGAGAGTATTTCTTACGGGACTACCTCCCTCTACAGCTAAAGTATTTTTATCGTCCAAGCTCAATTCACCTTTCCTTGCTTTGCGTAATCGTCTAGGCTTTCGACCATGTTTTTAAGTTCTTCTCCCGTAAGCCACCAACCGTTGCTGTCGCTGGTATAGCAAAAACCGTCCGGCAAAGGTTTACCGCCGTCGCAGTCATCTTTCTTCCAAAAGGAATGCTCCGGTTCGATGACGTAAAAGCCGTCATATTCCCTGGCGTGTCTTGCCTCTTCTGCCGTAATCAGGCATTCATGAAGTTTTTCGCCTGGACGTATGCCTATGGTCTCCTTGCATATCCCCGGAGCCAAGACGTCAGCAAGGTCAACAAGGCGCATGCTTGGAATTTTGGGCACAAAAATCTCGCCGCCCTGCATCCTGCCGATGCAGTCGATGACGAAACGCACCCCCTGCTCCAGGGTGATCCAAAACCTGGTCATCCGTTCGTCGGTAAGCGTTATCCTGCCCTTTTCCCGCTGGGTTAAAAACAAAGGCACCACACTGCCCCTGCTTCCCACGACGTTCCCGTAGCGAACGACGCTGAATTTAGTCCTTCTGCTCCCCGTGTAGGCATTGGCCTGAACGAACAGCTTTTCCGCGACAAGCTTAGTGGCTCCGTAGAGATTGACGGGCTGCACGGCCTTGTCCGTACTTATGGCCATGACCCTTTCAACGCCGTTATCTATTGCGGCATCTATGACGTTTGCCGACCCGTCGATATTGGTCCTTACGGCTTCGATGGGGTTATACTCGCAGGTCGGAACCTGCTTTAAGGCGGCGGCGTGGACGACTATATCTACGCCGTTCATTGCACGGTATACGCGCTCCCTGTCTCTGACGTCTCCTATGAAAAACCTTAGCCTAAGGTCATCGTCGAACTCCTGGCGCATCTGGTACTGCAAATATTCTCCTCTAGAAAAGATCCTTACAGCCTTGGGGTTGTGGGTTTCAAGGAGCGTGCGGGTAAATTTTTTTCCAAACGATCCCGTCCCGCCGGTAAGTAAAATAACTTTGCCATCTATGTACATCACAGCTATCCTCCTGGGTTACGACTTGCGCATGTAAATTCTATATAAATTATCGGCACCGTTGCAATTTTTCATAAGCAACGGTGCCACTCTTTCGTGTTCATAACACTATAAGAATTTGAGGACAAATATAAACTAAATACACCAACTTTCCAAGTTACTGCCAGCATCAAAGTAAGAGGAACCCTCCTTTGGGTGGGTTGGCAGTAAATGACATGGTTTATCATATACAGAAAAGGATAACATCAGAACCACGTGCAGATCTAAGGTTACATGACGATTTTGTAACTTATCCATGGATATAAACACCAACTGGATGACTTACAACAGCATCAATATATTATTTGCGATCAGGTTAATACCTTAATTGACTTGACTAACTAAAATTCAAGATTAAAGACCTGACCCCGGAATTTTAGACTTCGGTGTCGAACAGAGCGCCGAGCATTTCGTTGACGGCAGCGATGAAATGTACCAGTTCGTCGGGGGGGATTTTTCGAATGACCTTGTCGTTGTTGGCGTGGTCGATGACGTGGACCTGGTAGATGTTGGCTTCTTCTACGTACTTGAATTTAAGGCTTCGGTCAAAGATCATCGCCATTTGCTCGGCCTTGCGGATGGCGGATTTGATGTCCTCTTTGGAGTATTCCCGCAAATTTGTCACATTATTTGCTTTCACTTGCAACTTTTCCGAATTGATGCCTTCTTTGTAAACAATGCTCCCAAGGTCAGTATCAGCTGCCTTTGGCATGCTGTTTCCCTGAGATAAGAAACCTGACCTGCCGATGCCGTCGACGCTCATAGAAGCCCCCTCCTCAAAGCGGAAACCCGCGCTTAAAACGGTAGCTCCGTTTAATCGCTTCGCAAGGGAGGAGACATCCTCCCTTGCGAAATTTGGAACCAACGACTTATGCAGCGTCACTCATTGACGCTAAACTACTACCGCAGCAACTGCAACACGGCCTGAGGCAGGGTGTTTGCCTGGGCAAGCATCGCGTTGCCGGCCTGCATCAAGATCTGCAGTTTTGTGAAGTTCATCATCTCCTGAGCCATGTCGAGGTCGCGGATGCGGCTTTCGGCAGCGGTCAGGTTCTGGGACGCAGTGGTCAGGTTGTTTATGGTGTGCTCCAACCTGTTCTGGTAAGCACCGAGCTTTGCCCGTTGGTTGGAGACCTTGTCGATGGCTCCGTCGATGATCGTTATGGAGCGGGCCGCAGAGTCGCGGTCGGTGACCAACACTTTATTAATGCCAAGCGAACGCACCGACATGTTGCCAATGTCGATACCCATATCTTCGCCTTGGTTAGCGCCGATCTGGAAGACCGTGGAGTTATCTGCCAGGTGCAGATAAGTCTGATAGGTTGATTCAGTATTGTTAGAAAGTTTAAACAGTTTAGCGCTGCTGTCCCAAGCAACAGCCACATCTGCCATGGTATCAAACTCAACATCAACGTTGGGATGCACTATGCCGATCAATATGTTGCCGGTCACGTTTACGTTTTGTGCTATGGTTTCTCCGTTGTGAGCATCCTCCACGTTCACGGTAAAGACGTTTTCCTTCGAGGCCTGGATTTGACTCAAGCTCAAGGCCTTGAGGACGTCTTCGTCGCCGGTGAAGGAGATCTCGCCGTTTTTGCCCGCCACGACGCTCCTTATGACTATTGTTCCCGTGACCGTCTCCGGGTCAAATCCTTCGGGAAGGTCGTTTTCTTCGTTCACGTAAGTAACAAAGTTATTGGCGCCTTCGCCCGAGACGTACTGTCCCTGGCCCAATTGGTCTCTGATGGCGGCATTGAGCTTCTCGACGACATCGCCAATGGTGTCGGTGGCATAAAGCGTCACCGTGGCCTTATTGCCGTCTCCCTGGATCATGGTGATGGTCTGGGGATCTTCGAGCAGGAACTTGCCGTTGGCGTCCCAGAAGCGGTCTATGTCGTGCAAACTGGCCCACTGGGGAGCCACGTCTCCAATGCCGGCCGTAACCGCCGGCTCGGAGCTGATAGTTATGTTTGGAGCCGTGACGTTGAAGGTTATACTATTAGTCGGATCTAAGTTAACACCCGTTTTAAATTGGACCTTAATCTTTCCGGCAGTATCAATGTTAAATTCAGCGCTGGTACTCCCATTGGTTACTGGTACTGTCACTGATATTCCGTTCCACTTAAGAACAGCAGAAGACACATTAGTAGAACCAGCAGTGCTGGCCTTAAACGTCAGCGTATACTCCCCTTCCGGTACGACGCCGGTGATGGTGATTGGGTTATTTGTAGCCAAAATACTGGCAGAACCACCAATACCTACAACAAGGCTAGGAGTGTAAGTGAACGTCTGAGTCGCTTCGTCCCCTTCGCTGATGCTCGCCAGCACGTCGGGGTCGAGGTTGACCGTGATGGAATTGCTGGTCTCAATTTCGAACGTAGCGGTGTTATTGACTAGATCTATTGTTCCGTTTGTGGAGCTATTCGTACCCCAATTAAGCTTAGCAACGATATTGCCATTACTAGTGGTTAACGTGACCGTGTATTCCCCTGCCTTTAAAGAGCCACTCGCGCCTACATTAACATCTACGTCGGTTATCATGGTCGTGGAAATATCGTGTTTCACCTTGAATATGTCGCTTTTCTGGATCTGGCCCTGGCCGGGGGTGGCCTCGATGGTGATCTTGAAGTTGCCCTCTGCGGCGGCCTTCTGGCCGAACTGGTCGATCTGCCGCAGGCTGCCGCGCACGAAGGCCTTGGTCTCTAACTTGTCCGAGGACCAGAGCACCGAAGCGGAACCATCGAGCAGTTTTTTCTTGTTGAACTGCGTAGTGGAGGCTATGCGGTCCACTTCTTCCTTTAGCTGGTCGATTTCCGACTGGATGACCTGGCGGTCGTTTGCCGTCAGGGTATCGTTCGCTGCCTGCACGGCAAGCTCCCGCATCCTCTGCAATATGGAATGGGTCTCGTTTAGGGCACCCTCTGCGGTCTGGATCATGGATATGCCGTCCTGGGCGTTTCTTACGGCCATGTCCAGGCCTCTCACCTGGGCCCTCATCTTCTCGCTTATGGCGAGGCCTGCCGCGTCGTCGGCGGCCGTGTTGATCCTAAGCCCCGTCGACAGCTTGTTGATGGACTTCTGCAGAGATTCGTTGGTGCTGTTCAATGCATTATAGGTAAATAACGCGGGAATATTGTGATACACTCTCATGTAACATTCCTCCTCCGTGAGTCATGTTTTTCTGTCCGTCCTGACAGAAAGCCTTCTGTTAAGAAAACAACCGCTTTACTCGAACCGACGACTAAACCCTAAAGCAACCACCTCCCTTTTAGGCCTTCATTTATTAATCGGCATTTGCGGGCTCAAACTTTATACTTATCCCGAAGGCATCAAAAAATTTTTCCTGAAATTTTTCCACAGGCATATCGGCATTCATGCACTCCCTCAATGTGCGCGTGGCAATGGATGCGACCCACGAACCTCCGCCCGTTCTAAGCACCGCCAGCGCCAGGGGGCTTTCTGCCTTAAACCTGTCGAGCAGCTTTGATATCTCGGACAAGTACTCCCTGCGCCTTCCCTCCCAGTAAAGGGCCTCGGCCTTGATGAGGTCGGCAAGAAGGGTCGAATCCTCGACCTGAACGGAGCCGCTTATTTGAACGAAGGGCGCCAGCGCCCTAAGCTGGGGCGCAAGAAGGGAGGCAAAAAGGGCAAGCCGGCTTTCGGACATCCCTGAAGACTTAAAAAACTGCTCCGCCCTGTGGTAGGAGCTTAAAAATGTCAGGTATTTGCCGAAGTTGGCGCGGTACAGGAGGTCGTACCACCCTCTGCAAAGTCCGTAGAGCCACGGAGGTATTTGCTCCTTTAAGGCCTCTATCATCTGGTTTAGGGGGGCTTCCATGTAGGCGCCGTAGGCCTTCACGACCAATTCAAGGAGGGCGTCGGGAGTAAATTTTTCGTCCAGAAAGCTGCTCCACCAAGGCTTGTCTCCAGATGAGGCCACGGCAAGCCAAAGCTCATGCATGGGAGCTGGCTCCTCTTCGCTTAAATCTCGATCGACGACGTCTTTGTCCTTCAAAAGGGGCGAAAACATGCCCCAGATCCTCCTCACTTCCTTAAGGTAGGCCCGCGTAAACTCGACGTCCTCCAAGAGAAGCTCTGCGATCTCCCTGGCCTCGTGAACGGTGCTTATCGACAAATTATCTCCCAGCAGATCGCCGCTGCTGCTGAACCTTAGGGAGGTGATGACGCCACGCAGGTACTCGCAGTTGTAAAATATGTCCCTCCAGGCTTCCAAGGCGGCCCCGTAGGGCTTTTCCACTGATTTAAGCGACCTCGGAGAGGCCTTGAGCCTCCTTACCCTTACAAGCTCCTTTCTTATGTCTTCCGTCTCTTTAAGGACGCCGTTTATCTCCTTCAGCATGCGGCGCTGATTATCAAGGGTAAGGCCTACGCCTTCCATATTTGCTCCCTTTAAAAAGGAGGGTGCGGGGTCGCTTGCGTGCAGCTTGAGCCTTTCTGCAAAGGGCACGTGTATGGCGCCGCTAATCCTTGCGCCGCCCTCGGTGCAGTTGTAAACGGGAACGGGAGAAGAGGCAATGGCATGCTCGAATATCTTAAGAAAGCCGTACCAGTGCCTGTTGGTCTTGACGGATCCAAGGCCGTCCCAGGAAGTGACCTCGATCTCAAGGTCCGTCGGAGCCGACCCCTCGGCAAATCCGCTGGAATGCGTCCTGCCCCCCTCGCCGTAGGCGAGGTCCTGGCCGACAAATATCACCTCCTTGGGACAGATGGCCTGAGCCAAATGGTAGCAGAAATGGGCGACGGAGGAGCCGACTTCCAAGTTATTAAAGCCAAGTATCTCGCAAGTTCTGGGGCCGACGGCGTCGGACTGATTGGGGAAAAGGGGGCCAGGCCATTCGTAAACGAGCTTAGGATATACCTTGCTTGCGAAGGCCAAGACGGGCCTGCGTTCATGGGCGGAAAGGGCCTTTATCGCCCTATGGAGCTTGTCGTAAACCACGTGCGAGTAATCGAGGGCAGCTATGACGTGGGGCATGATGCCCTTTTCCATCAAATAATATGCGATGACGTCGTTTGCGACGATCACGCAGTGATGCTGGGCTTCCCCTAAAAGCTCGATCTGCCTGTCAAGCGAAGGCCCCGCCGAGACGACTACGGCGGGCTTTCCCCTCCAGTGTTCCTGCATTTCCTGCAGCGTTACGACGCATCTGTCCTTGTATATGTAGGCGTTGAGGGCCGTCTGGACCGTCTCCACCAAATTTCTCGACAGCGGGATGGTGCTTGTGGAGACGGCAGAAAGGAGCATCCCCCTGTATTCGTTCAAGAACTGTTTCATCCTTGAGATGTCGCTTCCCGAATACTGCTTGTGTACGTATATGGAAGGCTCTATTTTGCCCATGAGCCTTACCCAGGGAGATATCTTGCGCCACTGGGTGTCCCTTTCGGCCCTGTCCTTTCCAACGACGAAAAACAGCTTTCCCCTGGAGATGAGGTAGGAAAAATCGTGCAGATGAAATGCCCAGTAAAGAGAGGCGATCTCCAGCTCGCAGCAGATTATCCTGAGATTTTCTCCCCTTTCGGCGAAGGTGTTTAAAAATTGGTTGCCCAGGCCCAGCCCAAGCACTATGGCGCTTTTGCCTTCTGGGTTTTCGTTGACGCAGTTGTAACGTAACCCTGCATTTTCGATGAAGCACAGCTTACCTTCGCCATCTCGAAGCTCGACGTAAGGGCCCTTGTAGCTCACCGTCCAAGAGGCAAAACCCAAGCTTGCCGCCGCCCGTTCAAGAAGCTCTATCAGGTAAGGTTGGGTAATTTCCAGGGCTTTTAAATTAGCCTTCCAGGTCAATTCCATTTCCTTAGTAGCTACGGACATGTTCTTACACCTCTATCTGTCACTGCAAAAAGTCCACCAGCGTGGGCTGGATTATCCTTGCTATGGTGGCCAGGCTTGCCTGGTATACGGATTGCGCCATGGCAAACTTGGTCGCCGCCTCGGCAAGGTCGGTATCCGACACCTTGCTGTAAAGCTCGTTGTAGTTCAAGTTCATCTGCTTTAGCCTCGAGCTTGACGTCTCGTACCTCTTCATCAGGGCACCCGCCTGGGTCCTGATTCGAAATACGCCGTCCATGGCCTCGTCGATCTTGGGCAGTATGGACTTGGATATGCCTTCCGCATCCCCTTGTTTTACCGCTTGAATAAGGTCATCAAGCAGGCCAAAGAAATCGGTATAGCCTATATCGGCCGAGGTCCTAGAGGCGACAGCCTGATTATAAGGCCCAACGCCGCCCCTTATGGGTGAACTTGCGGGTAACCCAGGGACGTCACCTTGAGCCTGAATGACGTATCCCTTTGGAGACCACAACACCAGCCGCAAGTCTCCGGTGTCGTTTTCTGCGACCTCGGCCCTTACGTCGCCGCCCTGAAACCTGGCGTTTACGGTATTTACCAAATCATTTACATTCATGCCGTTGGTGTCTATGGTATGGGTATAGCCGTTTACGGTGATGCTTAAAGGCCCGCTTCCTGTCCAACCTGATACATCGGTGGCGCTGCGTAAGGCAGTGTCTATTTGCAGAAAGCTGTTTGCGACATCCCCTTGAACATCATAAACGGCCAGAGGTGAGCCGTCCTTGGCCGCCAGTGAAATCCTTTGGCTTCCTGACGGGTCGCTTAAATTTTCGTCGTATAGGTTTACATCAAGCCAGGAACCTGACAATCCCTTTATCTTTTTTGCGATCTCCTCGGCAGTCTCTCCAGCCGAGACGGAAACGTCAACCGTGCTGCCGCCCGAACGGATGCGGATAACGCCGTCGCTTGGCGCGGTCGTCCCGTTAATTTCGTCTCCGGTAATGCCTGAATGAACCCTCAAGTTTGCGGCGATGCCTGACGTGTAATCGGAAAACTGCGGATCGCCGAAGGGAAGGTCGGTGACCTTTAGCGCCTGCCCCGTCTTTGAATAAAGGGCCACACGGCCGTCCTCAAGCTTTCGGTAGCCGATCAAATCCTCACCGACTTGAGACTGTACGGCCTCGGCGACCTTTAGGGCATCCACGTTCCATGTGCCTCCCGAAAGGGTGCCTATCCGGTCGCGGTAAAGCTTTACGCTATAGCTTTGCCCTCCAACTTCGACGTTGATTAAGGCGGGCATGTTGAGATCAAGCCCGTCCAGGGGAAATACGGCATTTGCGTCATCCATGACCAATGCCGTTTGCAAACCGAATTCGGCCGCTGAAGCGCTTGCTGTCGGATTTAGATCGTATATATTAAGTGCCTGGCCGTTCAGGGTGCGAAAGACTAATTTTTGTGTTGGAGCTTCGTAATCGTCACCAGACGATTCTTCCCCGTCGCCTTGAACGACAACCTGCAACCAATCTCCCGCAGCGCTGTTGAGCCTGTCCGCCAGGTCCTGAAGGGAAAGCACAGGCCCGCCGTCTATGCGCACCTCTGCAAAGTCATCGCCGCTTTCAAGCCTCCAGTAAATTGGGCTGTTTGTGGGGTCTATGGCCTGACCCGTCGGAAATTCGACGCTTTTCAGCGAGGTCTCAATGCCCAAATAGGAGGCCAATCCTATGTGGCTGTGGTCTAAAGGCTTGCTGACCTTTTCGTCGCTTGGAAGAGGCTCGAAGTCCGTGGCAGGCCATGAAGTGACCGACAGGGGTTCACCCGTATGGCTTTTTATTACGAGCCTTTGGACTCCGCGGTTCGTGTCCTTTTCGACGGACACGGACACAAGCTTTCCCACGTCTCCCATGGCAAGGCTTTCGTTTATGAGGCTTGCCAGTTCGTCTAAGCTGTAGCCCGTAAGCTCTCCCGGGTCTCGAAAGCCGTTCATATCGGACACGTCCTGTAAGCCGTCTTCGTCATCGTCGGACCATTTTTCGGGGATCGTAACCTTGGCAGTCCTGTCGCCCACTCGGACCTGGAGTACCTCGCTTCTGCCCGTCCAGGAAAAGGACAGGGGAACTTCGTAGCTTTCCAACGTATATTGTCGGTAGCCAACGGGAAACACCTCGCGGCCGTGAAAGGAGACCTGGCTTTTTACGCCCCGCTCCATCTCGTATTCTACGTGCAGCTCGTTTCCCGCGTACACTATTTTTCCGCTGGAATCCCGCACGAAGGGCTTCTGTGAGGCGTTTAGTCCCGAAAAAAGATATCTGCCCTCCACGGAAAAGTCAGCGGTGTTCATCAGCTCCTCCTGAAGCTGAGATATCTCCTCTGCGACGGCCGCGTACTCTGTCTCGCTGAACGTGCCGTTTCCGGCATAGACGGTCAGCTCCCTGATGCGCTGCATTACGTCGGTAATTTGATTTAAAGCTGCATCGGTGTTGGATAACCACATGATGCCGTCGTCAAGGTTTTTTTGGTACTGCTCGTTTTCAAATATGGTGGTAGAAAGAGATAATTCCCTTCCCACAGCCAAGGGGTCGTCTGAAGGGTGTTGATGCAGCTTTCCCGTGGACATCTGCCGCTGCATCTGCAGCATGCGGGTCAAATTGTTGTGCATATCGGCCAAAAAGACCTGGTTCATCATGGAGTTGGTGACACGGCTCATCTTTATCCCTCCAAAGGTCACCTTCCGACGGTGCCCATGCGATTTATGATGGTATCAAGCATCTCGTCAATGGTCGTAATATAACGCGCCATGGCGCCAAAGGCCTGCTGAAACTTGATTATGTCCATCATCTCCTCGTCGATGTTGACGCCCATGACGGACTGTCTCTGCGCGTTGATCTGATCGGTCAGTGATCTCTGGTTTTCTGCCATGGTCGTCGTCCTCTGTCCCTGCGCTCCCAAGCGTGCCATGAAGCTCAGGTAAAATTCCTCAAAGCTCTGGCTTCCTCCCGACATGACCTTGTTTTGCTTGAGCTGTGCGAGCGCAAGCGCCTTGGTGCCATCGCCGCTGCCTAACGTCTTGCCCGTACCGTCGTCTCCTGCAGCGGCGATTAAGCTTGAGTCCTCTTCGACCAGGGGGTTAACCTCAAGTCCGGCGGCTGCTCCGTCGCGTTTGGCCATGGGGCTAAAGAAGGCCGTCCCCGTCACGTCAGCGTTTTCGCCCATGCCGTGGCCCGAATAGTGAAGGGCGTTCATCTCCAGGGCCAGCCTGTAAGCCAGCTCGTCAAAGGAGGCAAGGTGAGACAGGATCACATCATCGCGAGCCTCCATGGTTGCATAGATCTTGCCGCCCTGCACGTGATGGTCGACGGTTATGGAGGCCTTTCCCGTTCCTCTTAGCTTTAGAAATATGCCCTTCGATATCTCGCTCATCTTATCGGCGGCGTAGCCGTCGGAGGGCGTAATGAGCCTACCGCTTGAAAAATCGTTGACCGATGAGATGTAGCTTGCACCGTCGAAGGAGATCAGGGCATCTTCCGCCGTCGTCATGAAGTTGGTGGTCCCGTTATCCCTTAAAAGGCCAAGGCTTTTTGCCACGTAAAGCCCGCCGTTTTCGTCGCCTAAAACGTTAATCCTTTGGGCTTCGCCTATGACCTGGCTTTCAAGGGTCAGATAATAAGTGCCGTCAGAGGCTTGTTCGACGGAAGCCCTAAGCCAATCTTCGGGCTTAGACGGTCCTCCTTCGCTCATGTAGGAACCGTTTATCTTATTTGCTATGGTGTTCAACGTGTCTTCTTCGGTGACGTCTATGGATACGGTCTCTGCTTGGTCGGCAATGCCCATGGTATCTGTCAGGTTGCCCTTGATATCGACAAGGGAGATCAAATGCCCCTCCGACGAGGCTATGGTAAGGCGGTTATCGGATGTGACTGACGCGTTCAAATACGAAGAATAGTTTGCGTTTATAAAGTCGGATAAATCCTGCAGGGAAAGGGAAGGAGCGGCAGCCTGCAGAGTGTTCCCGGAAATATCGCTTATATCCCACCGAGAGGCACTGGCATTCCAAACTACGGAAATGACGCTTTCAAATCCGCCGGAAGCCAGGCGAAAGCTGTACTGCTGCGGGTCGCCTGCTGCCGGAGGCGGCAACACGCCGCCAGAAAATTGGGCGGAGGTCTTAACTACCCCGCCTGAACTTACCTGAAGGGAAAAGGCGCCGTGAAGGTTCAGCGCCTGGTCGGGACTGACTGCGTTTGACAGGCTGCCCGGAAAACCTACCTTCCAGGCGGTCTCGCTTGCAAGTCTGCTTACGATGACCGAATGCACTGATTTTGATGCTTCCTGTTCAATCCTGGCCAAAATGACGTCGCTGTTGTCAACGACGCTAAACAAATTGTCCTCCACCTGGACGTCGTAAAAGCCGTCGTTTCCGGGCACTGGAACGAGCACCAGGTGCCTCGTGTTTGTGCCCTGCACAAGGACCTTGCCGTGGAGGTCTATCTTGTAGTCTCCATCTTCTTCCTGAACGGGAGTGGACACGGATATGTCCACAAGCTCGCTCAGCTTCTCGGTGAGCAGGTCGCGCCTGTCAAGCAGGTCGTTGGGGTTGCCGCCCACGCCCTTGACCTGTGCGATCTTTTCGTTCAGGGCAGCTATCTGGTCAATCAGGGAGTTGGCCTCCGTAACGAGCGATCCTAAGTCCTGGTTTAGAGACGTCCTGTACTGTTCGTAGTTCTTGGACAGCTGCCCCAAAAATACGGTGAGGTTCTTGGCGTTTTGAATCACGCCCTCTCGGGCGGCAGCATTGTCGGGCCGTTTGGACAACTCTTCAAGGGAGGACCAGAAATTATCCAATGCCGTCTTAAGCCCCTCACCGGCAGGCTCGTTTACGAAGAGCTCTATGTTGTTTACGGCCTCCTCCATCGTTTCCCAATACCCCAAGGTAGACATCTCCTCGCGGTACTGAGCGTCAAGGAAGGCATCCCGCAACCTCCTTATCGCCTCTATCTGCACGCCCGTGCCGATTTGGCCCGGCGTGGCGGGGCGGTTAAGTGCAGGATCAGCAAAAGGAGCTGAGCTTCCAGCCTCGACCCTTTGCCTGGAGTAGCCGTCGACGTCGGCGTTGGATATATTGTGTCCGGCCGTCTCCATTCCCCTTCTGAAATAGTCTAATGCCCTTCGGCCCATCTCCAAGCCAAAGAAGGAATTGATCATCGCTCTTCTCCCCTATCCCCTCACGCTAAAGCCGCTGCCCGTCAGGCCTCGCAGCTGAGACAACACCAGATCACCCAACTTTTTCGATTCATCAAGCAGTCGGGAGGTGATCTCAAACTCCGATTTCAAGCCCTTTATGGAACGCTGCAGCCTGTCTGCGGCATCGACCAAGGGCTTTGAGGCTTCTTCTTCCAGGTTTGAAGCTATCTCGGACATCTTCGGATCGCAGCCAAGGACGCAAGCCAGCTGCCCTGCCAGGCGGTCGCGTTCGGCCTCAAGGCCCAAAAAATCCGACACGCTCCTTTCAAGCTCCTTCAGCAGGGACTGCAATGAGGCGTAGTCCTTGCCGGCCAAAAGAAGGCGCTCATTCTTAAGCAGGCCGGCCGTACCTTCAAGCTTGAGCGCCATCGCCTCAATAACGTCGGCCAACTTTCGGGCCGACTCTCTAAATGTCAAATCGCCTTCGACGATCAAGGCAGAGTCATCCCTTTAGGCCTGCTTTTTGCAGTATTCGGGCCAAGGCGTCAAGGTCGGGCTTGTAGCTACCGTCGGCTATCTTCTGCTTTATTAGCTCCACCTTGTCGGTCCTCACTTCCGGGATCTTTTTTGCCTCCTCAACTGCCTTTTGCAGAACTTTGGCAATGTAGCTTACCTGGAATTGGTCGCCTTCGCTCAGCCTTGAATCTTTAAAATTCAAACGAACCTTCTTTACAGGCTCCGCTTCGTGTGCCCTCTTTATCGGTTCGACGGGTTCAACCATGGCCATCACCTCTCATTAAGTTTATCGGCAAAAAAATAAAGGAGCTTTACTTTTTGCCCTTGGCCAAAGTGAAGCTCGCGGACCCCAAGACCTGCAGCCCTCCTTTGGCCAAGGTCTCGGCTGCCCCAAGTATGGTGGCTCCGGTGGTGCACACGTCGTCACAGATCATTACGGTCCTAATGCCTGCTTTTAACCTACGTTCGTCAAGCTTAAAGGCACCTTCGGGAAGCTTGCTTCTAGCGTACGACTTGGTCAGCGCCCGCGGATGGATCCTCACGTTCCAGGAAAGGCAATTCATGACGGGCACGCCAAGCTCAAGGGACAAACCCTGAGCGATCTTCTCGGATTGGTTGAAAAACCTGGGGCTTTCGTTGTGAAGCGGTATCGGCACAAGGGCATCCGGCAAAGGAAAACTTAAGCAGGCAGCCAAGGCTCTTCCCATGGATATGCCCAGTGCACCGTGGTGTCCATACTTTAGGAGGTGAATCAATTGCCTTGCGGGGCCTTTGTGAGTGGCGCCGAAATAATGGGGAAAGGCCAATGTGTGCCTGTCGCAGGGATAACAGTTCAGGCATTCGATACACACAGGGCCGCTTGGGGATAGCACTCCCTTTATGCAACCGAGACAACCCGTTGAGCCCGCCCTTCCGCAAACCGGACAGGCTACGGGAAAAAGGACGTGCCAAAACAGAGACGCTATCCCCGCCATGACCGAAAAATCAGAAGCTACACAGCGGCCTTTTTTAATTCCTCGGCCTTGTCGGTCCTTTCCCATGCGGGAAGGGGATTTAAGTCGATCCTTCCCATGTGGCCGTAGGCTGCCAGGGGCAAATACTGCGGCCTTCTAAGGTCGAGGTCCCTAATGATGGCGGCAGGCCTGAAGTCAAAATGCTCTCTTATCAGCTCGGTTATCCTGTCGTCCGGGATCACGCCGGTGCCGTAGGTCTCAACTGAAATGGAAACGGGCCTTGCCACGCCTATTGCGTAAGCCACCTGTATCTGACATTTGCGCGCAAGGCCTGCGGCCACCACGTTTTTAGCCGCGTACCTTGCCATGTATGCACCGGAGCGGTCCACCTTGGTCGGGTCCTTGCCGGAGAAACACCCACCGCCGTGGGGCACAACGCCGCCGTAGGTATCTACAATTATCTTGCGACCAGTAAGGCCCGTGTCTGCCAGGGGTCCTCCCAAGACGAACCTCCCCGTGGGGTTGACCAAGACCTTCGGGGAGTCCTGCATGAGCTCCGGAGGCACTACGGGATTTATGACGTGCTCTATTATGTCGGCCTTTATCTGGTCCTGTTCCACGGAAGGGTGATGTTGGGCGGAAACTATGATCGTATCCACCCTCACGGGCTTGTCGTCGTCGTATTCTATCGTCACCTGGGTCTTGCCGTCCGGACGAAGGTAGGGAAGTATCTTCTCTCGTCTGACGTAGGCAAGGCGCCTGGCAAGCTTATGGGCCAAGGATATGGGCAAGGGAAGCAGCTCATCCGTCTCGTCGCAGGCATAACCTATCATCATGCCCTGATCGCCGGCACCTATCCTGTCTATCTCGTCATCGGTCATGTTGGACTCCCTCACTTCCAGGGCCCTGTTGACGCCCTGGGCAATATCGGGAGACTGTTCGTCTATGGCAGTTATGACGGCACAGGTGTCGCCGTCAAATCCGTATTTGGCCCGCGTATAACCGATGTCTTTTACTATGCCTCTGACCAGCCTTGGGATGTCGACGTAGCAGCTGGTCGTTATCTCGCCGGCGACCATGACAAGGCCCGTCGTAACCAGGGTCTCGCAGGCCACCCTTCCCATGGGATCCCGGGCAAGAATGGCATCCAAGATCCCGTCGGATATCTGATCGGCCAGTTTATCGGGATGTCCCTCGGTCACCGACTCCGACGTAAGCAACATTCGCTCTTTTGGCATCTATTCCACCTCCGGATATCAAAATATTGGACCCCGATGCCAAAGCTGGATAAAGCATCAGGGCCCCTATGGGCATAAGACAAAGGCGCATGTTCTTATAACCCGCAATTGACCTTTCTGTCAAGTCCAATTTTTCAAGAATATTCGATCGGGCTTCGCAAGAGCAACACTGCTCCGGGCAACTGCTCGAAGCCCCATTTCTCCAAAAATGGATAAAGATCGCTGGTGTAAGTTATTATGAGCGGTATGTCCTTGATGGCCGGATGTCCGAGCGCGTAGTTCATCAGGGCCGTCCCCAAGCCCTGCCCCTGATGGTCCGGATGGATGATGATGTCCCATAGCGACGCTCTATAGACGAAGTCGGTTATGATGCGACAGAAGCCGACCAACTGTCCCTTATAGCGCACGGAAAAACACATGCTACTGTTGTCAAGCATGCGAACTATGCCCTCGTCCGTGCGACTTTTACCCCACCATATGAACCTGTAAAGCGCCTTCACTTCGTGCGGGGCGATCGCAAGCTTGTTGTCGTAAAAGGTGTATTCGCTTAAATCCATGTCTTAGCCGCGGTTGACTATGGAGACGTACTCGCCCGAAGAAGAGTGAACCGACATGCCTCGCAGTATCTTCCTCAGATCCAGGCCTCTGGCGTCATGGCTGACAGGCAACTGAACGAGTTGTCCCGTACCGCACTTGGAGCAAATCCACGTAGCCCTGGCCATGCCGTCGTAGTCCGGATCTCCGGCTAAGACCTTTATTTCTCCGCACACCTGACATTCCACTATGAGCATGGATCAAGCGCCTCCCCATTACTGTTTCCGTCAGTCAATTTCTATTTTAACGCGAACCGGCCCTTCTGTGTAGATATCGGAGTCAGCAATGACGCTTATGGTGAAAGGAGGTTTTGCCTCGCTAAGGCCGTCTACAACGTCAAAAAATTCCGTGGCCTCGATGTTGCCGACCGTGCCGGTTATGGGGTCCGGTATCACGCCGTCCCTTTGAGCCTTGAGATTGACCTGCCTGAGCAGGTTGTAAAGTGCCTGCTCGGCCTCGGCCTCGTTTAAGGACTTGGCGACGAACTCACTTGCCAGCACCTCGCCCTTCCTGTAGACCAGGACGCTGTCGTGCACCTCTATCTTGCAGTCTATCCTCTCGCCGATCACTGCATTGGAGGCAACCTCCAACCTGATGACCTTACGCGTTTTAGTTTCCTTTATTTTCCGCAAGGCTCTATCCAGTTCTTCGGGACTTATGAAGATCTCTATCCTTTCGGGACGAAGGCCCGTTCGCACCGAGAGGGCCAATTTGGCGTTGGCCTTGAGCTTATCGAGGATGCCTTTAACTTCCTCTTCCGTCAGCCCGGAAGGATCCACCGGCATCTGCATCAAAAGCTCGCCAGCCAGGACTAAAATTTTTCCTTCCTTCATCTTTTCCAAATTTGCCCTCAATTCATCGGCTTGAGCCTTGAGGTCGGCAATTTGGGCTTCCAGGCTATCCCTTTCCTTTCTCATGGCCTCAAGCTCCTTGCTCAGCCTTTCGCGGTCACGCTCCAGGGTTTGTGCCCTCTTGGCAAGCCTCGCCACTTCTGCTTCGACCTTCTTTAACTTTGCCAAATTTTCGGCCAAACTCGACTCCACCTCGCGAAGCTGGCTTTCCTTGGCCAAAAGCTCCGATTGGCTCTTAAACAGATCCGTCTGAAGGGACTCAAGCTCGCCCCTGCTTTTGCTCAACTCGTCGGTTAAGGTGGATATCTCGCGCTGGATGTATTTCATGTTAAAGAGGGCCACTCTCACCGTGTCGGACGCCATGGCCATGACGAACAGCGTGACCAGGGTTATCAATATACCCGTCACCACGGTGATGAAACGAGATGTGTATTTTGGCCTCATACCAAAGAGGCTGATCCTCCGCTTGCCTAGCTTCATGCCCAAGATATCGCCTATGTAGGCAACTAGGGCGCTTATGACGACCAAGGAGACGACCAGCTCCCAGTTGAGCTCGCTCAGTCCGTATTGCAAGGGCCCACCCCCCATTAGAACATATCACTTAAGCTCAAAATTTGCCACAGGAAAACTTAAAAAAGGCGGGTCGTAACCCGCCTTTTTGCCTTCAAAGTAAGTTTCAAAAGGGATTTAAATTTCCTTGCTTATCTCGGCCAATGCTTCCCTCGCCAGGGAAAGTCCGCGATCTATCTCCTCGGGGGCAATGTTTAAAGCCGGACGGAACCTCACCGAACGGGTCCCGCAGGGGAGGATCAGGACGTGTTTTTCCTGCATCTTCTTTAAGAACTTTGCCCTTATGTCGGCGCAGGGGAAGTCGAAGGCGCACATAAGGCCCTTGCCGCGCACGTTGGATACGAGGTTGGGAAACTCGGCGCCAATGGCCTGAAGCCCGTTAAAAAGCTGAGGCCCTGCAACAGTTGCCACATAGTGCAGGACGTTATCGTCGCGGTAGATCTCGAGGTAACGGGTGGACCTTACCATATCGCATATGTTGCCGCCCCAGGTGGAATTGATGCGGCTAGATACGGTAAAGCAGTTTTCCGGGACCTCGTCGACCTTGGGGCCGACCATGATGCCGCAGACCTGGGCCTTCTTGCCGAAGGCAACTATGTCGGGGGTGACCCCGTGATGCTCGAAGGCCCACATCTTTCCCGTGATCCCCATGCCGCACTGGACCTCGTCGAAGATGAGCATGAGGTCATATTCGTCGCAAATCTTTCGAAGCTTCTTGAAGAACTCGGTCCTGAAGTGGTTGTCTCCGCCCTCGCCCTGGATGGTCTCTATGATTATTGCGCAGTAGGCGTCGGGGTCATCCCAGAGGTGCTTTAATATCTGGCTTTCCGAGACCTCCTCCTCCCACCTTACGGCCTCTATGTGCTGCTCAAGCGGCCAGGTTATCTTGGGATTGAGCACCCTGGGCCAATCGTATTTGGCGAAGTACTGATGCTTGTTGGGATCGGCGGTATTGGTCAGGGAAAGGGTGTAGCCGCTCCTTCCGTGGAAGGCATCCCTGAAGTGTATTACCTTGGTCCCCTTCTTGCCGTCCATGGCCGCACCTTTGGTGATCTTGCCCTGGGCCAACAACTTCCTTACCTTCCAGTCCATGGCCACCTTTAAGGCGTTTTCTATGGCCAGGGTGCCGTAATCTATGAAAAATAGGTGGTTGAAGCCCTTTGGCACCGCTACCTCGGAGAAGGTCTTCACGAACTCGGCCATCTCAACGGTGTAGATGTCGGAATTTGCCACCTTGTTTATGGCAGCCCTGAAGATCTTTTCCTTGAACTCATCTGTCGTAAGTTTAGGATGGTTCATGCCGAAAGGAGCCGAGGCAAAGAAGGTGTAAAAATCCAGCCACTTTTCTCCGGTTCGCGCATCTACAATCCAACTTCCCTGAGATTTTTCCATATCGATGACTATGTTAAAGCCGTCGCGAAGGATCCACCTCTCCAACACCGGAAAAACCTCTTCTGGGGTAACCGCCCATCTGACATTAGCCATACCTAACGCCTCCCGTTATTGTAATGATCATTAACTCACAAATAGCACAAGTTTATATTTACATTCTAACGCCAAGGAGGAATATATACAAGCAAATTAGGCATGGGTAACTTAATCAAAGGCCCAAGGGGGAAGCCTGGGCCAACAGGCTTTCTATGATCTCGGGAGGCCAAAATTTGCCCTCTCCTATGCCGGGACACCTGCTTGACTCAAGTTTCCAGCTGCGAGGGCTTGCAAGTAATGAAGGCCAAAAGGGATACAGCCTGCATTGAAGAGGCCTTGCCTCGTAGACCCTGCACCTTCCGGCCTCCAAGAGCACGCAATCCCCATTTTCCTTCTCCTTTAGGCTTATGCGGCCAAATACGTTGCGGGTATAGCCTCGCAAAAACACATCGACGTCCAACCCCAGGAGGAGGGCGATCCTTTTGGCCTCGACCCTATTTAACCACACAAAGCCGGGCTGTCCGCCACAGCAGGCGGCACAACCCTTGCATGAAAAATATAAACCGTCTTTCCACCATCGTTTATTTTCTTGTTTGATCACCTTGTTTCACGATCTCCTCATACAGAAACTTCCACAGGCCCACGCCGCCAAGGCGAGACAGTTGATCGCTCGCCATTTCAAGGGCGACGTCTTCCATTTGATGGAAGGGCTCCTCTGCGCCGGGGCCCAAGGCCTTGGCCGCCGCCAGCTGATGCTTCCATACCTGTGCCAACAGCAAAGCCTCAAAGGACTGACAGGCTTTTTGCAGCTTTTCTCTGTCACGCAGGGCCTCATCCGCCTTTCCTGCGTAAATGCCTTTATCGAAGGAAAGGTGATCTACAGTCGACATTCTACATCACCACCAGTTCGCCGTGAAGGGCACCGGCATCGTTGATCGCCTGAAGAATGGTTATTATATCCCGCGGCGTGGCACCTATGGAATTCAAGGCGTTGACAAGATCTTCGACCGATGAGCTTGCCGGCATCGACACCACCTGTCCCTTTTGTTCCTCCACCGCGACCTGGGTGCGCGGTACCACTGCCGTCTGTCCTCCTGCAAAGGGCTCCGGTTGAACGACCTTCGGCGCTTCGGCGACGGCAACGGTCAAATTGCCGTGAGACACGGCGACGGCGCTTATCTTCACGTTCCCGCCCATGACTACGGTGCCCGTCCGCTCGTTTATAACAACCCTTGCCGTCATGTCCGGCCTAAGCTGAAGCTGCTCCAGGGATGCCACGAAACTCGCGGGACTTTGGGAGTAGGCAGGAGGAAAGGCGACCTCGACCCTACCCGCATCCACAGGCATGGCTACCTGGCCGAACTTGGCGTTTATGGAAGAGGCAAGCCTTTGGGCCGTCGTGAAGTCGGGCTGACGAAGGAGCAGAGTCAGTTTGGAACCGTCGGCAAATTCCATGGAGACGTCTTTTTCGATTATGGCTCCGCCGGGAATCCTGCCGGTTGTGGTGATGTTCTTTGATACCTGCGCAGCCGCTCCACCGGCAGAAAAACCACCTGTAGTGACAGGGCCCTGCGCCGCAGCGTAAACCTGGCCGTTTGCGGCCTTAAGTGGCGTCTGAAGCAGTACGCCCCCCTCCAGGCTTCTGGCATCACCAAGCGCGCTGACCAATACATCGACGCTTTGCCCTGACCTTGCAAAGGCAGGAAGATTGCAGACCACGGAAACGGCGGCAACGTTACGCGAGCGGATGTCCTTGGTATCGAGCGCAAGGCCGTACTGTTCGGCCATGTTTCTGATCATGCGCATTGCTATTCCCGTCCTGTCTCCCGTGCCGGGCAAGCCGACGACGAGGCCCATGCCCGTCAATTGGTTAGCCCTGACGCCTTCAACGGCTGCTATGTCTTTAACTCGAACAACGGGAGAAAGGGCCTGTTCCGCAGCTAATGCAGGAAGACAAAAAGACGCGGCAAGCGCAAAAGACAACACGGAAATTGCGGCAAATCGCTTAAACATGACTACACACCTCTTTTTAAAACAGTGCCTGAAGTATCTGGGTTATAAGCCCTGGTTTTTGCACCCTGGACAGGGAGCCCTTGCCTTCGACAAGAAGCTCGGGGTTTGCCACCTTGGTGCTGGATATGGTGTTGTCGTAGGATACATCCCGAGGCCTTATGACGCCCCTGAGCGTGAGCTTCAGGTTTTCGTCGTGAGTCTTAAGGTCCCTATAGCCTTCTATCACCAGGTTGCCGTTGTCCTGCACCTCGGTAACTATACAGCTGACCCTGGTCTTTAGGGAATACGTCCTTGTGGAGCTGCTGTCTCCGGACATGTCGGTATTGGCCTCGACGCCAAATTTGCGGATGAAATCAAATATGCCCGTACCATCGTCTACCTCATGTTCTATGTCCTTCGTGAGGTCGGTCTTGGCCTTGTCGCTGGCGCCAATGCTTTCTTCGACTATCACCGTGACGATGTCCCCCACTCCGGAAGGCTTGGGATCGGCATACAGGTTTGAGCCGTCCTGCCAGAGGGACTGAGCCCTTGCCTGCCCGCCAAGGCATGCCAAAAGCAAAATAAGGAATACAACTACAATTACAATATGTCTTTTCATGAGTTTTCCTCCTTAGCCATGACTACCCCTTCGCCTACGACCTGACCCGTGATCACCTTGCGGCTGTCCGGGTTGACGACCCTTATCACGTCGTTTAGGGCTCCTGAATCTAGGGCCTTGGCGATCGTCTCGATGGTCACCGTCCCTGCCCTGGAATAGAAGCGCACTTTTTCTCCCCTCTTTACCAAAAAGACGGGCTCGACGTCGCATCCACATATGGGTTCACCCGCCTCAAGGGGCCTTTTAAGCCTTCGGCCGTATAAGTCATCAGCAGAACCGGGGATCCTCTCGTCGCGACAGGGAGAAGTCATAAAGCTTACGTCGTCCGGCTCCAATATCTTGCCGAATTCAAGCTGGCGTGCCGCCGTAAACATGGGCGCGATCCATCGAAGCTGGAAACGTTTGTAGCGCACGGACCCGTCCTTGGTGCGCACCTTGACGGATACGTTCTTGATCCCGACTTTGACCCTGGAGACGTCAAGTATTTCTCCGTCTATTTTATCGCATGATTTGGCCTCAAGCTTCCACGGCCAGGCTATCTGGCTGCGAATAGCGTTTAGGTAGGGGTCTTCAGCTGCGACCTTCATGTCGCCCGGAAAGATCACGGAGATGGTGAAGTCCTTCAACCCGCAGGATTTAATGGACTGCAGGATGAGGCCCTTTGTAACGTTGGAATTTGACGGCACAATTGGTACATTTGCCACAGCCATGCAATGCCTGGGATCTCCTGATATGTTCGATATGGCACCAAGCTTTACGGCAGAGGAAGAGGGCAATACCACGACTTGGTCGATTTTCACCATCACGTCAGGCGCTGCAAGGGCCGCTCTAGCAACGATGAAGCCCAGGGCGGACGCAAAGAGGATGCAAAATAAAACATCAAAAACCGCTTTGCGCCGCGGCATGAATTATCGCCTCAGGTTATTTGCAATTTGAAGCAGCTCGTCGGCCGTCTGTATCGTCTTGGAATTGGCTTCGTAGGCTCGTTGGGTGACTATCATGGCCACCATCTCTTCGACGACCTGGACGTTTGACATCTCAAGGGTGCTCTGGCGAAGAGTGCCCAAGCCCTCTTCGCCCGGCTGTCCCAGTATGGGAAATCCGCTAGCCGGAGTCTCCAGGAAGAGGTTTTTGCCCATGGCCCTTAACCCCTGGGGGTTGACAAAACGGGCCAGCTCGATCTGGCCGATTTGGTTTGGCTCCACATCGCCCGGCTGTCTGACGTAGACCTCGCCAGTCGGGCTTATGGTGAGCTCCACGGTATCCTCGGGGATTGTGATCTGTGGCTCCAGGAGGTAGCCGTCGGAAGTGACTATCTGTCCGTCTCCATCCAGATGCCAACTGCCGTCTCGAGTGTAGGCGATGGTGCCGTCAGGCAGGGTCACCTGAAAGAATCCGTCCCCCTCTATGGATATGTCCAAGGGATTGTCCGTGACCTGCAGGTTGCCCGGGCTCATTATGCGACCGGTACCAACGAGCCTGGTGCCCAAACCCACCTGGATGCCCGTAGGTATCATTGAATCGGGCTCTACGGGTGCTCCCGGTTCCCTCGCCACCTGATACATGAGGTCCTCAAACTCCGCCCTCATCTTCTTGTATCCCGTGGTGTTGACGTTTGCAAGGTTATTGGAGATGACGTCAAGGTTTGATTGCTGGGCGATCATCCCCGTAGCTCCTGACCATAAGGCGCGTATCATTCCTATCACCTCTTGCTAAAAATCGAGAATCACGACCTGCCGAAGGTCGTTATCAAGGATCCCGTCTGTTCATCCTGAATGCTCAAACTGCGTGCGGCCGCCTCGTATGCCCTTTGGCCTTCTATAAGACGTACCATCTCGTATACCACGTTGACGTTTGATCTCTCAAGCGCCCTTGGCACAAGCCTGGCTGCCCCCACAGGTTGGGCTCCTCCGGATTCGGCGCTTGCCTGGAGCAAGCTCTTCCCCACATTCCTCAAGTACGTGGGATTTTGAAAGGTAACAACCCCAACCCGGCCCACCACATTGCCGTCGGCTATCACGGACCCTCCTTCGTCGATCTCCACGAAGGAAACGTTGGCCACACTGATCGGAGCTCCGTTTCTGCCCAAAACGTTAAGCCCTTCCTGGGTGACCAGGTTGCCGCGCGAATCAAGGGCAAAGTTGCCGGCCCTGGTGTAAAAGACGTTGCCGGCCCTGTCGCCTACGACGAAAAAACCGTCTCCTGAAATGGCGACGTCCAGGGGGTTGCCAGTCACCTCGATCGCACCCTCGGAAGTATCCATAGCAGTCTGCGAAAGCACCACGTTTAGGCCCGAAAGGCCGATGGGCTGATACGACGCCCCCTCAAAGGGAGCCAAGGATTCCCTGCGCTGTATCAACACCTCGGGAAAGGTCTTTTCGACCGAGATGCGCCTTCTAAAGCCCACGGTATCGACGTTGGCCAAGTTGTTGGACACCACGTCGATAGTCTTTTCCTGAACCAGCATTGCCGATGAGGCGCCGTATATGCCGCGATACATCCGGGAAGTCCACCTTTCTTTTTTTGAGATTCTAGCGGCTCGAAACTCTCTTAATGGAGGAATAGACTGCTCCCGCTTCCTTCAAGGCGCTAAGCTCCTCAAGCGCCTTGCCGGTGCCTAAGGCTACGCACTCCAAGGGCGATTCGGCCACGTAAGTGTTTATCCCCGTCTGTTCAAAGATTAGCTCTGGAAGTCCCTGGAGCAACGCTCCTCCTCCGGTCAAAACTATCCCTCTGTCAATAATATCGGCAGAAAGTTCCGCCGGCGTTAGCTCCAAAACGCGCCTTATGCTCCTGATTATCGACGAGACTATCTCCGAAATCGCTTCCTGTACGTCGTTCGTCGTCAACTCTACCTGCCTTGGCAGGCCCAAGATGATGTCTCGGCCCTTCACGACCATGGACTTCAGCTCGTCTCCTGAGACCTTGCGGCAATTTCCTATGGATATCTTCAAAAGCTCGGCGGTCTGGGAACCTATCTCGAGGTTGTACTTCTTGCGGACATACCTTATTATCGCCTCGTCCATGGCGTCGCCTCCAAGACGCAGGGATTCTGCAACCACAAGGCCACCCAAGGATATGACGGCTATGTCGGAGGTGCCTCCGCCTACGTCCACTACCATGTTGCCCCGCGGTTCTTCCACCGGAAGTCCGGCACCTATGGCAGCTGCCATTGGTTCCTCTATGAGGTAGGCCTCCTTTGCACCCACTTCCAGGGCTGCTTCGAGGACAGCCCTTCTTTCCACGTCGGTGGCACCCGACGGCACGCCGATCATCACGCGATGCCGCAACAGCCGATTGACGCCCGACATGATCTTTTTGAGGAAATGGCGTATCATGGCTTCCGTCATCGTGTAGTTTGCTATGACCCCGCTTTGAAGCGGACGCACGGCAATGACGTTGCCGGGCGTGCGCCCCAACATCCTCTTGGCCTCGGAACCGACGGCCAGAATTTTATTCGTGTTCTGGTCTATGGCCACCACTGACGGTTCCGTCATCACTACTCCCTTTCCCTTGATGTAAATCAATATCGTTGCAGTGCCCAAATCTATGCCTATATCCAATCCCAACACAAAGGGTAACCTCCTTTCGTCCATGGCGAGGGGTCGTATTTTACTTCCCACAAAAACAGGGCATTGGCCGGCACAGTCGGCCCGGCCTCCTCGCGGGAGCCGCTTTTCAAAAGAAGCTCCACTTCAGGCAAACTCCTTCGCCCCGCAGCAACCTCATCCATTGTACCGATGATGATCCTCACCATGTTCGTCAAAAATGACCTACCTATTATAGTCACCTTTATCATGTGACCGATATTTTCCAGTTTGGCATCAATTATAGTACGCCACGCATTGTCCGGGAGATCGGCCTTTCTACAGAAGGCGCTGAAATCGTGATGGCCCTTTATCATCGACAAAAAGGCCCTTGCCTTCTGCATGTCCCAGGGCTTTCCGTTTCGCCAAAGGTGTTCGTCCAGGTGGGGAAGCCTGCAATCACCCTTCCATATGAAATAGGCGTACTTTCGCCAAAGGGCGCTTTTTCTTGCATCGAAGCCCTCATCCACGGGAACCACTTCAAAGACCCCTATGGAGGACGGCAAATTAGCCTCCAGGGCTTTCCTTAAAGCATCCGGGCCATGGGGCCAAAACATGTCGAAAGAAACGACCTGACCAAGGGCATGAACGCCGCGGTCAGTCCTGCCGGCTCCGGTCACCCTGACCATCCCCTTGTTCAAGAGGCTCAAAGCATCTTCCAAGGCCTCCTGCACGGTCGGTAAACCCCTTTGCCTCTGAAAGCCGTGAAAAGCAGAACCGTCATAGGATATCAGCGCGGCGTATCTCGTCAAGATATCCACCGGTCTAACACCACGCCGCCAATACAAATCATCGATACCACGACCAGGGAAAATGAGTCCCTTGAAGCCCAATGCAGGGGTTTCATCCTGCTTCGCCCGATGCCGCCGCGGTAACACCTTGCCTCCATGGCCACGGCCAGCTCGTCGGCCCTTTGAAATACTATGACAAAAAGCGGCACCAATACGGGTATGAAGGCCTTAAGCCTCTTTGCGATTCCGCCGCTGTCCAGATCTGCCCCGCGCGCCAGCTGGGCCTTCATTATCCTGTCCGTCTCCTCAAGCAAGGTGGGTATGAAGCGCAAGGCAATAGTCATCATCATGGCAAATTCGTGAGCAGGCACGCCAAATCGCCTGAAGGGAGAAAGCAGCGATTCTATGCCGTCCGACAGCTCCAAAGGGCTTGTGGTCATCATGGTCATGTTGGCAAATAAGATCAAAAAGTAGAGCCGGAGGCCCATCTTGATGCCGGTCAAAAGACCTTCCCGGGTAATCGATATGAAAGAAATCCTGATCAATTCTTCCCCTTCGGCAAAAAACATGTTCACGATAACGGTAAAGAGGACCAACAGGAGCGCCGGCCTCGTGGAAGCCAACACGTTCTTCAAAGAAAGCCCGCTTAAGATGCACAAAAAAACGACCAAGGCGCTCCAAACCAGGTAAGGCCAGGGGGAGGCGTTTGCCAGGAATACGGACGTTATAAGAGCCATAGTGCCGAGGATCTTGCACCTTGGATCCAGGGAATGCACGAAGGAATTGAGCGGGACGTATTGTCCCAGCGTAAGATGATCTAAGAAAGGCATGAAGATACCTCTTTTTCAATATCCCTGATCAACCTTTCCTCACTCCAGGTGAGTGAGACATTGAGCCCTGCCCTGCGAAGGCGCAGTGCCATCTCCAACACGTCGGGAAGGACCAGCCCCTTGGCCGGATGATCGGCCAGCTCCTCCACGACATGAGCGGGAGGCCCCCACGACCTCCTCCTGCCCTCCTCCAACACCAGTAACCTGTCGCAATGATCTAATACCATCTCGATATCATGGGTGATTTGAATCACGCCCGTGCCATTGTCCCTAAATGTCCTTAGCATAGAAAGCAATGCTTCCTGCCCCTTCCAGTCCAATCCTGCCGTCGGTTCGTCCAATACCAGGTAGTGAGGTTCCGTCACCACTATGGACGCCAATGCCACCTTCCTCTTCTGCCCCCCTGACAGCTCAAAGGGGTTCTTCGAGAGGATCCCTTCGTCCAGCTCAAAGGCCTTCAAAACGCGCTTTATCTTTTCCATGGCTTCGTCCTCGGGAATGGCGAAATTTCGCGGGGCATACATAAGCTCCTCCAAGACGGTCTCGGCGAAAAGCTGATGTTCGGGGTATTGAAAGACCAGACCCACCTTGCGCCGCACCGATTTCAGATGAGGAGCTTTCGGGTAAAGCTTCAAGCCGTCCACTATGACCTCTCCGCTGCTTGGAAAGATCAAGCCGTTCAACATCTGAGCCAGGGTCGTCTTTCCGCTCCCCGTATGGCCCACCACGGCAACCCATTCTCCGGGCTCCACCCTGAAGGAAACGTCGCTTAAGGACTTAGTCTCCAGGGGAGTATCTTTGTGATATATAAAACTGACGCTGCAAACCTCTAAAGACATATCTTCTCCACCAGGTTTTCAGCCATATCCTCTGCCCTCGGCAATACACGATCGTCGATCAGGCCCCTGCCTTTGAGCTCACGCCACAACCTGAACGATGAGGGCTCCCTTATGCCCAGCTTTGAAAGCGTCGATCCGCTCAACACCTCGTTCAGATCACCGTAAAAGGCCAACTTGCCCCTGCTGAGCACTGCGACATGGTCGGAAAGCAGAAGCTCTTCGGTCCTGTGGGTAATAGAGACCACCGTCATGCCCTCCTCGTGCAGGCGTTTGAGCACACCCGTAAGCTCCCTTCTGCCCTCGGGGTCAAGCATGCTCGTCGCCTCATCCAGCACGATGCATTTGGGCCGCATTGCAAGGGCCCCGGCAAGGGCCAGCCGCTGCTTTTGCCCTCCCGATAGGGCGTAGGTAGGCTTTTTTGCAAATTCCGAAAGGCCGGTTACCCCCAAGGCCCACCTGACGCGCATGGTGATGTCCTCACTTGGCAAGCCGAGGTTCTCCGGGCCGAAGGCCACCTCCTCCTCCACGACGGAGGCCACAATTTGGTTCTCGGGGTTTTGAAATACCATACATACGTCTTTTCTGATGTCCCACTGTACAGCCGGGTCTCGGGTATCCCTGCCCAATACGTAACAAACGCCCCGCGTCGGTATAAGCAGGGCGTTCAAGATCTTCGCCAGGGTAGACTTGCCAGATCCGTTATCGCCGACAATTGTAACCCACCATCCCACGTTTATATCCATAGTTATCCCCGAGATGGCAGGTTCGTCGTTGCCGGGATAGCAAAAAGCTATATCCCGCAAAGAAAAGATTCTGTCTTCCGCCATATCGGGTTACTTGACAAACTCAACGATGGCCTTGGGGGCAGCGTCTCCCTTGCGATATCCGAGTTTCACTATCCTGGTATAGCCTCCTGGACGATTGGCGTAACGGGGTGCCAGTTCGTTGAATAGCTTTAATGTGGCCTCCTTGTTTCTCAACCTGGAGATCACTATCCTCCTGTCATGAAGGCTTCCGCCCTTGGCTCGTGTGACGAGCTTTTCCACGTAGCTTCTGAGCTCCTTCGCCCTTATCAGGGTGGTCTCTATGCTTTCATGGATTATAAGGCTGGCAGCCATGTTCATGAGCATCGCATTCCTGTGAGCGCTATATCGCCCGAGCGTCCTAGAGCGTACCTGATGCCTCATGGTCTATTCCTCCTTGTCGTCGTTCTCGTCTAAATCGTATTCTTCGTCGTCCTCTTGCCCCTTCTCCTTCTTCGCTGAAATTTTTGACGAACTCAGAGAGAGGCCAAAGGCCTGAAGTTTTTCCTCTATCTCCTTCAACGAAATCTTCCCCAAATTGCGGATCTTAAGGAGATCGTCCCGCGAGTACTGGATCAAATCGCCAATCGTGCGTATTCCCGCCCGAAGCAGACAGTTTTCGCTCCTGATCGACAGCTCCAGGTCGCGGATGGGACGGGCCAAGAGAGGATCCTCCTCAACCTTGACTTCGACCGGTGCCTGCAGCGCCTCGACTTCTTGAGGCACTTTCGGCTCTTTGAGCAGAAGCGAAGCAATATGACTGAAATATTGGTTCAATATCTTGATCGCCTCGAGAAAGGCCTTTATAGGCGTTACCGTCTCATTTGTCCACAGTTCAAGGAGCAAGCTTTCATAATCCGTCCGCTGGCCAACCCTAGCGGCACCTATACTGTAGTTCACTCGCAATACGGGCGAAAATATGGCATCTATCAATAAGACGTCCACGGGCAAGTAACTTGGCCTGGGCCTATCCATGGTCAGATAGCCGACACCTCGTTCCACGTAAAGGTCCATGCCGAGCTTATGACCCTCCTCCAGGGTGCATATATAGGCATCCGGATTGGGGAATTCTATTTCGCTATCGGGAGCTATATCGGCTGCGGTCACTTCTTTCGGTCCTTGAGCTTCCAGCCTGAGGACTCTAACTTCGTCGCTATGCGATACCACCGCAAGTTTTTTGATGTTCAGTATTATTTCCAGGACATCCTCCATTACGCCGGGCACGGTGCTGAATTCGTGCAGCACGCCATCTATTCTTATGGCGGAAACGGCAGCTCCAGGAATGGACGACAGCAATACACGTCTTATGGCGTTCCCCAAGGTTACACCGTAACCCCTGTCCAAGGGCTCTATCCTTATACGTCCATAGCCCGAAGTGCATTCTTCTACATTGATATCCGGCACAACACGTTCCAAACTGATCCTCTCCTTAGACAATTATCGAGCGTAGAACTCGACGATTAGCTGCTCGTTAACAGGAACGTCAATCTGCTCCCGAGACGGAAGGGATATTACTCTGCCCTCCATCCGTTCCGGCTGCAATTCAAGCCATTCCGGGATGCTCCTGGCCGAGGCAACTTCCATGTTTTCCCTGATTACGGGAATGTCCTTGCTTCCGGGCGCGACGGCTACGACGTCACCCACTCTTACCAGGGCACTGGGTATGTCAAGCTTTCTGCCGTTTACCGTTATGTGGCCGTGAGCGACAAGCTGTCTGGCCTGAGCTCTGCTTGATGCAAAGCCCAAACGGTAAACGACGTTATCTAAGCGCCGCTCGAGCAGCTGCAGGAAGTTATGTCCCTTTTGTCCCGGCATCCTGGATGCCTTCTCAAAAAACCTCTCGAACTGCCTTTCGGTCATGCCGTAAATCCTTCTAAGCTTCTGCTTCTCGTGCAACCTTAGCCCGTATTCGCTGAATTTGCCGCGTCTTTGGGTGTGCTGTCCAGGAACGGTATTCCTACGAGCCATGGCACACTTTTCCGAATAACATCTGTCTCCCTTTAAGAACAACTTTGCTCCTGCCCTGCGACACAATCTGCAGGAAGGGCCTGTATATCTGCTCATGTCGAGTCTTTTCCCTCCTTCTAAATCTTCAATCTCTCAACTACACGCGTCGCCGCTTCGGAGGACGGCACCCGTTGTGCGGAATGGGCGTAGCATCCTTGATCATGTTTATCTGCAAACCCGCTGCCTGAAGGCTCCTTATGGCAGACTCCCTTCCGGGCCCGGGGCCCTTGACGACTACATCCACCTCGACCACTCCATGGTCTTGCGCCTGCTTGGCAGCTACTTGAGCTGCCATCTGTGCGGCGTAGGGAGTGGATTTACGGGTTCCCTTAAAACCTACCGTTCCGCCCGATGCCCAACCGATGACGGCTCCCTGCTTATCGGTTATGCTTATTATCGTGTTGTTAAAAGTAGAGTGGATGTGGGCAACCGCATAATTTATGTTCTTTTTTTCCTTTCTTCTTGTGCGCCTTTTAGTGCTTTTAGCCACTATAAATTTCCCTCCTTAAAAAGAATATAACCTGCACTACTTCTTCATCGTGGCCTTCTTCTTGCCGGCTATGGTCTTTTTCGGTCCCTTTCTGGTACGAGCGTTCGTCTTGGTGCGCTGCCCCCTGACGGGAAGGCCCAATTTATGTCTCAACCCTCGATAGCAGCCTATGTCTATCAAGCGCTTGATGTTGGCGCTCACCTCTCGCCTAAGGTCACCTTCGACCTTGTAATTGTTCTCAATTTCCTTCTGCAACTTGTTGATCTCATCCTCGGTAAGGTCCTTGACTCTTGTATCCGGGTTAACTCCGGTGGCAGCCAATATCTTCCTCGCCGAAGGAAGCCCTATACCGTAAATGTAGGTCAACGCTATCTCGATTCTCTTATCCCTGGGCAGATCGATACCCGCTATTCGAGCCATGCCCGACTACCTCCTTGCACCCTGTCTTTGTTTATGTTTCGGATCCCTCTTGCATATAATCCAAACTTTTCCATGACGCCTAATGACCTGGCAATGTTCGCAAATAGGTTTAACGGAAGGCCTGACCTTCATTGTTTGCTTCCCCCTTTAAAGCTATTTATATCTATATACAATTCGTCCTCTTGTCAAGTCGTAAGGAGAGACTTGAACCAGGACTTTATCGCCGGGCAGGATACGAATGAAGTGCATGCGCATCTTGCCCGAGACATGAGCCAATAAAATGTGCCCGTTTTCAAGTTGTACCTTAAACATAGCATTAGGTAACGGCTCCAGAACTGTGCCCCGCAATTCAATGACATCTTCCCTCGCCATGCGCGCTGACCTACCCCCTCTTAAATTGAAGACAATCGTTGGCGTATCCACTCATCGTCGATCTTGCGATCGCCTTCAAGGCGTTCGCGCAGTTCCGGAAAAGACCAGTTCGTAAGCTGTAAATGCCTCGGATTCTTCTTCTTGGGTCGTGCGATCTTTCTGCTTTTTCCATCGGCAACATAAACCCTGTTGCTCGATTCATCCTTCCCGACGACCACGTAGAACGCCCCTTTATCCTTTCCCCTCTTGGACATGACGACTCTTCCTATATCGAAATCATCAAGATCCAAGGCCGTCACTCCCAAGGCGTGAGTATCGCTCCGCCCTCTTCCGCGATCAACACGGTATGCTCAAAGTGGGCTGCATCGGAATGGTCAGCCGTCACGACAGTCCAGCCGTTGTCGGCTACCACTACCTTCTCATTTTTACCAGCTATTACCATCGGCTCGATGGCGATGGTAAAGCCCCTCTTTAAGGTTATGCCGTCCCCCTGCCTCCCAAAATTGGGAACCTGAGGGGCCTCGTGAAGGTGCTTTCCTATGCCGTGTCCAGCGTAGTCCCTAACCAGCCCGTAACCGTGCAAGGTCACGTAATGCTCTACGGCATATCCCACATCGCCCAAGGTGTTGCCATCTTTGGCGGTGTTTATGGCAAGATACAACGACTCTTTGGTCACCTCAAGCAACCTGGCTCTTTCTAGGCTCACCTTTCCAACGGGGTAGGTGCAGGCCGCATCGCCGAAATACCCATCAAAGCAGGCACCGACATCTATGCTCACGATGTCCCCTTCGGCCAATATCCTCTTCGGATCCGGAATGCCGTGAACTATCTCGTCGTTTATGGAGACGCAGATGCTTCCCGGAAAAGGGTAAGGCGCACCGAGGAAAGAGTAACCCTTAAAAGCGGGAATGGCCCCGCTTTTGGTTATAATCTCCTCTGCCCTGTCATCCAACGTCTTTGTATCGACTCCGGGCTTTATAAGGTCGTTCATGAGCTTCAGCACATCGGCCACTATGGATCCCGCCCGCTTCATCTTCTCGATTTCCCAATCTTTTTTAATTCGGATCATTTTTACCTCCGCACAGCTCTTCAATGGCGCGCAATACTTCGCCGCTATCCGACGACGCATCGACGGTAACCAGGTTTCCCCTGCCTTTATAGTAGGCCAGCAAGGGGGCCGTATCCTTTCGGTACACATCGAGACGCTGTCTTACGACCTCCGGCCTATCGTCGTCGCGCTGTATCAGCTTGGCGCCGCAATTTCTGCAGTGCCCGTCCTCGGGGTAGTCTGCGTTATACACATTGTAGATGGCATTGCAATTAAGACATATTCGTCTCCCCGAGAGGCGCCGTACCAGCGTCTCCTCGTCCACATCCAAGAACACCACTGCATCCAGCTTTATCCCCTCGGACTCCAAAAGCTCGTCTAAAGCCTCCGCCTGTTTCACTGTCCTCGGGAAACCGTCCAATATAAAGCCCCTTTTGGCATCGTCTTCCCTAAGCCTTTTTTTAACCATCTCTATGATGAGCTCATCGGGCACCAGGCGACCGGAGTCCATGTACGATTTAGCCTGTTTGCCCAGGTCTGTCTCGCTTTTTACGTGCTCGCGCAACATGTCGCCTGTCGATATGTGAGCTATCCCGTACTTGGCTGCCAGCTTGACGGCCTGCGTTCCCTTTCCGGCGCCAGGCGGTCCGAGAAATATCATACGCAATTTTCTTCCCCCTTAATTACAGTCGAAGTATTCCGCCAGCTTTGCCCTTTCGCCTTACCAACCCTTCGTAATGGCGCATTAAAAGCTGGGCTTCTATCTGCTGAACGGTCTCAAGCGCAACGCCTACGACGATCAGTACGGCGGTACCGCCAAAATAAAAGGTCGTTATGCCGAGCATTTGCGTCAATAGCGAGGGCAATATGGCGATGGCTGCAAGGAAAACTGCTCCCCCCAAGGTAACCCTGGACAGGACCTTTTCGATGTAGTCCGCCGTTGGACGCCCAGGCCTTATGCCGGGGATGAAGCCCCCGTATTTTTTAAGGTTATTTGCCACATCGGCGGGGTTAAACACCACGGCAGTATAAAAATATGTGAAAAATATGATCAGCAGCACGTAAAGAACCATGTAAAGAGGACTGCTGGGAGAAAGCAACTTGGATATTGCCTGTGCAAATCCCCCCGAGAAGAACCTCGCAATAGTGCTGGGAAACAAAAGGACCGATGAGGCAAATATTATCGGAATAACCCCGGCGCTATTGACCCTTAAAGGGATAAACGTGGTCTGTCCGCCGTACACCTTGGTCCCCACGACCCTCTTGGCGTATTGGACAGGCAGGCGCCTTTGTCCTTCCTGAAGCAGGATGCATCCTGCTATGACGATCACCATGATGATGAGGGCCAACAGCAGCGTAATGAGATTCAGCTCGCCCGTCCTCAAAAGCTTAAACGTTCGCGTGATCGACTCGGGGATGCGCGCAACGATTCCCGCGAAGATCAAAAGCGATATGCCGTTTCCGATGCCGTGGTCGGAGATCATCTCCCCCAGCCACATCACTGCAATGGATCCCGCCACGAGGGTGACGATGGCTACAAATACTGAAATGCCACCCACATATATGACGTTCATGCTCCTCAGCCAAAGGACCATCCCCACAGCCTGTATGGCAGAAAAGAGTATCGTCGATATCCTGGTGTACTGAACGATCTTGCGCCTTCCCTCTTCGCCTTCCTTCTGCATCTTCTCGACGGCCGGTATGACAACGGCTAAAAGCTGCATGACGATGCTTGCGTTTATGTAGGGGGTTACGCCAAGAGCGAATATGCTGAATCTACGTAGCGCACCGCCTGCAAAGAGGTCAAACAGGTTTAAAACGCCCCCCTGCTCAAAGAGGCTAGCCATAGCCTTTGCATCCACTCCAGGCGTAGGGATATGTGCTCCCAGACGGAATACCAGCAAGATCCCCAGCACAAACAAGATCCTGCTTTTCAGATCCGGCAGGCGAAACACGTCACGCAAGGCGCTAAACACCTAAATCACCTCTGCCCTGCCGCCGGCCGATTCGATCTTGCTCTTTGCGCTTGCGCTGAACATGTGCGCCTTAACGGTGAGCGGGATTGTCATCTCGCCATTGCCCAGCACCTTGACGGGCGTAAAGGCATCCCCAATGAGGCCTGCTTCACGCATCTGCTCCGGTCCAACTGTGCTGCCGGGCTCAAACCTTCCCTCCAGGGCAGATACGTTTATGTATTGATACGCCTTGGCAAAGCGGGCATTATTAAATCCCCTCTTGGGTATCCTTCTGACAAGGGGCATCTGCCCTCCCTCAAAACTGGCAGGGATGCTGGCACCGGTCCTGGATTTTTGTCCTTTATGTCCACGTGTAGCAGTGCCTCCGTGACCACTTCCCTTGCCTCGACCTATTCTCTTGGGATCCTTTTTGGCGCCCATAGGGGCGCGCAAATCGTGTATGCGCATTTTAATTCCCTCCCGACTAGTCGACGATGTCCCATTCTACCAGATGTGCAACGGCACGTATCATCCCTCGAATTTGAGGCGTATCGTCGTGTATCACGCTATGGTTCAACTTCTTGAGCCCCAAAGCTCTAATGCACCTACGCTGTCTTTCCGGATGGCTTATGGTGCTTTTCTTCCATGTAATGCGAATCCTGGACATGATATCATCCCTCCGTTAAGCTTGTTCGCTTTTGCCCCGTAATTTCATGACCTCATCCGGACTGCGCAGAGCTTTGACCGCCTCGAGAGTGGCATAGGCAACGTTGATGGGATTTGACGTCCTGCCTATGACCTTGGTCAAGACGTCTTTTACTCCGCCAAGCTCCATGATGGCTCGCACAACCGCTCCCGCTATAACTCCCGTTCCGGGAGCAGCCGGCCTAAGCAATACCTCTGCCGCCCCGAAACTCGCTATTACGGGATGAGGAATGGTATTTCCGACCTTTTTGACCTCTACAAGGTTTTTTTTGGCCTTTTCGATGCCCTTGCGTACAGCTTCGGGTATTTCCCTTGCCTTGCCCAATCCCACGCCTATATAGCGCTCGCCATCGCCTACCACTACGAGGACGCTGAACTTAAACCTTTTTCCGCCCTTTACCACCTTGCTGACCCTGTTTATAGCTATAACCCTCTCGGTTAACTCTACGCCCTTCGGTATCGTTATCCTGACCATGCAAAGATTCCCCCCTTACAGCTTCAATCCGGCTTCGCGAGCAGCATCGGCAAGCGCCTTGACCTTACCGTGATAGGCGTGGCCGCCGCGATCGAAGACGACTTCCTTGATGCCCAGCTCAAGCGCTCTTTTAGCCACAAGCTCACCGACCGCTTTGGCCGCTGCGACGGAGCCGGTGCTCAGCTGAAGGGGCTTGAGCTCTTTGTCCAAGGTGGATGCGGAAACCAGCGTATGTCCCCGCTCGTCATCGATGACCTGCGCGTATATATGCTTGAGGCTCCTGAAGACACAAAGCCGCGGCTTATCGGAAGTGCCGTATATCCTCTTTCTGATCCTTTCGTGTCGAAGAAGGCGCATCTCATTACGCGATTTATGTTTGATCAAAGTTGTCCACCTCCACTATTTAGCGCTAGCCTTGCCGGTCTTGCGCTTAACCACTTCGCCGACATATCTGATTCCCTTGCCCTTATAAGGCTCAGGCGCCCTAAAGGACCTTATTATGGCGGCCACTTGACCTACGGTCTGTTTGTCTATTCCCGAGACCTTGATCTTCGTAGGTCCGTCAGTCGTAACGGTTATGCCCTTCGGCGGCACGTATTCGACAGGGTTAGAGTAGCCCAGGTTCAACACCAGCTTTTGCCCCTGCATCTGTGCCCTGTATCCGACTCCCACGATCTCGAGATCCTTCTCGAAACCAGCGGTCACGCCGGTCACGAGGTTGTTAAGCATTGCCCTGGTGAGCCCGTGAAAGGCTCTTGTCTTTTTGTCGTCCTCTCTTCGAGTTACCTTTATATGCTCGTCAGTCAGCTCTACGTCTATGTTCGGGAGCAATTCAAAGCTCAACTCCCCCTTGGGACCCTTTACCTTGACGGTCCTTCCGCTCAAGGTAACGCTTACCCCTTTGGGGATTGGTATTGGTTTCCGTCCAATCCTAGACAACTTCCTCTCCCCCTTACCACACGTAGCAAAGGACTTCTCCGCCGAGGCCCTTTTTCCTTGCCTCGACATCGGTCATCAGTCCGCTCGAAGTAGATATTATCGCGATTCCAAGACCGCCCATGACCTTGGGCAGATCTCTGCTGTTAACGTATATGCGCCTTCCTGGCTTGCTCACTCGACGCAAACCCTGAATTACGCGTTCCCTATTTGGCCCGTAGTTCAAATATATCCGCAATATCTGATAAGGTTTCCCGGGGTCGCTTATCACTTTAAAATTCTTGATGTAACCCTCGTCCTTCAACACTCGCGCTATGCGATGCTTCATGTTGCTCATGGGTATATCGACTATCTCGTGATAGGCCATGTTTGCATTGCGTATGCGCGTTAACATATCAGCAATCGGATCTGTAACATACATCGCCGATCCTCCTTTGTTTCATAGGGCTACCAACTCGATTTGACGACTCCAGGTATTTTACCCTGTCGCGCCAAATCCCTAAAACAGCACCTACACATGTTAAATTTCCGCATAAAAGCCCTGGGTCGTCCGCAAAGCGGACATCTATTGTACTTTCTCACTTTGAATTTAGGCTCCCTTTGGGCTTTTATCTCAAGAGCTTTCCTCGACATCTGATCGCAACCTCCTCATCACTGCCTAAAGGGCATGCCCAGCTCTTTAAGCAGACCATAAGCTTCCTCGTCCGTTTTGGCCGTCGTCGTGATGCTAACGTTCATGCCTCGGATACGGGCAACGCTGTCGTAGTCTATTTCGGGGAAGATCAACTGCTCCCTTAAGCCCAAGTTGTAATTCCCGCGTCCGTCAAGGCCTTTACGCGATATGCCCTGAAAGTCCTTTATCCTCGGCAGCGCAAGGGATATGAGCCTATCAAGGAACTCCCACATCTTCGGGCCCCTGAGCGTCACGCAACAGGCAACCGGCATGCCCTTTCTGACCTTAAACCCTGCGACCGATTTCCTTGCCCTCTTAAGCACGGGTCTTTGTCCCGTGATCGTGGCAAGCTCGTTCATGGCCGCATCAAGATACTTTATGTCCTGTTTTGCTTCGCTAACACCTATATTCACGACGACCTTCTCGATCCTCGGCACCTGCATGACATTTTTATAATTGAACTCCTTAATCATGCGCGGAACAACTTCGTTTCTGTATTTTTCAAGCAATCGCGGAACCATTTGCCTGTTCCTCCTCAACCTAAAGCTTGTCAACTATCTCGCCACATTTCTTGCAGAGGCGAACCTTACGCCCATCCTCCAAAAAGGCACGAGACACTCGCGTCGCCTTGCCACAGGCAGGGCAAACCAGCATCACCTTATCAGCATGAATGGGAGCTTCCTGTCGCATGATCCCGCCCTGGGGGTTCTTCTGTGAGGGGCGCGTATGTTTGGCTACGACGTTCACGCCCTCGACCAATAGCATCCCCTCTGAAGGAATGCGACGCAAAACCTTCCCTTCCTTGCCTTTATCCTTACCGGAGATTACGCGGACGAGATCTCCCTTTTTAATTCGCATCTTAGTCATACGTCATCCGCCTCCCTAGACGACCTCGGGGGCCAACGACACTATGCGCGTGTAGCCCCTGTCGCGCAATTCCCTGGCAACAGGGCCAAATATGCGCGTCCCTCGAGGGTTTCCCTGATTGTCAATTATCACAGCTGCATTATCGTCAAAGCGAACATAAGACCCGTCGCGTCGCCTCAGTTCCTTCCGCACGCGCACGATAACGGCACGAACGACGTCGCCCTTCTTTATATTGCTGTTGGGTATGGCCTCCTTGACGGATGCGACGATTACGTCGCCAATCGTGCCATATCGCCTATAGCTTCCTCCCATTACCTGAATGCATCTGATCTTCTTCGCACCCGAATTATCGGCCACGTTCAACATCGTATGTAACTGTATCATGGCCTCTATTCCTCCTCGATCGACTCAGTGTATTCCATAAGAGGAGCACGCTCCAAGATTTTAACGACCTTCCATCTCTTTCTCTTGGAAAGCGGTCTCGTCTCCTCTATCAGCACTTTATCGCCTATGGAACAAGCGTTTTCCTCGTCATGAGCCATGAACTTCTTGCTCTTCAAGACGGGCTTGTCGTAAAGGGCGTGCTTTGCCATCCGGTCCACCCTGACCACGACGGTCTTGTCCATCTTATTGCTGACGACAATACCCCTTCTTACCTTCCTTTGAGCTTTACGCTCCTCCATCGAACTCCCTCCTTTAACTCAGCACCGAGGAGCGGTCTCGCCCGGTTTCTTTCTCGCGCATAATGGTAAGTATCCTGGCAATCGTCCGCTTCACTTCGGTGATCCTGGCAGTATTGGAGAGCTGACCAATGGCGTGTTGAAAGCGAAGATTGTACAGTTCTTTCTTGTATTCTTTATGCTTTTCCTTCAATTCATCAATGGTCAGGTCGCGCAACTCTTTAGGTTTCATTATGCTTCACCACCCAATTCTTCCCTTTCGATCACTCGGACCTTTATGGGCAATTTATGTGCTGCAGAACGGAAGGCTTCCTCCATGACTTCCCTCGGGACGCCCGCCACTTCAAACAGCACTCGCCCTCTCTTGACTGGAGCTACCCAAAACTCCGGGGCGCCCTTGCCCTTTCCCATCCTCGTCTCTAACGGCTTTTTCGTGTAGGCGACATCGGGAAAGATCCTTATCCAAAGCTTACCGCCCTTCTTCATCTTTCGGGTAATGGCTACACGAGCAGCCTCGATCTGTCGTGCGGTCAACCAGACGTTTTCAAGGGCCTGCAATCCGTAGTCTCCAAATGCCACCGTTGCGCCACCCTTAGTTCTTCCTCGCAAAGGCCTGCGAAAGGGTTTTCTATATTTCACTCTCTTTGGCATTAACATGATCGATTCACCTCCTCTCGCCCGTTACCTCGTCTTGAGGTTTCTGTGTGAGCGAGGGCAATACATCTCCGTTGTAAATCCACACCTTAACGCCGATTACGCCATACATGGTCTTGGCCTCGGCAAATCCATAATCTATGTCCGCCCTCAAAGTCGACAGCGGCAGCCTGCCCTCCAGGTACCACTCCCGCCTGGCTATCTCGGCACCTCCCAAACGACCGGAACACTGAGTCTTTATGCCCAAAGCGCCGGCCTTCATGGCACGAAATATGCCCTGCTTCATGGCTCGCCTGAAGGAGACCCTTCGCTCCAACGCAGAGGCAATGCCCTCGGCGACTATTTGGGCGTTTCTGTCGGGGTTTTTGATCTCCTGCACGTTTATCATGACCCTTGATCCGGTCATCTTTTGAAGCTCATCGCGAACCTCCTGAATTTCGCTTCCGCCCTTGCCTATTACGACACCGGGCCTGGCCGTCCAAATCGTAAAGCGGATCACGTTTCCTATCCTCTCTATCTCGACGGAAGAGATGCCGGCGTGACCCCATCTCTCCTTGATCCACTTGCGCAACTTTATGTCCTCGTGAAGCTGCCTTGCAAAGTTCTTTTTATCGGCATACCATCGCGACTCCCAGTCGCGGACAACACCCAGACGATAACCAACGGGATGAACTTTCTGTCCCATCTCTATACCTCCTTGCCTTCCGCAACAACTATGGTAATATGACAGGTTCGATGGTTGAAGGGGTGAGCCCTTCCCATTGATACTGGCTTAAACCTCTTTAAGGTAGGGCCTTCATCCGCGACCGCCTTGACCACGTACAGCTCGTCAACGCTCAAGCCAAAATTATGGTCAGCGTTGGCGATAGCGCTATTCAGCGTCTTTTCGATATAGCGCGCCGCCTTTTTGGGACAGTAGCGCAAGATCAAGAGTGCTTCGCCCGCCTTTTTGCCCCTTATTAAGGACAGTACCTGTCGCGCCTTAAAGGGTGAAATTCTAACCTGTTTAGACACAGCTCTTACTTCCATCCTCGTTCACCCCTACCTTACCTTGGTGGCACGCTCTTGTCCTGCGTGTCCTCCAAATTTGCGCGTCGGAGCAAATTCGCCAAGTTTATGGCCCACCATGTTCTCGCTTATGTAGATCGGTATATGAGTGCGTCCGTTGTGGACTGCAATCGTATGCCCGATCATGCCGGGAACGATCGTAGATCTCCTAGACCAAGTTTTGATCACGCGCTTCGTTCCTGTCGCGTTCATCTCCTCGATCCTCTTTAGCAACTTTGAGTCCACGTAGGGACCCTTTTTTACTGAACGGGGCATGAATTAACTACCTCCCTTATGAAGCGTTTCTGCGACGAACGATATACTTGCTCGATGCCTTCTTGGGCCTGCGGGTCTTATACCCCTTGGCCGGAACTCCCGTGGCAGAAACCGGATGCTTGTTGGACTTGGTCCTGCCTTCGCCGCCACCGAGCGGATGGTCGACAGGGTTCATCGCTATAGGCCTGGTGCGAGGCTTTCTGCCAAGCCACCTCTTCCTACCGGCCTTTCCATGAACTTCATTTTCGTGTTCCACGTTGCCCACCTGGCCGACGGTAGCCATGCAATCCTGCAAGACGTACCTTATCTCACCGCTGGGCATCCTGAGCAGTACATATTTTCCCTCTTTGGCCATGATCTGAACTTGAGCGCCTGCAGAACGGGCCATGACGCCACCGCGACCGGGCTGGAGCTCGACGTTGTGGACAAATGTGCCAACCGGTATATCTCGAAGCTTTAAGGCATTGCCCGGTTTTATGTCAGCACCCTCGCCGGCCATGACCGTATCGCCTACGTTCAATCCTACAGGGGCCAGAATATAGCGCTTCTCGCCGTCCAGATAATGTATGAGCGCTATCCTTGAGGACCTGTTAGGATCGTACTCTATGGCAGCTACCTTGCCGGGAACGCCGAATTTATCCCGCTTGAAGTCTACGACCCGGTATAACCTCTTGTGTCCGCCCCCACGATGGTTTGCCGTAATCCTTCCGAAGTTATTCCTCCCGGCCGAATTCTTCTTCAACGAGACTACTAAGCTTTTTTCGGCTTCGTCTCTCGTGATATCGGAAAAATCCGAAACGGCCATTTGACGTCTCCCGGGAGTAGTGGGTTTATATTTTTTGATTCCCATTGAACTTCCTCCTTTACGTCCTTACGCCCTCAAAAAACTCGATGCGCTCGCCGGGAGCCAATGTGACGATAGCTTTTTTCCACCCTTTCGAGCGTCCTAAAAATCGACCAAGGCGCTTAGGTTTTGGCTTCATGTTTACGGTATGTACCTTGTCGACCTTGACCGAAAATATCTCTTCTATAGCCTTCTTGATCTCCACCTTATTGGCATCGGGATGCACCTCAAAGGTGTACTTGTTGTAGGCCATATGCCTGTTGCTCTTCTCCGTTATGATGGGCCGTAAAATGATATCGTAGGCAGTTAAATTCATGCCGAGTACACCTCCTCCAGCCTTTGAGCCGCATCTTTTGTCAAGATCAGATGCTCATGGTTTAGGATCTCATACACGTTGATGCCATCCACGTGCAAGACCTTCATGCCCGGTATATTCTGAGAAGCCATGTAGACGGATGGCATGGACTCGTGGATCACCATCAACGGTTTATCCTGAGCATTGACATTTGCCAAAAAGGCACACATATCCTTCGTCTTGTAGGACAGCGATTCGATGCCCTCGACCAAGAGCAATTTATTTTCCTTTAGCTTCAGGCTCAAGGCGCTTCTCATGGCCAGGCGTCTTACTTTTTTGTTGACCTTCTGATCGTAAGAGCGCGGCTTTGGACCATGCGCAACTCCTCCTTTGATCCACAGAGGAGAGCGTATACTTCCCTGCCTTGCCCGTCCGGTGTGCTTTTGCCTCCAGGGCTTCCTCCCGCCACCGCGGACTTCTCCTCTCGTCTTCGTGGAATGTGTCCCCTGTCTTTGTGCCGCCAGGTAAGCCACTACGACCTGATGCATGGCAGGCACATGTATCCTGGATGCAAAGACCTCATCGGCAAGGGCAACTTCGCCCACCTTTTGTCCATCGATCCCAATTACGTCGACAGTAGGCATGACTAGCCCTCCTTCTTGCGCACCACGACAAGGCCGTTGCGCGGCCCCGGAATGGCACCTTTGATCAATAAGAGATTGTTCTCTTTGTCTATGGCCACGATAGAAAGGTTTTTGACGGTTACCCTTTCATTTCCCATACGACCGGGCATCGTCTTGCCCTTGAAGACATGGCTGGGGAAGCTGTTTGCTCCCGATGACCCCGATCTCCTGTGAAACAGGGAAGCACCGTGGCTTGCAGGACCTCCGCCGAAACCGTGTCGCTTCATGACGCCCGCATAACCCTTACCCTTACTGGTACCGGTGACGTCAACGACCTCGCCTACTTCAAAGATGGAGACGTCAATGGTCTGCCCAACTTCAAAGCCTGCCACGTCGTCCACGCGAAATTCACGCAACCAACGCTTCGGCTCCACGCCGGCACTTTTAAATACTCCCTGCAAGGGCTTGTTCAACCTGCTTGGCTTAACCTTCCCGAAACCCAATACCAAGGCCGTATATTTTTCAATTTCCGGCCTTCTCAAGGCAACGACAGTACAGGGACCTGCTTCTACTACGGTCACCGGTATCGCTATGCCCTGATCGTCATATATTTGGGTCATTCCCACTTTCAAGCCTAATATCCCTAAACTCATCCAGACTTCTCTCCTTTCAGCTCAGAGCTCCCTTAGAGTTGTATCTGTATATCCACTCCTGAAGGGAGGTTCAGCTGCATCAGCGCTTCCATGGTCTTCTGCGTGGGATCTATTATATCTATCAGGCGCTTATGAGTGCGCACTTCAAACTGTTCCCTCGCATCCTTATCTTTATGTGGTGACTTTAGCACCGTGTACTTGTTGATCACCGTAGGCAAAGGTATAGGACCGGATACCTTTGCCCCTGTCCTTTTAGCCGTGTCCGCGATCTGTAACGCTGATGCGTCTAAAACCCTATGATCAAAGGCCTTTAATTTAATCCTTATGTTTTGAGCCATCTTCACACCTCCCCTTTCATCTTTTAGGGGATTACTTATCCAGTATATCGGTCACTACGCCGGCACCTACCGTACGACCGCCTTCCCTTATGGCAAACCTCAAGCCCTTCTCCAGGGCTACGGGGACTATCAGCTTTACCTCTATGTTGGCGTTGTCGCCGGGCATGACCATCTCGACTCCCTCGGGAAGGGTTATCTCGCCGGTGACGTCGGTGGTCCTGAAGTAGAACTGCGGCTTATATCCGTTGAAGAAGGGGGTGTGCCTTCCGCCTTCCTCCTTCTTCAAGACGTATATCTCCGCCTTGAAGTGCTTGTGAGGGGTTATGGTGCCGGGCTTTGCGACGACCTGTCCTCTTTCAACGTCCTCCTTGTCGACGCCCCTCAAAAGTATCCCTATGTTGTCTCCGGCTATGGCCTCGTCCAAGACCTTCCTGAACATCTCGAGCGAAGTGGCCACGGTCTTTATCTTGTCCTCCCTCATCCCCACGATCTCTACTTCCTCGCCGGGGGTTATCCTTCCGCGCTCAACCCTGCCGGTCACGACGGTGCCGCGGCCCGTTATGGAGAATACGTCCTCTATGGGCATCAGGAAGGGCTGATCCACCGGTCGCTCGGGAAGAGGTATGTAGCTGTCGCAGGCGTCCATGAGCTCCCATATCTTTCCGCACCAGGGGCAATCCCTCTTGCCGCAACCGCACTCGAGGGCCTTCAATGCAGAGCCCCTTATCACGGGCACTTCGTCTCCGGGAAATCCGTAGCTTGAAAGCAGCTCCCTTACCTCCATCTCGACCAGGTCGAGCAATTCCTCGTCGTCAACCATGTCCACCTTGTTCATGAAGACCACTATTACGGGGACGTTTACCTGCCTTGCCAGAAGGACGTGTTCCCTCGTCTGGGGCATGGGGCCGTCTGCGGCAGATACGACGAGTATGGCTCCATCCATCTGGGCTGCTCCGGTGATCATGTTCTTTATGTAGTCGGCGTGTCCGGGGCAGTCGATGTGGGCGTAATGCCTGTGTTCGGTCTGATACTCCACGTGGGATATGCTAATGGTTATGCCTCTTTCCCTCTCCTCAGGGGCCTTGTCTATCTGGTCGAAGGGGGTGAAGTCGGCAAACCCTGCCGTGGACAGTACCCTCGTTATGGCTGCGGTCAAGGTGGTCTTGCCGTGGTCGATATGTCCTATGGTTCCTATGTTTAGATGCGGTTTTACCCTTTCAAACTTAGACTTTGCCATGCTTGTCAGCCTCCCTTAAAAATTAAATTAGCTCAAATTTCATTTCTCAACGGCGAGCACCTAAGATGCTGACGCCAAGAGTTTTTCGGCCACTTCGGCCGGCACTTCCTCGTAGTGGCTGAACTTCATCGTAAACGTCGCCCTACCGGAAGTCTTATTCCTAAGCGCGCTTGCGTATCCGAACATCTCGGCCAACGGAACATAAGCCTTTACGACCTTGGCTCCCGACCTTGTGGTCATGCCCTCAATTCTGCCCCTTCTCGAGGATAGGTCTCCCATCACATCGCCCAGGTATTCCTCGGGGGTTACGACCTCAACCTCCATTATCGGCTCCATCAAAACGGGATTGGCCTTTCTCATGGCCTCCTTAAATGCCATGGAGGCAGCTATCTTGAAGGCCATCTCGGAGCTGTCCACTTCATGAAAGCTTCCGTCAACCAGGGAGACCTTGACTCCAATCACGGGGAATCCCCCAACGATACCGCTGGTAAGGGCTTCCTCCACTCCCTTTTGGACAGCCGGTATGAACTCCTTGGGTATGACGCCGCCGACGATCTTGTCCTCGAACTCGTAACCGGAGTGCCCTGGAAGCGGCTCTACCTCCAGCACGACATGCCCGTACTGGCCACGGCCGCCGGACTGGCGTATGAACTTACCCTCTCCCTTGGCGGGCTTCTTTATGGCCTCGCGATAAGCCACCTGTGGCTTACCTACCCTGACATCGACGCCGAATTCCCTTCTTAGTCTGTCGACTATGATCTCGAGGTGCAGCTCGCCCATGCCGGAAATAATGGTCTGACCGGTCTCATGATCTATTGCCACCCTAAACGTCGGGTCTTCCTCCGAAAGGGCAGCCAACCCCTTGGACAACTTGACCTGATCGGCCTTGCTCGCCGGCTCTATGGCCAAGGAGATTACGGGTTCGGGGATGTTCATTCCCTCTAGCACTATTGGCTCCTTTTCATCGCACAGCGTATCTCCCGTCCTGGTACCCTTAAGCCCCGGGATGGCAATTATGGTGCCGGCAAAGGCAGAATCGATATCTTCACGCTTGTTGGCATGGATCCTCAAGATTCTGCCGACGCGTTCCTTGCGCCCGGTCGTGGCATTGAGCACTGACATGCCCGTATGCAACGTACCGCAGTATATCCTGGTGTAGACGACCCGTCCAACGTAAGGATCGACCAGGACCTTAAAGGCCAGAGCCGTAAGCGGTCCCTCTGGATCCGTATGGCGCACGACCTCCTCGCCCGTTAAGGGATTAACGCCCTTGATGGGAGGAATGTCGAGCGGAGACGGCAAATAATCGATGACCGCATCCAGCAACAGCTGAATGCCCTTATTTTTAAGGGCAGATCCGCAAAGAAGCGGAACCAGCTTTAAGTTTATGGTCCCGAAACGCAAAGCCTCTTTGATCTTCTCGCGAGAGACTTCCTTGCCGTCAAGGTAAGCTTCCATGATTTCGTCATCCACCTCGGCCAGGGACTCTACGAGGCGCTCGCGCCATTTTTGCGCTTCATCGACGTAAGCTTGCGGAATTTCTTCCAGCTCCATTCGAGTGCCCAGCTCATCGGTATACTCTATGGCCCTCATCTCGACGAGATCTATTATACCTGCAAAGGCCTCCTCGCAACCCATGGGAAGCTGGATTGGCACAGGAGTTGCACCCAAGCGTTCCTCTATCTGCGACATAACGTCGAAGAAGTTGGCCCCGACCCTGTCCATCTTGTTCACAAAGGCGATCCTCGGTACCTTATACTTGTCAAGTTGACGCCACACCGTCTCGGATTGAGGTTCAACACCGCCAACGGCACAGAACACCGCAACGGCCCCATCCAACACCCTGAGCGAGCGTTCAACCTCCATCGTAAAATCCACGTGCCCGGGTGTATCAATTAGGTTGATCATATGATTTTTCCAATAACACGTTGTGGCCGCCGACGATATGGTTATGCCGCGTTCCCGCTCCTGCTCCATGAAGTCCATGGTAGCAGCGCCTTCATGAACTTCACCTATTTTGTGAATCTTTCCCGTATAAAACAATATTCGCTCCGAAGTCGTAGTCTTACCTGCATCTATATGGGCAGCTATGCCTATGTTACGAATGCTTCGGATATCTATCCCGCCATCGCTCATGCCTTACAAATCACCACCTATGCAATATAACCTTACCAACGATAGTGAGCGAATGCCCTGTTGGCCTCGGCCATCTTATGCGTATCTTCTCTTTTCTTTACTGCTGCACCTTCTCCTTTGTAGGCATCCACGAACTCCCTGGCCAAACGCTCGGTCATGGGGATACCCTTACGGGATCTGGCGCTATTTATGATCCATCGAATTGCCAAGGCCTGCGCGCGATCCGGAGCAACCTCCACGGGAACTTGGTAAGTGGCTCCGCCTACGCGTCTGGGCCTGACCTCGATCAATGGCTTAACGTTTTCCAAGGCCTTATCGAATACCTCATCGGGATTTACGTTAAGCCTCTTGGCAGCTTGCTGTAAAGCTCCATAGACAATCCGCTCGGCAACGCTCTTCTTGCCATCATACATTACGGAGTGGATGAACTTGGTTATTGCCTCACTCCTGAACATCGGATCCGGACTGACCTTCCTTTTAGTCACATGCCCCTTTCGCGGCATTATGTCGACCTCCTCGCTTACCCGTCTCTATTAGGACTTAGGCTTCCTCACGCCGTACTTGGATCTGCCCTGGCGGCGATTTTCTACCCCGCCGCAATCGAGTGCTCCGCGTATGATATGATAACGGACACCGGGCAAGTCCTTGACACGTCCGCCTCGAACCAACACTACCGAGTGTTCCTGGAGGTTGTGCCCTATGCCCGGAATATAGGCCGTAACCTCTATTCCGTTCGTCAACCTAACGCGGGCGACCTTCCTCAAGGCGGAGTTAGGCTTCTTCGGGGTAACGGTATATACCCTGGTACAAACCCCTCTCTTTTGAGGATTCCCCTGCAACGCAGGAGCTCCGGAACGTTTTTTCTTCTCTTCACGCCCTTGGCGTATCAACTGATTTATGGTAGCCACAAAAGTCCCCCCTTCAATTATCTAGGCTTCCTTTGCCTGCCTACATTTCAACAAGCCCGCAACTGCTGCAGGTCTCTCTATAACACATGCCCTACCCAGGACCTTGGAACTGTCGACCCATTCCACCGGTATCTTTCTAATCTCCGCTTCCCTCAAGACCGGCTCACTGACCTCGGCATCGGCATCGCGGGCAATGAATACTTTTTCGATTTCCGACCTCAACATCCTGCGAAGGACACTCTTGGCTCCCACGACGCGATCGCCTTCTATAAGCTCCTGTAAAGGCATGACAAACCACCCTCTTGCGACATGAGCACCGAGGAATGATATCAACGCCGGCGCTTTATGTCAAGTAGACTCCTATGGGGCCTGCCCTAGGCAAGCCCCATAAAATGATTATATCGCAATTTACCTGGCACGTTCAGCGGAAACCGGCAAATGAGCGACCTCTTCTTCAACCTCCACGACATCAAAGTTCCTATTGGGAGTTGCTCCAGTGCCAGCCGGGATCAGATGACCTATTATTACGTTTTCCTTCAGGCCTCTGAGGTAGTCTATTTCGCCTCTGACGGCAGCAGAGGCAAGGGCCTGGGCTGTCTGCTGGAAGGATGCTGCAGACATAAAACTGTCCGTCGCCAAAGCCGCCTTGGTGATGCCGAGCAATACCGGCTTCCATATGGGTTCCTGGCGAAGCTTTCGCACAAAGGTCACCCTTTGGATCAACTTCTCGACTTGAGAGAGAGCGAGTATCGGTCTTACCACTATCTTCGTCGGTTCAAGCTCTATAAGCCGCTCGAGGACTTGCTGATTTATCTCGGTTCCCGCAGGGATAATGACGTCACCAAGGCGATCCCTTACGGGTTCCAGCAAGACCTTGCCGTAAATTTTATCGGTCATAACGCTGTGCAATATCCTTTGCCTGGAATAGATCTCCCCGTCGGCCTCGATGGCGGTTATCTTGCCTTCGATTATACCCCTAACAATACCTCCATCAACGATGGGGGGGATATCTTCAAGCTCGTTGCCGTTCGAATCTATTGCCCTACTTAAAGGCCGACCCCATATTTTGCTGATGAGGTATTCCTGGATGGCGTCAGGCAAATCGACGGTCTCCGGAGCCTTCCATACCTTAATCTCCTTTACCGATTTCTCCTTTAACTTCAAAGCTATGTCCTTTGTCAAAAGACCGTCCTTGGGGGCTATGACCATTCCATCGCAAACTACGTCTTCGGCCAGATAGGTGACATCGCAAAGGGTAAGGAGTTTCTCCGTATCCATTACCTGCAGCGGCCTGCGCAAATCCTGGGTAACCAGTGCAAGCTGCTTAATGCTCAGGGGCACGCCTGCCTCTATGCGTACGCCGTTGCCGCCCTCATAGGGTTCAACCAGCTCCAACCCATCGAGTTCCCTCCTGAACAGCGACTCTCCCACTATTACGCGAACCTGCTCTCCCTGGTCTTCGACGACGAGCTCGGAAAGCACCGTGCCCGGCTGAAGAAGGATCTTTATTGCCTGTTCGTCCAAGATTTCTCCCTTATATTGCGCTGCGTGCTCCAACGAACCCTTGCCGATCACGTCTTTGAGGACCTTGCCCTTCAGCAAGGCGACAGAATCGTCCATGCATCGCCTATTATGGCTCCTAATTTCCTCTATTTCCCTTTCCAGCTCGTCCAGCCATACTATTTCGCCGACCACGTAAGAGGTATCTCCTTCGTCGGCTATGCGCACCTTATTAACAGGGGCAACCTTGCGCAAGATTACCTCGATGTGCTTGTTGTTTATGGAAACGCCTTGAGACTTGTAGACCTCTTGAATGCCATCGACAAGGTACCTTTGAACGGCCTCTATGCCCTTAACATCCAGCAGTTGCTGAGGATCGATGTAACCCTCCGTCAAGACCTGACCCTTCGTCACCTCATCTCCCTCTTCAACAAGAAGCAGTTGGGCGGAAGGCACGTTGAACGTCACCTTCTCGTCGGCGTTTTCACTGGACTGGATGACGATCTTCCTCTTGCCTTCCATCTCCCGAATCTCGACGACCGTGCCGTCGATCTCGGAAAGAAGGGCTGTCTTTTTGGGCTTCCTGATCTCGAAAAGCTGCTCGACACGAGGCAGACCCTGAGTGATATCCTCTCCTGTAATCCTGACGCCGCCGGTATGGAACGTCCTCATAGTAAGCTGCGTTCCCGGCTCTCCGATCGACTGGGCTGCCACTATGCCCACTGCCTCGCCAATTGACACGGGCTTTCTTGAGGAAAGATCCAAACCGTAGCACTTTTGGCATACGCCGTTACGTAGCCCGCAAGTCATCGGGCTTCTCACCCATACACCTTCTACGCCTGCAGCTTCTATGGCATCGGCTTTCTCCTGATCGATGATATCTCCGGCCTTTACCATAATTGTCCCATCTCCGGGGTGACGCACATCCTCAAGGGCAGTTCTTCCGTATATCCTTTCGCTTAGGGAAATGACGACCTTGCCGTCTTGAAGCAGCGGAGTCATGAATACCCCCTTATCCGTCCCGCAATCTTCATCGATGACGATCAAGTCTTGCGATACATCGACGAGACGCCTCGTTAAATATCCGGACTTGGCAGTCCTCAAGGCCGTATCGGCGAGCCCCTTCCTTGCTCCGTGAGTCGAAATGAAGTATTCCAACATGTTCAGGCCTTCCCTGAAGTTGGAAATAATCGGGTAATCTATGACTTTACCCGAAGGATCGGCCATGACTCCCCGGATGCCGGCCATCTGCGAGACCTGGCTCTTGCTACCGCGAGCTCCCGAGTCGACCATCATCCTCAAGGGGTTAAACTCATCCATATGCTGCAATATACAGTCGGCGATCTTCGAGGCCGCCTCAGTCCAAAGCAACTCCGTCTGTCTCAGGTATTCGTCCTCGGTCAGGATGCCCATGCCATACTGAACGTTGAGCTCGCTCTCCTTATCGAGGACCTCCTTCACTATCTCCTCCTTCTCGGGAGGAATGACAACGGAGTCTATATTTAGGGAGATGCCGCTCTTAGTGAACCACTTATATCCCAATAGCTTGATGTCATCCAGCATCTTTACCAGATCTTCATGTTCAATCTTGTCAAAAGCCAAATCGAGCAAAGCACCTAAATCCTTTTTGGCAATCTGCCTGTTTATATATCTGAGAGATGGATGCAAGACGCTGTTGAACAAAGCTCTGCCGGGAGAAGTTTCTATAAACTCCCCGTTCCAGCGCATCTTCACTCTCGCATTGGGGTGAACGACCCCGTGGTCAAGGGCTATCAGCGCGTCCTCTATGTCCCTGAAGAGCATGCCCTCCCCCTTGCGTCCATCGGCCATGGCAGTCAGGTAATATATGCCGAGCACGACATCCTGGGTCGGCGTCACAATGGGACGTCCGTGCGCGGGCGACAACAAGTTGTGTCCGGCTAGCATCAGGACCCTGGATTCCGCCTGTGATTCCAGCGATAAGGGAACGTGCACGGCCATCTGGTCTCCGTCGAAGTCGGCGTTAAAGGCGGTGCAGACAAGGGGGTGCAGCCTGATGGCCTTACCCTCCATTAGGAGCGGTTCGAAGGCCTGGATGCCCAGGCGGTGAAGGGTTGGCGCCCTGTTGAGCATGACCGGGTGGTCCTTTATGATCTCTTCCAGGGCCTCCCAAACCTCATCCCTTCTGCGCTCTATTATGCGCTTTGCCCCCTTCACGTTTGAGGCTATGCCCTTTTCGATCAACTTATGCATGACGAAGGGGCGAAATAATTCCAGTGCCATTTCCTTGGGCAAACCGCACTGATAAAGCTTTAACTCCGGTCCTATGACTATGACGGACCTTCCCGAATAGTCCACGCGCTTGCCGAGAAGGTTTTGGCGGAAACGCCCTTTCTTTCCCCTTAGCAGGTCGGTCAAGCTCTTAAGAGGGCGGTTCCCGGCGCCCAATACGGCCTTGCCCACCCTGCCGTTATCAATGAGGGCGTCAACCGCCTCCTGGAGCATTCTTTTTTCGTTTCTTATTATCATGTCAGGAGCATTCAGCTCCTGCAGCTTCTTCAGACGATTGTTCCTATTGATGACACGCCTGTAAAGATCGTTCAAGTCGGATGTGGCAAACCTTCCGCCGTCAAGCTGGACCATGGGTCGAAGATCAGGTGGAATGACCGGCAAAACGGTCAAGATCATCCACTCGGGCTTGCTGTCTCCCTTTCTGAAGTCCTCCACGACCTGCAGCCGCTTTATGAGCTTTCGCTTCTTCTGGCCGGTAGAGTTGGCTATCTCCTCGCGAAGCAATATGGCAAGCTCATCTATGTCTATGCGCCTGAGCAGTTCAAGAAGGCTTTCGGCCCCGATTCCTGCCATAAAATCCTTGTCGTAGGCACGGCACAGCTTATGTTCCCTTTCCACTATAATGTCACACTGTTCAAAGGGAGAATTGCTGCCCTCTATGACTATGTACGACGGATCCTCGATGGCAATTGTCTCCTGCTGAGAGTTGAACCTGCCGGGATAGTTTTTCATGTAAAGCTGCAGCTCCGAGGCGGACAAAATGTCGTCCTTTGCGAAGGGAAGACGAACGGCAGCTATCACCATGAAGGCTTCCTGATTTTTGATGGCAGTCCTCTCAAACTCTACCTTTATGCCCTGTTTCTTGAGCCTATCTATGTCACCTTGGCTCACTATATCCCCGGCCTTAAACTGAGCGCCCTCCTCGATCTCCGTTATCGTGTAGGCCGGCTCCACCTTGAAGAGGTCGTCTCCGTACTCCGTACGATAGCGGGAGACCTGTTGAGCGGAAAGGATGTCCCCTTCCTTTAGGGGCAGGTCGTCGACGCTGGTAATGCGATAGGCCTCTTCGGCTTTGAACTTGGGATCGTAATGCCTGTGGATGCGCTCCTCGCATGCCGGGATCAAGTCTCCTTTTTTGACTAAGTCGGGCCTCTTGCCTTCCATCACGACCTTGTACAGCAACTCCCTCCGCCTAAGGGGAGCAAAGTAGACGACCCTTTCCAGGTCCTTGGAGGTCGTTCCCAAAAACAGGCTGAGCCTGCTGGGAATTCCGCGCAGATACCATATATGCACCACAGGGCAGGCAAGCTCGATATGCCCCATCCTCTCGCGCCTCACCTTGCTGTCGGTCACTTCCACGCCGCAACGATCGCACACTATGCCCTTAAATTTAGGGCCATTGCGCTTGTATTTTCCGCAGGCGCATTCGTAGCTCCTCACGGGACCGAATATGCGCTCACAAAAAAGACCGTCCTTCTCTGGCCTAAGGGTCCTGTAGTTTATCGTCTCGGGCCGCTTCACTTCGCCGCTCGACAATTCCCTTATCCTCTCCGGACTTGCAAGTCGGATACGAACGCCCACGATCTCGCGTTTGTCCATTTACGCATCATCCCCCTCAGGGTCTATTTCATCTTCCTCATCATCATCAGGATCTCCGAAGATCCTTGCCTCCAAACCAACCACTGCTTCTTTTCTCTCCTGGGCCTCGGGCACCTGCTTGTCAAGCCTCTTCTTGTGGCGTTCCTCTTCCTCTACGTCTCCGATGCTTTGGTCGTCATACAGGACCTGGACGTCTAGAGCTAACCCCTGGAGCTCCTTGATCAGCACGCGGAAGCTTTCCGGCACGCCTGGGTTACCTATGTTCTGACCCTTGACTATGCTCTCGAAGGTCTTAAGCCTTCCTTGGACATCGTCAGACTTAATGGTGAGCATCTCCTGCAACGTATGAGCTGCTCCATACCCTTCCAAGGCCCAGACTTCCATCTCGCCGAAGCGCTGGCCGCCGAACTGGGATTTTCCTCCCAAGGGCTGCTGGGTTATCAAGCTGTAGGGCCCTACGGAACGGGCATGGATCTTGTCGTCCACCAAGTGGATCAGCTTGAGCATATACATGTGCCCCACGGTCACCTTGCTCTCGAAGGGCTCTCCGGTTCTACCGTCGTAAAGAACGATGCTTCCGTCCCTCGTCAGACTGGGAAATTTGCGGTGGCGTATCTCTTCCATATATTTGAAGATCTCGTCTACGGAGGCTCCTTCAAATACAGGAGTGGCCACCCTCCATCCGTTATGGTAGGCCACAAAGCCAAGGACCGTCTCCAAGACCTGTCCCAGGTTCATTCGGCTCGGCACTCCCAGGGGGTTTAACACCACATCGACGGGCGTGCCGTCGGGGAGATAGGGCATGTCCTCCACCGGCAATATTCGGGAGACCACTCCCTTATTCCCGTGACGTCCCGCCATCTTGTCGCCTACCGTTATCTTCCTGAGCTGGGCAAGGAAGACCTTCACGACTTCGTTAACCCCAGGGGGAAGCTCATCGCCGTATTCGTCCCTGGAAAGCCTCTTGACGGCAACAACCTTGCCACCTTCTCCGTGGGGCACCCTGAGCGAAGTATCCCTGACCTCCCTGGCCTTTTCTCCAAATATGGCCCTAAGCAGCTTTTCCTCAGGAGTTTGATCGGTCTCTCCCTTAGGGGTGACCTTCCCAACCAATATATCTCCAGCCCTTACCTCGGCTCCTATGCGGACTATGCCCCTTTCGTCGAGGTTTTTCAGCTGATCCTCGCCGACGTTAGGTATATCCCTCGTTATTTCCTCCGGGCCCAGCTTGGTATCTCGGGCATCTATCTCATATTCCTCTATGTGGATGGACGTATAGACGTCCTCTTTTACCAATCTCTCGCTCAAAAGGATGGCGTCTTCAAAGTTGTAGCCCTCCCATCCCATGAAGGCCACCAAGACATTTCTTCCCAGGGCAAGCTCGCCCTGGTCGACCGCCTGACCGTCAGCCAGAAAATCTCCGGCCTTCACCGTTTCGCCTTTCTTGACTATGGGGCGCTGATGTATCACGGTGCCCTGGTTGGACCTTCTGAACTTGATCAAGGAATATTTGTCGACCTGACCGTCATCCGTCGTAACTTCTATCCGGTTAGCATCCACGTACGTGACAGTGCCTGCCCTCTTGGCCAGTATGCAGGCTCCGGAATCCCTGGCCACCTTTTCCTCAATCCCCGTGCCTACCAGGGGAGCCTCGCTTTGCATCAAGGGAACAGCCTGCCTCTGCATATTGGATCCCATGAGTGCCCTGTTGGCGTCATCGTGCTCCAAAAAAGGTATAAGGGCTGCCGAAACCGATACAATCTGCTTTGGCGTAACATCGGCGTAATTGACCTGTTCGGGGGGCACTATGACTATAGAACCGCGGTGCCTTACGTGCACCTCTTCCTGGTTGATGCGACCCTCTTCGTCAACGGGTATGTTGGCCCTGGCCACGTATGCCTCGTCCTCCTCGTCGGCCGACAAATACACCACCTCGTCGGTCACGTAGCGGTCCCTGACGACCCTCTTAGGCGACATCAAAAAGCCGTATTCGTTTACCTTGGCATAATTGGCCAAAGACGTCACCAGTCCGATGTTCGGACCTTCCGGCGTCTCTATAGGACAAATCCTTCCATAGTGAGAGGGATGCACGTCACGCGCCTCAAAGCCTGCCCTCTCTCTCGTCAAACCCCCGGGCCCCATTGCCGACAGCCTTCTTCTGTGGGTGACGTCCGCCAAGGGGTTGGTCTGGTCCATGAACTGAGACAACTGGCTGGAACCGAAGAACTCCCTAATGGCTGCCGATATGGGTCGAATGTTTATCAGGTCATGTGCAGTGGCGGTCGACAAATCCGGTATCGTCGTCATCCTGTCCTTGGCTATACGCTCCATTCGAAGCAAACCTATGCGAATCTGGTTCTGCAGCAACTCACCCACGGAACGAACGCGCCTGTTGGCCAAGTGGTCTATGTCATCCTCGCGCTCCGTTCCGTCGCGGAGGTTGAGTATTCCCTTAACTATGGCTATCAGATCCTCAAGGGTCAGCAACCTAACCTCTTCGGATATGTTGAGGCCCAGCCTTCTGTTCAGCTTGTATCTGCCAACGCGGCCAAGGTTGTAGCGCCTGGTATCAAAGAATATGGAATAGACGTAGTCCTTTGCGTTCTCCACCCTCAAGGGTTCATTGGGACGCATACGCTTGAAGATCTCAAGCATTGCCTCCTCGGGGGAGTTGCTCCCGTCGCGTTCGAGGGTGGCGGGAAAGATGGGATCCACGTTCCAGAGCCTAACCTTCGTTAAGCCCCTGTCCCATAACGTTTCGACGTGCTCCTTGGTCAGGCGATCGTTTTTGGGAATGATCACGTGGCCTGCGCTGTCTATGATATCTTCGGCCAGCAGACGTCCTCTGACGTCCCCTTCAACTATGTCTACCTCCTCTTCGACTCCGCCAAAGGCCTTGATAAGCTCCGTGTTATCCTTGAGTCCGAAGGCCTTAAGCAGCACGGTGGCCGGCACTTTTCGTCTGTTGTCGATGTTAACCGATAAGACGTCACCGGAGGTTAGGTCGAACTCAAGCCAGGCACCCCTGTCGGGGATGATCTTGGCCTTGTAGACCTCCTGTCCGGGAGCACCCGACTCGATGCTGAAATACACGCCAGCGGAACGGGCCAACTGGTTTACGACTACCCTTTCCGTTCCGTTGATTATAAAGCTCCCCCTGTCAGTCATGACAGGGAAGTCTCCAAGGAATATCTCCTCCTCTTTTATTTCGCCCGTGTTTCTGTTCACGAGTCGCACGGTGGCACGAAGAGGCATTGACCAGGTCAAGTCCTTCTGCCTGGCCTCCTCTTCCGTCAAGGTCGGAGGATCGATGTAATATCGTACGAACTCTATCACGAAGGATCCGTCGTAGCTTTCTATAGGAAAGATCTCCTCGAGCAGCTCCTGAAGTCCTTGTGACTTTCTGTAGTCAGGATGCTCTTCGGGTTGTAAGAACCATTTGTATGACTCATGTTGAAGCTCGACTAAATATGGTAGGGCAATTAATTCCTTCGAGGGACCAAAATTCAACCTTTCGCGTTTTCTCCCCACTTTCACAAATTCCGGCATGGGAGCAACGACCTCCCTATCTATGTTTTTGATGGGTTAAAAGGGAACAAGCGTTCATAATGCGAGCGATCATAATAGCAAATGCTGATGACTCTGTCAATATCACAGGACAACCTTCTCCATAAGTTGGGGTGTTATGGATGTATTTCTTCTGACGGGATATGAATTCGAAAAATGGTGGGCAGGGGGGGATTTGAACCCCCACAGGCGCTAAGCCCACTGGCTCCTGAGGCCAGCGCGTCTACCTTTCCGCCACCTGCCCTTGCCTGTATGTCAAACGGCAATTAATTCTACAATACTTTATGGCTTCTCGTCAAATTCAGCAAGAGAGGCCCTGTAAAGACGATCCCTTATGGCCAGGCCCACTCCTCTTTTTTCCGGATAATCGGCTATTATCGCTTCTACCCCCCTCTTTTCGAGGTATCTCAAGCCCATAAACAAGCCACGGGCATAATTTTCCAGCGAATCAAAGAAGATTGCATCATCGCCCAAATCTACCGGCGGCCTTCTGATGCCCATGTAGCCGACCCTTTCGCCCCTAATTTTAGGCCAATCCTCTTCCGCCTTCCACAACAAAACCTTACACCTGGGTGCATAATGCCTATAGCGCGTGCCCGGGGATCGTTTCTTTAAATTTATCTCCCTTTCTCGGCTTAGGTTCTCCGGAAGCAACACGGTCTCGCCAAAATCGGTCAGGGCCTCTATGGGCAATCCCCCCGGCCTAAGGAGCACCGCCTTTTCCTCCGTGATGTCTATCACCGTCGATTCCACGCCCACATCGGTCGGACCGCAATCGAGTATGACCTCTATCCTATCGCCAAGGTCCTCGTAAACGGTATCAGCGTCAGTGGGGCTTGGCCTACCGCTCGTATTTGCGCTTGGAGCTGCTATGGGAACGCCTGAGGCCTCGATCAGGGCCAAGGCAACGGGATGCGAAGGCATCCGTACGGCTACGGTGTCAAGCCCGCCGCGCGTGACCTTCGGCACGACGTCCTTTGCTCTCATTACAAGGGTAAGGGGACCGGGCCAAAAGGCATCCATCAACCTTAGGGCCCTTTCATCACAGTATGCGATCTCCCGAGCCGTTTCAATGGCAGCTACATGCACTATTAGGGGATTGTCCTGAGGCCTTCCCTTTGCAAGGAATATCCTTCTGACGGCCTCCTCATCCAGGGCATTGGCCCCCAAGCCGTAAACCGTCTCTGTGGGAAAGGCCACTAAATGGCCTTTCCTAAGCTCCTTTGCGGCTAAGTTTATGATTTTCTCGTCGGGATTCCATCTGTCCAGCTTATATACGACCGCCTTCTTCAATCTGTTTCATCTCCAAAGACCTTTCGGCAGTATTCCAACAGCTGAGGGAAACTGCCGTCCATTATCGTCCTTCTTGCCTCGCGGGCAAGCTCCAACATGAAATGAAGGTTATGCCACGTACACAACCTTGAGGCTAAGATCTCGCCGGCCTTATGGAGGTGACGAATGTAGGCTCGGCTGAAGTTCTTGCAGACGTAGCAATTGCACTTCGGATCCAGCGGCGAAAGGTCGTCTTTAAGCTCTTGCCTTCGGACGTTCAACATTCCCCTTGAGGTCAGAACCGACCCGTTTCTGGCGTTTCTGGTCGGCAACACGCAATCGAACATGTCAACACCCAGCGCAATGGCTTCAACCATATCAAGGGGATGCCCGACGCCCATGAGGTAGCGAGGCTTACTCCTTGGAAGCAGTTGGTCCATCAGCTCCAGTACATCATACATCATCCTTTTGGGTTCCCCCACGGCTAAACCGCCTATGCCGTAACCCGGAAAGTCCATGTCCACCAATGCTTCGCCGCAAAGCCTGCGCAATTCCGGGAATACGGACCCTTGAATTATGCCAAATAGCGCCTGATCGGGCCTTGAATGGGACTGCTTGCATAACATGGCCCACCTTATGGTCCTAAGGGTAGCCCTCCTGGCATCCTCTTCGCTTATAGGATAGGAAGTGCATTCGTCAAAACACATGGCTATGTCGCTTCCCAATGATTCCTCAACGGCCATGACCGAGGCGGGAGTCAGAAAATGCCTGCTTCCGTCCAGGTAGGATTGAAATTCCACTCCGTCGTCGCTTACGTTTCTAAGCGACGCCAGAGAGAAGACCTGAAAGCCTCCGCTGTCGGTAAGTATAGCCCTGTCCCACCCCATAAAACCATGGAGGCCTCCGGCCTTCTCTATAATGTCGACTCCGGGGCGCAAATACAAATGGTACGCATTGGACAAAATTATACGAGCCCCCAACATCTCGAGCTCAAAGGGCGCCATGGCCTTAACTGTGGCCTGCGTTCCCACCGGCATAAAGCAGGGAGTCTCTATGATGCCATGGGGAGTTGACATCCTGGCAACCCTCGCCCTGGTGTGAGGGCATTCGGCTATAACTTCATAGTTAAAGAAATCTTTCATATCCAGACCTACCATCCTAAAAGTTTTATGGAATTTTTCCATACCGCATCTGCAAATTCGTCCAAGGGCATGCCGCGCAACGACGCTATGGTCTCATATACATAGATGACGTTGGCCGGCTCGTTGGTCTTTCCCCTGGCATGTTCTGGCGAAAGGTAGGGAGAGTCGGTCTCACACAAGATGCTTTCAAGCGGTATATTTGCCGCAACCTCCCTCAAGGCATCGTTCTTCCTGTAGGTAATATTGCAGGCAAAGGAAATATAAAACCCCATCTCTATGGCCTCCCTGGCCTGTCTTTCGTCTCCTTGAAAGCAATGCAGGATCCCGCCCGCCTTGCCGGGGCCTTCGGACTTTAATATGGCCAAGGCATCATCGTAAGCATCTCTTATGTGGCATACCAGGGGCTTTCCTGCCTTCTTTGCCCACCTTATATGCTTTAAAAATACTTCACGCTGAACCTCTTTGGGGGAAAGGTTTCTGTAGTAATCCAGCCCCGTCTCTCCTATGGCGACAACGCGTTCGTTTTCTCCCAAAGAGAGCAGCTCCTCAGAAATTTCGCCTTTTACCTCTTTTGCATCGTGGGGATGAACGCCCACAGCTGCGTAGCATTTTATCGCCTCTATCTTGCTTGCCAGGGACAGCGCCTCGAAGCTGGAGACTTCATTGAAGCCAACCAGCAGCATCCGCCTTAACCCCTCACCTGTAGCCCTTGCAAGCACATCGTTTAGGCGCGATTTTAATTCGGGCATAAAGACATGACAGTGAGTGTCTACCAAAGGCACGATCCTGTTCGTCTCCTCACGGGACGCGTCAATGGACGCGGCTGCCCAAGGGTATATCATCGTTATCGACCGTAAGGAGCGCAAGCTTGGATCCGTCCGGAGATTCTGCCGCAAGAAGCATGCCGTTGCTCACGACGCCGCGCAGCTTGGCTGGCTTTAGGTTGCATATTACGATGATCTTTTTGCCAATCAAATCCTGGGGGCTATAATACTCCTTTATCCCCGATACTATAACCCTCCGCTCGTACCCGAGGTCGAGCGTCAGCTTGTAGAGCTTATCGGCTCCAGGAATGGCATCTACGGATACGACCTTTGCCACCCTAAGCTCTATCTTTTTAAAGTCATCGATGGAAACTTCTTCCTCGTGGTCGCCTGGATCGGGTTGCAGGCTCTTTTTGGCCTCCCTTTCCTCCTTTTCGACGGCCCACTTTTTAAGGTCGATCCGCGGGAAAAGAGAGCCCTTTCTGCTTACCGCCGTTCCGGCCGGAAAGGATGTATCCAGGGACTTGAAGCTGCCGAGATCGAGGGCTGATTTCAAGCCCAGCTGTTCCCATATTTCCTCGGCCTTCCGAGGCATGAAGGGAGCGATGAAAAGGGCGATGTTCTTCAGGGACTCGCACAAATTGTACAACACGTTGCTTAGGCGGCTTTTATCGCCTTCCTCTCCCAACTTCCAGGGCATGGTTACATCTATATATTTATTGGCCTTGCTCACGTAGCCCCATATCTCCTTGAGAGCCTCGTCGTAGGCAAAGCGCGACATCAGCCCATCAATTCGACTAAACACTTCCCTTGCCGCCGCCTGCCCGATGCCCAAGTCCTCTTCGAGGGGCTCGGACTGTGGCTTTGGCACGACCCCGTCAAAATATTTGACGACCATCTGAAGCGTCCTGGACAATAAATTTCCCAAGTCGTTTGCCAGGTCGGAATTGATCCTCTGCACCAATGCCTTCTCGGAAAAATCTCCGTCAAGGCCAAAGGGAACTTCCCTGAGCAAAAAATATCTAAAGGAGTCTGCCCCATAGAGGTCCACGATCTCAAAGGGATCGACTACATTTCCCCTGGACTTCGACATCTTTTCTCCCTCGACGGTCCACCATCCGTGGGCAAAGACTTGCTTTGGCGGGTTAACGCCAAGGGCAAGAAGCATTGCCGGCCACACTACGCTGTGAAAACGAAGTATGTCCTTGCCTACCAGGTGATGCACCACGGGCCAATACTTTTTCCACCTGGTTTCATCCTTGGGATAGCCGCACACGGTCAGGTAGTTTATTAGCGCGTCGAACCACACGTAGATGACATGGGCGTCGTCGCCGGGCACGGGAATCCCCCATTTCAGCGTGGTCCTGGACACCGACTGGTCCTTAAGGCCCATTTTTATGAAGCTCAATATTTCGTTGTAGCGGGATTCGGGAAGTATGGCCTTTGGATTGCCTTCGTAGAACTCGAGCAAGGGTTGAGCATACTTTGACATGCGAAAGAAATAGCTCTCCTCCGTCATCCTCTCAAGGGGCCTCTTGCAGTCGGGACAGGTTTTGTCCTCCCCCATCTGGCTTTCGGGCACGTAAGTCTCGCAGGGGACACAATACCAACCTTCATAGGTTCCTTTATATATGTCGCCCTGGTCCATGAGCTTCTTGAATATGTACTGCACGACCTCCACATGCCTGGGCTCGGTGGTCCTTATGAAATCGTCATAGAGTATATCGAGCTTATCCCAAAGGTTTTTGAAGTTTTGCACGGTCCTGTCGGCAAGCTGTTGTGGCGTTATGCCCTCCCTTTGGGCCGCTTGCTGAACCTTCTGGCCGTGTTCGTCGGTGCCGGTGGAAAAAAGAACGTCTAATCCACACATCCTCTTGTATCTGGCCATCACATCGGCAGCTACGGTGGTGTAGGCATGCCCAATATGTGGGACATCATTAACGTAATAAATTGGAGTGGTGATGTAAAAGCAGCTCTCACGACTCATCTTTTCCTTCCTCCATTCGTTCTAGATCTAGCAAAAACTTTCTGATGCGATTTTTCTCTATACCATAGCTTTCGGACAGCATTTTTGCAACATCTTTTACGGACATGCCCTGCCCTCGAAGGCAAGTTGCCTGGGCCTTCCACGATTCGTCCTCCCTTGGCGGTGTGGTGCTTCCTTCTACCACGAGCACCAGCTCTCCTCTTACTCCCGGGACGTTTTCCAAAAGTTCCGAAATAGAGCCTCTCCTGCATTCCTGATGCAACTTAGATATCTCCCTTATAAGAGCTGCCTGTCTGTCGCCCCATATGTCCAATATGTCGCGCAGATCGCGCAAGGCTTTATGGGGCGCCACGTAAAACACACACGTGAAAGGGAAGGTGCCGGTTGAAGTCAAAAATTCCCTTCGGGATTTGCCATCGTCGGGCAAAAAGCCCAAAAAACAAAATCGCTCCGTCGGCAAGCCCGACATCACCAGCGCCGGAAGAATGGCAGACGGTCCAGGGAGTACGTCTACCTCAAAACCGGCCTTTATAGCCTCACGCACCAGTATGGAGCCCGGATCGGATATGCATGGCATGCCGGCATCGGAAACCAGGGCGACGTTAAGCCCAAGGGCCAACATATCAAGAACTTCCTTGACGCGAGCCCTTTCGTTATGCTCGTGGTAAGACACCATCCTGACCTTGATATCGTAGTAGTTAAGGAGCTTAAGGGCACGCCTTGTATCCTCGCACAAAAGCAAATCGGCGCTTTTTAAGACCTCCAAGGCCCTAAGAGTGATGTCCTTGAGATTGCCTATTGGAGTGGGCACCACCGAAAGGGGCATCACTTACCACCTATCTCGTAGGCGGACATGAGCTCAGGGGTGTAATTGCCCGATTCGTCGCATATATACAACGGCGGTTCAACCTTAACACCCCTGCCGGCATTTCGCCTTGCTTCCACCAAAATTATCGATGCCTCAACCTTGGGCTTCGGGTAAACGACCTTAAGCTTTTTAAGCGGCATTCGAGTTTTCTCGAGCAGCCAGCAAAGCTCGGACACGCGACCGGCCTTCAGGACCATATAAAGCCTTGCCCTGTCCTTAAGCAGATGATATGAAGCCCTAACTACATCTTCAAGCGTACAGACAACCTCTTGTCTTGAAATGGCAACGCCTCGCTTTGGGCTTACCCTGCTTTCTCCAATCTCGTTGTACGGTGGGTTTACCACTACCACATCAAAGGATTGCGGCGGATAAAGGGAAGTTATATTTCTTATGTCACACACCTCGAAGGTCACCCGATCGGCCAAGCCGTTTATCTCAGCATTTTCTCTGGCCATCTTTACCAGCTCTTCCTGTATGTCGATGCCCGTTATGAAGGAGACCGCTGGCCATCTTTTGGCCAAGATAAGAGATATTCCTCCGCTTGCAGTGCCAAGCTCCATGACGCGATCGCCCTGCCTTAACCTTACAAACCATGCAAGCAGTACGGTGTCCACGGAAATACGAGGACCGCACAAAGGTTGGCGCATCTTGAGTTTTCCGTAAAGAATGTCGTCAAAGGTTGTCTCCATAAAGGACATCATTCCCACTCAGAAAGTTTTATGCTTATCACCTTGGACAAACCCGGTTCTTCCAAGGTCACACCGTACATTATATCCGCCCTTTCCATCGTGGGCCGCCTGTGCGTGATGGCGACGATCTGAATGTTACGCGAATATTCCTCCACTAGATCGGCAAAGCGCTTCAAGTTAGCTTCGTCCAAAGAGGCGTCAACCTCGTCAAGTATGGCCAGAGGGACGGAGGCTTCTTCCATGGTCGAAAAGAGGTAAGCGATTGCCGTAAGGGACCTCTCTCCTCCTGAAAGCTGAGTTAGGCTTTGGGGGCGCTTTCCCGGGGGCCTGGCCGATATTTCGACGCCGGAGTTCCAGAGGTCCAATTCGTCGCTCATGAAAAGGTGCGCCTCGCCTCCGCCAAAGAGCTTTACGAAAATGGTATTGAAGCGCACGTTTATGGCCTTCAGAGCCTCTTGAAATAATATGCCAGCCTGCTTGTCCGTATCCTTTATCATCATCTCAAGTTTTTCCTTGGCCTCTTTAACGTCTTCGTACTGCTCTGAAAGGTAGTTAATGCGCGATGCCAAAGAGGCATCTTCTGAGAGAACACCGCTGTCTACGTCGTAGAACTGCACAAGTTCCTGATGAAGCCTTCTTTGCCTTATTTTAAGCCTTTCGATCTCGCCGTCATCGACAAATGGTTCGCAGACGTCTTTTAGCCCTTCTTCTTCAAACTTGGATTTTCGGCCGTAAAGCTCATTGAGCTTATCGTCCAGGGAAAATATTTCGGTCTCGATGCTCTTTAGCCGCCCCTTTGCCCTCTCAAGCTTTATGGATGCCTTATGAAGCCACGATTCCAACCCCCTTTTATCGCCTTGAAGATCTTCTAGGACCTGCGAAAGCTCCTTATGTTCGCGCCAAAGGTCACGATATGCCGATGCCATTTCTCTTATTTTAGCGTTACAATCAAATATCATGCTTTCTATCTTCTCTGTTTCCCTTTCCCTTGAAACGATGCCGTCCTCGGCGGAGCGAAGATCGTCTTGAACCTTCTTCAAGACGTCCAGGCGACCCTTTAGCCTCTCCTCTATAACTTTCATCTGGCTTTCCAAGCTCCTCAACTCGCCCTGCAATTGATCGTTGAAGTCCAACTCCTTCATGTCCGCAATTTTCGACATTACCGACTGGAGCTTGGACTTATTATCATTTAGTCCAAATAGGCATTTGCGAATTTCATCTTTTAGCCTTGATATCTCCTCTTCTACATTTGCCAACTCGGTTTGTTTGCTTTGAATGAATTTCAAAGTCCTTTCACGTTGTGCCTTAAGCTTGTTGATAAGTTCAAGTTTGAGCTGGACTTCCCGCTTCAGCGATATCTCATTTTCTTCCTCCTTGGCCAGTTCAAAGCTTAAATTATCGATCTCAATTTGAATAGCTCTTATCCTTTCGGACTTTTCCGCTAATGCACCTTTTAGCTCCAATACGTTTCTGGACTGACTGGGAACACGCCCCCCCGATATCGTCCCGCTGGGCAAAAAGACCTCACCCTCCAAGGTCACGACCGGACATGACCTTAGCATCCTAGTCATCTTCACTGCGTCCTCGTAGCCGCTTACCAGCAGGAGGTTTCCTAGCAAGTGCATGACTCCCCTTTCCCAAGCAACGTCGTAAGAAATGAGGTCGATAATCCAGCCGATGACGTTGATATCGTCGCTTATGACGCTTGGTCTCCTTTGGGGATTAGCTTTATTAAGGGGTAAAAAAGTGGCCCTACCCACGTTGGCCCTTTTGATGTAATCTATGCATACATGGGCATCCTCTTCGTCGTTTACCAATATCCAAAACTGCCTGCTTCCCAAGAAGGACTGCAGTGCAGTTGTGTACTCCCTCGGACAGGTTAGGGCATCCACCATCACCTTGAAATCGACATCTAATCTTCCGAGCTTCTTGGCAGCCAACAGAAACTCTACCGGCCTAGGATAGGCTCCTGAGGCCAATGTATCCTTTATGCGCTCCACCTCCAAGACGAGCTTCGACTCGTCCTTTTTCCTCGTCTGTATTTCTGCAGCCAGTTTTTGGGCACGCGCCAAGGCCTTGGTGTGCTTAGACGACAGCTCCTCGAAGGCCTTTTCCTCCAGCGACAGGCGGCTTTCGAGTTCTTTTAAAGCCTTACTGTCCTGCGATAGACTGTCCCTTGCTTCAATCCTTCGCGCGATCAGGCCGGCATAACTCTTCCCTGAAAGACGGATCTTGCGTTCCAGTTCAATGATGGTCGATTCATGAAGGGCCTTTTTCTCAAGCAGTTCCCTTTTCCTTCCGGCAAGCTCCTCTACGAGTGCAATCTGTTCTCGTTTTTGCGATTCAAGGTCATCGTAATGAGCTTTTTTAGAAATTAAGTCTTTTTTTAGCTCCAAGACTTCCGAGTCCAACCTTTCTTCCTCGGACTTTAGGCTACGCAGAGAGCTACGAAGGACGTCCAGTTCCTCTTGAGACCGCAATTTTAAGGCCCTTGCGTTCCTGCGCTCAAGCGTCAGGGAGGTCAACTTCTTTTTTAAATTTTCGAGGTCCAAAGAAATCCTGGCGTATCTTTGCCTGCGCTCAGCCTCCTCAACGAGGATAGATTTCGCCCTATCGCTCAAAAGGCCTGAGGCCTTTTCCCAAAGCGAAAACCAGGTTACGGCACGCAGGCGTCCGCCTAAAAGGTCCTCCTTGCGCTTCAAAAGCTTCTCGATGTCATGCAGGAGCTTGGCGTACTCAAGGCCTTTGATCTTAAGGGATATTTCGTCAAGGGATTCCTGAAGCTCCCTTTTCTTCAGGGCCTTGAGCACGATGGGGCGAATGTCACTTTGTCTTTGCTTTAGCTCGTCGATCAAGGTCTTAAGCCGGCGTGCTTCCTCTGCGACATTTGCAAGCTTAAGTAGGGCCTCCTCTCTCTTTTTTCGGTAGGATGCTATGCCAAATAGGACTTCCAGGTTGCCCCTTCTATCTATTGGCCTTTGCTTTATCGCCTCCAGGACCTCTCCCTGTCCTATAAAGGCAAAATCGACGCCATCCAGCCCTAACGCGTGCTTTTCTTCCTCCATTTCATAAAGCCTTACCCTCTTGCCGTCGACGATGAAGGACGAACCGCTCTCGTCAAGTATGCGCTTGAATGTCCGCAGTTTATCATCCTGTCTTAATGTAAGCGAAACCCAGGCTTCCCTTGCAGCCTGTCTGGAGGGACTTCCTTGAAAAAGCAGGTCACCCTGTTTGGATATCCTCAGACGAAGGGCAGACTGCTCCCCCAATGCCCATCTAACGGCATCCAAGATGTTGCTCTTCCCGCTTCCGTTAGGGCCGGCAATCACCGTATATTTGTCTGACAAAACTATCTCAACATGATCTCCGAAGCTCTTAAATCCCTTAAGGGCGATCCGCTCTATGTACAACGAGATCCCCTTCCCCTTCAAGCAAATTCACCTTATAGAGCGCCTGATCCAGCGTTCCTTGAAACTCGAGCCGATATTTTTCCCAACTTAAGTCCTTCGATTCAACCATAAAAATGGCACGTTTGAATTCCTGGACCCATTGGGATAAAAAGTTTTCTCCTATATAGCGTGCTATAGCCGGGTGAGCCTCCAATATTAAGGCTTCCATCTTGCTGGACATTATCACCTTGCGCATGAAGCGTTTTATATCCATAGCGACGACATCTTCCTTCAACACCCACCCTGTGGTGGCACAAAAGGGGCACGGTCTCGTCATGTAAGATTTTAGGTCCGGCCTGGAACGCTTGCGGGTGATCTCCACCAAGCCCAGTTTGGTGACTCCATAGACCTTCGCCTTATTCCTGTCCCCCTTAAAAAGATCACCCAGGTAGTCGAGCAGCCTTTGTTTATCCTCGGCATAATCCATATCGATAAAATCAACGATAACTATGCCACCTATGGCTCTAAGCCTCAGCTGCTTAGCGATCTCCCTTGCCGCCTCCACGTTCGTGTCAATTATGGTGTGCCTCAAATCGCTGGTCCCCACATATTTTCCCGTATTGACATCTATGACTGTCATGGCTTCCGTCTGATCTATGACCAAAAATCCGCCCGAGGGAAGCCAGAGCTTCCTTTCCAGGGCAGCGCTTATTTCCTTTTCTATGCCGTAATATTCAAATATTGGGACATTTCTGGTGTAGAGTTCGACTGTAGGGCGACCTTGATCATGGGCATACCTTGACACGTAGTCTGATATCTGTTCATATTCTTTAGGGTCATCTACCACTATCTGAGATACGTTTCCGTCGAGTTCATCGCGCAGGACTCTGCCAAGCAGCCCGGCATCGCGATATAAAAGAGAAGGCGTAGGCATTTTTGTCGCCAGGTTCGTTATTTCCGTCCATAGTTCAACGAGTTCCTCTATCTCTTCCTTTAGCGCCTCCTCGTCCACTCCGCTCGCTGCCGTTCGAACTATCACTCCAAAATCAGAAGGGGCAAGTTGCCTTGCCAAGTCCTTCAAACGCTCCTTCTCATCGGCATCGTAGATACGCCGGGAAACGCCCACTTCGCGAGATCCAGGAATCAGGACGACGTATCTTCCCGGCAAGGAAATTTTAGCCGTAACCCTAGGGCCCTTGCCCTTTCTTGCGACCTTTACGACTTGGACGATTACTTCGCCGTTGGGCTTTACCTCGACGTTTTTGGCGTCGTCCAAGTACAGAAAGGCATTGCGTCCTTCACCAAGGTTAACGAAGGCCGCATTCATGCCCGGAAGGATGTTATCAACCCTGGCCTTATATATCTCTCCCGCCCTTTGCCTATCCCACATCCTTTCGGCAAAAAGCTCGACCAGATGCCCTCCTTCCATGATGGCCACACGAGCTTCCTCTGGATCGATGACGTTCGCTATGATACTTTTATCATCGCCGTTCAAAAGCACTACCCCCCAACGAAGTCACAAAAGCGAGATTACCTCATGGCCGTCCCATCTTCCAAGCTTTGTCCTTACGATCCTTATGTCCCCCCAGGAGGAGATCACTCCTTCACTCGAAAGAAGCTTGACAAACATGGCAGGACTTGCCTCGTAAGGTTTAAGCATGATTACGTCAAGGCATTTTCCCACAGACGACGGACCAACCTTTTCAACGCGAGAACTAAGGATACCAACCGCAGCCTTCGACATTTCATTGACCTTAAAGCACAACAGATACTGGGCCCCATCGCAGGATTTGCTCAAGGATCTGCCATCCGCTCTACATGCCCTTTTTACCCTAAGACCCTCGGGAAGATAATCGTTTAGCCGATCCATGCAAGAAGGATCTTCCTCATCAAGCCAAAGGTCGGCCAGCTCGCACAGGGAAAACACCCCCACCGGCAAGGGCGGCCCTAAGCTTATCTTCGGATGAGGGGACATGCCCTCCGTAAAGGTTTGTCTTATGCCAGCCCTTCTCATGGACCTTGAAAACAGCGTGGGCATTTCCACGTGGGGTACAAAACACACAGGACCCAGCTTCTCGTAAAGGATTCTAACTATCATGGCCAGACCTCGCATCGAAACACACGCCCTGTAAGCCGCAACCGTTGCAGCCGTTCAGGCGGCAATCCCCAGTCAGTTCGCCCTTTAAGGCTTTGACGCGCTCAGACCACAGAAAGGCCTTTGTGACGCCGACGTCTACGTGATCCCAGGGAAGGACGTCGTCATAAGAAAGGGATTTTGACGCTATCTCGCAGGGATCCAGGTTACAATCCTCGAAGGCCTTCTGCCATAGGGATATGTCAAAAGTCTCACCCCATCCGTCAAATCGCGCACCATATTGCCAGGCTTTCTCTATGACGTTGCCAACTCTTTCATCGCCCCTTGCTATCACGGCTTCAATGAAGCTTTGGGTCGGTTCATGAAAGCTGACAGATATGTTCCTTTCCCTGAACTGGCTTTTAAGCCAAAGCCCTTTGCTTTTAAGGCTTTCAATGGAATCTTGAGCCTCCCACTGAAAGGGCGTATGGGCCTTGGGAATAAACCCTGCAATCGAAGCCGATACGGAGGACCTTTTATTGTAACTTCTGCCTATGGAGTAAGCCAGGCGTATCACATCCACTATGCCACGAAGGTCCTCGTCGCATTCCGTGGGGAGCCCCATCATGAAGTAAAGCTTAACCTTATTCCAGCCAGCCTCAAAGACAGCCTTTAAGGTGTTTTCAATATCCTCCTCCGTAACGCCCTTGTTTATCACGTTCCTCAAGCGTTGGGTCCCAGCTTCAGGCGCAAAGGTCAATCCCTTTTTTCTCATGCCTTCAAGCTTCAGGGCTATGTCGATGGCCTTGGGATCCATCCTTAGGCTTGGAAGGCTCAAAGTCACCCTGTTTTCGGTTAAAAAGGGGCCTAAATCGTCCAGGAGCTCTTCCAACCAGGGATAATCACAGGTAGAAAGGGACACCAATCCCAGCTCTTCATATCCGCTCCCAGTTATGATCCCTTCCGCTAATTGACCCACCTTCTTGGGATCCCTGTGGCGCACGGGCCGATAGATCATCCCGGCCTGACAGAACCTGCAACCCCTGGAGCAACCCCTAAACACCTCCACTGATGCACGATCGTGGACTATCTTATCGGACGGCACCAAATAAGAGGTCGTTACAAACGCATCCTGCAGGGAGACAACCCTCCTCTTGACGCTTGACCGCAATCCCGTAACTGCCGGAACATAACATCCCTCAATCCTAGAAAGCAACTGAAGCTTTTCGAATCTTTTTAAAAAGCGAGCATCGAAGAGCAATGACAGCATCTCCGCTATCAATTCCTCTCCGTCACCCATGCAAAAGACGTCAACGAAGGGAACGTAAGGGGCCGGAGCAAGGCTACCCGGTCCTCCCGCTATGATTATGGGGTCATCTTCCCCGCGATCCTCCGACCTCATCGGTATGAACGATAGATTAAGCATTGTCAGTATGTTCGTTGCATTAAGTTCGTATTGGAGCGTAAAGCCTATCAGATCGAAATCCTTTAAGGGGCGTTTCGCCTCCAGGGACCTCAATGGCTCGTTGTCTTGGACAAGCAAATTTTCCATATCGGGCCAGGGCGCGTAAACCCTGTCTACGTCTGCCACATCAAGGGATTTGATCAAGTAATACAGGATCTGGTAGCCCACGTAACTCATGCCTACCTCATATACATCGGGGTAGGCAAGACATATCTTCACCAAATCCTCTTGATCTCCTTTCGGCTTAAGGGTCCCCCATTCTTCGTCTATGTATCGAGAAGGTCGCCTTACGCGTGCAAGGTAGTCCCATTGTCTGTCCCAACGCAAATCAAAAGAAAGATCTTTCATATGATCCCCTCGCAAAAATTCGTCATTATTAGTTTATCTAGTTATTCGTATCTGGCGGGAATATCCAAGCAGGCGCTCAAAAGGAGGCCTAAGGCGCCACAAATCGCTATGAGAGAACTTCCTCCGTAGCTCATAAATGGCAGAGCAAGACCGGTTACAGGCATCAACCCCATGCTCATGCCCACGCTCTCAAACACATGAAAGGCCAGCCAGCCTGAAATCCCCCCCGCAAACACTTTAACCCTGACATCCTTGCTCCTCAATGCTATGACGACGATCCTCCATATGAGAAGAGCAAACAAGGAAAGCACCGCCAAACTGCCGAGAAAGCCAAACTCTTCCGCAAAAACCCCGAATATGAAATCCGTATGCGGCTCCGGCAGAAATTGCAGCTTGCTCTGGGTTCCCTGCAAAAATCCCTTTCCGAGTATGCCTCCGGAGCCCACCGCTATGCGGGACTGTATAACGTTGTATCCTGCACCTAGAGGATCCAGGTTGGGATTTAAAAAAGTTAAAATCCTAAGCCTTTGATAATCCTTCAGGAACATCCACATCACAGGAAGCGCCGCCAGGCCTAAAGCGAACATGGCCACAAAGTACCTTTTAGGCAAGCCGCTCAACCAGAGGCAGGATATGGTAATAACGCCATACACTATGGACGTTCCGAGGTCGGGCTCCAACAACACTAGCACTCCACTTACACCGGCAAGGCACATGACTTTGAGCAGTTTTCTTAGACCGTTAGTCTCCTCTAGGGCCAAAAACCTGGCCAAAGTCAAGCACAACACCAGTTTGCCAATTTCGGAGGGTTGAAAGGCAAATCCGCTTATGTAAATCCACCTGTGCGAACCGCGCGTGGCATTCCCTAAGAGCAATAACACGACAAGGGCGAGCACTAGCCCGCCGTATAAGACGTAGGACCAGTCGAACATCCTCTTTATGCCCAGATACAAAAACACGAGCATGACTACAGCTGCCACTAAACCGTTGATCAGCTGTCTTTCGACGTAAGCTGTTCCCTGACCGAAGGTAGCGCTATATATGGTCATGACGCCAAGGACGTACAACGTTATGACGATCGCCAAAAGAGGCATATCGATCGCACTTAAGGCTTCAACCCATGAATTACGCTTTATCATCGTGGCATTTTACTTTCTCGTCTGATATTGTCTCTTTACGTTTTTTACCGGTATGTTTGCCACCAAGGCGACAGTCCTGTCTTCCCTTTCAAGCCCTAACTCGATGTGTTCGTCGTCTACCTCGAGGTAGTTGCATATGACCCTTATCAACTCGACCCTGAGTTGATCCAAAAGCTCAGGGGCAAGGTCGGTCCTGTCGTGAATCAAGACAAGCTGAAGCCGTTCCTTTGCCGCGTCTTTCGTCTTGCCTTTTCCAAACCATTTATCCCAGAAAAAAGCCATGCCTCATGCCCCCAAATGTAATTTATATGCCTAACATCCTTTTAATGCGCCCGAAGAAGCCCTTGTTGTTCAAATAATCGAGCTCGTTAAACGGAACCTTCTCTCCAAGGATGCGTCTGGCCAGGTTGTTAAAGGCCTTGGCGGCAGGACTGGCCGCCTCCAATGCCAGAGGTTCACCCTTGTTGGTGGAAGTTATCACGGCCTCATCCTCTGGAACGATGCCAATGAGGTTCACTGACAGGATGTCGATCACATCTGAAATGTCCAGCATATCGCCCCTCTTAACCATCTTGGGCGACAGCCTGTTGATCACCAATGAAATGCTCTGTTTTTCCATGGATTCCAAAAGCCCTATTATACGATCTGCGTCCCTCACGGAGGATACGTCAGGCGTGGTAACGACAAGAGCCTCCTGTGCCGGGACTGCGGCGTTCCTAAACCCGCTTTCTATGCCGGCCGGGCTATCAATGAGGACGAAATCGAATTCATCGTAAAGCATGGAACAAAGGTCGCGCATCTGATCGGACGTCACGGCATCCTTGGTCCTGGTTTGCGCTGCAGGAAGCAGGTATAGGTTTTCCACCCTTTTGTCGCGGACCAACGCCTGATTTAATTTGCATGTCCCTTCAATGACATCGACCAAGGTGTACACTACCCTGTTCTCGAGCCCCATCACGACGTCCAAGTTTCTCAAGCCAATATCGGCATCAATGGCGACGACCTTCATGCCTATCTTCGCTAGCTCAACGGCAAGGTTTGCAGTTGTGGTGGTCTTGCCAACTCCCCCCTTACCTGAAGTTATTACTATAGTCCTAGCTGCCAACTCCCCCGCCTCCCTAAAGATGCTATCAAATCTCCTTAAATACGAGCATATTTTCCTCGGCGTAGATCAATACGGACTTGCCCCAATAGGAATTGTTCCTCTCGATGCTTGAGTATAGCTTGCCTATTCTAATCTGATTTGACTCGAAGACCCTTGCCAATATGTGGGCCTCCTCGTCTCCCTGACAACCGGCGTGTGCAACTCCCTGGAGCTTGCCCCATATCCAAATATTACCAGATGCCAAGACCTCCGAACCGTCATTGACGTTGCCAACGATAAAGATATCGCTATCATGTTCTACCTTTTGTCCGGACCTGATGGATTTGCATATAAACAAACCCCTGCTGTTTTGCAGGCTTGCGCCTGAACGTTGCTCCTCTATGTTAAAACCTGCGGCCCTTAAGACCTTTCTGGTGTATGTATCATACGATCTCCATATAGTCTTGGTCGCCCCTGAAGGCCATACCAGCTTTTTAAGTATAAACGATATTTCTTCTTCCTTGCTTTCTCTGCCCTGTAGATCTACAATCAAGGTACCGTCGCGCAATATGTGACCGATGTCTTTTAAAACTTCATCGCACATCCTTTCGAGCTCCATTATATCCTTATCTTCGGGAATAACACAGCGAACGCCCTCTTTGGTCCCCTTTAAGATGATGTGCGATTCCATGCCTTCACTCCCCTTTTTCCTTAAGCAAAAAGGCCAACATCTCCCCCGCCAAGGGGGCAACCCTTTTACCCCCCGACTCTCCTTCTTCAAGCAGCACCACGGCTACGTATTTAGGAGAGTCGGCCGGGGCATAGCCGACGAATAAAGCATCATTTTTGTACCTTGATGTTTGAGCTGTACCTGTCTTTCCTGCCACTTTGACGCCGTATGCTCCCGCTGCTCGTCCCGTACCTGACTTAACGACCTGTTCCAAGCCCTGCCTTACCACGCTCAAGACTTTTTCGTTCACTGGGATGCGCTCACCCAAAATGGGCTCGCCCTTGGAAAGCCTTGGCCTCGGAAGGAAACCACCGTTTGCCACTGCAGCGTAAGCTCTTGCTATCTGCATAGGAGTAGCCTGCACAAATCCTTGGCCTATGACGTAATTGGCAGTATCGCCAAGATACCACGATTCTCCCCAGACAGCCTTTTTCCACTTGCGCCCTGCCAGGTTCCCGGCAGATTCTCCGGGGAGGGAAATCCCCGTAATCCTGCCGAATCCAAGCCGGTATGCCCACTTGGACAACGTGTCGATTCCCAGCTTTAACCCCACTTGGAAGAAAAACACATTGCAGGAATCCCTCAAGGCACCCACAATGTTTTCGGTACCATGCCGCCTTACGCAGCGAAACGTCCTGTTGCCCACCTCCAGATATCCGGGACAAAAAAAGGTCGTATTGGGCGATATTACTCCTTCGGATAACCCGGCAACCGCCGCAACGATCTTGAAGGTGGAGGCCGGCGCATACAACCCACCTATAGCCCTGTTCATCATGGGATAAGTCGAGTCTTCGGTCAAGGCCTTCCACTCGAAATCCCTCAGGCCCCAACTCAAGGGGTTCGGATCGTAAGATGGCGAAGAGTAAAGCGCCACTACATCGCCATTGCTTACATCCATCACCACGATAGCACCGCGCTTTCCCTCCAGCAAAGATGCAGCCTTTTGCTGGGCCATCAGGTCGATCGTAAGTTCTATATCTTCGCCCGGTACAGGCTTTTTGCGGTCCAGTTTCCGCACCAGCCTGCCTCTGGCATCAACCTCTATTGCCTCGCCCCCAGGCTGTCCCCGCAGTATTTCCTCAAATTTTATCTCAACCCCGGCTTTGCCGATCTCGTCTCCGCCCTGATAGCCTTCGCCACCATATTTTTTCAATTCATCTTTATTGATGCTTCCCGTATATCCCACCACGTGCGCGGCAACGCTTCCGGCAGGATAGACGCGACGCCACTGTGAAACTGGCACCAATTCCTGGGGAAAATCGGGGTCGGCAACGATGGAAGACATTTGAGCCAACGTCAAATTGTTGACCAAAGTCACCGACCGGTATGGAACGGTGTATCCTCCTTTCAATATCTCATTCAGTTCTTCGGGCGATCTCATGATGCCGTGTTTCCTTAAGAAAAAAGAAACCCTTGCGATAGTCTCGTCGCTTTGCATGGCAAGGGGATAGCCTTGGATTGAAAAGGTCCTTATGCTTACGGCCAAAGGAATCCCGTTGGCATCATAAATGGTCCCCCTCTGCGCGGCACGCCTGATGATCCTCAATCTGTTATCCGTGGCTAGCCTAATATAGTTATCGCCATGCAATACCTGAAATATGAACAAAGCGACGCCAAGCAAAGCAAATATCCCGAAGAGAAAATACATCCATCGCAGTAAACGCCTATCAATAACTATGGGAAGATCAATGCGCTTCAATCAATCAGTCACCCCGCGCAACAGGTAGGCACGCATTAGGAAGCACAGCAACAATGCCCCTATCTGTTTTACCATGAAGGGAACGCTTAGCAGGGACGTCGAATCTTCATAAAGCGTTAATCCAATGGCAGAAGAACAAAGATGTGTTCCAAAGACAAGCACAATCGCCATGGCGGGCGTCCGTGCAGCCTTGGATATGATCCTCCATAAAGCCTTAATCGCGACCAAAGAGCCTACGTACGACAGGGCCGTGAAACCCAAGGGAGATCCCCATCGCATATCCCACAGAAGCCCGCCAACGAAGGCTGCGATCAACAGGGATATATTGCTCCGCCTTTCCTCGATCAAGGACATCCCCAACATCAAGATATAGATATCGGGGACAACGGCTACGGGAGTGGCAAACACCTGCAGTATATCTTGAACCATCCACCATGCGGCTGCTATCAGCCATAAGGGATACACCTACATTACCTCCAGAATGGTAACGCTTCTTAGCTGAGAAAGGTCGGCACTGGGTTTTATATCGTAAGACCTGAAATCATCTTCATTAGATTCCTCCTGGATCCCTTCTACGGTTCCGACGAGCAATCCGGGGAGAAAGTTATCCATGGCAAAGGCGGAAACCACCTTCATGCCCTGTTGCAGCGGTACATCCTTGGGCATATAAGACAGGACCATTTTCCCCTTGCCATTTCCGGAAAGGACACCTATATCCCTGGTTTCCTCCACCACCACGGGCATCCTCAAATCGGGAGAGGTTATTAACTCTACTATGGATGTCCTGTCCTCGGCCAGAAAGACCCTTCCAACTACATATTTGCCGCTTAAAACGGGCATCCCGCGCTTTACGCCGTCGGCGCCCCCTCTGTCCACGGAAATATACCTCCACCACCAGCCCGGATGACGATAGATGATCCTTGCCTTTAAGGTGTTCACCCCTGCCTTAAACGCGATAGGCGTCCCGGGATCGTTTAATTCCTTAAGCGACTGCAAGTTATTTAACTGCACCCTTAGGGCTATATTTTCCCTTTGAAGGGAGTCTATAGTCTCAAGAAGCGATCTCTTCTCCTCGCTTAACAGAAGCACGCCTCCCGCTACGTCCTTCAATACAACTGCAGGAAGTTCCAAATACCTCACCGCTCGATAAAAGCCGTCCCTTGCCTTTAAATCGAATTCGGAATTGTATCCGATTGTGGCCATCAACAACACGGAAAACGCAATAAGAGCGATCCCCAGTTGCCAAAACTCGGAAAACTTCCTGCCTCTCATCGGAAAGTGATACCTCTTTTTAAGAAATTAACCATCGCAATCTAAATGGATATCAAGGCCCGCTTCATCTTCTCAAGCTCATCCAATACCTTCCCGATGCCCATCGCGACGACGTAAAGCGGTTGCTCGGCACACATGACTGGGATATTCAAAGATGCAGACAACCTCTTGGGCAAGCCCTTTAACAACGCTCCCCCTCCTGTCAATATTATCCCTCGCTCGACAATATCTCGGACAAGCTCAGGGGAGGTGCGCTCCAATGTATCGCGCACCGTCTCTTCCATTCTCTTAATAAGGGGCTCCAGAGCAACCCTTACATCGGAGGACGTAATGGTCAAGGTCTTGGGCAACCCGTTGCTTAAATCACGCCCCTTGACCTCTATGGACAGCTCTTCATCCAAAGCGCATACTGATCCCACAGATATCTTTATCTCTTCGGCCATGGCCTCGCCAATGCACATCTTGAAGTTCTGTCGCAACAGCTCAATGATGGCCTCGTCTATATCGTCACCTGCCACTCGCAAGGATGAGCTTTCCACTATTCCCCCCAAAGACAAAACAGCTACCTCGGTTGTGCCGCCTCCGATGTTTATGATCATGGTCCCCTTGGGTTCATGTATGGGAAGGCCCGCACCAAGGGCTGCAGCCAGGGGCTCTTCTATGATGTAGGCTTCTCTGGCTCCCCCACCCAGGCAGGCATCTATCACCGCTTTCCTTTCCACCTCCGTCACACATGCCGGAACGCTTACTACGACCCTCGGACGTGCAAGGATGCGTCTATCGCCATTTATCTTTCTTATGTAATGCTGAAGCATCGCTTCAGTCACATCGAAGTCGGCGATCACACCATGCTTCAATGGCCTTAAGGTAACTATGCTTTGAGGCGTCTTGCCTATCATTTCCTTGGCTCGCCTTCCGATGGCTATTATCTCATCTCTAGCGTTCGATGACTTTCGGTAGGCCACCACCGAGGGCTCATCTACCACGATGCCCTTGCCCTTAAGGTATACGACCACATTGGCAGTCCCAAGATCTATGCCTATATCTTGAGCAAATAATCCCGATAAAAACCTAAACAAACGAACAAACCCCCTCCAATTAACGGCAACAAATTTATTGGCTCAGATAATTTTACATAAGACCTCCCGCAAAAATCCAGTTAAACTGAAATTCACCGTTCTTTCCTTGGCCAAAATGGATTATTTTGACGCTCCCTTCCCAAGATCGTCTCAGGTCCGTGCCCAGGCAGGACCCTTAAATCGTCGGGCAAGCCCTCAAGCTTCTTTAGCGAAGCCTCCAAGGCATCAAAATCTCCACCCGGCAAATCGGTCCTGCCCACGCTTAAAGCGAATAAGGTATCTCCCGAAAAAAGGGCCATTTCTTTGCCATGGATCACGAGGAAGCAAACTGACCCAGGTGTATGTCCAGGCGTGTGTATGACGCGCACCAAAAGGTCGCCAACCTTTATCTCGTCTCCGTCTGAGAGCAACTTGACCTCATGGTCCACCTTGACGACATCTCCCGTAAATATAGAAAGGTTTTTTGAGGGGTCAATCAGCATTCCGGCATCGTCTTTATGTATGGCCACGGAACAATTGAAGCGTTCAGCTAAAGCGTTCACCCCTCCCACATGATCAGCGTGCCCGTGGGTCAGAAGGATCCATTCAAGCTGCAAGGAGTTTCCTTCGATGGCAGCTATTACATCGTCGGGGTCTCCTCCCGGATCCACGAAAAAGGCCTTGTGCGATTCATCATATACCAAATATCCGTTTGCAAACAGCGAACCTAAGGGAAATCTATGGATCTTCATTTATTCAGCACCTCTTTACTATCTAGTATCAAAGTAACAGGCCCATCGTTGCATAAGCTCAGCTTCATGTGGGTTTGAAATCGCCCCGTCTGCACCTTCAATCCCGTTTTCTTCAATTCATCCAGAAATTTTTTGAAAAGTTCAAGGGCCAGCTCTGGCGAAGCAGCACCCAAAAAAGAAGGCCTTCTGCCTTTGCTGCAATCACCAAAAAGCGTGAACTGAGATACAGCCAAGATTGAGCCCTTCACATCGAGCAGGGAGAGGTTTAACTTTTCCTCATCATCGGGAAAGACTCTCAAGTTGGGTATTTTGTTCGCCATATATTTTACATCCTCAAGGGTGTCATCACGCGATACTCCAACCAAAAGGCAAAGTCCGGGGCCTATCTCGCCGACCACCTCGCCATCAACCTCAACCTTAGCCCAGAGCACTTTCTGCAGTACAACTCTCATTTCTCTACCCCCTCAGGACCATTAGCACTCCTTCGACAGAATTGATGCGCGCCATAATTTTGTAAAGCTGCTCCACGTCTTTAACCTGTATCTCCATGTTCATCCGAGCCCTATTCTTATCCACTACATGAGCGCTTATGGAAAGTATATTGCCCTCGGCAGCATTGATGGCTTGAGTCACATCGGCAAACAGGCCAGCCCGGTCGATTGCTTCCAGTCTCAGCCTTGTAACATAATAGGCCTTCGTCTTAAGCCCCCACGATACGGCTACCTTCCGATCCTGAGACGCCCTAAGCAAATTGGGGCAATCAGCCCTATGAACCGTGATCCCCCTTGTCGTTGTAACGTAGCCCACGATCTGATCCCCCGGAACGGGGCAGCAGCAATGCGCCAATGAGACCATGACTCCGCCGCTTCCCTCGACCATTATCTCGGAATCGGTCTCCTTCTTAACCTGGACGACAGGCTTAGCGGCCCCCTTTGACTTTGTGCGCTCCGCCTCGATGAGCTTTGTAACGGCAACGGAGGGTGAAATGGTCCCCTCGCCTATCGCAACGAACAAGTCGTCTTTGTTGGACAACCCGAAATCCCTTGCCACTTTGTTCAATGATGGAGACAAGGACTCCACATCGACATCATCATATTCCTCATGTTTTGCCAGTTCGGCTAACAGTATATCGCGCCCCTTCTCCAAGCGCTCCTTCTTTTCCGTTTGCTCCATCGCCCTGAAGTAGGCCTTGATCTTCGATCTGGCTCGTCCCGTGCTCACTATGCTGAGCCAGTCTCGCGAAGGATGCCCTTGAGGGGACGTAAGTATCCTTACTATGTCGCCATTTTGTAGCTCGTAACTTAACGGCACAATGCGGCCGTTCACCATGGCTCCCACGCATTTGTTGCCGATCTCCGTGTGGATGGAGTAAGCAAAATCCAGAGGCGTTGCTCCCTTTGGCAGGGATATTACATCGCCCTTCGGGGTGAACACGAAGACCTCAGTGGACAACACGTCTGCTTTAAGGTTTTCCAAAAATTCCGACGGTTCCGACGTCTCCAACTGAGTTTCCAGGACCTGTCTCACCCAAGTCAGCTTAGCGTCAAGATCATCAGGTTTGGTTTGCCCTTCCTTGTATCTCCAGTGAGCTGCTATGCCGTACTCTGCCACCCAGTGCATGTCCCACGTCCTAATCTGCACCTCGAGGGGCTCACCGCTCGGGCCGACTACGGTCATATGCAGTGACTGGTACATGTTGCTCTTGGGGTTTGCGATGTAATCGTCGAACTGGCCTGGAATTGGCTTCCATATGGTATGCACTATCCCTAAAGCCTGATAACAGTCCACAACTGTATTGGTAATCACCCTGAGAGCCAATAGATCGTACATCTGTTCTATAGTCAGGTTCTTTCGCTTCATCTTTTCGTAAATGCTGTAGAAATGCTTTGCCCTGCCCGTTATGAACGCCTTTATGCCCGCTTCGTCCAGCTTTTTGGATAAAACATCTATTGCTTCCTTTATTATGGCTTCCCTTTCGGGAAGTTTTTTCCTAACTCTGCGTCTTATCTCGTAGTACATGTCCGGTTCCAGGACCTTAAAGGCCAAATCCTCAAGCTCACGCTTAAGGTGATAGATGCCCAGCCTGTGCGCCAAAGGAGCATATATCTCAAGCGTCTCCTTTGCAATGCGAAGCTGCTTGTCCCTCCTTAAAACCTGGATCGTGCGCATATTATGAAGCCGATCGGCCAACTTTATCAACACGACCCTTATGTCCTTGGCCATGACCAGAAACATCTTTCGCAAATTTTCAGCCTGGTAGTCCTCGACGGTCTTAAAATCGATATTTCCAAGTTTTGTAACGCCATCGACGAGGATGGCCACGTTTGTGCCAAATTTTTCCTTTATTTCCTCAAAGGAAGTATCGGTATCCTCCAGCACGTCGTGCAGCAAGGCCGCAACAAGCGTCTCTATGTCGATATCGATGTCTGCAAGGATGCCGGCCACGGAAAGCAAGTGCACCACGTATGGTTCCCCAGTGACCCTTTTCTGATCCCTATGTTTGTTCGCTGCATACACAAAAGCCTCCCCCAAGAGCTTGAGCTCGTCCTTATTTAGGTACTTTGCAGCCTTGCTCCAAAGTTCCTGCCAAGCCAAACTCACGACGGTAGTCCTGCTATCTTCTGGAATGCGACCCATAAAGCTGTCGCGAAGAATCCTCAAGGCCTTGTCCATTCCCTTGGAGGATGTAAATGAAGGTTCTTTCCATTGGTAGCCAGATGTAATAGAACTTTCGCTACCTTCCATTGTCACATTACTCCCTTAATAAACTAGATAACCACCTTTTCAACCTTTACGGAAATTTTCAATTTGCCGTTAAAGGAATCCATGAAGGGTCGATATAGCCAACCCTTAATTTTATCTTTATATTTAGACATTTCATTAAATCCAAAGATTAATAATTCTCCCCTGGGCGTCAGAATTCGGTAATTGCCCTCACCCCTCAGGGGCTTTATGACGTCTCCATCCCTATGGCTTACAAAGAAATAGGGCATCTCGTTGTCCTCGCCAAAAGGCGCCAACTCTCGAAAATCATTCCATAGATTTATATCCCAACTTCCCGGTTCCAACAATATGGCGTTTTCGAGTTGATCTTTCATATCCGTCGTACATATCTCCGTCAAGCTTTCCTCCAGCTTGTCCTTAACCCCCGACCATCTATCCACATCTACGCTAAAGCCGGCCGCACCTTTATGGCCGCCCCAGCTTTTGAGGTAGGGCGAGACAGTTTCCAGGATCCTAACGGCATTAAGGCCGTCAGGGACCCTTAAAGAAGCCCTTATGTCCTTGCCCTGGGGGGCAGCCAAAACTATCGGTCTATTATACTCATAGCATAAACGGCTTGCCACACTGCTCAAAAGGCCAAGAGGCCAATGAACGGAATCCAAGACGAATCTGCAACGTCCAGTTCGCAAACGTAAAGTAGCCTGGTCATAGAGGGCGGCACTCAGTTTCTTTCTCTGGTAATTCAGGGCAACGAGCTTCTGGGCAGCAACCCTACTATAAGTAGAAGCTTCCAGGGCCTGCAACGCAATCTCCGCAAGCGAAATCCTTCCCGCTGAGTTAAGGCAAGGATTTAGCTTCATCGCAAGTTGGTTCTCGTCTATGGGGCATGTTATCGACAACTTGTCGAAAAGATATCGCAAACCAGGCCTCTTAGACCTCTCCAGCTTCTTAAGCCCCTCCTTGACCAATGCCCTATTCAATACCCCCAGAGGCATAGAGTCTCCAATCACCGATAAGACAACGATCTCCAACCTGTCGGCAAGCCAATCCCTGGATATGAGCCCGCTTTGCCATAACCAGCACCAAAGGACAGCCGTGGCCGATAGCGATTTAGCCTCCTCATCTCCGCCGAGATGGGGGTTTATTATACACCCGCCGTGTCCGACATTGTCGGCATAATGATGATCGAAGACGACAACCTTCAAGCCCATGTCTAAGGCTTGCTTTATCTCTACATCATTTTTGGTGCCGCAATCGGTGACGATGAGGAGATCGAACCCCATGCGTGCTATAGCTTTAATCACATCAGCATTTAAGCCGTATCCGTCCTTTAACCTATGGGGCAAATAATATCGAGCATGCCAGCCCATTGCGCTGGCAAATTCGCTGGCAAGCAAGGCCGAAGCAACTCCGTCCACGTCATAATCGCCATACAATGCCACCTTGCTCCCCCTTGGGAGGGATTGTAATTGAGATAAGACATCGGAGCCGCTGTCGCACAACCGTAATTGGGATAACAATGAACCAAGGCTCGGGCGCAACCATGCCCGAGCCTTTTCTATGTCAAGGTGGTTTCCATGCCTCATACATAACGCCAGTGCCGTCAACTCATGGCATTGCAACGCCTGTGCCAACGTGTAGTGGAGATCGTCCAAACTCCAAATGCGCAAATTCGAATGATGCTGTAAAGAAATCACTTCTCAACTTCTACCCCTTCGTTTTCGATGAACTCTGAGCCCATAGGTTCACCCTTTACCGCTGTGGTATTCCTATGCTGTAAAGCCTCAAGCAAGGAGCGTTTCTCCTCTTCCAAGTCAGCAATACGCTTTTTTAACTCCCTGATATCATTTTTGTGCTTGTTCTTGAACTCCAAATAGGATGCGAAAGAGACGATCCACATCATGATCGCTCCAGCTCCAAACACCAATACTTCCCATATGCCCTGATGGAGCGACCATTGCCACATCAGGAATTTCACTATAACTGTACCGCTGTTCTGCACCGCATAGAAGGCCGCCAACAACATGCCAAGCGCCAGCGCCACAACATAACTTTTCATCGGAGTCCCACCTTTAAGCAAACATATTTAACTACTTTTCGCCCTTCCCAGCCCTTTGGTTGCAAGATGCGAGGCTTTCCTCCTGCCTCCCGCGTATCTGAGGATTTTCTTCCTTCTCAAGGTTCTTTAGATATTTTTTGCGCTCGCTTTCCTCCCAAATCGGATCATATATCTCCTTCATCCTTCTAGCGTACTCGTCCAGGCCTGCCGCAAGCTCGTTCAAGAGCTTATCCGCACCAGGATGGGTTGGGTGTGCTCCGTACTTGGTAACCATTTCCCTTAGGACCGCCGGGTGATCGATTATCAGGCAAGGGCGAAGCAAATTATCGTCCTCGTAAGGTTGCCGTGATCGTATTGCCTCGAAGAAGGGGCTTTTTAATATTTCGACAAGCGTCTTTTCCCTGATGTTGTCTACGGCAAAATGACAAAATACGCACGGCTCCACATCTCCGTTGGAAATGATGTGCAAATATCTGAATCCTGCGGCTATGCACCCATCGACATAAGGACCATCGTTCCAAAAATCTCCCAAAAATATGGGGTACTTCGATCTCCATTCATCCACTTTCTTTTTTAGGTAAGCCCTCTGCTCAGGCGTTGCCATATAGGAAAGGTCGGGATTCAGGCCTGTAGGTATGTACTGGAAGAACCACCCCACCTTACACCCTTCCTCCAGCATGCGCTCTATGAACTCATCGCTCGATATGTAGGGAGCGCTAGAGCGCGTGTACGTAGCACTAAAACCGTATAACACGCCCTTTCGCCTCAACCTCCGATAGGTCTCTATTATTTTATTGTACATCCCCGGGCCCCGCCTGTAGTCCGTTTCCTCCGGTGTCCCCTCTATGGAAATCATGGGCGCCACGTTGCCCAGTTCGACCAATTTATCTGCCACCTCATCGGTGATGAGAGTACCGTTGGTATAAACCTGGAAGTAACAATCATCATGTTTGGCCCAAATCTCAAATAAATCCTTTCTGGTGAAGGGCTCGCCTCCGGATATGGTAAAAAAGTACATACCCAACTCCTTGGCCTGAGTGATGATGTCGTCTATCTCTTCAGCGGTAAGGTCGCTTGAAGTATCGTATGACCCGGCATAACACCCCTTACACCTCAAGTTGCATCTCATGGTAGGGCTTATTACCATAAAATTAGGGATGCGTACGCCAAGCTCCTTGGACTTTCTGTCTCTAATGCCACGGGAAAGCACCATGAAATTGACGATTAGGTTTACTATCAATTTCTTGCGACAGTTGGGATGAAGCTCCTGAAAAACCCTTCTAAAGACCCCCACAAAGGGATGATTTACCCTGGCCATATCCGCAAGTTCTTTGAAGGTCTCGCGCTGATATTTAGCCGGCGCTAAGCGAGATATGGTATCGAAGAGCAATGCAAGCTTTTTATCGTCGCCCTCTTCGACCAGCTTGACGACTTGGTTAAGCAGGGCTACGGAAATCATCCCCTTCAGTCGGTCCGTTAAACTCATCACCATCAAAAAACGCCTCCTTCGATCTGACGCAAAACTAATCCTTAGAGTTTGCTATCTCCTCCTCTAAAGCTTTCACCCTTGCCTCCAGTGCCTTAAACTGCTCTATCGTTACAAAAGGAAGAAAGGACAAAAATTTTTCAACTTCATTTTTAAATCCCCTTACCAAGGCTTCCCGTCTCCTGGCAAGTTCTTCCTCTAACTGGCCTATCAATTTATCCATGGCCCATTGCTCCATGGCTCCTTGCTGTACAAGCGAGCTCATGTAAGACCTACATAAAGAGACAAGGTCGTCGCTTACGCCGAACCCTCCTAATATCAACTGTATCAAAGAATCCATGTTCAAGACGACCCCCCTTCACTTCGTTATTTTAGCTTAACTTCCTCAAAAGATACAAGCCAAAGTAATTTAGCGCTTTTGTAGTTTACCAGCCTCATGGGGCGATCGCAAGTACCATTCTACGACCATTGCTCCGGCTATATATATCGAACTGTAAGTGCCTACGATGATCCCAATCAAGAGCGCCATGGAAAAATCGGATATAACCTCACCGCCCCACAAAAAAAGCGTTATCACGGGAAACAGCGTGGTCAAAGATGTGTTGATCGTACGAGACAAAACCTGGTTTATGGAGTTATTGAATAGGTCAACCACTCCCCACTGTTTAAGATTCTTGAAGTTCTCCCTCACCCTATCGAATACCACTATCGTATCGTTGATGGAATATCCGACGAGCGTCAACATTCCCGCAATGAAGGGCATGGATACCTCGTGGTATGTAATGCTAAATATCCCCAGGGTGATAATCACATCGTGAACAAGGGCAACAACTCCCCCAACGGCGAATCTGAATTGGAAACGAAAGGTGATGTACGCAAGCATAGCCAACAATGCCAAAGACGTGGCCAGGATGGCGCTCCTTCGCAATTGGCTTCCGGCGACGGGTCCAACCACCTCAGTACGCAAGACCTTGACATTTTTACCCAGGGACTCGCGGAGCGAGGTGACTATCTTCTTTTGGTCACTTTCCTGGTCGGTCTTAAGGCGAATCAAGACGCCTTTCTCGCTATATGCCTGTATCACGGAGCCCCCAAAGCCTATCTTATCCAGCGAGCCTCTTACCTCGGCAACGGATACGGGACTGTCGAATTCCAGCTGCAACAACATGCCTCCTGTGAAATCTATGCCAAAATTCAAACCCCTCGTTATCAGCAGCACCAAACTCAACAAAACCAACAGTGCGCTGCCCAATAAGGCCAACCTCCGATACTTCATGAAATTTATATACGTCTTAAGTTTAATGGACATCACGATCTCTCCTTAGCGTTGGAAAGCACAGGCCTTTTTCGCCTCAGCATAAAGATGCGCAACAACACTTTGGTCACAAAGACGGCACAAAAGACGCTCGCCACTATACCTATGCTAAGGGTAACGGCAAATCCCCTCACGGGGCCGGTACCATAGTAGAACAGAAATACGGCTGCGAACAAAGTAGTCAGATTAGAGTCGACAATCGTGACAAAAGCCTTCGCAAAGCCGGCGTCGATTGCCGCTATAGCGGTCTTTCCACTCCGAAGTTCTTCCTTTATGCGCTCATATATCAATATGTTTCCGTCTACGGCCATGCCTATAGTAAGGACAATGCCGGCAATCCCCGGCATCGTTAGCGTTGCCTTAAAGCTCGCAAGGCCGGCTAGCAATAAGATGATGGTCATAGCCAGGGCCACATCTGCCACCAATCCCATGCTTGAATAGTAGATGACCATAAACAAAAACACCATTGCAGCCCCAATCAAACCCGCCTTTATTCCAGATCTGATCGAGTCGCTGCCCAACGTGGGCCCTATCGCGCGAACCTCCAGAACCTCTACGGTAACGGGAAGAGCTCCGGCTCTTAACATTATGGCAAGCCTTTGAGCTTCATCGGTGGTAAAACGTCCGCTGATCTGGGCTTCTCCAGCGCTTATGCGTTCTTGTACGACCGGGGCGGAGATCACCACTCCATCCAGCACTATGGCAACCTGTCGACCAATATTGTTTGTCGTAACCTCATCGAAGAGACGAGCGCCCTGACTGTTGAACTTAAGCGTTACAACAGGCCTTCCCAAGTTATCAAAGGCAACCCTGGCATCGACCAAATGCTGTCCAGTCACCGATGCGGGCCCGAGCAAGTAGGCTTGCCCTTCCTCGCTTCTAGCCACTATCAAAGACGGGTCTTCCTTGAGACGCTTTTGCAGCTCCTGCTCAGCCAATGATGCCTGACGTCGGTATTCTTCCCACCTTTCGACAGCTGCGTCGTACTCTGCCTGACTGCTGTAGTTTTGCCTTTCGGGCTTTCTTGGGACGGCCGGAGTGGCCGCCAAGACGGGACGAAATTCCAACATGGCCGTCTTTCCGATAAGTTCTATGGCTGCATCCGGATCATCCAAGCCGGGCAGTTGCACGACCACTCTATCGTTGCCTTCCCGCTGTATGACAGGTTCGGCCACTCCGTATTGATCTATCCTATTTCGTAACACCGCTATGAGACGCTCAATGCTATCGCTGGTGATGGGATTGTCCGGCGTACCTTTAGCCTGCAATAGTATGTGCACCCCGCCTTTGAGATCCAACCCAAGTTTTATCTTTTGACTTGGGGGATAGATAGCCCATAGAGAAGCAAAAAGTATCACTAAAATCAATATGACTTTCCAGCGCTCATGTTTAGGCAATTGACTTCTACCTCCTAATTTAGGAGCAGCGACTAGTTAGTTGTGATCATCTCTCTCCTGCAGCAGCCTCAGTAACCTCGGAACCGCTCTTTTTAACCGTATACGAGATGGCACTCTTAAGTATTCTAATTTTAACCCCATCGCTGATCTCTAAGATGAAGCTGTCATCCTTAATATCCTTGACAGTACCATATATTCCCCCAGCTGTTACGACCATATCTCCACGCTTTATGGAATTCAACATATCCTGATGTTGCTTTTGACGCTTTTTCTGGGGTCTTATCAACAAAAAATAAAATATCACTATAAAAAGCAGTAATGGCCACATCATACCCAATAATCCAGCTTGTCCGCTCAAAATAATCCCTCCCAAAACGATTTAATTATTTACTTACCACTCGTAATACTGCTTTAGAAAAATTATACTATTTTTAAATATTGCCGCCCCTTTCTTTGAGCTTTATGTAAAAAAGCAGTTTCTCAAGCTCTATAAATATATCCACATTGTAGAGTATAACATGCTCCGGGACGACCAAGGCAGTGGGGGCAAAATTTAATATCCCCTTAATCGGTGCACTTGATGTAGCTCTATCCACCACATCTTGAGCTGCAGATGCCGGGGTCGTTATTATGAGGACCTCTACGCCTTCCTCGTTCAAGACCTTAGACATTTCCTCCACATCATAACAGTGAATGCCGTGTATTTTTCGCCCAATCTTATTAGGATCGATGTCAAACAGGGCAACGATGCGAAATTTCTCGCTCTCAAATGCCTTATAGCCCAGCAAGGCTTCTCCTAAATTGCCCACGCCAATCATGGCTATTTTCCATGTCTTTGGGGGGGCAAATATGGAGTTAAGGTGTTGATAAAGCTTTTCTACGTTATAGCCAACTCCCCTTTTGCCGATCTCGCCGAAGTAAGAAAGATCCTTTCTAACCTGGCTCGCCTTTATCCCCAGCGCATCTCCAATCTCCTGCGAAGATACGACTCTTTTGCCCGATTCGCGACACCGCTCCAGAAAGCGAATGTACTGGACCAGTCTTTCGACTGTAGGTTCAGCTATCCTCATCTCTTTTTCTCCCTTCTGTTAAAGGTCTTAAGGCCGCTGTAAATAGCAAGATCATCCAGTTCCTCGGAAATCCTCAAAAGCTGATTGTATTTGGCAACCCTATCTATCCTGGCTGGCGCCCCGGCCTTGATCTGTCCCACGCCAGTGGCAACAGCTAAATCGCTAATGAAGGGATCGTCCGTCTCACCGGATCTATGCGATATTATAGCTGAGTAGGAATGCCTCAATGCCATATCTACTACATCAAGGGTCTCCGTCAATGTGCCGATTTGGTTCAATTTGACCAGAATGGCATTCCCAATCCCTTGGGATATCCCCTGCATGAGCCTCTGAGGGTTGGTAACGAAGAGATCGTCTCCTACAAGTTGGACTTCGTCTCCCAGAGCTTGAGTAAGCATCTTCCATCCTTCAAAATCGTCCTCGGCCATCCCGTCCTCTATGGAAATGATGAACGGGTAGGATCGGCAAAGTTTCATGTAATACTCAACAAGTTGTTCCTTGGAGTATTTTTTGCCTTCGCCTTTGAAGCAGTAAAGTCCATCCTCGTATAGTTCCGAAGCGGCCACGTCCAGGGCAAGGCTTACCTCCTCACCAGGTTTATATCCGGCCGCAGTAATTGCCTCCACAAGGACATCCAACGCCTCTTCCGCACCAGACAGGTTAGGAGCAAAGCCACCTTCGTCTCCGACGGAGGTATTTTTGCCCTTATTTTTCAGTAACTTCTTTAAAGACTGGTACACTTCCACACCCATCCTGAGTGCTTCCTCAAAGCTATCGGCACCGTGAGGTACTATCATGAATTCCTGGACGTCTAAACTGTTGTCGGCATGAGCTCCCCCATTGATCACGTTCATGAGCGGGGTAGGCAATGAAAACGGCCCCAAGCCTCCAATATACCTCCAGAGGGGAAGATCCCGCTCCAAAGCAGCAGCCCTGGCAACTGCAAGGGAAACTGCCAGCATTGCATTTGCTCCTAAGTTACTCTTGTTTGGCGTTCCATCAAGATCGATCATTATCTTGTCGATGAGCTTTTGCTCGATCGGGTCCAAGCCGATTATTTCAGGAGCAATCTTTTCGTTTACATTTTCTACTGCCCTTAATACCCCTTTCCCGCCATAGCGCTTGTCTTTGTCCCTCAGCTCGATCGCCTCATGTTTGCCCGTTGAAGCGCCAGATGGCACAGCGGCCCTTGCCATCACACCGTCGTCCAACCATACCTCTGCCTCTACTGTAGGATTGCCCCTGGAATCCAAGATTTCGCGGGCATTGATCCCAACTATGTGACTCATTCAAATCACCCCTTTGCAAGGCTACATCGAATTATCTTCCTTGTCCACCAAATGATCCCCCAGGACCCTATAGGCTTCCTTACCCCTTTTTAATAAGAGATCGTCATCGCATAGGACTTGGACCTTCAAGATCCTTCTGGGAAAGGCAACCTCGATAACATCGCCTTCCCTCACGGAAGACGAGGGCTTTGCCGCTCTTCCGTTTAGCTTGACCAATCCGGCCATGATCATTTCCTGAGCTACAGTTCGTCTTTTTACCATCCGCGAGATCTTTAAGAACTTATCGATCCTCATCAAGATACCCCAATCACACAAATATAACTATTATAATGAACATCTTGATCTATACAAGCGTTTTTAACTCTATAGCAAAGCCGGACCAGATAAAAGATCGATCCGGTCCGGCTTTTTAGTTTATATGGCAAAACGTAGGGAGGCTCCTATTCCATCATATTCCCTCAATGGAGATTGTCCACCTATGACGATCACATCCCCATCGTTGCGCAATGTCCCACAGACCAAAAGGTCGATCAGGTCATCGACTACTTCCATGGCACCATGACACAAAGGACATGCATCCTCATCTACTCCCAGTGCCCCGCAAGACCCGCATCGCTTTCCGCCGATCATTCGATATTCATCTATTACAAGCTGGTGGATGGCGTACAAGTTCGATGCCCGAATGACACCCCTAAGCCCGGCAATTGCCATGCCGCCCTTTTCATATTCCGTTATTATGCTTTGTACAAGTTTAGAGCTGCTTTCAACAAAGGACTTGATGGCGTGATCGGTCACGGCCTCAAGAATTATTCGAACTTGGTCGGTTATACCTAACTTTGAGCAAACCTCGACGGGGGTATCGGCCAGAATTTCGCCGACAAGATCGGCTACGACTAAAGCGTAATTCGCATTTCCCCCTATCAATACCAATGAGTAGTCGTCGTCATCGTAAAGTGCCCTCAAAGTGGCGGCGACGTTCTTCAGGTGCCTTTTTACGTGATCCTCCACATGCCTTTTAATGCGCGTCTCCTCTAAACCATACCATCCGGCAGATTTGACCTTGGGAGGGACGTCCTCTTCAAGGGTCAGAAGCTTATCGATGGCACTTGCAAATACACGATAGAAGGTTGCCCGCCTCGCCTCGACCACGGCAACCAGGGTAAGCCTGTGGGGATATAAGGCCTCTATCAGGGGCGCCAAAAAGGGATGGTCCGAAAACTTAACCAGATTCTCCACTGAAACGGGAAGTTCTATAAAACGATAGTAATCGCCTTCAAGATCGGCGAAACATGCGATCCCCTTGGCTTCACCCAAACCCCCGTGGACTAGCTTTTCGCCTAGGTCGTTGAAGATCGATGAAATTCGCTCGCTATATCGCGTATCAGCATAAAAATTAGCTCCTTCTTCAATGGCCTTCTTTTGAAGGTTCTTGAGATCGATCAGGATTTCCTTTGCCGATCTCTTGCTCCTGTCGCAGTCGATATAAAAAGACATTAGCCTGGTCTTGGTTTCGCACTCTCTAAGTAAAGTCTTCGCAACGCTTTCAAACACTCGCTTCACCCCCTCATTGATATTAAAGTATAGAAAGTTCCTCTTTATTAAGAATATCGTTTTCTTACGATCTGAACAAGCATTTTAAGGCAAACCTCACTCGAGGTAATCTCGCAATCGTTTGCTCCTGCTCGGATGGCGCAACTTACGCAACGCCTTGGCCTCGATCTGTCTTATCCTTTCCCTGGTAACGTTAAAGCGCTTGCCTACCTCTTCAAGCGTATGGGCATGTCCGTCCTCAAGGCCAAACCGTAAGCGCAGGACTTCCCTTTCCCTTTCGGTCAGCTCGTCGAGCATCTCCTCCAGCTGTTCGCGCAACAACTGACCGGCCGTTGCCTCTTCCGGATTCGGCGATTCCTTATCCTCCAGAAAATCTCCAAGCTGACTGTCCTCCTCCTCTCCGATCGGCGTCTCAAGGGAAACCGGTTCTTGCGCAATCCTCTGTATATCTTCTACCTTTTCCGGCGGCAAGCCCAGAGCTTGGGCAATTTCCTCAGTAGTAGGCTCCCTTCCCAATTGTTGGACCAACTGCCTTGAAACCCTGATAAGCTTGTTTATCGTCTCGACCATGTGCACCGGGATCCTTATGGTGCGCGCCTGATCAGCTATTGCCCTGGTTATCGCCTGCCTTATCCACCAGGTAGCATAGGTGCTGAATTTAAAGCCTTTACGATAATCGAACTTCTCGACGGCGCGTATAAGGCCCAAATTGCCCTCTTGGATCAAATCCAAAAAGGAAAGCCCCCTTCCGATATACTTCTTGGCAATGCTCACGACTAAGCGCAAATTTGCCTCGATCAGCTTCTTCTTTGCCTCCTCGTCCCCCTCTTCGACCCTTTTGGCAAGCTCTATCTCCTCCTCAGGGGTAAGCAGGGGGATCTTTCCTATCTCCCTCAAATACATCCTGACGGGATCGGCAATGGAAACGCTTTCCAATTCGGCCAGGTCCTCAAGGCTCGCCTGAGGCAACAGTTCCCCCTGTTGGAGTTCCTGAATCTTATCCTCATCGCGCACATCGATACCAAGTTCCAAGAGGTTAGAATACACGTTATCCATTATCTCAGCCTCACTTAAAGCCTCTTGGGGCAAATATTTTTCAAGGTCATCGTAGGTTATGAAGCCCTTTTGTCTCCCTTCCTGCAGCAGGTCGCGAATGTTCTCTATCAACTCCGCCATCTCTTGAGGCTCCGTCTCTTCAAGATCATGGATATCTTGGTCTATGATCTTTTCTTCTTGCTCATTTCGCAATACCTTTTCGGCATTTGTCTTTATATCGGTACTTTTCTTACTATTTTTGCTCTTTTTTTTCTTTTCTGAACTCATATACCCATCTTTCCCCCCTTCAAGACGGAAGCAATCTTTTGAACCTCCTCGATCTCATCGCGAGTTGCCTCCCCCCTCAACATCTTGGAATAAAGAGCATTATACCTCGACTTCATGGCCTTTACCTTCAACGCATTGACAATGACATCCCAAATCTCTGTTCTATCGTCAAATTGCTGGCAAAAGGCATTGCCCAATGCCAGCGCTTCGAGCGGAAACCTGTCGCCCGACTTCAACCATCGTTCCTCCAACTCTTCGGGCTGTTCGCCGTTTAAGAGCGCTGCTATCAAGGTCTTCAAGCGATCGTCGCTAATTAGAGGAAATACATCTTCAGGATTTAAGTTGTATCTTTTCGTTAAATCGTTCCACAGCAACGAGAACAATGCAGCTTCCTCAGCATCGATCATGCGCTTTTTTTGCTCCTCTGCATTTATATATACGCTCGGATTACCACGTTTCCCTTTTTTTTCACCCCTTGTCTTTGCGACATTGGCCCTAGCGCTTAACAGCTCATCCTCGAGAGCGTGCCTGGGCATTCCAAGCTTAGCGGCAATCTGAGGGATGAATGGCGCAAGATCGGGAAGATCTATCCTCGATAAACCTTCAATCAGCTCTTCGACCACTTTTTTTCTGAGGTTGAGATCGTTCAATAAGTCCTCTCTTATTTTAATATGATATAAAGGCAGAGGAAGGCTTTTCTTCAAAAGTTCCTCAAAGGCCTTGCCGCCTTTCTCCTGTAAAAATTCGTCGGGGTCCCTGTCGGGCGGCAGTGAGACTATGTTCACCTGCAATCCCAAGGCCTGCAGTATATACATCCCCCTTATCGAGGCCTCGCGGCCTGCACTGTCGGCGTCGTAGCATACATAACAACTGTTAGTAAAGCGCTTTAAAAGCTTTCCCTGCTCCTCAGTCAAAGCAGTTCCAAGGGATGCAACAGCCTCCCGAAAGCCAGCCATATGCAACCTTATGGCATCCATATAGCCCTCTACCAGAATTGCACGCCCCCTTTCGCGGATGGCGTCTTTGGCCAAATTCAGCAAATAAAGACAAGAACCCTTATGAAAAAGCGGGCCTTCGGGAGTGTTTATATACTTTGCCCCTTCGCCGGACAAAGAGCGCCCACCGAAGCCTACGAGGCGCCCGGTTACGTCTCTCACGGGAAATATTACCCTACCCCTGAACCTGTCATAAAGCCCGCGCGACCCCTCAACGACCAACCCGCATTCGATGACAGCCTTAGCAGGTATGCCCGCCTTTGAAAGTGCACGCCATAGATAATCCCATGCAGGGGGAGCCCATCCGATCTCGAAATGGGACCACCATTCCTTGGGCAAATCCCTTTTAATCAAATATCGCCTGGCAATCTCTCCCGAAGCCCCCTCAAGACAATCGCGATATATCGAAAGGGCTTTTTCCATGACGTCGGTCAAGCTTTTATGGCCGCCCCTTTCGGGAGCGCTTTTAATCACTATCCCGGCTCTTTTGGCGAGCAACTCGACGGCCTCGGTAAACTTAAGCCCCTCCATGTCCATGACAAAGGATATAACGTCTCCACCCTTGCCACAGCCAAAGCAATGATAGAACTGTCGGTCCGGCATGACGTAAAAAGACGGCGTCTTTTCGACGTGAAAAGGACATAGCGCCTTATACCCCTTGCCTGCCCTGTGCAGTTCGACGTAATCTCCTATCACATCCAATATATTGATGCTTCTTTTTATTTCATCTATCTGCACCTTGTCCAAGGTAATCCCTCCAAAAACCAAAAGGGGAGGGATAAAATCGACCCTCCCCAAATTACCTGACGAAAAAGATCCGCATTAACTACGCTTCACTACATCAATAATGGAGCCATCACCAATGCTATGACCGACATCAACTTTATCAATATATTTAAACTGGGGCCGGCCGTATCCTTAAAGGGATCTCCTACCGTATCGCCGACGACAGCCGCTGCATGGGGAGGCGTTCCCTTGCCACCCAAGTTGCCTTCCTCTATATACTTCTTCGCGTTATCCCAAGCGCCTCCAGAGTTGGCCATAAATATGGCCAACATGACTCCCGTAACAATTGACCCCGCAAGCAGGCCGCCAAGGGCGGAAGAGCCAAGCAGCAATCCCACTATCACGGGAGAAAAGACGGCCATCATGCCAGGCACTATCATCTCCCTGAGGGCAGCCTTGGTAGAGATATCTACGCAGCGTTCGTAATCAGGCTCTTGAGTCCCCTCCATTATGCCGGGCAATTCCCTAAACTGACGGCGCACTTCCTCTATCATGCTCTGGGCTGCCCTGCCAACGGCCTGAATCGCCCTTGAGCAAAATATGAAGGGCAGCATTCCGCCAATGAAGAGCCCTACTAAAACGTGTGGATCCATGAGGTCGATCGCATTTAGTCCAACAGCATGTGCGTAGGCAGAAAAAAGCGCAATGGCGGTAAGCGCAGCTGATCCTATGGCAAGGCCCTTACCGACGGCTGCCGTGGTATTTCCTACGGCATCGAGCCTATCGGTGATCTTTCTCACATCAGGAGGCAGATGGCTCATCTCGGATATTCCTCCGGCGTTATCGGCTATTGGCCCGTAAGCATCTACGCTCAAGGTCATTCCCGTTATCGCCAGCATTCCTACTGCCGCGCAGGCTATGCCATACAAACCGCCCGAATAAACGGCGACCAATATGGAGGCGCATACGAGCAGAACCGGCCATAAGATTGATTTCATGCCCACGGCTATCCCCGTGAGGATGTTTGTTGCATATCCCGTCACCGAGGCATGGGCAATTTCCTTGACCGAGCTATACAGCGACGATGTGTATATCTCCGTAATATAACCTATAGCTACACCGCAAACAGTTCCTGCCAAGACGGACCAAAATAGAGCTAGGTTGCCAAACATGTATTTGGTAAGCACAAAGGAAAAAACGATGATCAAGATGCCGGTGACGAAGGTGCCTCTCCTCAAGGCAATTTGAGGGTCTCCCTTCTCCTTGATCCTCACGAAAAAGGTGCCTATCAAGGAAGCAACGATCCCCAAAGCTGACAATAGCAAGGGGTAGACCAATCCCTGGGTTCCAAACACGGTAACCCCCACTGCCATGGCGGCAATTATGGAGTTCACGTAAGATTCGAAGAGGTCTGCACCCATACCCGCTATATCTCCTACGTTGTCTCCCACGTTATCGGCGATAACGGCCGGATTTCGCGGGTCATCTTCGGGTATGCCGGCTTCCACCTTTCCGACCAGATCAGCACCCACGTCTGCTGCCTTTGTATATATGCCGCCCCCCACGCGGGCAAAGAGCGCTATCGAGCTGGCTCCGAAGCCGAAGGCCGTTATGATATTAGGATCCTTGTACAACAAATATGTGACGATTATGCCCAAGATGCCCACCCCGACGACAGTCATTCCCATGACGGAACCGCCCGAGAAGGCTATCCTCAACGCATCGTTCATCCCCTTAGTTGCCGCAAAGGCCGTCTTCCCGTTCGCCCGAGTTGCCACCTTCATTCCCAAAAAACCGGAAATGGCACTGCAAAAAGCCCCCAGTACAAATGATACGGCGAGGGGAACCCCCAGTTTCCACGCAAGCAAACAGGAGACTACTATGACAAACACTACAAGGGCCTTATATTCCCTGTAAAGGAAAGCCATGGCTCCCCTTTGGATGATGCTTGACAGATAATTAATCCTATCGTGCTCAACCTTGTAGTTGTTGATGCGACCGGCAACAATTAAAGCGTACAGCAAAGCTACCAAACCGGCGCCAGCTGAAGCCCATAATGCGTATCCATTCATCAAACGATCCCCCCACTCTTGATAATTTCAAGCCCGCCTTCATGAAAGGCGGGCACAACTGCTAACCCGATCAAAGCGCTCCTAATTATAGGCAGGTTAACGCATATTTGCAAGCTCAAAAAGTCAACCGCAAAAGGGCACCGGACAATGCCGTCTTCAAATGCGACAAAAATCTCAGCTTATTCGGGTTTTTTCTGTTTTTTGATAATTACTGCTATCTCTTCGCCTCTATCCTCGATACCCTTTAGAGAACCAAGCATTCCCCTAACTGTTCCCGCTATAAAATCCATGACAAATTCGTTCAGGCCGACTTTTTTATCTCCCATATAAACAAGCACGCGCTCGCCGATCTTCCCCATCCTCTGCAAAATCCATTCAGCCAGAGGTCTTTCTTCCCCGGCTCGGAAATGAGGCAACTTTGGGAAAAGATCATCGGGACCTTCGTAAATGGCATAAATGCCCTTTATATCATGAGATGGAGGCCTTTGTCCGACCCAGATCTTAGGAAGCGGCAGAGATTTAGCGCCCTCAACGATGACTAAATCTTTAGTCGGGAAGAACTTCTTTTCTATATCCTGCAAACTGAAGCCATTATCCATGGTTTCAAGCCTTATTCCATCGGTTCCCCAAAGCAGGGCGTCAATTCCCAATCTCGCGATGGCCCCGCTGTCCGTATCATCGGCAGATAGCACGCTATCATGGCAGTGTTTGATATAACCAACGTCAAGCCCAAATTCTTCATGCAACATCTCGGCCAATCTTTTACACAATGAAGTCTTGCCGCTATCCTTATAGCCGCAGACGGAAAGTATGTAAGCCATACAAACACCCCTCCATGCCAAGCTCAAATTTTCCGTCAATACTCCCTCTTAGCTCTCCAAATCCTCCTGTAACAATCCAAGAAGAATATGAACAGCGATAAAACCATCGGACCCAGGAAGATTCCCAAGAAACCCCACACGTTTATCCCGCCCACGACGCCCAGAAAAACGAGAAGAAAATGCACCCTGCTGCCCTCCGATATGAACATGGGACGTATGAGGTTATCGATGGTGCTAACCACCAAAATCGCCCAGGAGAGCAATATTAAGCTTTCCTTCATGTTTCCCATAAGAAACAAATAAAAGGCCCCTGGGATCAAGACGAAAGGCGTTCCCACAAAGGGAATCATGGCACATATGAAAAGAAACGCCCCCGCCAACATGGGCGCCGGAAGGCCTACGAACATCCAACCGGCTACGCCCAGGCACGCCTGAATGCCTGCCGTTACCGTGGTGCCTATCACCACGGCCTTCATCATACGCGTGGCTCCATCGAATAGAGCTACCCTTTCCTCCTTGGGCAAGGGCAGAATATCGTCAAGATATTCTATGACCACATGGCCATCGCGCAGCAGGTAAAAGGTAGCGACGGAGATGACGAACAGTTGATAAATCATCCTAAAGACATTGCCAAGCAGGCTCCTGGAGAAATCTCCAAGCGAAGAAGCAACGTAGTTAACTGCACGGCGGATCATATCTTGCAAGAATTGGGCATCACCTTTAATGCCCAAGTACTGAATTGCATAGTCGGGCAATTTGCCAACCAGGTTTGACCACGCATGGGTCAAGGCCTGCTGTATGGAATCAAGGTTATCGGAAAGGCTGGCGATGAACCTCAAGCCTTCCCTTGCAAGGGATATGCCGATAAATCCCATGGGAACGCAGAGCAATAACACAACGCATGCGGTGGTTATGAGGGATGACCAGTTTCTATGCTTTCCCTTGAACAATTTTTCGCATAAAAACTCGTTTAGGGGATAGGAGAAAAAGGAAAATATGATCGCCCACATGACGGGGCGAACTACAGGCGTTATTATGGAAATGCAGAGCAATGCAAGCAATGTAAAGACAAACAGAAAGGGCAGATATCCTCCCTGTGGGGACTTGTCCGCGGATTCCGTCATTTTCATCACTCTCCGTAAAGAAGCAGATGAAAGTATATCTGATTGGAGCTTTTATCTACACGCATAAGCTTCACTTTCACCACATCACCCAAGCGCAAGGCTTTTGCCCCGCTGCCTTTAAGGCTTAAGCTGTCCTCATCATAGTAAAATTTGCCATAAGTATCCAGATCTTCCAGCGGCACAAACCCTTCGACTGTGTTGGCAAGTTCGACAAATAGCCCCCTTGGCGTAACCCAGGAAATTACTCCTTCGAAAACTTCGCCGATTTTGTTTGCCATATATTCCACTATCTTAATCTTGATGGAGGTCATCTCGACTTCATCTACCCTCTCTTCCATAGCGCTTGCATATGTCGCGACAGCAGATAACTCTTGTAAGTCAAACTGGCCCAGCATCTCAGAGTCTTTGGCTATCAAAGCGTGCACCATCCTATGGACGGTCAAATCCGGATACCTCCTTATCGGCGATGTAAAGTGCAGGTAATACCGCAACGCCAGCCCAAAATGCCCTAGACATCTTACGTCGTACCTGGCCCTAGGCAGGGAGCGCAAAACTAGACCCTGAACCAACCTTTTGCAGGGAAGCCCCTCGACCTGTTTCAGCAACCGGTTTATAGCTTTATTCGATTGGCCTATCCTTTTTAGCTCTATCCCCAGAGAGGAAAGCATGCCCTTCAGCTCCATAAGCTTTTCCCTGGCAGGCTTTTCATGGACCCTATATATGGCCAATGCATCGCTTTTAAATAAATATTCTGCAATCACGCTGTTGGCAAGTATCATCAAGTGTTCGACGATCCTGTAGGCAAAGACGCGTTCGATGACCTTCACATCTTTTGGCCTTCCTTCATCGTCAAGTTCGACCTTTGCCTCGGGGAAATCGAACTCTATCATCCCTGCCCTCTTTCGCTTCTCGTATAATACCCTGGCAACGGCGGCAAGCAGGGCGATGGTATTGTCAAGCTCTTTTCCAAGGGTCTTTTTATCGTCCAATGCCTCCTGGACTTCATCATAGGTCAACCGCTTTCGGACACGTATAACGCTAGGTGTAATTTCATATTTAAGTAAGTCTCCCCTGCGATCTAGCGTCATTTTTACCGTGAGACACAACCTATCCTTGCCCTCCACCAGGCTGCACAGGTCCGAGGAAAGTTGATGTGGCAACATGGGAACCGCTCTATCCACAAGGTAAACCGAAAAGCTCCTGTCCCTTGCTTCGATGTCAATTGACCCACCGGGTCTAACGTATTCAGCTACATCGGCGATATGCACCATCACGATCCACCCGTCGTCGATTTTCTTGACGGAAAGTGCATCATCGAAGTCTTTGGCATCGGAAGGATCGATGGTGACAGCGATTTCGTCTCTTAGGTCTTCCCTTTCGTCAAGGGACGCATAAAAAGGTGGCATTTCCTTAACCTTTTCCGCCTCAACGAGGACTTCTTCTGGAAAATCGCAAGAAATTTTGTATTCCTCCATCAAGGCCAGTATTCTGACCGCCGGGTCGTTCTCGTTGCCCAATACCTTTATCGCCTTGCCCTCGCCAGGAAATGGAAAACGGGGATATTTCTTTATTGAAGCAACGACGACGGTGCCATCATCAAGGTCCGCATCATCGGGTAACAACAGAGTAAAGTTATAACGTCTATTAAGGGGCACCAATGCTGGGACTCCATTCCCTCGCTTGACCAGTCCTGTTATCTCACTCGTATTTCTCGACAGTACTTTTTTAACCTTGCCATACAGTTTGTTCTTTTGTCTATTCTTGTAGACAATTGCCTTAACCACGTCACCATGGATGGCATCGCCCATATCCTCTTCAGCCACATAAACATCGGGCAAACCCGCTCTTTTAGGCAATATGAAACCGAAACCTGCAGGATTGACCTCAAGAGTTCCAACGACGAAGCGGCTTTTAGGCGACCTTCTGCTGCCGGCCTTTTTCGGTCCTCGGGAGTTTTTCATTTCGTAGCCACTAAAGACGCCGCAAGGCCTGCTCCGACTCCGTTATCGATATTCACCACTACCACCCCTCCGCTGCAGGCGTTTAGCATGGAAAGCAGCGCAGCAAGGCCACCAAAGCTTGCGCCATAACCCACCGAAGTGGGTACGGCTATCACGATGGATGAAACCAATCCGGCAACCACGCTTGGAAGAGCTCCTTCCATCCCCGCTGCGACCACTATAGCATCCGCTTTTCTGATCTTCGGTAGCAAGTTAAACAATCGGTGAATGCCGGCCACCCCCACGTCGTAAAACCTTTCGACGTGGCATCCGGCGAACTCGGCTACACCTGCGGCTTCCTCTGCAACCGGTTTATCGGAGCTGCCTGCTGCAATGACAGCCACATTGCCCCGCTCCTTGGGAGGCTCAAAACAACACAACCCCAGTCTTGCATCCTCACGATATTCAAGATCGGGCAAAACGGTTTTTAACAACTCATATTTCTCTTTCGACACGCGACTAAATATGGCGTTTGAACGATGCTCGGCTATGCTTCGCGCTATCTTTACAAGTTGGTCATCAGACTTGCCTGGGGTATAAATTATCTCGCCAATTCCACGCCTTAAGGACCGATGCCAATCGAGCTTCACGTCGCCTAAGTCTTCGTAAGGCAGCATTGACATCCTTTCCATGGCCGAGTCCACATCGATCTCGCCCTTTCTCAACGATTCCAAGAGATGCCGAAGGCTATTTTCTATCTCCATTGACTTACTCCTTCTTTTATGTCACGTTTTACCCGTAATTATAGTCTAAAAGAGCTATGGCGTGAACGCCATAGCTCTTTTAGACTCAGCACTGTCTTAACTGCTAAATTTATCAAGCTAAATTAGTCGTAGTCCGGCATCTCGGGCATCTTGGGAGCTTCCTTCTTCTCAGGTTTGTCGGCCACCAAGGCTTCTGTGGTGAGCACCATGGCCGCAATGGAGCCGGCGTTCTGAAGGGCGCTACGGGTGACCTTCAAGGGATCTATTATGCCCTCCTCGATCATATCGACATAGTCGCCTGTTGCAGCATTCAAGCCATGGCCTTTGGGCAGGTTGCGCACCTTTTCGATGACGACGTCACCTTGGAAGCCAGCGTTCTCGGCTATCAAGTGCATGGGCTCAGGCAACGCATTCAACACAACCTGGGCTCCGATCTTCTCGTCACCCTCAAGGGTGTTGATGAAGGACTCCAAAGCCGGCATGCAATTTAACAAGGCCACACCGCCACCGGCAACTATCCCCTCTTCAACGGCAGCCCTGGTTGCGCTCAAGGCGTCTTCGATGCGATGCTTTAACTCTTTCTGTTCGGTCTCGGTGGCTGCTCCTACCTGAATGACAGCTACGCCACCGACAAGCTTCGCAAGCCTTTCCTGAAGCTTTTCCTTATCGTACTCGGACGTGGCTTCTTCGAGCTCCGCTTTGATCTGAGCGGCACGTTTCCTAATGGCCTCAGGGTCTCCGGCTCCTTCCACTATCGTGGTTTCCTCTTTCGTCACGCGCACCTTTTTAGCGCGGCCAAGCATGGAGAGATCCACGTTCTCAAGCTTGATCCCTAGCTCTTCGCTTACTACCTGGCCACCAGTCACTATGGCGATATCCTGCAGCATGGCCTTCCTTCTGTCGCCAAAGCCGGGAGCCTTAACGGCACACACCTGAAGGATGCCACGGAGCTTGTTGACGACCAGCGTAGCCAGAGCTTCGCCCTCCACATCCTCGGCGATGATTAAAAGAGGTTTGCCGGTCTGAACGACCTTCTCCAAAATGGGGAGGAGATCCTTTACATTGCTGATCTTGCCATCGTTGATCAGGATGTAAGCGTCTTCCAGGGTGGCTTCCATCCGCTCGGGATCGGTGATCATGTAGGGGCTTATATATCCCTTGTCGAACTGGAGCCCCTCGACCATCTCCAAAGTGGTACCGACGGACTGGCTGTCCTCAACGGTGATGACGCCGTCTTCCCCAACCTTGGACATGGCCTCGGCGATAAGCTCACCAATGCCCCTGTCGTTTGCAGATATGGATGCCACTTGAGCAATCTTGGCCCTATCCTTGACGGCTATGGCCATCTTCTTCAGCTCATCAACCACTACATCGACTGCCTTCTCGATACCTCTGCGCATCAGCATGCCGTTGGCTCCGGCAGCTACGTTCTTCATGCCGTGGCGTATCATTGCCCTGGCAAGTACTGTAGCAGTGGTCGTACCGTCGCCTGCCACATCGTTGGTCTTAGAGGCAACTTCCTTCAAGAGCTGGGCACCCATGTTCTCAAAGGGTTCTTCCAGTTCTATTTCCTTGGCTATCGTAACGCCATCGTTGGTGATCGTCGGAGAACCAAACTTCTTCTCCAATACTACGTTACGTCCCTTGGGGCCTAAGGTCACTCCCACAGTATCGGCAACTTTATTTATGCCTCGCTCCAATGCCCTGCGAGCTTCTTCATCAAACTTCAACATCTTCGGCATCTCAAATCCCTCCTTTATTACGTTAACAAACAGTCAGTTAGCCCGGTTACTTTGCAACTACAGCTAAAATGTCGCGCTCGCTTAAGATGAGGTACTCCTCATCGTCGACCTTTACTTCCGTTCCTGCATATTTGCTGAAAATTACCTTTTCGCCGACCTTTACTTCAAGAGGAAGCCTTTGGCCATTTTCGAGCACCCTACCGCTTCCTACGGCAACTACCTCTCCTTCCTGGGGCTTTTCTTTAGCGGTATCCGGTAATACTATTCCGCCCTTTGTCTTTTCTTCTTGATTTAAGACCTTAATGACTACCCGATCTCCGAGTGGCTTGAGCTGCATTTAACATCCCTCCCTACCAGTTATGAACTGAATCGTCTTGACCTTAATTATTAGCACTCAATATTGGTAAGTGCTAACAGCGCGATACATATGTTAAAGTCCTCACCTCGAATATTACAAGTGGAAATACCACAAGTTATTAGTGATTATTACCAAATAGGCAGGAAAATCTTAATTTTTCTTTGATTTTCTGGGTTTTTTAAGCTAAGGTTTTCGCAGGGTCCGGCATGAAAGACAAGGATGACCTTTCGCCCCTCCTGTAAGCGTTACAGCCGGCAGCAGCAATCATGGCGGCATTATCGGTGCACAGCTCTTTTGGAGGGATATAGGCACGCCAGGGCTTGGCCTTCACTTTCTCGCGAAGCTGTGAATTGGCCGCTACCCCGCCGGAAATGGCAACTTTATCTATGCCTGTGATCTTAACCGCAAGATCCACCTTGCGCAGCAATGCCTCGATGGCAGAATGCTGAAAGGAGGCGCACAGATCCTCGACCCTAACATGGGGGTTTCTTTTTAATGCCCACAGAACGGCGGTCTTTAGACCGCTGAAGCTAAATTCTATGTCGGGGCTATCGGCCATGGGAATGGGCAAGGCCACGGCAAAGGGATCTCCCCTTTTGGCCATTTCGTCTATCAAGGGTCCGCCAGGATAGCCCAAGCCCAGCAGGCGCGCGACTTTATCAAAGGCTTCTCCTACCGCATCGTCCCTCGTAGCACCAAGTAGACTGTAATCGCCGAAGGATTTTACCAAGATCAATTCCGTATGACCACCCGATATGATCAGCGTAATGAAGGGCGGAAGCAAGTCCTCATGCGCCAGATAGTTGGCAAATATATGTCCCTCTAGGTGGTTAACGGTCATTAACGGCACTTCCCAAGCTTGGGCCAGCGCCTTGGCGGCAGTCGTCCCTATCAACAGCGATCCCATGAGGCCCGGGCCATCCGTGACAGCAATGAGATTGATCTCCCTTGAGGGGTTTTTTATGTGGCATTCATCCAAAAGCTGAGAGAGCAACGGAATGAGATTCTCTAAATGTTTGCGCGATGCAAGCTCTGGAACAACGCCGCCATAAGCCTCGTGGTCTTTAAGTTGGCTTGCCACCAGGAAGCGAAGCAAATTTCTACTGCCCTCGAGCAACGCAACCGACGTATCGTCACAGCTGGTCTCTATGCCTAATGTCAACAACTTCTTCACCTGCCGCAGCCATGGCAAGTAGAGCAACTGCCACCAGCGCAGGCAGATGACCTCTTCTTGGGCATATCCCCCTCCAGGTGAATCAATACCTTTCCACCGCAAATTGGACATCTTTGAGCAAAACTGCTGCTTTCAAATATTTTATTACACATAGCACAGCGATATTTATGCATCAGGATCACCTTCCAGTTAATTTTCCCTTTTTATCTTCTTGACGTCGATCTCTATCCGATCGCTTTCGTAAGTTATATTATATACCCCATCCTTCGCCTTAGGAACCGCAAAGGCCAGGCTATCTACCGTATTGGGAGACAAAGAACCCGTTGAAATTCGAATCAACTTGGTCAATATATCCTCTTCGGTCAAGTTTTTCCCGTTCACTACGATCTTAAATGGGTCGAAATCCCAGGGCTTATATGCCTCATATCGCAATACGAATAAGTCTTTGCCGCGAATTTGAGGATCTCCAAAATGGCCCAGATGCCATTTTAGCCAGTCGGGCGTCATGCCGGACGTCCTTGCCGCCCGAAGCAATGAATCATCTACGAAAAGAAAGTCCAACCTAGCCCTGGCCCCCAATATCAAATCTCCAAGCTTCTGGCCCTCAAGGTACATAGTGGTAGTACGTTCCTTGATCAAATCTTCCAACTCGTCTCCGAAAGCTTTATCCGCAAGAAAGAAAAATGCTGCCACGGAGACGATCAGCGACACGCTAAGGGCAATATTTAAGAAGCGTCTTTTCAATCTTCCTCACCGCCCTTAAGCCCCTTAATTTCCTGGGCAGTAAAAGTGTAGACCTTGTTGCAGAAGTGACACCTCACCTCCAAGACCTCCTCTTCGCTTGATTCCTGCATCGAAAGCAACAAGGCCTTGGCAAGCTCCCTCGAGCACCTGCAACCGAACTCAAATGAGACGCTTCCCAGCCATTTCTTATCGACGCCCTCAAAGATCGTCTCAAGCATCTCCTTGGGAGATGAAGCACGTTCCGCCAAACTGCTTATGGAGCTATATTTCCTTAAAAGCTCCTCCAATCTTTCGACAAAGGACTCTTCAGCGCCGGGCAAAAGCTGTACCATTATGCCCCCAGCGGATATAACTCCCAAGGACGGCTTTTGAAGGACTCCAAGAGCTACAGCCGTGGGAATTTGCTCTGATTTAGAGTAATAATACGCTATATCCTCGGCAATCTCGCCCGATACCAAGGGAATCTTCGAAATTACCGGCTCCCTTAGGCCCAAATCCTTGATGACGGTCAAATAGCCGTTTCTGCCCACGCCGGCACTGACATCCCATTTGCTCGCCTCAGACAAGGGCAGCTCTACCTGGGGGTTTTCCACGTAGCCTCTTACCTTACCCAGGCCCTCGGCATCGGCCACAACCCTGCCAAGTGGTCCACCTGCATCAATTATTAACGTCACACGGGCCCTCTCGATCTTTTGGTCTGCTGCCATCATCATCGATGCCATAATGAGCCTTCCAAGTGCCGCTGTAGCCAAAAAGGACAGACCGTGCATCTGCCTGAGCAACCTGACCAATCCTGTCGCTTCGATGGCCATGGCCCTGGCACTGCCATTGCCCAGCAAACATTTATATACAGTTGCTTTTGCCTCTCTGTCTTCTGACATATTAATCTGCTCCTTTGATGGACCTAGCTATCCACTTCCACTCCTGCAATCTGCACGACAAGGTCGCTACGGCATAAACTATCGCTCCCAGAATACCCGCTCCAACCAACCAAAGCGCTTTTATAATCGTACTTCCCAATGAGGGATAGGGCAACAGTAATTTATACGTCAGGGATACCAATATTAATGCACAGGCAGAAAGCGCCAATTTGGCGCACCACTTGAGATCGAATATCCCCAGTTTACCGGTGGCCTTTGATAAATATCCTATGCCCAAAAAGGCCCCGCTCGTGAAGCCGCAAGCTACCCCTAGGGCCAATCCTCGATAGGACAACCACTTCATGCTAGAGATGCTGATCAAAAAGTTCACCAACACCGCAGAAGAGGTGACGAACATCGCTCCCTTGGGCAACCCATAGGCATATATGGCCCTCAAGGTGACGTTGGTCAAGGCCATGCCCAGAAGTCCAAGGCTGTAAATGGCAAAACACCAGCTGGTGGCCTTCCAAGCCCAATCACCGAAAGCCCCCCTGTAGAACACGCAGTTTACCGCCTCTGGGGAAAATATGACAGCCATGATCTCTATTGGCAGGATCAAGAAGAACGTGAACCTGAGTGAATCCCTAAAGATTTCGATGAATTCCTCGCTATTTGACGATGCCCTAGAAAGGGTCGGCAAGACGGCCTGAGATATGGCTATGACGAACAATCCCAAAGGAAGTTGAAGCAATCTATCGGCGTAATTCAGCACCGAGATTGACCCTGCCTCCAAAAATGATCCCGCAACCCTGCTTATCACCGGATGCAGCTGGTTGAAAGAAAGTCCAACCACGTAGGGCAAGAAAAGGCGCATCATGGTCCTTAGGTCCTCGTCGGAACGGTCAATCTTCGTCGGGTAAAGCGCAAATCCCTTGAGGGCGCTCCATATCCATTGGACGCAAAACTGCGATATGCCTCCGGCCAATACGGCTATAGGTAGGATTGAAATGCCGTACCTTTCGCAAAAAAACAGGGCAACGCAGATGAAGACGACGTTGCTTACAGCCGGCGCTATGGCGGGCACAAAAAATGAGCCCAAGCTGTTGAGGACGCCCATGACCAGGGCAGAAAGAGAGATTATCAAAAGAAAGGGAAACAGCCTTCTGGTAAAAAGCGTCGCCAATCTGGCTTCATCCCCCGAAAAACCGGGGGCAATGAGGGAAACCAGCTGAGGAGAGAATATCATCCCAAGCAAAACTACACACGAACCGGCGACGATCAAAACAGTAGTCGCCTGTCTCCCCAGTTCTTTGGCCCTGTCCTTCCCATGCCGGCTCAAGGCCCTGGAAAATATGGGCACAAAGGTGGCCGACAAGGCTCCCTCTGCGAGCAACTGCCTGGCCAGGTTGGCCAAAGTATACGCCACCAGGAAGGCATCCAGTTGTCGGGTTGCGCCGAAAAAGGCTGCGATTATGGTCTCGCGTATAAGCCCCAATATCCTGCTCGTAAGAGTGCCTATGGTCATCATCATCGAATGTCGTATAATGGTGTCAATTGCCTTGGCCAAATTTAAATCCTCCTCGATCAAAGGTGATGCAAATGGATGCAGATATCCACGTTTGGGGAATCGGTAACGACATCATGGGTGATGACGGCGTAGGGATATTCGTCGCCAAGATGCTAAGAAGGCTTTCGCCCTCCAACATTAAAGTTAGGATATGTGAAAGCGTCCCTGAAAATTTCATTTCCAAATCCACCATGAAGGATATCCGAAAACTCGTGATCGTTGATGCGGCACAGATGTCCCTACCGCCCGGAAGCATGAGAAGAATCTCTCCGATTGAGCCTCAAAGCTTCATTTCGACCCATGGGCTATCCTTCTTAAGGCTATTAAATCACAGCGCAAAGGAATGCGAGTTAATTATAATAGGCATCCAGCCTGCTATGACAGGCTTTTCCACAAAGCTGTCTCCGTCGGTCCGCAGGGCAGCACGAGAGCTCATAAAGATGATACTTTCCGGACGATTATGCGAGATACCCCCGCTTACCAGCTGAACCTCTCTCCAAGATAGTATTTTCTTGCAATTTCGCTTTCTGCAACCTCGTCAGGGGGTCCTTCTATCAGAATTTGGCCCTCATGAATGAGGCACGTCCTATCGGTGATGGCCAATGTCTCTCTGACGTTATGATCGGTAAGCAGTATGCCATACCCTCTATTCCGTAAGCTCAATATCAGCTGTTGTATATCATAAACTGCTATTGGATCTATCCCGCTAAATGGCTCATCGAGCATCAGAAAATCCGGCTCTATGGCCAAGGTGCGGGCTATTTCTACTCGCCTTCTTTCTCCTCCGCTAAGCGAATAGCCCTTGACATCCGAGATCTTCTGCAGTCCAAATTCGGTCATTAGTAGGGCTACCTTTTCATCCACTTGCTCGTCCTTCAGATCGCGCTCCTCCAAGACAAGCCGCAGGTTCTCCTCTACCGTCAGGGACCTAAATACCGAGGCTTCCTGAGGCAAATAACCAAGCCCCAGCCTGGCCCTGTAATACATGGGAAAGGACGTGATCTCCACGTCGTCCAGATACACCTCCCCAGCATCGGGGTAAAGGAGTCCAACTATCATGTAAAAAGTTGTGGTCTTGCCTGCACCGTTAGGGCCCAACAAGCCCACGATCTCTCCTCTCTTGACGTGAAAGGAGACGTCTGATACGACCTTCCTCTGCTTGAAGGATTTCTCCAATTTCATAACGGACAATAAATCAGCCATACCGAGCGCTATTCCTCCTTGACCTCGACGACGACCTTAGGCCTTCCGAGGGCTTCTATATGTCTGTCTTCCACATAGTAAACTAAGCTTTCTGCCTCTATGGTCTTGCCCTCCTGAACTGCCTTGGCATTGCCGGATACTTCAAGGACACCCTTGTCTCGAATGTAATGGGCCTGATCCCCCGTGATGTTCGTCCTTTCTCCATCCTTGGGCTCATGTACGATGACCACATTTCCCCTTGCCCACATTTCATCTATAAGCTCGTCTTTAATTTTACCCTTCACCTCTTGGGCGCTCATGGTCACTCCGCGCTCCTTGTCCCTAAACTGCTGCACTTGAGTGGCATCGAAATCATCGCCTCGCCTTGTGACCCTTTCGGCTACTATATCCATCTGCTTCATCCGCGCGTTTACGTTTCCCATGGCGCTGTAATAGATCGTCTTGCCGTCCAGCCACTCCAAATCGTTGCAGCGTATCTCCTCATCCTTGCCGCGGATCATATGGCTCTTGCCCGAGGCCCTAAGCAACGTTCCCATTTCATCCTTTGTCATCTTCAATTCCAGGCACGTAAGATTGGCCTCCCTCGATGGCCAGGAGGCGTCCACCCCATTCCAAAAACGAAACTCCCTGCCATCTATGAACCCTTCGGCAAAGGGCGACTTGACCACGAGATCTTCCCTGGTAACTTCGACGCTTCCCTTGGCCGTGACCTTGCCGGAATTGGGATCGTAGTATAATTCATCGGAGCGCAGCGTGACCTCAGTCGTGGCGTTTTTTTCGGCTCCCACGCATGGGGGAGATAGAAAAAATGCAATCAATATCACAAAGGCCAAGAATCCGTATAGGGCCTTCATGTCCTTCATCCTACTACACATCGGCTTTGGATGATACCAGTTCGGCTATTTGAACCGCGTTGAGCGCCGCACCTTTTCTTAGGTTATCGGACACGACCCACATGGACAAGGCACGCGGCATCCCCATGTCATACCTGATCCTGCCCACGTAAACCAGGTCGCTTCCTGCCGCCTGCAGCGGAGTTATGTAATTGTTGCCGGTCATTACCTCTACGCCGGGGGCCTCCGAGAGTATGGCGCATGCCTCTTCAAGGGTTATATGTTCCCCAAATTGAGCGACTATGGCCTCCGAATGCCCGCGCCTCACGGGAACCCTAACCGTCGTACAGCTTACCTGCAACCTATGATGATGCAGGATCTTTCTGGATTCGTGAAGCATCTTCCACTCCTCTTCAGAGACGCCCGATTCGTCCATAGGTCCAATGTGGGGCAAAACGTTGAACCCTATCGGCAGTGGATAGACCTCCGGCTTAAATGGCTTGCCTTCCAAGTTTGAACGTATGCTGTCATCAAGCTCGGTCAAGGCCTCCTTGCCGGTCCCCGATACTGATTGAAAGGTGACGGCAGAGAAATACTCAAGGCAAAACCTCCTGTGCAGCGGTGCCAAAGCAACTACGGCCTGAATCGTTGCGCAATTCGGATTGGCTATTATGCCTCTATGGTGCATGGCATCAGAAGGGTTCACCTCAGGAATCACGAGGGGAACCTTCGGGTTCATCCTCCAGGCAGAGCTGTTATCTATTACAACCGCCCCGCAGGAGGCCGCTATAGGTGCCCATTTCTCGGATATATCTGCCCCTGCCGAAAATAAAGCGATGTCTACGCCCTGAAATGCCTCCCTTGAGACCTCCCTGACTTCTATCTGAGCACCGCGAAAATCGATGAGCTTTCCGGCCGATTTTCCAGAAGCCAGAGGGATAAGCTCGGTTACGGGGAAATTTCTTTCCTCCAATACCTTTATCATCTCTTGCCCCACAAGACCTGTTGCCCCTAGAACAGCCACCTTCATTTCACACTTCTCCTTCCATAAAATGTTTATGCAAAGAAGATACAGCCTTGTCTACCGATGTAGAAGATATTACACATGTGATCGAGTTTGATGTAGAAGAAATCATGTCGATATTGATACCCTCCCGCGACAGGACAGAAAACATCTGTGCCGGAATATCCGGATGGACGGACAAACCGACTCCTATTATGGAAACCCTTCCGACCTCCGAATCATAGGTGACGCCTTGAGCATCGATTTCCCTTGCATATTCGCTACAAACCTCTATCGCATCTCCAAGCAGGGTCTCCTTGACAAGGAAGGCTATATCGTTGACATCTCCACGCATGACACTCTGTATTATCATCTCGACGCCTATGCCGCGCTCTGCCAACCTGCTAAACAACCCGGCGGCAATACCGGGCATGTCGGGGACCCCCAGCACAGCTATTTTAGCAACATTTTTATCATGTACAACAGCCTTTATCACTAAACCCTCTTTTATGCCTTCTTCTCTCACCCAAGTTCCCTCCCCGTCCACTATACTCGAGCTTACGTAAATGGGCATCTTATACAACGAAGCAAACTCCACGCTTCTTGCCTGAAGGACCTTTGCTCCCAGAGCAGCCATTTCAATGCACTCTTCATAGGATACGGACGACAACTTAATGGCGCCTGAGGCTACTTTGGGGTCAGCCGTATAAATTCCGTCCACATCGGTGTAAATATGACAGAATTCGCCATCGAGGGCAACGGCCAAGGCAACGGCCGAAAGATCCGAACCGCCCCTGCCCAAGGTCATGAAGTCTCCAAGTTCGTTGATCCCCTGAAAGCCCGTGACGACGGCAACTCCACCCTCGCTAAGCCATTCCTCGACCCTTTTGGGATTTACGTCGGTTATCCTGCCTTCCGTATGATGACCATAAGCGATAAACCCCGCCTGGGAACCGTTGAAGGATTTGGCCTTCAAGCCTAAATCCTTCAGGGCCAAGGCCAGTAAGGCGGCACTTTGCTGTTCCCCGGTTACCAAGAGTTGGTCTATCTCCCTTCCGTCAGATACGCTCGAAGTCTTACGCGCAAGCTCTATCAGATTATCCGTCGTCTTTCCCATGGCCGACACCACGACAGCCACCTCGTAACCTTTATCCACGTAATCTCCCTTTATACGCCCGGCAACGTTGCGTATCCTTTCTACGGTAGCCACTGAACTTCCGCCGAACTTCAACACTACACGATTATACGACATCGACTGCCCTCCTCCGCAGCTGCCGGCTTGACGCCCTTTATCCTCGCCCCCTCCTGATCCACATCTAGGACGAAGAAGCGGGACCTTATGCCTCTTTCGGTGAAGACCGAACACATCTCCTTTGCCGTGCGGGTGGGATTGCCCTTCACGAAAGCAAGGACGCTTGGGCCGGATCCGCTGATCGCAGCCCCAAGGCACCCCGGCACGGATTTAACGCGATCCAGGATTTCCTCTCCACCCGGAAAGAGCTTGGCCCTATATGGTTGATGAAGCTTGTCCTCCATGGCCCACGGCAGGTTTTCAAGCTTGCCCGTGACCCAAGAAGCTGCCAGCAGAGCAGCTCGGCTCAAGTTAAATACGGCATCCTGAAGCGAGACGCTTTTGGGGAGCACTTCTCTTGCCATTTTCGTGTCCACGGTCACATCCGGCACGGCCACGACGACTTTTATCTTCTCCTCAAAGGCCGGCAGTTTAACGTATTTGACCTCTTTGCCATCCCAAGCGCTTATGACGAAGCCTCCGATACAGCACGGAACCACGTTATCCGGGTGTCCCTCCAGCTCCACCATTAGGGAAAGCAACTTTTCCCTTTGAAGGGAAAGCACTCCTACGGCATTTGCCAACATGACTCCCCCAACTATCGCGGAAGCCGAGCTGCCCAACCCCCTCGACAGGGGAATGGCGTTGTAGGATTTAAGCTTTAACCCAACGGGAGGGATGTCAAATTTAGCCAGTGTAGCCCTGAAGGATCTTATTAACAGGTTGTCTTCGGGCTTTGCCAAGCTCCTTCCCCCTTCGCCTACGACTTCCACTTCATAGGTGTCCGGGGGCAAGAGGCCTACGACTTGATAACGATTATATAAAGACAGCGCAACGCCAAAGGAATCAAAGCCGGACCCTATATTGGCGCTTGATGCCGGCACAATAGCTGTCAACATGACATTATCGCCTCCTTCAAATCATCGAAGTCCGCCTCCACCTCTTTTGGCGGTGAGACCATATAATCGACTATCATAGGGTCCTTTAATCCATTACCCGTAAGGACCATGACGACCCTTATGCCCTTTGGCAAGTCGCCGTTTCTCTTCAGCTTATAAAGGCCGGCAAGCGTGGCACAGGAAGCCGGCTCGGCGAATATGCCCTCACTGCTTGCCAGATCCCTTTGTGCCTGAAGTATCTCTTCGTCGGAGACCGCCAAAAACATTCCATTGCTGCTTTTAACGGCAGCCATGGCCTTTTTTGCGTTCACGGGATTGCCGATGCGTATCGCCGTGGCAACCGTCTCCGGGTTTTGGAAGGGCTTTCCCGTTACCAGGGGGGCAGCACCTTGAGCTTGCACTCCTATCATTTTGGGGATCGCGTCAATCAGGCCCGCTTTTTTGTATTGGACGAAGCCTGCCCAGTAGGCCGTTATATTTCCTGCGTTTCCCACGGGCAATACGCACCAATCCGGAGATCCTATCTCGTCTGAAACCTCCCAGGCACCGCTTCTCTGTCCCCAAAGCCTGTAAGGATTTACCGAGTTTACGATATTTAAACCCAGATCGCTGGCCAGCCTGCGCGTCATATCAAGTGCAACATCGAAGTTTCCGCGAACGGCCAATACATTTGCCCCGTACATCAAAGCCTGTGCAAGCTTGCCCTTGGCCACTTTGCCGGCAGGCAAGACGACATGACATTTGAGTTTTGCCTTGGCGGCATAAGCCGCTGCCGAAGCGGAAGTGTTTCCCGTCGAAGCGCATATGATGCCCTTAGATCCTGCCTCCAAAGCCTTGGCCACAGCAAGTACCATGCCTCTATCCTTAAAGGAGCCTGTGGGGTTAAGGCCTTCGCATTTACCGTAAAGCTCGATCCCAAGCTTTACGCCAAGATTGTCAAGTCGAACTAAGGGAGTGTTGCCCTCGCCTATCGATATGATCGGCGTGCCTGACGTGACGGGAAAATATTTAACATACCTTTCCAGTAAGCGAACCATTAAATTTCCATCCCTCCATATAGTTATTAAAAACCCTCCTCAAGCCTCCATTGGAGGCGAGAGGAGGGCTCCCGCGGTTCCACTCCATTTCCGAAGATTTCAGCTTCGGAACTCTTTTCGCTATAAGGGGCGAATCCCCGCTATCTTATCCGAAAAAGGACGGCTTCGATAGCTGCTCAGGGGTGGTCTTCGCTCATCCGCGAACGGAAATCTCGCACCGCATAATTTCCTCTCTGAAGATCGCCTAAGACGAGCTACTCTTCCCCTTCATCGCAAAGTTTTCTTAATTAATGGTCTTTATAATACCGTTAACCGAAGATGTCAAGTGGATGGCGCTCATTTATGCTTCATAGGCAAGGCCCTTTATTCTGCCGGCTCAAACATGTCCTTTCCAACTCCGCATACCGGGCATACCCAATCGTCAGGCAATTCCTCGAAAGGCGTCCCGGGAGCAATGCCGGAATCGGGATCGCCTTGTGCCGGATCATAAACATAACCGCAAACTGTGCAAATATACTTCATGACTTTCCCCCCTTAGGTATAGGTTAAAGCTTGTAATTATTATAATCTATGCATAAACCTTATGCCATCGCTAAAACAAAGATCCATCGCTATCATCAGGCTATCGGCTACAGGCTGAGCAATCGCCACAATTCTTCTTGCGCAGACAGCTCATCCGTCCCCATGCCGACAACGTCAAAAGTTCCGACAAGGGCACAGGAAATGCCATGTTCCCTGAGCCTGTTTATGGCTTCCTCGACATCGTCTTTCGAAACTACGGCCAAAAGCGCTCCTGAAGATATGAGGTGCAAGGGATCGAAGCCCAGCTTTTTGGAGACCCTTTGGGTAATCGGATGCAGAGGGAAGGCATCGAGGTCCAGCTTAACCTTTAGGTCGGTAAGGGCAACTATCTCTGAAATCCCGCCTATCACTCCGCCTTCCGTGGGATCATGCATGAACAAAGCCAAATCCCTCAAAAGCCTTGCCTCAGGAACGACGGACAAAGAGGAGCTCCACCCCTTTACTTCCTCTATCTCATCGTTCGACAAAAAGGGATCAAGCATTTCCCTTCTGTCGTTTGCAAGTATGGTCATCCCCTCTATGCCCACATGCTTTGTCAAAATTATTGCGTCTCCCGGCCTGATGGAACTTGCCCGCAGGACCTTATGGCTTATCCCCAACATGGTACCTACCATGATGGGATGGGTATAGCGATCGGAAAACTCCGTATGTCCACCGACGACTGCAATGCCCAGCTTTTTCGCTTCTTCGTCAACTTCTTCCATCAACGAAGCAGCATCGTTTAACGTCATGGTCGCAGGCAAGATCAATACCACCAGCATATATGCCGGATCTCCCCCCTTGGCAGCTATATCGTTGGCGTTTACGTTTACCAACAAGCTCCCCGCTCCTTTAAGGGCTCCAACGATGGGATCGGAAGTGGCCAGCAAAAAAGCACCCGCAGGCCATCCTATTACGGCCGCGTCCTCTCCTATCTTAGGTCCTATGAGCACCTCTTTCCTGTCAAATCCTCGCAGTTCCTTTAAAAGGGGTTGCAGCAAGGTCGGGGGGACCTTGCCCACGGTTATAAAATCTCCTTTGGCCAATATTGCCTTCACCTCCTGATGCTGTAAACGCAGCCACAATATCGCTGTCTGTAAAGCCCAAGCTCCTTGCTCTTGGCCACGGATCTTGCAAATCCTCCGCCTTTTCTCCAAACCCTTCCAATCCAGGCGAGGCAAGCCCTGTTTGCCAGGCCTAGCCCTATGGCATTGATCAAATCTGGGTCTTTATGGGGGCTGATGGTAAGGCTGGTAGCGCAGGCATCGTAATTTAACGCAACGGCATACCTTACCGCTGCCTCCATCTGCAGACGGTAACATAGCACGCATCTGCTTCCACCCTCCGGCTCGTCGGCCAAAGCCTTTGTCGCATTTAGCCACTGCCCCGGGCCGTAAGGCAGGGTCAGAAGCGAAACGCCAAAGTTGGCCGCCAGCTTCTTAGCGGCCTCAAGCCGCTTGTCGTATTCCTCCTTCGGGTGAATATTGATGCCATAAAAGAAGCAAGTTACAACGTTACCCTCAAGCTTTAGGCTTTCAAGGGGCACCGTCCCATCTGGTGCACAGCAAATATGCAACAAAACCCTCATATCGCCCCATCTCCACGGTTCGAATATAGGATGGGCGTGGCAAATATAAGATAACCCGTGTGGCCTATCATCCTGTCCTCGGGCCTTAACCTATCGGGGTCAGACTTCAAAGCCCTGTGCAATATCTCGACTACTTCAACGTCTACAAAGGCATTTTCCTCCAGGGAGCGAAGGAATCTCTCGATCTGGTTGAACGTTGGAAGCAAAGCCCCCATCCGCCTGCCCAAGGCGAGGGCGTCTCTGACTTGAGGCAGGTAATTCCAGGGGTCCGGAAGGTCAAGGAACACGGCATCGACTTCCCTTTCATCGAATCCCTCCGATATGTGCCTGACTTTGAAGCTTACCCTCTGTTCCACCCTCCACTTACGGCAATTTCGCCTGGCCAGTTCTATAAATTCCTCACGAACGTCGTATGAATAAACACGACCCTCATCTCCCACAAAGCTGGCAAACACCGTGGTCATGCCGCCCGAACCGGTGCCGCATTCTAACACCCTGGCACCGGGCCTTATGTCAAGTTGAAGCAATATATAGCCGGCCTCCTTTGGGAAGACTATCTGAGTTCTTCGCTTGATCTTTCGCAGATATTCCTCCAGGGTCGGTTTTGTCACATAAAAGGCGCTTCCGTTGTGCGACAAGACTTTTCCGCCATAACCTGCGCTCATGATCTGGTCATGTAAAATAATTCCGAGGCGCGTCTCAAGTTTGCCGCCATCCTCCAGGGTAACCAAAAATCTGTCCTTTTTGGAGGCAGAACAAAGCGTTACCAGCGTTCCCGCTTCAAGCATGGACGTCACTTCCGCAACGAGCAGCAGACAGCTTCGGCCACTTCTTCGGGGGCCAATCCCATGGCCTCAAAGACCTCGTCGGAGGAGCCGGAATCTCCGTAACGCGAAACTCCGAAGGACCTCACCTTTGCGCTTAAGTTCAAGGCCTGAAGCTTTGAGGTAATCTCGCGGCCTAACCCGCTATTGACGTTGTGATCCTCGTAGGTAAAGATGGGGCCCCTTTTGGCGGCTTCGACCAAAACGTCTTCTTCCAGGGCCAATGGGCAAGAAACGCTGTAGACGCACAAGGAAATGCCCCTTTTTGCAAGTATTTCCCCGACCTTCAAGGCTCGATGGACCATATGCCCCATAGCAAATATCGACATGTCATGACCATGCCTGACTATGTCAATTTTTCCATAATTGAAGGCGTAATCATCGGCGTAAAATGGGGTCAGACCATCCTTTCTGGTTAAGACGGGAAGGCGACTCCTTCCCATGGCCACACATATGTTTCCCTCCTGCTGCAATGCCCACCTCGTTACCCTGTCGGTCTGATTGGGATCGGCCGGGACGATCAGCTTCCAACCGAAAAGGTTGCGAAGCAACCCCACGTAATCTATGCATTGGTGAGTCATCCCGTCTTCCCCCACATCCAAGCCCACATGAGTAAGGAAAAGTTTTAAGTTGGTCCTATTTATGTCGTTTAAACGCTGCTGGTTATATACTTCTGTTAGTCCAAATACGCCAAAATCGGCCCAGACGCTCATCGCTCCACCGCAGGAAGCAGCGCCGGCAACGGTGGCAGTGGCGTGTTCTTGAATGCCTGCCTCCACGAACCATTCGGGACATTCCTTAGCAAACTCGTCCACCTTCACCGACGAAGCCAAATCGCAATCGAAGACTAAAATAGGGGTGGAGCTTCTTTCGCGATTCAGCCTTCCGATATCGGCCAATGCCTTGCCGAAGGCGGTTCTATTGTCCACCTTGGCATCAGGAGGGTAAGAGAAGGGCAAGCCCGTATATATCTTTGGTGTTCGAGGATTAACGGTTCTACCCTTTGGCAACGGTCCTTTCCTTGCCGCTAAGGCTTCTTCCAAAAGGGAGGGATCTTCTCCAAGTTCTGCCATGGCCTTAAGGTACTCTTCCTTTGAGAGGGCTTTACCGTGATAGTCAGGGATGTTTTCCATGAAGGAGACACCCTTTCCCATTACGGTATTACAAAATACGACGCTTGGTTTCTCGTCTTCATACGCTTTCTTCATGACGGAATACATATCGGCAGGATCGTGCCCATCGCATTCATACACCTGCCAGCCATCAGCTTCCCAAAGCTTCTTGTAGTTTGCAGGCATGACTTCATGTACTTTGCCGCTTATCTGAATGCGGTTGAAGTCGATCAAAGCCGTAATGTTATTCAGCGCTTCTTTGAACGCAATCCTGCGAGCCTCGGCCACTTGGCCTTTTGTCTGTTCGCCGTCTCCCATGAGCACAAAGACATGCCCGTCGCTCTGGCGTTTTCTTTGAGCCAAAGCGTAACCTACTCCAGCAGCAAGGCCTTGTCCAAGATTTCCACTTGCCCAGTCAATGCCCCAAACCGATCGTTCCACATGTCCCTGGAAGGGGCTCCCCGTCCTTCTAAAATTGCCCAAAAGCATGGATGGATCAAAAAAACCCAAATAGGCCAAGGTCGAATACGCCGCCGGTGCCGTATGTCCGTGGCTGATCACTATGAAGTCTCTCTCTATGCTTTCTACATTATCCCTTCGGACATCGCTTACAGCGTAACTCATCAAATACATCTCTATGCTTGACATAGAGCCGGCCGGATGTCCGCTGTTTGCCGCCGTGGTCATGGTAAGTATCCAACCGCGGCATCTTTGGGCAGCGCTGCGAAAGGCGGCAATTTCCCTTTCATCCAGATTATCCTTCGGAAAATGGCTAAGCGAAAGAAGCAAGCTGCTGTCTATTGAATCATTCATGTCATTACCTCCAGATATGAGAAAGTTTTATCTCTTCGCACAACTTATGTTGAAAGAACAACTTAATAATATCTCAAGCACATTTACAGGCTCAGACGCATACCTTATACCAGCAACCGATGAGCGACGCAACCTCTTTATAAGCCTAGACACAGAAATTGCGACCAAAAACTTGACATTACATTTTTTTCCTGGATAATTGATGAGTTTGCTGAAATAAAAAGCATCCTTAGACAACGCGGAAGGTAGGTATTGTAAAGTTTAATGAGCATCAATGTTAACGGATTTAAAAAGTACGGATTGAGCGAGAGATTGCTTGATGCCATCGAGGCTAAGGGATTTGCTTCACCGACTCCCGTTCAAAGGGAGATGCTGAACCTCGACAGCTTCAAGAGAGACGTGATAGTAAGGGCAAAGACGGGTTCCGGAAAGACGCTTGCCTTTCTGCTTCCCATCTACAACGAAGGAAACCTCGATAGCGGTAGCCCTAAGGTACTGATACTTTCTCCCACCAGGGAATTAGCCCTACAAACTAATGCGGAAGCATGTTGGTTGGGGCAAAATCAGGACATCTCCACGGCCAGCCTGGTGGGCGGAATGGACATGGCCAAGCAAATTCGAGAGCTAAGAAAGGGCGCATCGATAGTCATCGGCACTCCCGGCAGGACGTTGGATCACTTGCGCCAAGGCACGCTTAAACCAGAAGGCATACACAGCATCATACTTGACGAAGGGGATCGCATGCTGGACATGGGCTTTAAAGAGGAACTCGAAGCCATTCTTCAAGCGCTTCCCAAGAAAAAGAGGACGTGGCTTTTCTCCGCCACCATGCCCGAAGAGGTAATGACAATTTCCAAGAAATACCTCAATGAGCCACTTTGCATTGACCTCGTCGAAGACGAAAACCAGCATTCCGATATAGAGCATGAAATCTACACGGTCCCCCAAAGGTTTGCCTTTGAGGGGCTGGTCAATGTGCTTTTGTGGGAAAGTCCGACCAAGGGCCTCATCTTCTGTCGCACGAAGGCGGAGACAATGGAAATTGCAAAAAAGCTTTCTGCAAAGGGCTTTAAGGCATTATGCCTAAATGGGGACATGACGCAGAGAGAAAGAAGCGCTTCCCTGGGGGCATTTAAATCCGGACAAACATCCCTCCTGGTAGCGACGAACGTGGCAGCAAGGGGCCTTGACGTGCCGGGGGTTGATTACGTCGTTCAGTACGGCCTGCCAGACGATCTCGAGACCTTCATACACCGCAGCGGGCGCACCGGAAGGGCGGGTGCTCATGGCAAGGATGTCTTGGTCCTTACTCCCCAAGAAACGCGGCACATTAAACAAATGATTGGCAAAACTAAAATAAAGGCCAAATGGCTTATCGTGCCAAACCGCAATGACATTAACAAAAAAAGGAAGATCGAATACGAAAAGGACCTCCTTGGCACCGATGTGGTTGACGAAGATGTGCTGACATGGGCAGGGGAACTGCTCGAAAAAAGCGACCCAGCAACATTGGTCGCAAAGTTGCTTAAAAGAACGAACGCAGATAGCGCGGGCGGCTACGACCTGGAGGAGGAATTAAAGCGAGAGCTAAAGCGAGAGCCCCTGAAGAGAAAGGACTCCTCGTGGGCCAAAGGCAAGAAAGACATGCATTCAATTTCAAGAGATAAAAAGATAAAACCACGCCGAAAAATACGCAGTTCGGATTTGATCCTGGCCGAACCTCAAAATTTAGGAAAAAAACGAAGATACAGCTAGGCAGATCGAGACTTCTTTAGCGAGCATAGCTCCTTTTGAAATATAAATAGCGGAAGCTTGCAAGCTTCCGCTATTTATATGGCTTTATTCTAACGTAGCATGGGTTTGCTGCCTACCTAATGACCTCTTCTGCCGGTTTATAGTGATCCATCATGCCAAAGGCCTCGGCGACCGGTTTAAACGTGATTATCCCCTTGTACATGTTCAAGCCCTTCAGCAAAGCAGGATTTTCCTTCACTGCGCGCTCTACGCCCTTCTTTACCAGCTGTAGGCCATATAGTATGGTGCTGTTGTTCAAGGCATATGTGGCAGTCCTCGCATAAGCTCCGGGCATATTGGCCACGCAATAATGGACCACGCCGTCGACTATATATACGGGGTCAGAATGGGTCGTAGGCTTGGATGTTTCAGTGCAGCCGCCCTGGTCTATTGCCACATCTACAATTACAGAACCAGGCTTCATCATCTTAAGATGCTCTCTTTTAACGAGCTTTGGCGCCTTAGCTCCGGGTATTAACACGGCTCCAACGACTATATCGGCTTCCCGCAAGCCGGCTTCCAGGGTATGGCTGTCGCTGAACACGGGAAAGACATTGGAAGGCATTGTTTGAGCCAGACGCTCTAGAGCATTGGGGTTGACGTCGAGTATGGTTACCCTGGCGCCCAATCCTGCTCCAACCCTGGCTGCGTTGCTTCCGACACTGCCGCCCCCGATTACCAATATATTGGCGGGAGCCACTCCCGGAACGCCCGTGGGAAGCAGTCCCATGCCGCCATGGGGTTTGCCCAAGTAGTAAGCCCCCATAAGGCAGGCCATTCGCCCGGCGATGGTGCTCATGGGCTTCAGCAAGGGAAGCGAACCGTCAGCTTCCTGAACGGTCTCGTAGGCTATTGCTATTATCTTCTTTTCAAGACACGCTTTGGTGAGCTCCTCATCTGCTGCGAAATGAAAATAAGTATAGATGATTTGATTTTCGCGCATCAGGTCGTACTCTTGGGGAAGGGGTTCTTTTACCTTTACGATCATGTCGGATGTTGCCCAAACCTCTTTGGCAGAGTCGAGGATCTTGGCTCCTGCTGCTTTGTATTCCTCATCAGTAATGTTGGAGCCAACGCCAGCGCCTTTCTCCACCACTACCTCATGACCGGCATCAACGTAGGCCTTAACGGCTGCAGGGATGAGCCCCACCCTGAACTCGTTGTCCTTTACCTCTTTCGGACATCCTATCCTCATCTAAAAAGCCCCCTTTGATTGAGATGGTTTAAAAACTAATTGAGATAATTAAAACTAGCACTTTAATTGTCATTATACTATATTTTCTTGCAAATATACACGTGGGACTCGGGGAGTAAATAAATTGGGCACCTCGTAATTAATCGTGCCAAGCAAGCCGGCTATCTCCTCAGGCGTTATGCGCTCCTTACCCTGGGCACCTATGAGCACGACTTCGTCACCCACTTTAACGTTCGGGATGTGGGTGACGTTTACCATAGTTTGATCCATGCATATGTTTCCAACGATGGGGGCACGCACGCCCTTTATCAAGACGGAGGCCCTCATGGAAAGAGTCCTGGGATAACCGTCATGGTACCCTATGGGAAGTATGGCTATCCTCTCTTCGCCCCTCGTCATGTAGCGCAGCCCGTAACCCACGCCGCTTCCAAGGGGAAGCGTCCTCAATGCAGCCACCTCCGTCTTGACCTGAAAGACGGGCTTGAGATCGAAGGGCTTATTGCAATGTTCGGACGGCCACATACCGTAGAGTATCAATCCAGGTCTCACGGCATCCAAGTGATACTTTGGAACGTTAAGCGTCGCGGGGCTATTGCAGACATGTCGCAACCTAACCTTGACCCCGAACTCATCCAGTATGTCCAAAGCCTTCATATATCTCTTAAATTGCCAATGGGTGTACTCCAGATTTATTTCATCAGCCGTAGCAAAGTGGGTAAAAGCTCCTTCCACGTCAAGTCCCGGCAAGCCTTTAAGTTCGGGTAGCACCCCTGGCAACTCCTCGGGCAAAAAGCCAATCCTTCCCATGCCGGAGTCGATCTTCAAATGAAGGCGCGCCACCTTGGCTTGTCTTTGAGCCGCCTGACTAGCTGCATGGGCAAAGGCCATGTCGGTTAGGGCTGCCGCTATGTCGTGTCTTACATAGCATTCGGCAGCCTCGCAAGGGGAAGGCCCAAGGACGAGCAACGGTTCACTGATCCCCGCTTCCCTCAAGGCAATGGCCTCATCGGGGGTTGCAACGGCAAATCGTTGACATCCCGCTTCCGCCAGTGCCCTCGCGATTCGAACTATCCCCATCCCGTATCCGTTTGCCTTGACGACCGACATCACTTGGACATTGGGGCCTACAAAACTTCTCACGCAATTGAAGTTATGTTGCAAATTTGTGAGGTTCACCTCGTATCTCGTCGGCCTCAAATTCAATCAAAACACCCCCAATATCAACGAAGAAAGGGAGGCGTATGCCTCCCTTTCTTCTGATCTTACAACTTACACCAGTTCTCCACGCGACCTCTTGGCATCGAAGTCCCTGACCAAGCGACGCACTTCGCCAGACACCCACCACAAAGCTATGAGGTTGGGTATGGCCATCAGGCCGTTTAACGTATCGGCCAGATCCCAAATATTGTGAAGGAACTGGCTTCCGCCCCAACCGCCTAAAATTATACAGACGATCCAAAGGAACTTATACACCGGGATAACCTTAAGGCCAAACACGTAAGTCATGCCAGTCTCGCCGTACCAATACCATCCGAGGACGGTGGAATAGGCAAAAAGTGCCAAAGAAATTGCTAAAAATATTATGCCAGTTTCTCCCCATAAAGTTTTAAATGCAGTTAACGTCAGCTGCGCACCTGAAAGCTCCGGGTATCCCGTAAGCGTTCCGGTAGCAATTATGCTCATCCCCGTTATTGTGCAAATCACTATCGTGTCCAAAAAAACCTCGAAGATGCCCATCGTCCCCTGCCTTACCGGATGATCAGTTATAGCAGTGCAATGCACCATTGGAGCTGAACCTAGCCCGGCTTCGTTGGAGAAGATGCCCCTTGCAACACCTTTGATCAATGCCTGCCTTACCGACCACCCCGCTATTGCACCCGGGAGGGCCATAGGATCATGGAAGGCATAATAAAATACGGCCTTAAAGGCCGCTGGCATCTGTGCAATGTGAGTTGCAAACAAAACAACACCACCGATGATATAGAAAAGACACATTAACGGTATCAATATTGTAGTCACATTGGCTATGCTCTTTAATCCGCCTATTATCACAAGCCCCGTTACCACGGCAAGGGCTATAGCTGTATACAATGGAGGTACATTAAAGCCAAGATTTACAGCGCCAGCCGCGGAGTTGGCCTGGGCCATATTGCCTATGCCGAAGGAGGCCAACCCGGCAAAGAGGGCAAAAAGCCAGGCCAACCATTTTTGACCGGTTGCTGCCTTTAAGACGTACATGGTGCCGCCACGCCAGTTTCCAAGTTCGTCTTTTTCCCTAAACCGCGTGGCAAGCGTGACCTCCACCATCTTGGTGGCCATGCCAAAGACAGCTGATACCCACATCCAAAACATGGCTCCGGGTCCGCCAAGGTGAATGGCGGTGGCAACACCTGCAATATTTCCGGAGCCAACGGTGGAAGCAAGAGCGGTGGCCAGCGCTGCAAAGGGCGAAATGGTACCCTCTGCTCCCTGGCCCTTACGAGCACTTTTGGATAAGGCATATTTAAACGAAAGAGCGAAGTATCTTATTTGAGGAAATCCTAATAAAAACGTCAAATAGACTCCCGTGCCAACAAGAAAGGCACACATCCATGGGCCCCATACGATGCTATTGATGAAACTGTTAAGCTTCAAAATTGCCTCCATATTTTCCCCTCCTTTGCTATCGCTCTAACCAAGACATGAAGACATAGCGCCTCTTGCCCGTTTTTGTGGAAAATATCACCTCCCTTAAAATAAAACACCCTGCTCTTACTCCCGATCTCTAATTGAAATGTAAAATAACTTCGCTGATATGCCATCGAAATATAATCACAATTGAGATAAGTTTCTAACATCACAAAATTCATCAAGTTGCAAATATTATACTATAGGTTTAAAAACAACAAAAGGAGCAACTTTAAAAGGTCGCTCCTTTTGTGTATAAAGCACAGTTTATATTTAGCGTATAAACTTACAGATAGCCCTCTTTTTTCAGGACTTCTATGGCTTGGGTTGAAAGGCGAGAGGGAACTTTAATAACAGGACCCGTACAACCCATGGCGGATTCGGCATAGATGCCGTGAGCCCAAAGCAGCTTGACGGCATCCTCTATGGTCAAAACATCGATGCCGTGGATTTCCTCGTCCGTAGGTTCCGGCTTTGGCTGTTCAACTGGCGATCGCTTTTCTTCCTGCCTGTCGTGCAACTCACCCAATACCCCTTCGAGGCCGGCCATTTTTGCCATATTCAATTCCCTTTTTACAAGGGAGGGCAAGCCCGCAGTGACGACCTCAGCCGTAAAACGAATCGCATTTGCAATGACGCAAGCTCCAGAGGCACGAGATATTATGGAGATGACGTAAGGCCAGTCCTCGCCCACGGAAGGCCCGTACCCCCAACCAAGGGACTCGTAATTTCCGCCCGTATTGTAGGCGCCAAAGACCTTGACCAGGACGTTGCCGGTCAGGGTATCCGTAACGCACACGTCGACGGCACCATAGATCAGGTCGTTTCCTCTAAGTATGGGACCGCCGTCCTGCCTGACGCTGCTTCCAAAGGTGATGCCATAACCCTGCTCGGCAAGTTTTTTAAGAGACCTGTAAACGAGCTGTGCGCCGTCGACGTTTAAGATGCCGACTGTGGGATCTTTTATACCCTTAGCCTTGGCAACGGCTATGCCGTAAATGGCGTTTAATATCATGGCTTCAACCCTGTTTGTCGACGACGTACCGGTGGAGGTCGAAATTATGAGGGGTTTACCCTTGGCCGGCGTGTGTATCATGCCGACCGTTGCCACCCCCAGGGGGAATGGATAATGAAGGGCGACGGCACCCTTTATTCGACCACTTTTCAAGGCATCTTCCATGGCCTTCTGTATGTCAGCTTCGCAATCATCGGTCTCTATCCATTCCAGGTCGTCAAATCCTTTGACGCGGGGTCCTATCATCACGACCTTGATGAAACGATATTCATCCTGCGCAAGTTTTCCAGCCAATGCAAGCTCCTCAGGCCCCAGCTCGCTTCCGCTGCTCATTAGGCCAATGGGCACAAGTTCGCCCCTTCCTCTTGCGGACATGACTATCTCATCCAGTGCTTCACCGATTAATCTTTTCATCGCCATTTTATCCACTTCATTTCACCTCTTGACTTCACTTTGCGCCAGCGCCCTTTAGGGTATCGGCAAGATCGGCTAGCACCTCCAAAATGGTATCCCTTATCTCGTCCTTGCTGATTAGCCCTTCCTCTTTTTGGGCCACGGACGAGGGGAATTCAATGATGAAAGAAGCTCCATCGGACAAATTGGTCAGGCGAGCCAAAAAGAGGCTTCCCTTTCCTATGATCATTGCCCGCTTCATCTTGCCTTCCTTTATATCCTCACATGCATGTCCAATAAAGGGCACTCCCGAAGGGATATGTCCTTGAGTAGGGGCAAATCCGGGCATTCCACGCTGCCTTATAAAATCGTTCATGCCTGTCTTGTCAAGCTCTTTTTTCATGACGGCCAAGGCCGCTATCATCTTAAAATTAGCCTCAGGCACATTTCCTGCACCGGCAGGCAATGTAATTTCGGGATTTTGGAGCTCTGCAGCATATTTGTCTATGTCAAGAAAATTTAGCCCCACTCTTTTCAAGGGCTCGTAGACCAAGGCCTCGGTTATGGCCTGCGGAGACGCTCCGGCTCCTACGGAGTGCTTGCCTATGGCATCCAATCTCATGACAGGGGAGACGCCGTCTTCCGGCGCAAGAAGTATCGCGAAATTGCCCAATGTATCTTCAAGGGCAGGCATGCCCTTTTTTACATGGTCCCTTGAATTCATGTAAAGCTTTGGCACTGCGCCGCCGGCCAACACGACGACGTTTTTCCTTATGCCGGAAGCCACTTGTGCAGCGGCATTTATCAAGGCGTATACGGGGCCTGCACAGAAACCCCTTACGTCGCATCCGCTGGCATTGACGCAACCTACTATCTCGCCAATTGATTTCGCGAAATTGCCTCCTCCCCGCTGGTTCATATCTCCTGCCGCTTCCTCGGAACATTCGATGATGAAATCGACCTCTTCGGGCTTCATCTTTGCGTTGTTCAGCAAATGCAGCAAGGCCAAAACACCGCCTGCCTTGCAGGCGATATTTTCAAGCAATACGTATGAGGACAAACATTCATCGAACTCGTGCGCCTTCCTGCAACAACCTATAATGCGACCATCAAAGTAGATGGGCAAAGCGCTTCCATCTTTTATTTCCTGCTCGATTTCATCCGCGGTATGTCCTTTTTCAAGTCTCTGCAAGATATTTTGGTTCATCAAGGGATGAGCTTGAAGTTTTTCTCGAGCCCTACCGGAAAAAGAACTTTCAAGCCAAATGATGTCAAAGACGTCACATATGTCCATGAGGCCCAAAAATTCGTCTTCAGGCATTATCTCCCCAAACCTACCGAAACGCGAAGCCTCTTTTAAGGGCTTTTCGTACCATGGAGTTTCATGAGCCTCCAGATCCTTTAAAGAAATACCTCCAATGAAGGCCTGGTTTGGAGCATAACGTATTGCGTCATCGTAGGTGCGCATGAACTTCGACAAAGAGGAGAGATACTCGGACTCTCCTTTGTTGTTTCTTTCCCAGAAAGGTGTATTACCATAGTAATAGGACAACTCAGGTACGTGATTCAGGCAATAAGCATACTGTCTTATAGCAACCTTTTGCATGTTATCATGCACGCTCCTCATCAGGAAATAACGTTCTAAGTCAAATAAAGGGCCAAAGGATAGACTCTTTGGCCCTTTTGTTACTGCAACGTCCAACCCATCAATCGGTAAAGACCGTCTGCTCGCTTATGTCAGTCTGCAAGGCAGACAAAGCCTTCATGAGCAAACGACGCCTTATCGCCCTTTCCTCTTCCAGGGATTTCGTTGGATCTCCCAGGGGGTGAGGTATGGCAATAGCGGGAACTATCCTATTTGCTCCGACGGTCTGCGATATGGGAACTATTGTGCACACATGAACGGTGGGCAGGCCTGCCCTTTCCAGCTCTTTTACGATCGTTGCACCGCAACGAGTACAGGTTCCTCAGGTGGAGGTGAGTATCACTCCATCGACGTTGGCCGCCTTCAATCTCTTGGCGATCTCCTCGCCAAACTTCTTGGCGTATGCCACAGGAGTGCCATTGCCAACCGTTGCGTAGTATTTATCGTGCAAAGATCCAAAGGCACCTTCGCGCTCAAGCTGCCTGGCGACATCAAGGGGCAATACCCTGTCGGGGTCCTCATTTGCGTAGGTCGGATCATAACCGCCGTGGGCCGTCTCGTGCGTCTGAGGAGTGAGATCATCCAGCCCCTCTAGGCTGTACTCTCCAAACTTAGTAGCGCTCGAAGCCTCTATCCTGTCGGGGTTACCCTTGGGTACTATTCCGCCAGAGGTGACCAAAGCGATCTTAGCCTTCTTCATGTCCTTTATGGCCGGAGCCGGCGGAACGCGGTCAAAGGACGGCATGGGATACTCGGTGACGAATTCCTCACCTTTAAGCTTTTTCACTAGCATGTCGACAGCTCTTTCTGCCCCAAGCTTATCGCGGAAGATGTTGAAACGGATGCCCCGTTCGATATAGCCATCTTCCTTGGGTCGGCCTATGGGCTCACCCTTCAATTGCTTGAGAAGCAACTTTGCCATCCTGGGTATGGCATCGCGCATGCCTCTCGCGCTATCGGCCGTCTCGACTATATATAAGCCCTTCCTGTAGATTTCGACTGCCGGATTTTCCGGGTACATGGCAGTGACGACAGGAATGTTCAACCTCTTGCTCACCGCATCGCATATGGCACCGCATGCCATACCGTAACGACCAGCGTTGAAAGCGGGTCCGGCAACAAAGGCATCGGGCCGATATCCCTTTATGAAATCTATAATTTTTTCTATGGCTTCATCCATATGCTCGGCGAAATAGCCGTCCCCACAAATTACCGTAGCGACGATGGTGGCCTCTCCGCCCAAGGCAGCCTGCAGGGCCTGACCGGGCCCCACAATCCCTTCGCGAACCTCCGGGGGATAGTCTGCCCTTTCCTCGCCGCCTATGCCGGCAAAAAATTGGTTTATGTAATGAACTACCTTGTACGCCATTCAATCATCCCCCCATCTCATGACCATATTAGAGCGAATATTTGCTGTATTGCTCGCGCATCTTCGCAACCGCTTGAGACAGGGCTTCCGGATCCAAGACCATCTCCATCATTCCCATCTGTTCTTCCCAAACAGCAGGATCTACTTCTTCTCGTATATCAGGCTCAAAAACGTGGTAAACTGCGAGTCCCAACGGGACTCCTGCCAAAGGACCTGCATAAGTCGGATCGCCGTTAGTTACCGTCTCTGCATAAATTTCTGCACCCTCAGGGTCAGAGCTACCGAGTATCACTACTACGTTCTCTGCTCCATACTTATCAACGGCGTCCTTGATGCGCTGCTGGTTCTGCAGGTCCATGGCTCCTGCGGCCGTTCAGACGAAACATTCGGTCACGGAAAATACGATTTCAGCGCCGCTATCCTTCAAACAGGCCTCCATGACGGGACCAGGAATACCATCCCGCTCGCCAAGGAGAATCAGCTTTTTACCTGCCAGCTTTCCCTTTGCCATGGGTCAACACCTCCTATATTTTATTTTACCTGGTTTCTGCCGATAGACAGGTGAAACCTAGCTCGCTGGTAGCTCCGGTTATGGCTTGTAATTCCACTTCAATGGAGCCATCCTGTTTTAATGCACCAGAAAATCCTCCGGCTATGACGTCAACAAATTCGCTAAAACCTATGACCTTTTCCATGGGCGGTAGCTTGACGGTGGGGTTGGCATTGCCCACGCTTACGACGGCATCGGCTTCGGGGGCTGCATCGGCAAGCGACTGGCTTGCTCCGTCTCGGCCTGCATACTCGTCCGTTATGAGCACCGTCTTTATGCCGGCGCGCTCGGCCTTTCTACAGTTCATTATCAAGTCGGTATCGGGATTTCCAAAGCCTTCTTCCGTTATGATTACTCCCTCGACGCCAAGCATCTTGGCCAATTTTACGGCATAGGAGGAGCTTCGTTTCTTATCCTGAAGGGTGACGTTTTCATTAGTTATGATGCAGCCGATGAAGTTTATGTCCTTGCCGTGACGCTTGTACAATGCCTCTATGACAGGGTTGTTTTGGTGAGCGTAGGTGCTGTTTTTATCGCATGCAGACACGCAGTTTCCGGAAACTATGGCCCCATCGAAGACTTCATTAGGATGAATTAGAGTAGGCAGAATCTTTTTCGCATCGACTCCGTAAACATAAGTATCGTGAAGCAACCCTTGAGATTGGAGCATGTAGATGTAGGCAACCCTTGGAAGCTTGTTTAAGTGGTCTGGCCTTTTCGTAATTTCCTCAAGTTCGTAAGTTTGCACCTCGTCAGGATGTGCCCCCTTAGCCTTTACTGCCAGGAAGTGCGCAACCTTTAGCCCCGCGACGCGGCAGGCAGCTTCGTAATCATGCCTCTCAATGCCGGCCTTAGGCGTAAAGACCAAGACCACGTTGTTCGTCTTCGAGAAGGGGGTATACTCTGCCCCAGGCCCCGACATATCTATTATGCCCTCTTGAAAGCCGACTATCTTTCCGCAAGTCACAACGGCAGCCCCTGCTAATGCCAGGGTCTTTCCTTGCCCCACTGCGCCCTCGACGTCACCTATAAAACCGGGAAAGACATCGCCTTCGCCCTCTATCTTGCATCTCGGTTCAATGACATCCTTGACGGGAACGATGCGCACCCTCTCGCCTGGACGGGCCAAATCCACCTCGACGGATTCCAAACGATCGTCCGATGAGAGCAAGTCGATTATCTCCTCGCGATTGACATAGAGGATGCCATCTTCGACCTTCGTAGCATCTCCCCATTTAACGTCTTTTACCTTGATCTTATGCAATTCAAGCCTCACTGCATACACCTCCTTTTTAGGACTGCAGTAACTTTTCGACCCTTTCTCTTATAGCATCAATAGTGACCTCGCTGCCCGTTATCCTGTCCTTTAACTCTCCTCCTTTGTAGAACAAGAATGTAGGAACTCCCATCACCTTCAAGCTGATGACCAGGCGGCGGTTCTCAGCCACGTTAAGCTTACAGAATTTGACC